>NZ_BAAAZN010000024.1:0-129352 GCF_039536925.1 Amycolatopsis ultiminotia | reverse complement strand
ACCCGGAAGCTAAGCCTGACAGCGCCGATGGTACTGCAACCGAAGGGTTGTGGGAGAGTAGGACACCGCCGAACTCAACCCAAAAAAGGTAGTGGTGGTGTGGGGCGGGGCCCCGGTCGAGAACCCGAGCACGGTTCTCCCAGACCCCAACCCACACCACCACTTTCTTCATGTCTGCGTCCGGTTGGGGCGCCCGGCTTCGGTGAGCGCCGAAGGTCCCCGTAGGATGGTCAGTCGGTCCCTATAGCGGACCACCCGTGAGAATTCAAGAGTTTTCGATGGCAGGAGGCCAGGTGTCCGAGTTCGGTCGACGGGACTCAGCGGATGAGGGGTCCGGACGGTCGGCTCGCCGCGACCAGGACTCCCGTGGCAGCCGGTCCGACGCGCCCCGGGGAGACCGGCGCGGCGCGAAGCAGGACCGAGGCGGACGTGACAGCGGCCACCAGGGCCGCCCCCGCCGGGACGATCGCGGTGCGCGCGGCGCGGGCGGTTTCGCCGGCCGGGCCGGGCGGGGTGATGGTTCGCGGGAAAACCGTGGCTACCAAGGCAAACGTGACGACGGGGACCGCCGCGGCTTCGACAGCCGTTCCGGCGACCGGCCGCAGGGCAAATCCGCCTACCGCGCCGACTCCTCCGCGCGGTACCGGGACGACCGAGGCGGCTCGCGCGGCGACGACCGGCGCGGCGGCGGCTTTCGCGGCGGCGACCAGCGAAGCGGATACCGCGACAACGATCGCCGCACCGGCGGTGGCAACCGGGACTCCCGGAGCTTCCGGGACGACCGCGGTGCGCAGGACAAGGGATTCCGTCGTGACGACCGCGGCTCCGGTGGATACCGCGGTGGCCGTCCGGACGATCGCGGTGCCGGCGGGTACCGCGGTGGCCGTCCGGACGACCGTGGGTTCGGCGGAAACCGCGGTGGCCGTCGTGACGATCGCGATTCCGGCGGGTATCGCGGTGACCGTCGAGACAATCGGGGCTCCGGTGGATACCGCGACGACGGTGGCTCCGGCGGGCACCGCCGTGATGACCGTGGCTCCGGTGGTTTTCGTGGAGATCGCCGAGACGACCGTGGGGCTGCTGGGGCCCGTGGGGACCGTCGCGACGACCGCGGCTCGGGTGGGTACCGCGGTAACCGGCCGGACGATCGTGGCACCGGCGGGTACCGGGGTGAGCGTGGCTCCGGGGGATTCCGTGCGGATCGCCGTGACGACCGTGGCTCTGGTGGGTTCCGGCGGGATGACCGCGGGGCGAGTGGGTATCGCGGGGACCGTCGGGACGAGCGTGGTTCCAGTGGGTACCGCGACGACCGTGCGCAGGGTGGATACCGCGGTGATCGTGCCGGCGGCGGATCGGGCGGCGCTCGGGGAGGAACCCGGGACGATCGCGGATTCCGCAAGGACGACCGGCGGGTCCAGGGCGATCGCGACGGTGGTGCCCGAGCAGATCGTGGTTTCCGGAAGAACGAAGGTGGTTTCCGCAAAGACCGGCAGGATCGGCCTGGTGGCTACCGCGACGATCGGGGCGGTGGCGGTTACCGCGGTGACCGGCGGGACGAGCGTGGGGGTTCGGGAGACCGTCGGGATCGAGGCGACGAATCCCGGAATCGTCAGGGCGCCGGCGGCGGATTCCGGCGTGACGAACAGGGCGACCGTGGCGGGCTCCGGCCGGACCATCGTTCCGGCGGCGGTTTCCGTGACCGGTCGGACGAGCGTGGTGCGCGCGACGAGGTCCGGGAAGAGCGTACGGATCGGGCGGAGCACACGCAGGAGCCCGAACGTGCCGCTGCCGGTGAGCCGGTCGGCCGCGAGGAGCAGCTCGACGCCGCGGTGACCGGGCGTGGCGCGGAAATCGTTGTGGGTGAAGGCGAATCGACCGAGTTCACGCGTGGGCGGGACGCAGCAGACCAGTCCGACAGCGGTGACCGGCAAAGCGACGACCGGGGCGACCGCAGTGGCGGGCACGGAAGTGCCGGCGGAGGCGACCGGGAAGACGGGCGCGAAAGCGACAGCCGGGGCGCCAGTGGTGAGCGTGGCGGTCGTGAGGGGGACGTTCGGCCCGGCGGAGGAACTGACGACGAGCTCGACCGCTCCGACGGCGGCGCAGGTCCGGGCAGCGAATCGCGGAACGACACTGGTGCCCGGAACGACGTTGCGGCTGGCGACGGTGTTGGTTCCCGGGATGACGCTGGTTCCCGTGGCGATGCTGGGGCTGGCGACGGCGTTGGCTCGCGGGATGACGCTGGGCCTGGCGGCGACGCCCGTTCCCGCGGCGAAGGTGACCGGCAGGACGTCAGTGGTTCGCGGACTGAGCGTGCAGTGGGCGACGGGCTTGGTTTCCGAGATGAGTCTGGCCAGGGGGACGGGAGTAGTTCCCGAGATGAGCCCGGCCGGCGGGATCAGGACGACGAGCGTGGCCGGGAGGCCGGGCGCGGCGGGCAGGACGGACCGGGCCCGCGCGATCGAGACGGTCACCAAGACAGTCGTGGGCACCGGGACGGGTCCGGCCAGCAAGACAGTCGTGGGCACCGGGACGGACGCGGTCAGCAGGACAGCCGTGGTCGGCAGGACGGGCCCGGTCAGCAGGACCGGCGTGGGCAGCGGGACGAGCGTGGGCAGCGGGACGACTACGGCCGGCGCGACGGGCGTGGTCCCGATGACCGGGGCGGGCCGCGGACCGAGCGGCCGGAGCGTGGCCGGCGCGACCGGCGTGATCAGCAGGACCGGCGTGGTCCGGCGGAAGGGCGTGGCAGTCGGGAAGGGCTGGACGACGCGGCGCTGGCCCGCGAGCTGCTCGCCGCTCCCGAGCTGCCGGAGGAGGTCGAGTTCTCCGATCTCGACGAGGAGGTCCGGCGGGAGCTGCGGACGTTGCCGAAGGGACTGGCGGAGACCATCGGCAAGCACCTCGCGGCCGCGGGCGGGCTCGTCGACAGTGATCCGGAGGCGGCGCTCGCGCATGCCCGGTACGCCAAGGCCAAGGCTTCGCGCGTGCCCATCGTGCGAGAGGGACTGGGACTCGTCGCCTACCACGCCGGCAACTGGCAGGAAGCCCTGTCCGAGCTGCGTGCGGTGCGGCGGATGACCCGCAGCGACGAGCACATCGCGGTGATCGCCGACGCCGAGCGTGCCCTCGGACGGCCGGAGCGGGCACTCGACCTGGCCAAGGAGACCGACAAGGAACGGCTCACCAAGGCCACCCGGGTCGAGCTGGCGATCGTCGCCGCCGGGGCGCGGCGGGATCTCGGGCAGGTGGACGCCGCGGTCGTGTCGTTGCAAGGCCCGGATCTCGAGGCGGGCAGGCGTGACCCGTGGAGTGCGCGGCTGTTCTACGCCTACGCGGACAACCTCGCGGCCGCGGGACGTACGGAAGAAGCCGTGCGCTGGTTCCTCAACGCGTCGGAGGCCGACGCCGAGGACGAGACCGACGCCGCCGAACGGGCTGCGGACCTGGCGAATGAGTGACGCTGGGTACGACGCGGTGCTGTTCGACCTCGACGGCACCGTGTACCACGGCACGCAGGTGATCCCCGGCGCGCCCGAGACGGTGACCGCGGTGCGGGACCAGGGCACAGCCGTGCGGTTCGTGACCAACAACGCCTCGAAAGCGCCCGCGGACGTCGTCGCGCACCTGAAGCAGCTGGGGCTGTCCGCGGACGCCGAGGAGGTGCACACGAGCGCCCAGGCCGGGGCGGCTGTCCTCGGCGAACGGCTGCCGGAAGGTGCCGAGGTCCTCGTGGTCGGTACCGAGTCGCTGGCGGACGAGGTCGCTGCGGCCGGGCTCAAACCGGTGCGGAAGGCCGGCGAAGCGGTAGCCGCGGTGGTACAGGGGCATTCGCCGGACAACGCGTGGGCCGATCTCGCCGAAGCGTGCCTCGCGATCCGCGCGGGCGCGCTGTGGGTGGCGTGCAATGTCGACGCCACCTTGCCCAGCGAGCGTGGGCTGTTGCCGGGCAACGGCTCCATGGTCGCCGCCCTGCGCACGGCCACCGAGGTCGAACCGGTGGTCGCCGGGAAACCGCAGCCGCTGCTGTTCGAGACGGCCGCGCGCTCGGCCGGAGCGGACCGTCCGCTGGTCGTCGGCGATCGGCTGGACACCGACATCGCCGGTGCCCTCGCGGCAGGCCTCGACGTGCTGTGCGTGCTGACCGGGGTCGCGACGCCGGCCACGCTGGTGCGCGCGATCCCGCAGGAGCGGCCCACCCACCTCAGCGCTGACCTGACCGCACTGAGCCGTCCGGCCGACGAACTCCGCGTCGGCCCACGGCCCGGCTGGCAGGTGGACGAGGGGGACGTGCTCACCGTGCGGGGCGAGGGTGACCGGCTTGACCTGCTCCGCGCGCTCTGCGCCGTCGCCTGGCGCAGCGGGGTGACCACGGTGCGCGCCGAAGGCGACACGGCCGGTGCCGCGCTGACCCGGCTCGGCCTGGCCTGACTGGTAGTTTGGGCCCGTGCATCCGAACGTCCCGCAGCCCGTTCCCGGGCCACCGCCGATTCCCGGTCCCGGCCCGCAGCAGACCGACCCGCGGGCGGGGATCGACGAGGCCGTCGCCGGACTCGACGATCTGGACCGGCTGCCGCCTGCCGAGCACGTGGACCGGTTCGAGGCCGTGCACACCGAGCTGACCGTGGCCTTGTCCAGCATCGACAAGGTCTGAGCGGAGTGCCCAGAAGGGCCCGCCTCGACGCGGAACTGGTACGGCGCGGCCTCGCCCGTTCCCGCGAACAGGCCTCGGCACTCATCGCCGGTGGCAAGGTCACCGTGCGCGGCATGGTTGCGAGCAAAGCCGCCACCAGCGTCGAATCCGACGCGCCCATCGTCGTGAAGGACGAGGACGACCCCGGCTGGGCTTCGCGCGGCGCGCACAAACTGCTCGGCGCCCTCGACGCGTTCGGCCCGCAGGGACTCATCGTCGAAGGCCGCCGCTGCCTCGACGCGGGCGCGTCCACCGGTGGGTTCACCGACGTCCTGCTGCGGGGCGGCGCGAAGACGGTGCTCGCCGCCGACGTCGGACGCGGGCTGCTCGACTGGCGGCTGCGCACCGACGAACGCGTGGTCGTGCTCGACCGCACCAATGTGCGGAACCTGACGCCCGAAGACCTCGGCGGACAGGTCGATCTCGTGGTCGGAGACCTGTCGTTCATCTCGTTGAAGCTCGTGCTGCCCGCGCTCGTCGCGTGCGCCGCCGAAGGCGCCGACCTGGTGCCGATGGTCAAACCGCAGTTCGAGGTCGGGAAGGACCGGCTCGGCAGCGGCGGCGTCGTGCGGGATCCGCAGCTGCGCGCGGAATCCGTGCTCGGCGTGCTCGCCGAGGCCGCGAAACTCGGGCTGGCGGTGCACGGGGTCGTGGCAAGCCCGCTGCCCGGTCCGGCAGGCAATGTCGAGTACTTCGTGTGGTTGCGGCGGCAGGATCCGGGCGCGGAGCAGGACATCGGTGGCACTGTGGACGATGCCGAGCGGCTCGTGCGGGCCGCGGTGCAGGAAGGACCCCAGTGACCGCCGAACGTGAAGTGCTGCTGGTGGCGCATCCCGACCGGGAGACCACCCGGGAGGCCGCCCGCGAGGTGTCCCAGCGGTTCGCCAAGGCCGGGATCCGGCTGCGCGTGACCGACGAGGACATGCTGAAGCTGATCGATCCGGACGGCTGCATGGCGATGCCGTGCACGGTGGTCGCCCCGCAGGACGATCCCGCCCGCGGCGCCGAGCTGGTCTTCGTGCTCGGCGGCGATGGCACGCTGCTGCGGGCAGCCGAGCTGGCCCGCCCGGCCGGGGTGCCGGTGCTGGGCGTGAACCTCGGCCGCGTGGGCTTCCTGGCCGAGGCCGATTCGGAGGCCCTGGGGGACGCCGTGCAGCAGGTGGTCGACGGCGAGTACCACGTCGAGGACCGGATGACCGTGGACGTCACGGTCACCGACGCCGGCACCGAGCTGTACCGGACCTGGGCGCTCAACGAGGCCAGTGTCGAGAAGTTCACCCGCGAGCGGGTGCTGGACGCGCTGATCGAGGTCGACGGGCGGCCGGTGTCGTCGTTCGGCTGTGACGGCGTGCTGTGCGCGACCCCGACCGGCTCCACCGCATACGCGTTCTCCGCCGGCGGCCCGATCCTCTGGCCGGACGTCGAGGCGCTGCTGGTGGTGCCGAACAACGCGCACGCGATGTTCTCCCGGCCGCTGGTCGTGTCGCCCTCGTCGGTGATCTCGGTCGGCATCGATCCGACCGGGCCGAAAGCCGTGCTGACCTGCGACGGCCTGCGCACCTTCGATCTGCAGCCCGGCGCGCTGGTGCAGGTCGTGTGCGGGCAGCGGCCGGTGCGGCTGGTCCGGCTGCGCGAGGGCGTGTTCACCGACCGGCTGGTGCACAAGTTCGGCCTGCCGGTGCGCAGCTGGCGGGAACGGCGCAGTGGCGGCCGCGCGATGTGATCCGGGCGACGCGCCCGCACAGGTGTTCGACCAGCGAAAAGAAGATTAACCGGTGGACGGGCGCACAGAACGTCGGTGGGGACGGCTACGGTAGGCCTCGTGCTGGCCGAGATGCGCATCCAGGGCCTCGGAGTCATCGAGGAAGCCCTGCTGGAACTGCACCCGGGCTTCACCGTCGTGACCGGTGAGACGGGTGCGGGCAAGACCATGGTCGTGACCGGGCTGCACCTGCTTTCCGGCGGGCGGGCCGAGGCGTCCAAGGTCCGGAACGGGATGTTGAAGGCCTTCGTCGAGGGGCGGTTCACCCTCGGGAAGGACGACGCGGCGAATCGCATCGTCACCGACGCGGGCGCGGACGTCGACGAGGACGGCAGTGTGATCGCGCTGCGCACAGTCGCGGTCGACGGCCGCTCGAGAGCGCACCTCGGCGGCCGGTCGGTGCCGGTCGGGGTGCTGGCGGAGCTGTCCGAGCAGGTGATCGCCGTGCACGGGCAGAACGACCAGCTGCGGCTGCTGCGCCCGTCCGAACAGCGCGCGGTGATCGACCGCTTTGCAGGCGACTCCGTGGCCGGGCCGCTCACCGCCTACCGCGACGTGCGGGCGGAATGGCTGACCGTGCTCGCCGAGCTGACCGAGCGCTCCAGCCGTTCGCGGGAAATGGCGCAGCAGGCGGATCTGCTCAAGCACGGTCTCACCGAGATCGATGCGGTGGCCCCCGAACCGGGCGAGGACGTGGAGCTCACCGAGCAGATCAAGCGGCTCGCCGCGGTCGACGAACTGCGCGCGACAGCCACCGAGGCACACGCTGCGGTGTCCGGTTCCGCGGACGGCGATCCGGACGCGCCCGGCGCACTCGGGCTGGTCGGCGAGGCGGTGCGCCGGCTGGCCGCTGCCGAGGATTCCGCGCTGCGCGACCTCGCCCCCCGCCTGGAAGAAGCGTCGATGCTGCTCGGCGACGTGGGTGCGGAGCTGGGCGGCTACCTGGAGAATCTGGACGCCGATCCGGCGCTGCTGGAAAAGGTCCTCGCGCGCCAGGCCGATCTGAAACGGCTCACCCGCAAGTACGCCGCGGACGTCGACGGCGTGCTGGCGTGGGCGCAGGACGCTCGCCGCCGGCTCGAGTCGGTGGACACCTCCGACGAGGCTTTGGCAGCGTTGGCCGCTCGCCGCGACGAGCTGGCACAGCAGTTGGTCGGGCATGCCACCGAAGTGTCCGCGGCGCGCGGCAAAGCGGCCGCCGAACTGGCCACCGCGATCACCAAGGAGCTGTCCGGCCTCGCGATGGGGCAGGCAGAGCTGGAGATCACCGTCGACCAGCGCCCGGCCGAGCACGGCGACCAGCAGGCGCTCGCCATCGACGGGCATGCGGTGCACGCCGGCCCGGACGGCGTGGACGAGGTCGAACTGCTGCTGCGGGCACACGACGGCGCTCCGCCGCTGCCGGTGCACAAGGCCGCGTCGGGCGGCGAGCTGTCCCGCGTGATGCTGGCGATCGAGGTGGTGCTCGCGCATGCGGACACCGTGCAGACGCTGGTCTTCGACGAGGTCGACGCCGGCGTCGGCGGACGGGCCGCAGTGGAGATCGGCCGCCGGCTCGCCCGGCTGGCCCGTACCCACCAGGTCCTGGTGGTCACGCACCTGCCGCAGGTGGCTGCGTTCGCCGACCAGCATCTGGTGGTGGACAAGGGCACCAGCGGCGGTGTCACGCGCAGCGGGGTGAAACTGCTGGAGCAGAGCGACCGGGTACGCGAACTGGCCAGGATGCTGGCCGGGATGGACGGCACCGAGACCGGCCGCGCGCACGCCGAGGAACTGCTCGCGACGGCGGAGAAGGACAAGAACGCACCCGCGAAGCCCGGCGGCGCGGGAAAACGCAAGCGAGCCAAGAAGAACTGAGCATCCACAACACGCACGTCGGGTGCAGCGGGCCCGGCCGCCGATCCGGAGCCCGGGGTGGACTGCCCGGCTCCGGACGGGGCCGCACGGGCTTCGGCCGGCCGCGAACGGGCCCGTGCCGAGGTGAACCGGATTTCACGAGCCGCTTCCGGACCGCGCGGCGGGAAGCAACGACCCGCCCGCGTCGGGAAGAACCGGCGGAAGGGGCACCGGGAGAGCGGACCGGCCCCCGGACCGCGAGAGCAGGCCATGCGCGGGGAACGTGGTTGCCGGCGCGGGGTCGCGTGGTGACAGCTGGTTGCGGGTCCGGGATTGCGGGCCGGGGTGGCCACGAGGGCTTGGTTGCCCGCGGGCCGAGTGGATTGCGGCCGGCCGGTTGCCTGCCGCACGCTCCGCGTACAAGAGGCCGCGGGAGGGTGGACCGAGCAGGCCGTGGGCGCTGGTTGCCGGGGAGTGCGGGTCGAGTGGATTGTCGCTGGCCGGTTGGCTGCCGGTCGCGGGAGAGCGGGCCGTGGGGACCCGGTTGCTCGTGAGCCGGGGAGAATGGGCTACTTGGGGGAGCGTCGTTGTCGGCGGGCCGGATGGCGCGAGAGCCGGTTGCCGGGGAGCGCGGGGCGGTTGTCCGCGGGCCGGGGCGTGCCGCGAGGACTGGTTGCCGGGCAGCCGGGGGGCGGGTCGGTTGTCGGCGGGGTGGGAAGTGTGCGCCGGGCGGTCGGGGTCCGGTTGCCTGTGCACCGGGGGAGAACCGGATGCGGGCGGGGAGAGTCGGCGGGCGTGGGTTGAGCGGCGGCGAGAGCTGGTTGCCGGGGAGCGGGTGGCGAAGTGGGTCTCTCCGCGCCGGGGGACAATGGGCGGTGCGGGCCGGAAGGGCCGGGCGGGAGCCGTGTGGGGGCGGCCGGTCTGTCGTTGAGCGAGTCGGGAAAGGTTGATCATCTCGGATGAGCTGGATCGCGGCTGCCGACGTCGAGACCGAGCTTGCGCGGGCCCGGCGTGACGACGATCTCGACCGGTTCCTCGGTCTGCTCGGGGACGAGGAACTGTTCGTGCCGATCCACCGGGACGAGGCGCACCAGCTGGCCGAACAGCGCGTGTGGTCGCCGGCGAAGGTGTGTTGTCCGCACGAAGGGGAGCTGTCGCTGCAGGTGTTCACGCGCGGCGCGGTGCCGGATCTCGGTGACCGCGTGGTGTTCTTCAGCGGTGATCTCGACTGGGCCGTACGCGGCCTCGGCACCGGGGAGCAGCTGGTGTTCAACCGTGGCACGTCCGGCGAATGGCGGGTGGGCGCGTCGGCCGTGCTGGGCTGGCTCGACGCCAATCCGCACCGGGTCACGGCGGTGGAGCAGCAGGTCGAGCGTCTGCACACGGCGAGCTACGGGCACCTCGAAGGCCCGGTCGCGCACGCGCTCGCGTGCGGTGCGCACCAAGCGGTGCTCGCCGCGGAGCCGTGGAACCTGCTCGGCGCGCGCTGTCACGACTACGTCGCCGAGATCCGCGGCCTGCACGACTGGTGGGGCATCTCGGACGCGGCAGGCTGGCGCACCGCGGTGGACGGCCTGCTGGGCGAAAACCGTGCGGTCACGCCGGGCGGTCTCGCACTCGTGCTGCGTGCCCGCTCCGGGGCGGACCTCGATCCGCTCGCCTGGGTGCGGCTGGTTTCGACGTGGTGCGCGGAGCACGAGCTGGCCGGGCAGGAGGACCTGCTCGCCGCCGCGGTCCGCCGGAACGTGCGTTACGAGCAGCGGCTGCGCGCGGACGGCGTGCTGCCACCGGACGGTGCGGCGGGCAGCACCCTCGGCTGGGACCTCGGCCGCGCGGTGGAGCTGGTCCGCTGGGGCCTCGCCGTCGGCCACTGCGACGCGCTCACCGCCGAACTGCTGGTGCTGGAAGCCGGTTCGCTCGCCCGCCGCTACCACGAGTCATGGGCGGAGCTGTCCGCAGGCTACGTGCTCGGCCGGGTGCTGGCGCTGGACGACGAACGGTTCGGCGAGCACTACCGGACCGCGGTGCGGGTCCACCACCTGCTGCTCGAGGATCCGGCGAGCCCCTGGTCGAACCTCACATTTGCGGCCGGCGGCCCGGAGATCCGGCCGTGATCCGACGCCCGCGGCGACACGGCCCGGCACAATGAGTCACGTCCACATCGGCGCGTCGACCGTGTTCTCGTCCTCAAATTTGTCACCATCAGCCACATGAAGCTCACCGGTTTGCTGGCGCGCAACCACGAAGCACTACCCGGCGTCACCGGCGTGGCCCGGGTCGACCGCCGCACGCGGGAGCTGCTGCGCCGGGTGAGCGCGGGCGACATCGTCGTGCTCGACCAGCTCGACCTCGACCGTGCCACCGCCGACGCGCTGGTGGCCGCCGAGGTCGCCGCGGTGGTCAACGCGTCGCCGTCGATCTCCGGGCGGTTTCCCAACCTCGGCCCGGAAATCCTGGTCGCCGCGGACATTCCGCTGATCGACTCGGTCGGCGGGGAACTGTTGCGCACGGTCAAGGACGGCACGAAACTGCGCGTGCACGAGGGCGCGGTGTACCTGGGGGAGCGCCAGCTCGCCTCCGGCGTCGAGCAGTCCGTGGAGAGCGTCGCGGACCAGATGATCGAGGCCAAGGCCGGTATGTCGACGCAGCTGGAGGCGTTCTCCGCGAACACCATCGAATTCCTCCGCCGCGAGCGCACGCTGATCCTCGACGGCGTCGGCGTGCCGGAGCTGAAGGTGCCGATCCGCGATCGGCACGTGCTCGTCGTGGCAGGCGGCACCGGGCACGCGGAGGACCTGAAGCGGCTCAAGAAGTACCTCGGCGAGCACCGTCCGGTGCTGATCGGCGTGGACGCGGGTGCGGACACGCTGCGCGCGCAGGGGCACGTCCCGGACGTGATCGTCGGCGACCCGACCGGAATCGGCACCGCGACACTGCACAGCGGCGGTGAGGTCGTGGTCCCCGCGCAGCCGGACGGACACGCCCCCGGGGTGGAGCGCATCCAGGACCTCGGCATCGGCGCGGTCACCTTCCCGGCGTCCGGCAACGCCGAGGACCTCGCGCTGCTGCTGGCCGACGCGCACGGTGCGAGCCTCGTGGTCACCGTCGGATTCCAGGCCACCCTGCGCGAGTTCCTCGACCACGGCCGGTCCGGATCCAACCCGTCGACCTTCCTCACCCGGCTCAAGCTGGGCACGAAACTGGTCGACGGCAAGGCAGTCGCGACGCTGCACCGCAGCCGGGTTTCGCTCGGCGCGGTCGCGCTGCTCGTCCTCGCCGCGGTGGTCGTGGTGATCGCCGCGCTGCTCGTCTCCGACGTCGGTTCGGTCTACCTGGACTGGATCCAGCACACCTGGTCCCAGTTCACGGCATGGGTGAAGGGGCTCTTCACGTGATTTCCCTGCGGTACCACATCGTTTCCATCACCGCCTGCTTCCTCGCGCTGGCCGTCGGCGTGGTGCTGGGTTCGACCGCGCTGAACGGCTCACTGCTGTCCGGCCTGTCCGACCAGAAGGAAGACCTGGGCACGCAGGTGTCCGATCTGCAGGCACAGCGCAACGTGCTCAACGCGCGGCTGTCCGATTCCGACGCGTTCGCCGGTGCGATGGGCCCGAAGGTCGTGGCGGGCACGCTGGACAAGCGCAGCGTGGTGATGGTGACCACGCAGGACGCACGCCCTGCCGACCGGGACGCGGTGAAGAAGCTCATCGGCCAGTCCGGTGCCTCGGTCACCGGGGAACTGCAGCTGACCGACGCGTTCACCGATGCGGACAAGGCCGACCAGCTGCGGGACGTGGTGACCCGGCTGCAGCCTGCCGGGGCGCAGTTCCCGACCGCAGGCGATTCCGGCACGCTCGCCGGCGCGCTGCTCGGTTCGGTGCTGCTGCTCGACAAGACGACGGCCAAACCGCAGGCCAGTCCGGACGAGCTGGCCGCGGCGCTCAGCGGGCTCACCGACGGCGGGTTCGTGAAGCCGAGCCAGGGCGTGCAGCCCGCGCAGCTGGCGGTCGTGCTCACCGGCGCGCAGCAAAGCGGTGAGGGCGCGGGGGACCGGGCCGCCTCGATCGCGCGGTTCGCCGCGCAGCTCGACCGTTCCGGTGCGGGTACCGTGCTCGCCGGTGACCCCGGCTCGGCCGAGGGGGCCGGTCCGCTCGGCGTGGTCCGCGCGGACACCTCGGCCACCTCGATCCTGTCCACTGTGGACAACGTCGACTCCGCGGCAGGCCGGGTGGCGACCCTGCTCGCGCTGAAGGAACAGCTCGACGGCGGCTCCGGCCGCTACGGCATCGCGGGCAACGCACAGGCACCCGCGCCGGGGGTCGGTTCCACCGGCAACTGAGCACGGCGGCTCCCGCTCGTCGGCGGCGGCACGGGGATCCCTTCGAGGGTGAGGGAACCCCGCACCGCCGCCGATTCCTGTGTCCGGTACAAAGGGGGCCCGTTCCCACATCCCGGGCGCCGGTGCCGGAAACCGCATGTCGGCCGAGCCTGCCATCAGGTTCTGCTCAGGGACATCATGGGTGATTCACAGCCGCGCAGGCGAACCTGGCACGATGATCGGTAACGACCCTGGGAGCATGGCGCGACGATGACGACCACCGAGATACCGCGTACCCGCGCGGAGGAGCCGGCCGCGCCGGCGAAATCGCCGCACCTGCGGCAGCTGGACCTGTTCCGGGTGCTCACGTTCGCCCTCGTGATCTTCATGCACGTGCTCGTCGCCACGACCTATCCGCAGGACGTGGTGGCCGACGCGCTGGAAGGGCCGTTGCACCTCACACGCGAGGCGTTCTTCGCGCTCACCACCTTCGTGCTGGTCTTCCAGTACCGATCCCGGCCGCTGGCCGCGTGGAAGTTCTGGCGACGGCGGGTGCCGCTGGTCGCGGTGCCCTACGTGGTGTGGTCGGTGATCTACTGGGCCTACTCGATGCTGACCTCGCCGCAGCCGGTGGGGCCGCTGCCGGGGCAGCTGCGCGCGCTGGCGATCGAGATCGCCACCGGCAGTGCCTGGTACCACCTGTACTTCCTGCTCGTGACGCTGCAGGTGTACCTGCTGTTCCCGGTGGTGGTGAAGGTGCTCGGCGTGGTCCGCCGCCGGCCGTGGACGGTGCTCGCGGTGTCCGGCGTGCTGCAGATCGCGATCACCCTGTTCCTCAGCTACCCGCCGGAAAGCGTGGACTACGTCACGGTCACCCGGTTCTTCGTCACACTGCTGCCGTACCAGTTCTATTCGGTGCTCGGCGCCGTCGCGGCGGTGCACTTCGAGACGATGCACGGCTGGCTGCGCGAGCACCGCGGCTGGGTCGTGGCAGGGCTCGTGGCCGCACTGGCGCTCACCGAGACCGGGTACTTCGTGAGTGTCCACAACGGACTGTGGCCGGAGCTGGCCGCGGACGCGTTCCGCCCGTACCTGGTGCCGTGGTGCGTGGCCGCGATCGCCGGGCTGTACGTACTGGGCACCCGCTGGGCCGATGGCAAGCGGCGGGGCGAGCGGGTCGTGTCCTGGGCGGTGGAGCGGTCGTTCGCAGTGTTCCTGAGCCATCCGATCGCGCTCGCGCTGCTGGCGCCGCTGATCTCCTTCATCGGC
Organism: Amycolatopsis ultiminotia; assembly: GCF_039536925.1. NCBI lineage: Bacteria > Bacillati > Actinomycetota > Actinomycetes > Pseudonocardiales > Pseudonocardiaceae > Amycolatopsis > Amycolatopsis ultiminotia. The sequence continues at coordinate 115,474 of NZ_BAAAZN010000024.1, read as the reverse complement.
GATCGCTACGGCGCCCCGTGGACCACGCTGGCGCTCTATCCGTCCGTGGTGGCGCTGACCTTCGTGATCGTCGTGGTGCTGCGCCGGCTGCCGTGGAGCAAGGCGCTCACCGGACGGCCGCCGGTGTGGGCCGCAGCCAAGCCGGAGCCGGCCAGGGCGGCCGCGAGCTGATCCGCGCTCAGCCGGCCGGCCAGCGACGACGCTTGTCCAGCGGCCGTGCGTAGGATCCGGCCCGGCTCGTGTGCAGCCCCAGTGCCACCAGGGACTCCGCGAGCCGCACGGCCGCGGCGACGCCGTCCACCACGGGCACGTCGAGCATCGCGGAGATCTTCCGGTCCAGCCCGGTCATCCCGGCACAGCCGAGCACGAGCACCTCGGCGCCCGCGTCCCGGACCCGCCGCGCGGCGGTGAGCAGCGCCGATTCGGTGCGCCGTTCGTCGCCCAGCTCCAGCACTCCCAGCCCGGCGCCGACCACGGCGACGCAGTGGGTGTGCACGCCCGCACTGTGCAGGCTGTCCTCGATCAGCCCGCAGGTACGGTCCAGCGTCGTGACGACCCCGTAGCGGCGTCCCAGCAGGCCGGCCAGATGGGCGGCGGCCTCGGTGATGTCCACGACCGGCACGTCCAGCAGTTCCCGCGCGCCCTCGCGGCCGTGTTCGCCGAAGCCGGCCATCACCACGGCGTCGAACGGCTCGGTGATCCCGCGCAGCAGGTCCAGTACCGCGGCGGCGGACAGGAAGCTGTCGAGCCAGCCTTCCGCGGATTCCGGACCCCACAACGGGGTTCGGGCGAGGATTTCGGTGCCAGGACTCGCTGCCGCGCGGGCGCCGGTTTCGATCTCCTTGGTCATCGCCTCGGTCGTGTTGCAGTTGGTCACGAGGATGCGCACGCGGACCTCCGCTGCCGGCCTGAGACGGCGAAGTAGAGTGCCCCGGCGGTCGCGGTGCCGAGGAACCACGAGTACGGCGCGGCCGGGGCGAAGAACGGCACCAGGGCGATCACCGCGGACAGCGCGGCCGAAGGCAGGAACGTCGCCATCGCCCGCGGGTTCACCCGCCGGTAGCCGCTCTCGCGCGCGAACAGCTGCCCGACGTCGATCTTCCCGCGCCGCACCAGGTAGTAGTCCACGACCATGATCCCGAACAGCGGACCGAGGAACGCGCCGAGCCCGCCGAGGAAGTAGTTCACCACCACCGGCGACGAGTAGAGCTTCCACGGCAGCACGCACAGCGCGGCCACCGCGCTGATCATCCCGCCGACGGTGAACGAAATCCGCTTCGGCCAGATGTTGGCCAGGTCGTAGGCGGGGGAAACGAAGTTGGCCACGATGTTCACGCCCATGGTCGCGATGGCGAAGGTGAGCGCGCCCACGATCAGCACCGGGGTGCTGTGCACGCGGGCGAGCAGTTCGGCCGGGTCGGTGATCGCCTCGCCGAACACCTGCAGGCTGCCCGCGGTGACGATCACCGACAGCAGCGCGAACGCCGACGAGTTGACCGGCAGGCCCCAGAAGTTGCCGCGTCGCACGGTCTTCTGGTCGGGGGCGAAACGGGAGAAGTCGCAGAAGTTCAGCATCAGCGTGCCGTAGGTGGACAGGATCAGCCCGGCTGCGCCGAACCACTGCCGCACCTGTTCCCCGGCGGGCAGTGCGCGCGGGCTGGCGGTGAACGAGATCCGCCAGTGCGCGGCGGCGAGGATCCACACCGCGAGCGCGATCATCACCACCCAGATCAGCGGGCCGCACCAGTCCTGGAACTTGCGGACCGCCTCCATCCCGCGGGTCAGCACGAGCGCCTGCACCAGCCACAGTGCGAGGAAGCTGATCCAGCCGAGCGCGTGCAGGCCGAGGAAACTGTGCTCGGTCCACGGTTTCAGGCCGGGGTCGATGGCAAGCACGAGCAGCGTGATGGCGACGCTGGCGAGGTAGGTCTGGATGCCGTACCAGAAGATCGCGATCACCGCGCGGATCAGCGCGGGCAGGTTCGCACCGAACGTGCCGAAGCTGATCCGCGCGACCACCGGGAACGGCACTCCGGTGCGCTGGCCGATCCGCCCCATCAGGTTCATGCCGATGAAGATGATCACGAACCCGAACAGCAGCGCGGTCAGCACCTGCCATGCGGACAGGCCGAGCACGAACAGGCCGGCCGCGAAGGTGTAGTTGCCGAGGTTGTGCACGTCCGACATCCACAGCGCGAAGATGTCGTAGACCTTCCAGCTCCGCTTCCCGGCAGGGGCGAGATCGGCGTTCCACAGCCGCGGATCGGGGTCGGCAGGCAGGTCGTGGACGGTGGTTCCGGTGGACGAGGCGGCTTTCATGCGGGCCTCCGCTCGACGGGCCGGCAGGTTTGGTATCCCAAACTTGGGATCCCAAATATCACCCCGCGGTCCGGCCGAGTCAACCCTGCCGCGGATAAACTCCGGTTACCGCCGGTTTCGGCGGCGTTGCGGAGGAGACCGGTGGACACGACGGACGAGCGGCAGCCACTCGCGGCGACCCGGCAGCGGGTGCGCGAGGAGCTGCGTGAGCGGATCCTGACCGGCAGGCTGCGGCCGGGGGACCGGCTCGTGGAACGCGAACTGGCCGAGGACCTCGGCGTGTCCCGGGTACCGGTGCGCGAGGCGATCCGCAGCCTCGAGGCCGAGGGATTCCTGGTCGTGCAGTCGCCCCGGCGCGTGGTGGTGCGTCAGCTGGCGCGGGTGGACGTCGAGGAGCTGTTCGACGTGCGGGAGGCGCTGGAGAGCCTGGCCGCAGGTCTCGCCGCGCGGCGGGCGGGCAAACCGGAGCTGCGCCGGCTCGACCGGCTGCTCGCCGACGCCGCACGTGCCACCCAGCGGGGCGAGGGCGCACGGATCACCGTGCTCAACACCCGGCTGCACGACGAGATCGTGGCGATCGCGGGCAACGGCCTGCTGTCCACGATGGTGCAGCCGCTCGAGGGCCGGTTGCGCTGGCTCACCAGCCAGAACGAGCACTGGAGCGAACTGCTCGACGAGCACCGCCGTCTGGTGGAGGCGATCGCGTCCGGGGACGCGCAGCGCGCCGGCGAGTACGCGGCCGAGCACGTGCGGGTCAACCGGGCGGTCACGCTGCGGGCGCTGTTCGGGGACGCCGCGGAGGACGAGCGCCCGGCCGGCTGAGTTCCAGTAAGGTGACCCTAACTCGGATCGAGGGGGTCGCTGATGGCGCACACGCAGGGCGTGTCCGAATGGGTGTCCACAAGGGACGGACGACGGCTGCACGCGATGGTGCTGGCCGGTCCCGCGTCCGCACCGACCGTGGTGTTCGAGGCCGGGGCCGCGACGAGCCGGTCCTCGTGGGGGCTGGTGCAGCCGCTCGTGGCCGGGTTCGCGCGGGCCGTCGTCTACGACCGGTCCGGGCTGGGCCGCAGTGCACCGGATCCGGCCGGGCGCACGCTGGACCGGATGGCCGACGACCTCGTCGACGTGCTGACCCACTTCGGACCGGGGCGCTACGTGCTGGCCGGGCACAGCGCGGGCGGCCCGATCGTGCGGCTCGCCGCGGCGAGGACGGCCGCGGACATCGCGGGTCTCGTACTGGTCGATCCCACCGACGAGGCCGCGGAAGTGCTGTTCTCGGCCCGATTCCGCCGTGCGGAGCGGCTCTTCCTGCGTACCGGCCGGATACTTGCCGGCGCCGGACTGCTGAAGACGCTGTACCGGCCGATGCGGCGCGCGCTGCCCGACGACGTCCGCGCCGACCTGGAGCGGGAGGGCTTCACCACGCAGGTGCTGCGCACACAGGCCGAACAGGCGCGGACGTTCCTCGACGAACTGGCTGCCTGGCGGAGCGACCCGCCGGCGCCCGGTGCGCACCCGGTGACGGTCGTTTCCGGCGAGCGCGCCGGGGACGGGATGAACGCCGCGGTGCGGGCCGAGGCGAACGCCGCACACGCACGCCGGGCCGGGGCTTCGGCGCGTGGCCGGCAGGTGATCGCCGAGCGCTCCGGGCACCTGGTGCCGATCACCGAACCGGACGTGGTGGCCGGCGAGATCCGCAGGCTGGTGGCCTGACGCGGCTCAGCCGACCAGCTCGTTCCAGGTCGCCGTGAACTCCGGGAACGTCTTGCCCACCGTGCCCGGGTTCTCCACGTGCACCTCCGGCACCCGCAGGCCGAGCACCGCCGCGGCCATCACCAGGCGGTGGTCGTCGTAGGTGTGGAACACGCCGCCGTGCAGCGGGGCCGGGGTGATGCGCAGGCCGTCCCCGGTCTCGGTGACGCCTGCGCCCAGCGCGGTCAGTTCGGTGGCCAGTGCGGTCAGCCGGTCGGTCTCGTGCCCGCGCAGGTGCGCGACGCCGGAGATGGCCGACGGGCCCTCGGCGAAGCACAGTGCCGCCGCGATCACCGGGGTCAGCTCGCCGACCTCGTGCAGATCGAGTTCCACGCCGGGGATCACCGGCCCGCCGGTGACGGTGAGGCCGTCGTCGTCCAGGGTCACCTTCGCGCCCAGGTTCGGGAGCAGGCTGCGCAGCCAGTCGCCGGGCTGGGTGGTGTGCTTCGGCCAGCCCGGCACGCGCACCGTGCCACCGGAGACCACCGCCGCGGCGAGGAACGGCGCAGCCGTGGACAGGTCCGGCTCCACCACGTACTCCGGGCAGGACAGCTTCGACGGTGCGACGTGGAACTCGCTGCCCTCGCGCTCCACTGTGGCCCCGAAGCGGCGCAGCATGTCCAGCGTCATCGCGATGTGCGGTTCGCTCGGCGGCGTGCCGCCCACCAGTCGCACGGTGACGCCATGGTCGAACGCCGGGCCCGCGAGCAACAGCGCGGAGAGGAACTGGCTGGATGCCGACGAATCCAGGTCGACCTTGCCGCCGCGCAGCCCGCCGTCCCCGTGCACGGTGAACGGAGGGGCGCCACGGCCCTCGTCGTCGATGCGCGCGCCGAGGCGGCGCAGCGCGGTCAGCAACGGGTCGATCGGACGACGGCGGATCGCCTCGTCGCCGTCGAACAGCACGGAGGCGCTGCCCAGCGCGGCCAGTGCCGGGGTGAACCGTGCGACGGTCCCGGCGTTGCCCAGTGTGACGGTCACTTCGTCACCGCGGCCGCTGTTCGAGCCGAGCGGGTGCACGAGGTGCCCGTCGGCGGTCTCCTCGGAACGGGCACCCAGGGTGGCGAGCGCGCCGAGCATCAGCCGGGTGTCGCGGGAATCGAGCGGCACGCGTACCCGGGTCGGCGCGCTCGCGAGCGCGGAAAGCACGTACGCGCGGTTCGTGATCGACTTCGATCCCGGGACGCGCACTGTGGCGTCGAGAGCGGCCGAGGCGACCGGCGCCGGCCAGGTGTCTTCGTGCGCATTCGTCACGCGCAGCAGCCTAGCGCGCCGGTGCGGGCCGGTTCCGCCGCGCCGGGGACCGCCGCCGACGGGCGATCCCCGGGCCGTGCGATATGCTGGCGGCCCGTGGGACTTCAGTCGCGGGCTACCAAGTATGTCTTTGTCACCGGAGGCGTCGCCTCCTCTCTGGGTAAGGGTCTGACGGCGTCGAGCCTCGGACAGCTGCTCACCTCACGCGGGCTCCGCGTCACGATGCAGAAACTCGATCCATACCTCAACGTCGATCCCGGGACGATGAACCCGTTCCAGCACGGCGAGGTCTTCGTCACCGACGACGGCGCGGAAACCGATCTCGACATCGGGCACTACGAGCGTTTCCTCGACCGCGACCTCGACGGCAAGGCCAATGTGACCACCGGGCAGGTGTACTCGGAGGTGATCGCCAAGGAACGGCGCGGCGAGTACCTCGGCGACACCGTCCAGGTCATTCCGCACATCACCGACGAGATCAAGAAACGGATCACCGCCGCGGCCGAACCGGACGAGCACGGCAGCACCCCGGACGTGGTGATCACCGAGGTCGGCGGCACGGTCGGGGACATCGAATCGCTGCCGTTCCTGGAATCGATCCGCCAGGTGCGCCACGACGTGGGCCGGGACCACTGCTTCTTCCTGCACGTGTCGCTGGTGCCCTACCTCGCCCCCTCCGGCGAGCTCAAGACCAAGCCGACCCAGCATTCGGTGGCCGCGCTGCGCAACATCGGCATCCAGCCGGACGCGCTGGTCTGCCGGGCCGACCGGGAGATCCCCGAGGACCTCAAGCGCAAGATCGGCCTGATGTGCGATGTCGACTCCGAGGCGGTCATCGCCTGCCCGGACGCGCGGTCGATCTACGACATCCCCAAGGTGCTGCACCGCGAGGCGCTCGACGCGTACGTGGTCCGTCGGCTCGGCCTGCCCTTCCGCGACGTCGACTGGACGGTGTGGGGCGATCTGCTCGACCGCGTGCACAACCCGAACGAGGTCGTGCGGGTTGCCGTGGTGGGCAAGTACATCGACCTGCCGGACGCGTACCTGTCGGTCACCGAGGCATTGCGCGCGGGCGGATTCGCCCACCGTGCCAAGGTGGAGATCAAGTGGGTCGCCTCGGACGACGCGGAGACCGCGGCCGGTGCCGCCGCCGTGCTGTCCGATGTGGACGGTGTGCTGATCCCCGGCGGGTTCGGCATCCGCGGCATCGAGGGCAAGGTCGGCGCGATCGAGTACGCGCGCACCCGCGGGGTGCCGGTGCTCGGGCTGTGCCTCGGCCTGCAGTGCATGGTGATCGAGTCCGCCCGGCACCTGGCCGGCGTCGAGGACGCCAACTCGGCGGAGTTCGACGAGGACACCCGGCACCCGGTGATCTCCACGATGGCCGACCAGCGCGACGTGGTGGCAGGCGAACGCGATATGGGCGGCACCATGCGCCTCGGCGCCTACCCGGCGAAACTCAAGGCCGGTTCGCAGGTGGCGAAGGCGTACGGCGGCACCGAGGTGTCCGAACGGCACCGGCATCGCTACGAGGTGAACAACTCCTACCGCAAGCAGCTTTCCGAGGCCGGGCTGGTGTTCTCCGGCACCTCGCCGGACGAGCGGCTGGTCGAGTTCGTGGAGCTGCCTGCGGGCGTGCACCCGTTCTTCGTGGGCACCCAGGCACATCCGGAGCTGAAGAGCCGCCCGACCCGGCCGCACCCGCTGTTCAGTGCGTTCGTGAAGGCCGTGGTGGACCGCAAGGTCGCCGAGCGGCTGCCGGTGGAGCTGGCCGAACCGCCGGTGGCGGCCCGATGAGCGAGCCGGGCACGCACGAGTTCGCCGTCGCCGGCACCCGGGTCGTCCACATCGGACGCGTCGTCGGACTGCGGATCGACGACGTGGTGATGCCCGGCGGGGAGACCGCGAAGCGCGAAATCGTGGAACACCTCGGTGCGGTCGCGATTCTCGCGCTCGACGCCGACGGTGCGGTCACTCTCATCCACCAGTACCGGCATCCGCTCGGCCGCAGGCTGTGGGAACTGCCCGCCGGGCTGATCGACCACCCCGGCGAGGATCCGGTGGACGCGGCGCGGCGCGAGCTGGTCGAGGAGGTCGGGCTCGCCGCGGACGACTGGGTGACGCTGGTCGACGTGGCCGCCTCGCCCGGTTTCACCGACGAGGTGGTGCGGGTGTTCCTCGCCCGTGAAACGTCCCCAGTGGACCGAGAGGTGCTCGGCGAGGAGGAGGCCGACCTGGTGGTGCGGAAGTTCCCGCTCGCCGAGGCGGTGCGCATGGCGCTGGCAGGCGAGCTGGTGAACGGTGCCACGGTGTCCGGGGTGCTCGCGGCGCACGCCGTGGTCACCGGAGCCGCGCCGGCCCGCCCGGCCGACGCTGCGTGGCGCGACCGGCCCAGCCGCTTCGCCCGGCGGCTGGCCGAGGGCTGAACTCCCGCCCGCGGCTGCCTCGCCGGGCACGGTGGCGAGGCAGCCGCGGAGCTACAGTGGCCCGGTGACGAGCAAGGGCGTGGACGAGGTGATCGCCGCGTACCTCGACCACCTCGTGGTGGAGCGGGGTACCGCCCGCAACACGCTCGACAGCTACGCCCGCGACCTCCGCCGTTACGCCGCCCACCTCACGAGCGAAGGGGTCGGGCTCCTGCCCGAGGTTCAGCCCGGACACGTCACTTCGTTCGGGGCCGCGTTGCGCGAGGGCGACGGCGAGCATCGTCCGCTCGCTGCTTCGTCGGCCGCCCGCGCGCTGGTGGCGGTGCGCGGGCTGCACAAGTTCGCGCACGCCGACGGCATCACCGAACACGATCCCGCCAGGGACGTCCGCCCGCCCGCCGCGGCGAAGCGGCTGCCCAAAGCACTCCCGGTCGCCGACGTGCTCAAGCTGCTCGACACCCCGCCCCCGGACGGCGAACGTCCGTTGCGGGACCGTGCGCTGCTCGAATTGCTCTACTCCACCGGCGCCCGCATCTCGGAGGCCGTCGGGCTCGATGTGGACGATGTGGACGATCGCGAGCGCACCGTGCTGCTCGACGGCAAGGGCGGCAAGCAGCGGCTGGTCCCGATCGGCCGTCCCGCGCTGGAGGCGGTGCACGCCTACCTGGTGCGCGCCCGTCCCGGCCTCGCCGCGCACGGGCGGGGGACTTCGGCGCTGTTCCTCAACGCCCGTGGCAGCAGGCTTTCCCGGCAGAGCGCGTGGCAGGTGCTCAAGGACACCGCGGAGCGCGCCGGGATCACCTCCGTGGTGTCGCCGCACACGCTGCGCCACTCGTTCGCCACGCACCTGCTGGAAGGCGGCGCGGACGTCCGGGTGGTTCAGGAACTGCTCGGCCACGCCTCGGTCACCACGACGCAGGTGTACACCCTCGTGACCGTCACGACCCTGCGCGAGGTGTACGCGACCGCGCATCCGCGGGCACTGGGATGACCGCCAAGGGCGTTCGCACGCTGCGGTGACTCGCCGCAGGTGGTCCGGCGCGGCGCTTTGCCGGGGCTCCGGATCCGCGCATAGGCTGCCGGGACCAGCCGAACGAGGAGTTTTCCCGCCATGTCGACACCGACACCGAACCAGCCGGGTCGCCCGGCCGCGTCCGCCGGGTCGGCCGCGGCGAACCTGGACCGCGCGGAGATTGCCACGCCGGCCTCGCACGAGGGCGACGAGCCGGACCGCGGCCCGCGGACCAGGGCGGAACGGGCGCGTGCCAGGGCGAAAGAGCGCGCGGAGAGCGGGATCGGGCCCACCGGACGGCCGCTGCGCGAGATTCCCGAACCGCCGCCGCTGGAGCGGCACGGTCCGGCCAAGGTGCTCGCCATGTGCAATCAGAAGGGCGGCGTCGGCAAGACCACCTCGACCATCAACCTCGGCGCGGCGCTCGCCGAATGCGGCCGCCGGGTGCTGCTCGTGGACTTCGACCCGCAGGGCGCGCTGTCGGTCGGGCTCGGCATCCAGCCGCACGAACTGGACCAGACCGTCTACAACGTGATCATGGAGCGCTCGGTGCAGATCGAGGACGTGCTCCGGAAAACCCGCGTCGACGGCGTTGACCTGCTGCCGAGCAACATCGACCTGTCCGCGGCGGAGGTCCAGCTCGTCGCAGAGGTAGGGCGCGAGCACACGTTGTTACGGGTCCTTCGTCCGGTGATGAACGACTACGACTATGTTCTTGTCGACTGCCAGCCCTCGCTCGGCCTGCTGACGGTGAACGCGCTGACCGCCGCGGACGGTGTGATCATCCCTCTGGAGTGCGAGTTCTTCAGTCTGCGAGGCGTTGCGCTCCTGATCGACACGATCGAGAAGGTGCAGGAACGGCTCAACCCCAAACTGGACATAGTGGGGATTCTCGCCACGATGTACGACCCGAGAACCCTGCACTCGAAGGAGGTCATGGCTCGCGTGGTGGAGGCATTCGGCGACACCGTGTTCGACACGGTGATCAACCGCACCGTGCGGTTCCCCGAGACGACGGTCGCGGGTGAGCCGATCACGACCTGGGCCCCCAAGTCCGCCGGTGCGACCGCGTATCGCGCACTGGCCCGTGAGGTGATCGCTCGGTGAGCAGGCGCGCTTCCCTGCCCGGAGCGTCGGAGCTGTTCCGCCTCACCGCCAGTTCCGCCGGTCCCGCACTGGAACGGACCCCGGCGCCTGCCCCGGCCCCGGCCGAACCGCCGGCGAAGAAGGGCCGGGACAACGACCAGCTGGCCCGCAACGCCGCGCGCAGCGGTTCCGGCCGCACCAAGCACGACGCGAAGATCACCGTCTACGTCTCCGGCGAGGAACTGCTCGCGATGGAGCAGGCCCGGCTGAACCTGCGGGCCAAGCACGACCTGGTGGTCGACCGCGGCCGGCTGGTGCGCGAGGCGGTCGCCGTGCTGCTGGCCGACTTCGACCAGCGTGGCGAAGATTCGGTGCTGGTGCAGCGATTGCGCGCGGTCGACGAGGACGGCGGAACCGAGGGCTGATGGACGAACCGGCATCGGCCGCCCAGCCGGAGCCGGAGGCGGCGGCCCCGGAAGCCGCCGAGGGCACCGTGGCCGCCGAGGACACCGGAAGTACGGCGGAAACCGGGAGCACCGCAGACACCGGGAGCGCGGAGTCCGGCGGTCCGGCGGCCGGCGCGCCGGAGACCCCGGCCGTGCCCGAGACCCCGGCCGTGCCCGAGACCGTGCACGGCGGCACCATCCCGGAGGGGCTCGCCGAGGAACTGAGCACGTCGAAGTTCCAGGTGCGGCTGCAGAACTTCGAAGGCCCGTTCGATCTGCTGCTGCAGCTGATCTCGCAGCACCAGCTGGACGTCACCGAGGTGGCACTGCACCAGGTCACCGACGATTTCATCGCCTACACCCGGGCGCTCGGACCGGACTGGAACCTCGACGAGACCACGGAGTTCCTCGTCATCGCCGCGACCCTGCTCGATTTGAAGGCGGCCCGGCTGCTGCCGTCGGCCGAGGTGGAGAACGAGGACGACCTCGCCCTGCTCGAAGCCCGTGACCTGCTCTTCGCGCGGGTCCTGCAGTACCGCGCGTACAAGCAGGTGGCCGCGTTGTTCGGGGAGCTGGAGCAGGGCGCGCTGCGGCGGTACCCGCGTTCGGTCGCGCTGGAGGACCGGTACCTCGGGTTGCTGCCGGAGGTGATGCTGGGCGTCACCCCGCAGCGGTTCGCGGAGATCGCGGTGTCGGTGTTCCGGCCGAAGCCGCCGCCGACGGTGTCGCTCGCGCACCTGCACATGGGCCGGGTGTCGGTGCGTGAGCACGCCGCGCTACTGCGGCTGCGGCTCGCGGAATCCGGGCAGTCCACGTTCAAGGAACTCGTGGCCGACTGCGAGCACACCGCGGAGGTGGTCGCGCGGTTCCTGGCGCTGCTGGAGCTGTACCGCGAATCGTCGGTGCAGTTCGAGCAGCTGGAGGCACTGGCCGAACTGCACGTCCGCTGGACCGGCGGCTCGGTCGCCGAGGCGTCCGCCGCCGCGGAGCACGACCGCGCGGCCGCCGAAGAGGAGGAATACGGGTGAGCACCGAAGACGACCGTGCCCCAGCGGAGGAGCCCGCAAGGGCAGCAGATCCGGTGGGCGCCGCCCCCGCACCCGAGCCGGAAACTGCTGCGGCCCAAGAGGTTTCCGACGTTTCGGCGCCGGAAGCGGAGCCGGAAGCCGCGCCGGAGCCGGTAAGCACGCCGGAGCCGGAGGCCACTGCTGAGGCAGAGGCCGCACCCGAGCCGGATGCCGCACCCGAACCCGAGACGGAGCCGCACGCCGCTGCGGAACCGGGCGCGGTACCCGCACCCGGGCCCAGTGCCGAGCCGGGTCCGGAGTTCGCGGGGGACGAGGAATCCGGCGACGAGCTGGGTGCCGGCCGGGACAGCGGCCTGCCCGACATCGAGGACGACGAAGCGCTGGAGGCCGCTCTCGAGGCGCTGCTGCTCGTGGTCGATTCGCCGGCGAGCGAGGAAAGTCTCGCCGAAACGCTGGAGCAGCCGGTGGCGCGGGTGAGCGTCGCGCTGTCGACGATGGCGCAGAAGTTCACCGAGCGGGTCAGCGGGATCGACCTGCGGCGCGTCGGCGAAGGGTGGCGGTTCTACACTAGGGACACCTACGCCCCGTTCGTGGAGAAGCTCCTGCTGGACGGCCAGCGGTCGAAGCTGACCAGGGCCGCGCTGGAGAGCCTCGCCGTGATCGCGTACCGGCAGCCGGTGACCCGTGCGCGGGTCGCGGCGGTGCGTGGGGTGAACGTGGACGGCGTGATCCGGACTCTGCTGGCCAGGGGGCTCATCGAGGAGATGGGCACCGACCCCGAGACGACGGGCACGCTGTACGTGACGACCGAGCTTTTCCTGGAGCGGCTGGGGCTGTCGTCGCTGAACGACCTGCCCCCGATCGCTCCGCTGCTACCCGAAGTGGACTCCATCGATGACATCTGACGAACATCCCGACGGCGTCCGGCTGCAGAAGGTCCTGTCGCAGGCGGGCGTCGCATCCCGTCGCGCCGCCGAGGACCTGATCTCCGCAGGCCGGGTGGAGGTGGACGGCGAGGTCGTCACCGAACTGGGCCGCCGGGTCGAGCCGCGGGAAGCGGTGATCCACGTCGACGGCACCCGGGTCAACCTGCGCGACGACCTCGTGTACCTGTCCTTCAACAAGCCCAAGGGCGTGCACTCCACCATGTCCGACGACCGGGGCCGCCCGTGCATCGGCGACTACCTGCGCGGCCGCTGGGAGGAGACGCCGGGGGTGGTGCACGTGGGCAGGCTCGACGAGAACACCGAGGGCCTGTTGCTGCTCACCAACGACGGCGACCTCGGGCACCGGCTGATGCACCCGTCCTACCAGGTGCTCAAGACCTACTTCGCCGAGGTCGAGGGGCTGGTGCCGCGCGGGCTGGGCAAACAGCTGCGGGCGGGCTGGCAGCTGCCGGACGGGATCGTCAAGGTCGACCAGTTCCGGGTCAAGGACATGCACTCCGGCCGGACCATGGTGGAGCTGGTGATCCACGAGGGCCGCAAGCACATCGTGCGCCGGCTGCTGGCCTCGGCCGGGCATCCGGTGCGCAAGCTCGTGCGCACCGCGATCGGCGACGTGCAGCTGGGCAACCAGCGGCCGGGCACGATCCGCAGGCTCAACCGCGGTGAGGTCGGCTCGCTGTACCGCAACGTCGGGCTCTGAGCCGCACGGCCGGGGGCCCGGGTCCGAAGCCGGCCGCCGGCCTCGCGAGGGCCTCGGTGCGGGTGCCGCCTGTCATTGCCGGCCGAATCATCGGGCAAGACCCCACTTTCCGCCGTGGCGGCCGGGCGGGTGCGCTTCTAGCGTGAGCAGCATCCGAGACGGCTGGGAGGCAACGGGATGCGGGTTCGTACCGGTTTGTGCGTCGCTGTGCTGATCGCGGCCGGACTGGTGGCCACCCCGGCCGCTGCCTCGGCGGCGACCGAGCCGCAGTACGACTTCGCCGGGGCAGTCCGGGAGACGGTGTGGGTCGACCTCGGCCGGGACGGCGACGGGGACGGGCAGCCGGATCGGGTCGCCGCGGACATCGTGCGTCCGGCCGAGCCCGCCGAAGCGGGGCAGAAGGTCCCGGTGATCATGGACGCCAGCCCGTACTACTCCTCGGTCGGTCGGGGTAACGAGACGGAGTTCAAGACCTACGACGACGAGGGCCGTCCGGTCGGGTTCCCGCTGTTCTACGACAACTACTTCGTGCCGCGCGGCTACGCGACGGTGCTGGTGGACCTGGCCGGCACCAACCGGTCGACCGGCTGCGTCGACGTGGGCGGGAAGTCCGACGTGACGTCCGCGAAAACCGTCATCGACTGGCTCAACGGCCGCGCGACCGGGTACAGCGCGAAGTCCGGCGGTACGAAGGTCACCGCGGACTGGACCGACGGCAGCGTCGGGATGATCGGGAAGTCCTACGACGGCACCATTGCCAACGGCGTGGCCGCCACCGGCGTCGACGGCTTGAAGACGATCGTGCCGATTTCGGCGATCAGCTCCTGGTACGACTACTACCGCTCGGACGGTGCGACCTTCGGCTTCGACCCGGACGGGCTCGCGGAGACCGTCGAGGCGCACAACGGTGGCCAGGATTGTTCCGCGGAGAACGGGAAACTCGCCGAAGGCGCCACTGCGAACGGGGATTACGGCCCATTGTGGGCCGAGCGGGACTACGTGGCACAGGCGAAGAACGTGCACGCCAGCGTGTTCGTCTCGCACGGCGTGAACGATCTGAACGTCCGGACGATCAACTTCGGGCAGTGGTGGGACGCGCTGGCGGCCAACGGGGTGCAGCGCAAGATCTGGCTGTCGCAGACCGGGCACGTGGACCCGTTCGACTACCGGCGGGCCGAATGGGTGGACACCCTGCACCGGTGGTTCGACCACACCCTGATGGGCCTCGACAACGGCATCGACAAGGAGCCGGTGGCCACCGTCGAACGGCAGCCGGACGAATGGGCGGACCAGTCGGCGTACCCGGCGAAGGACGCGTCGGCGACCACGTTGCACCCGCAGGCCGGCAGCACTCCGGGGGTCGGCACGCTGGGCACTGCCGAGGGTTCGGGCACCGTGTCGTTCACGGACGAGGCGAAGTCCGGTGAGGACAGCTGGGCCGCGGACCCGTCGGCCGCATCGGCGAGCCGCGTGCTTTACAGCACCGGTGCGCTCTCCTCGCCAGTGCAGGTTTCCGGTACGTCTTCGGTCACCGTGACGGCCACGCCGAGCACTTCGTCCGCGCGGCTGTCGGCGATGCTCGTGGACTACGGCCCGGCGACCATCCGCAACTACGCCGGCAGCGGCGAAGGCATCACCACCGGCACCGAGGAGACCTGCTGGGGAGAAAACGCACCGGGCGACGACGCCTGCTACAAGGAGACCGGCGCGGACACCACGAAGGTGGACTACACGATCATCAGCCGTGGCTGGGCGGATCTGGCGAACTACCAGTCGCTGAGCAAGGAGTCGGCGCTGACTCCGGGCAAGCCGTACTCGATGAGCTTCCGGCTGGCGAGCACCGACCACGTCGTGCCGGCCGGGCACCGGCTGGCACTGATCGTCGGCGGTACCGACATCGACGCCATCACCCCGCCGGCGAACCTCCCGAAGCTGACCGTCGACCTGGCCAGGACCTCGGTGCGGATCCCGCTGGCGGGCACGGTGCCCGCCGCCCCGCGTGCGGAGCGCCTCCCGGACGGCCCGCTGGCGCACGTGGCCGGGCACGCACCGGCCGACCTGCGCTGATCCCTCAGCTGCTGGTGACCGTCTCGGATTCCGCCTCGGCCTCGGCCTTGGCGACCGGCTTGCGCTTGCGTTGCAGGGCCTTCGCGATCGGCTCCACGATGCGCGCGGCGGTCGGGCCGAGGACGGCCATCAGGAGCACGTACGCGGTGGCGAGCGCGGCGAGTTCACCGTCCACCGCGCCGGCGGTCACCGCCAGCCCGGCGATCACGATGGAGAACTCACCGCGGGCGACCAGCGCGGCACCCGCACGGGCACGGCCCAGCTTCCCGATGTTCTGCCTGCGCGCGGCCCACCAGCCCGTGCCCACCTTGGTGAGCGTGGTCGCGACCGCGAGCACCACTGCCCAGCCCAGCACCGGCGGAATCGACTTCGGGTCGGTGTTGAGGCCGAACACCACGAAGAACACCGCGGCGAACAGGTCCCGCAGCGGTTCCAGCAGCCGGGTCGCGTTGTGCGCGGTCGATCCGGACACCGCAATGCCGAGCAGGAACGCGCCCACCGCCGCGGACACCTGCATCGCCGAGGCCAGCCCTGCCACGAGCAGCGCCGCGCCGAGGATCTTGAGCAGGAACACCTCGCGGTCGTCGCTGTCCACGAGTGCGGAGACGTAGCGGCCGAACTTGAGCGCGATCACCAGCACCACGGTGATCACCAGCAGCGAGATGCCGACCGCCTCCAGCCCGCCCAGCAGGCTGACCCCACCCAGGATCGCGGTGAGGATCGGCAGGTACAGCGCCATCACCAGGTCCTCGAACACCAGGATGGACAGCACCACCGGCGTTTCCCGGTTACCGAGGCGGCCGAGGTCGCCGAGCACCTTCGCGATGATCCCGGACGAGGAGATGTAGGTGACGCCGCCCATCACGATCGCGCCGATCGGCCCCCAGCCCAGCAGCAGCGCGACCGCGGCGCCCGGGGCCGCGTTGAGCACGATGTCCAGCAGCCCGGCGGTCCACGAGCGGCGCAGCCCGGTGAACAGTTCGGCCGCGGAGTACTCCAGCCCGAGCAGCAGGAGCAGCAGCACGACGCCGATCTCGCTGGCCAGGTGCGTGAAGTCGCCGATGTCGGTGAGCGGGATCAGGCCGCCGGAGCCGAAGCACAGTCCGCCGAGCAGGTAGAGCGGGATGGGGGAGAGCCCGATCCGGCCTGCCAGCCGGCCGAGCACCCCCAGTGCGAAGAAGACGGCACCGAGTTCGATCAGCGACTGCGCGGTGTGATCCATCAGCCGTGCTTAAGGATCTTGGCGGCGGACTCGAGCCCCTCGGAGGTGCCGACGACAACCAGCAGATCCCCTGCGGTGAACAGGAAGTCCGGCGTCGGCGAGGGATGCACCTGTCCGGCCCGCATGACCGCGACGATGGACACGCTGGTGCGCGTGCGCATCGCGGTGTCGCCGAGCGTGCGGCCGTCGAACGGGCTGTTCTCGCTGATCGGCAGCTGCTTGGTGTTGATGCCGGGCAGCTCGCGGTGCTCCTCGTTGAGCTGCGCCACCAGCTGCGGCGCGCCGAGCAGGTTGGCCAGTGCGCCGGACTCCTCCGCAGTGAGCGGCAGCGACGCGAGGCAGGCATCCGGATCATCCGATTTGGACACGATGAGCTCGATCTTGCCGTCCCGCTGGGTGACGACGCCGATGCGCCGTCCGCTGCGAGTGGCGAAGTCCTTGCGGACACCGATACCGGGAAGGGGGGTGACTTCGACGTTCACCCTGCCACGGTAACCCATCGAGTCGATTGTCCGTTTCGAGGAGTTGGGTTCCGCGCGGCAGTCAGCGCAGCAGGAGCATCAGTGCGCTGACCACCATCACTGCCCCGGTCGCGCCGTGCACGCCGAACGCCATCGGGCGCTTCCCCCGGTGCCGCAGGATGATCAGCATGTCGCCGAATGCGGTGAACGACGCGGCGAGCACGATCCAGCCCACCGCATGCGGTCCGGCGGCCAGCATCGCCGCGCCGAGCACGAGCCCGGACGAGATGTCCCGCACGCCCTTGATCTGGAAGAACGAGGTGCTTCCGGTCGGCAGCACGGTCAGCCCGAACGTCGCGGCGCTCTTCTCCGGGGACCGCACGTACCCGATGCCGATGTAGCTGATCCCGATCGCGATGACGCTGGTGAGCACGTACGCAGCGACAGTCATGAGGTTCCCTCCCGTGGATCTAGCAACGCTAGGAATGCTGTCAACGCTAATGTAGCGATGCTAGATTGTCTAGCAGTGCTAGAATGGCGGTATGAACCAGCGACTGCGCCGCGAACGGGACCGGGCGGAACGAGAACGGCGGATCGTTGCCGCGGCACGGGAACTCGCCGAGGCGGAGGGCTGGGACGCGGTCACCACGCGACGGCTGGCTGCGCTGATCGAGTACAGCCAGCCGGTGCTCTACAGCCACTTCAAGGGCAAAGACGCGATCATGCGGGCCGCGGCGCTGGAAGGCTTCGCCGAGTTCACCGAACGTCTCACGTCGGTCCGAAGCGGCGGGGTGCGTGCGGTCGCGGAGGCGTACGTCTCGTTCGCGGACGAGAAACCCGCGCTGTACGACGCGATGTTCACACTCGACCTCGACCTGCCGTTCGGCGCGGACGACACCCCGCCGGTCCTGCGCGCGGGCTTCGAAACCTTGCAGGCAGTGCTCGAACCGGTCGCGGAAGGCCTGAACACAGGTGCGCTCGCCGAGGTGTTCTGGGCCGCGCTGCACGGTTTGGTCACGCTGGACCGGGGCCGCCGTCAACCGCGCCGGTACCGCGAGGAGCGGCTGGCGCTGCTCGTCACGCGGTTCGGCGGGACGCCCGGCTGACCCGCCGGAACACCCGCCCGGCAGAATGAGCGGCGCCCGGCTGAGCAGGACGACGCGAGGAGAGAATCGGTGACCGGAGCCCTACGCGGGGTGGTGGCGCTGGACGGCCCGTCCGGAACCGGCAAGACCACGGTGGCACGCAAGCTCGCCGGACGGCTGAGCGCGGGCTACCTCGACACCGGCGCGATGTACCGGGTGATCACGCTGGCCGTGCTGCGATCCGGCACCGACCCCGCCGACCCGGACGCGGTCGGTCACCTCGCCCACGACGTCGAGTTCAGCATCGGCACCGATCCGGAGCGGCCGGAGATCGGCCTCGGCGGGCAGAACGTGGCCGCCGAGATCCGCGGCCCGGAGGTCACCGGTGCGGTGTCCGCGGTGTCCGCCGTGCCGCAGGTACGCGAGCTGCTGGTCGCCCGCCAGCGCCGGATCATCGCGGACGTGCTCGCGGAAACCGGCGGCATCGTGGTGGAAGGCCGCGACATCGGCACCACGGTGGCGCCCGAGTCGCCGCTCAAGATCTACCTCACCGCCTCCGCCGAGGTCCGCGCCGCGCGCCGGAGCACCCAGGACAGCGCGGCCGGCCGCCGGTCCAGCGTGGCCGACGCGCGGGAGTCCGTGCAACGGCGCGACCGGCTCGACTCCAGCCGCGCTGCCTCACCGCTGCGCGCGGCCGAGGACGCGGTGCCGGTGGACACCTCCGAACTCAGCGTCGACCAGGTGATCGTCGCGCTGTCCGAACTGGCCTGCCGGCGCGGCCTGCTGGCCGACTGCCCGGCCGACGCCGAGGTCGGCACGTGAGCGGCGCGCTTCCCGAGGGCGCGAACGGGCTGCTGCACGACATCGGTCGCCTCTGCGGCCGGTACTATCTGCGTCCGGTGTTCCGGATCCGGGTGCACGGCAGGGACCGGGTGCCCGCGCAGGGCCCGGTCGTGCTGATCGGGAACCACAGCTCCAACGTCGATCCGCAGCTGATCATCGGAATGCTGCCGCGCCGCAGCGCGTTCCTGGCCAAGGCCGAACTGTTCGCCGGGGTCGGCGGCCGGTTCCTGCGGGCGATCGGCCAGATCCCGGTGCGCCGGGGCGAAATCGACCGGGCCCCGCTGATGACCGCCGTGGGCGTGCTCAAAGCGGGCGGAGTGGTCGGGGTCTTCCCGGAAGGCACTCGCGGTGCGGGTGACGTCGGGGCGGCCGAACGCGGCGCGGCGTGGCTGGTGCGCGCGTCCGGGGCCACGGTGCTGCCGATCGCGACGCGCGGCACGCGCAAGCCGGCGGACGGCAAACGGCGCTGGCGCCCTCGCGTGGACGTCCTCGTGGGGGAGCCGTTCACGCCGAAGGTCGGCCCCGGCCGCACCGGGCTCGACCAGGGCACCGAAGAGCTCCGCGGGGAGCTCGCGGCGCTCGTGCGGACTTTGGACGATTGGCGGGGCGAACACGGATTCGCCACGCCGTAAGCGAAGTGGGAAACGATGACAGGGTTTGATGCCGCCTCCGCGGGAAAGAACGCGTCGGCGGGGTTCGACGCCGCCTCCGCGGGCAATGCGGAAGGCGGGCTGGGCGAGGTCGACGGCACCTGGTCCGACGAGTCCGAGTTCGCCGCGCTCGACGCGCGGATCGAGGCGGACGAAGCGGCCGCCGAAGCGGATCTCGCGCAGCCGGTGCTCGCCGTCGTCGGGCGGCCGAACGTGGGCAAGTCCACGCTGGTGAACCGCATCCTCGGCCGCCGCGAAGCGGTGGTGCAGGACGTGCCGGGCGTGACGCGCGACCGCGTCGCCTACGACGCGTACTGGAGCGGCCGCCGGTTCACGCTCGTGGACACCGGCGGCTGGGAACCGGATGCGACCGGCCTGCAGGCCGCGGTCGCCACGCAAGCCGAACTGGCCATGCAGACCGCGGACGCGGTGCTGCTCGTGGTGGACGCCACGATCGGCGCGACCGCAACCGACGAGGCCGTCGCACGAGTGCTGCGGCGTTCGAAGAAACCGGTGCTGCTGGCTGCGAACAAGGTCGACGACGACCGGTTACTGGCCGACACCGCAGCACTGTGGACGCTGGGTCTCGGCGAACCGCGGCCGGTGAGTGCCCTGCACGGCCGCAGCTCGGGCGATCTGCTCGACGCGATCATCGCCGCGCTGCCCTCCGCACCGCGGGAAGCAGGCGAAGCCACCGCGGGACCGCGCCGCGTCGCACTGGTCGGCAAACCGAACGTGGGCAAGTCCAGCCTGCTCAACCGGCTCGCCGGCGAACCGCGTTCGGTGGTCGACGCGGTCGCGGGCACCACCGTCGACCCGGTCGACTCGCTGGTCGAGCTGGACGGGCAGACCTGGCGGTTCGTGGACACCGCGGGCCTGCGCAAGCGGGTCAACTCGGCCAACGGCGCGGAGTACTACGCCTCGCTGCGCACGAAGACCGCGATCGACTCGGCCGAGGTCGCGATCGTCCTGCTGGACGCCGCCGAGCCGCTGTCCGAACAGGACCTGCGCGTGCTCACCATGGTGGTCGAAGCGGGCCGCGCGTGCGTGCTGGCGTTCAACAAGTGGGACCTGGTCGACGAGGACCGCCGGCACGCGATGGTGCGTGAACTCGACCGCGGCCTGGTGCGGGTGCCGTGGGCGGAAAAGGTGAACATCTCCGCGCTCACCGGGCGTTCGGTGCGCAAGCTCGCGCCGTCGCTGCGCACCGCGCTCAAGTCGTGGGACCAGCGCGTGCCCACCGGCCAGCTCAACGGCTGGCTCTCCGAGCTCATCGCGGCGACCCCGCCGCCGGTGCGCGGCGGCAAGCAGCCGAAGGTGCTGTTCGCCACCCAGGCCGGTATCCGGCCGCCCACGCTCGTGCTGTTCACCACCGGCTTCCTGGAGGCGGGCTACCGGCGCTTCATCGAGCGCAAGTTCCGCGAGCGGTTCGGCTTCGAGGGCAGTCCCGTCCGGGTGAACGTGCGGGTGCGGGAGAAGAAGCAACGGCCGAAGGCCGGGGGCAAGGCTTCGCGTGGTCGCTGACGTTCGGCACCGGTGACGTCCGACACTCGGCTGTGACCCTTGCGCGATCCGGCGTTGACCTGCGCGTAAGGTAGCGGGTCGCAACGGGCGCCTCAGCCGAGCAAGCCCGGCAACACTCGCGAGAGGTGAGTGATGGGCTTGCCCGCCCACCGAACGATCCAGCCCGCCCGTTTCCGGAAACCCGGAGCCGACCGGTTCGCCGTGAGGGTCCGATGACCCTGACCGCCGAGCCCGGCAGCTCCGCGCTGCCGCTGCTGCCCGAGGTCGTGCTCACGCCTGCGGCCGCACCGGCGGTGTTCCGGTCCGCGGCCGCAGGCACCGCGCGCACCCTGCTCGACGTGCTCGCCGCCACCGCCGAACGGCACCCCAACGCGCCCGCGCTCGACGACGGCACCGGCACGCTGAGCTACCGCCGGCTGCTCGAAGAGATCGAGGGATACGGCCGACGGCTCCGTGCACACGGTGTCGGGCTGGGCGACCGGGTCGGTGTCCGGATTTCCTCCGGCACCGCCGAGCTGTACGTGGCGATCCTGGCGACGCTCTCGGTCGGCGCGGCCTACGTGCCGGTCGACGCGGACGACCCGGACGAACGGGCCGAGCTGGTGTTCGGCGAGGCGGGCGTGGCCGCGGTCGCCACCGACGGCGCCCTCACCGCGCACGGCGTCCCGGGCGGCCGCACCGGTCGCCCCGGTCCTGCCGACGACGCGTGGATCATCTTCACCTCCGGTTCCACCGGCAAGCCGAAGGGCGTCGCGGTCACGCACGGTTCCGCCGCGGCCTTCGTGGACGCCGAAGCGAAGCTGTTCCTCACCGACGAGCCGATCGGTCCCGGCGACCGCGTGCTGGCGGGCCTGAGCGTCGCGTTCGACGCCTCGTGCGAGGAGATGTGGCTGGCCTGGCGGCACGGCGCCTGCCTGGTGCCCGCGCCCCGGGCGCTGGTGCGCACCGGCGTCGACCTCGGCCCGTGGCTCGTCGCGCAGGGCATCACCGTGGTCTCGACGGTGCCCACGCTGGCCGCGCTGTGGCCCGCGGACGCGCTGGAAGACGTGCGGCTGCTCATCTTCGGTGGCGAAGCGTGCCCGCCGGAACTGGCCGAACGCGTTGCGGTCGAAGGCCGCGAGGTGTGGAACACCTACGGCCCGACCGAGGCCACCGTGGTCGCCTGTGCCGCGCAGCTGACCGGGGAGGAGCCGGTACGCATCGGTCTCCCGCTGGCGGGCTGGCAGCTGGCCGTGGTCGACGACGACGGCCGCCCGGTCGGCATGGGGGAGACCGGCGAGCTGGTCATCGGCGGGGTCGGGCTCGCCCGCTACCTCGACGAGGAGAAGGACGCGCAGAAGTTCGCGCCGCTGCCCTCGCTCGGCTGGGACCGGGCCTACCGCAGTGGCGACATGGTCCGCGCGGAGGCCGAAGGGCTGCTGTTCCTCGGCCGTCTCGACGAACAGATCAAGCTCGGCGGCAGGCGCATCGAGCTCGGCGAGGTCGACGCGGCACTGCAGGCGCTGCCCGGCGTGCTCGGCGCCGCGGCGTCGATCCGCCGCACGAAGGCGGGCAACCAGGTCCTGGTCGGCTACCTCGTGCCCGGCGACGGTGCGCCGCCGGACCTCGACGACGCCGCGACCCGGCTGCGCGCGCAGCTGCCGGCTGCGCTGGTACCGCTGCTCGCCGTGGTCGGCGACCTGCCGACCCGCACGTCTGGCAAGGTGGACCGGGCCGCACTGCCGTGGCCGCTGTCCACTGTGGACGCCAGTGCGGCCGGCCTGTCACCGACCGAGGCCTGGCTGGCCGAGGGGTGGAGCGAGATCCTCGGCGTGTCGGTGAGCACCGCGCGGGCCGACTTCTTCACCCACGGCGGCGGCAGCCTCACCGCGGCACAGCTGATCGCGCGCATCCGCACCCGCCACCCCGAGGTGTCGGTCAGCGACATCTACCAGCACCCGAAGCTGGGCGAGCTGGCCGCCAAGCTGGACGCGCTGTCCGGGCAACAGACCGAACGCCGGGACATCGCGCCGACCCCGCCGCGGGCGGGCGTGCTGCAGAGCGTGCTGATGATCCCGCTGATGGGGCTCGTGGGGCTGCGCTGGACGACGCTCGCCGCGGCTTGTTCGAACGTGCTGGCACTGCTGGGCTTCTCCTGGGCGCCGACGCTGAACTGGGCGTGGCTGATGCTCGCCTGGCTCGTGCTGTTCAGCCCGGCGGGCCGGATCGCGATCGCCGCGGGCGGTGCGCGGGTGCTGCTGTCCGGCGTGCGCCCCGGTACCTACCCGCGTGGCGGAAATGTCCACTTGCGACTGTGGACGGCGGAGAAGCTGGCCGAGTTCAGCGGTGCGGACAGCGTGGCCGGCGCGTCCTGGATGACCACGTACGCGAAGGCGCTCGGCGCGCGCATCGGCAAGGACGTGGACCTGCACTCGCCGCCGCCGGTCACCGGGTTCCTCAAGCTCGGCCGCGGGGCCGCGGTGGAGCCGGAGGCCGACCTGTCCGGCCACTGGGTCGACGGCGACCTGGTGCACCTCGGCAAGATCCGGATCGGTGCCGAGGCGCGGGTCGGCGCGCGCAGCACGCTGTTCCCCGGCACCCGGATCGGCAAGGGCGCGGAGATCGCCGCGGGTTCGACCGTGCGCGGCGCGGTGCCTGCCGGTCGGCGCTGGGCCGGATCGCCTGCGGTCTGGGTCGGCAAGGACGACAAGGATGCGCTGAAGTGGCCGTCGAGCCGTCCGCCGCGTTCCCGGTTCTGGGCCGCGGTCTACGGCGCGACGTCGGTGGCACTCGGCCTGCTGCCGGGCATCGCCGCGCTGGCCGGGGTGGCGGTGCTGGGTTCCGCGATCTCCGGCTCGCCGACGCTCGGCGCGGCCGGGCTGCGCGCGCTGGCCGCGGTGCCGGTCGCGACCGTCGCCTACTTCCTCGCCTACGCGCTGCTCGTACTGGCCGGGGTCCGCGCGCTCGGGGCCGGGCTGGTCGAGGGCTACCATCCGGTGCACGGCCGGATCGCCTGGCAGGTCTGGGCCACCGAACGGCTGATGGGCATGGCCCGCGAGGGTCTCTTCCCGTTGTACGCCAGCCTGTTCACGCCGGTGTGGTTGCGGCTGCTCGGCGCGAAGGTGGGCCGGAACGTGGAGGCCTCCACCGTGCTGGCGCTGCCGAAGATGACCAAAGTGGACAGTGGCGCGTTCCTCGCGGACGACACCATGGTGGCCACCTACGAACTGGGCCACGGCTGGCTGCACGTGGCACCGGCGCGGATCGGCAAGCAGGCGTTCCTCGGCAACTCCGGGATGACCGCGCCGGGCCGTTCGGTGCCCAAGCGCGGTCTGGTCGGAGTGCTCTCCTCGACGCCTGCCAAGGCGAAGAAGGGCTCGTCCTACCTCGGCATGCCGCCGCTGCCGGTGCGCCGCGCGGTCGGCGACGCGGACACCAGCCGCACCTACACGCCGCCGGTGCACCTCAAGGCCGCGCGGGCGCTGGTCGAGCTGTGCCGGATCGTGCCGGTGATGTGCGGGGTCGCGCTCACCGTCGGGGTCGCGGTGGCGCTGCTGGCGCTGGCCTCGTCGGCCGGATTCCCGGTCGCCGCGCTGCTGTCCGGTCCGGTGCTGCTGGTGGCGGGGGTCGTCGCGGCGGGCACCGCGACCGCGGCCAAATGGCTGCTGGTCGGGAAATTCCGCGAGGTGGACCACCCGCTGTGGAGTTCGTTCGTATGGCGCAACGAGCTGGCCGACACCTTCGTCGAGGCGCTCGCGGTGCCGTGGCTGATCGGTTCGGTCGGCGGTACGCCGCTGCTCACCGCGTGGCTGCGCACGATGGGCGCGCGGATCGGCCGCGGCGTGTGGCTCGAGACGTACTGGCTGCCGGAGTCGGACCTCGTCGCACTCGGCGACGGTGCCACGATCAACCGCGGCTGCGTGGTGCAGACGCACCTGTTCCACGACCGGATCATGACCATGTCGCGGGTCGAGCTGGCCGAGGGCGCCACGCTGGGCCAGCACGGGATCGTGCTGCCCGGCGCGAGCATCGGCGCGCGCACCACGGTCGGCCCTGGTTCGCTGGTGACCCGCGGCGACGCAGTCCCGGCGGACAGCCGCTGGCTGGGCAACCCGATCTCCACCTGGCGCGGCTGACCGCCGCCGGCCCGAAAACGGACCGGGGCGGAGCATTGCGGGCCCGGTGCGGGCGCGCAATGCTGGGAACGATCACGGCAGGCGAAAGCGGGGTTCTTCTCGGGTGAGTACGAAGGCAGCCGCGCCGGCGCCCGGCGCGGAAACCTCCGGCGATACGTATCTCCCCGGCCACGGCAACGGCGGTTACCGGGTCCGGCACTACGAATTGGACCTCGATTACCGCATCGGCCCCAACCGGCTCGCCGCCACGGCGGTGCTCACCTGCGTCGCCACCCAGGCGCTCTCCCGGTTCTCGTTCGACTTCGGCGAGTTCCGCGTGGCGCGGGTGCTGGTGGACGGCCGTGCCGCGAAGTACCTCCGGCGCGGGCTGAAACTGCAGATCAGACCGGCGCGGTCGGTGCCGGCCGGTGCGGTGTTCCGGGTGGAGGTCCGCTACTCGGGCAATCCGCGCCCGGTGCGCAGCCGGTGGGGCGACATCGGCTGGGACGAGCTGACCGACGGTTCGCTGGTGGCGAGCCAGCCGGTGGGCGCCCCCTCGTGGTTCCCGTGCAACGACCATCCCTCGGACAAGGCGGCCTACCGGGTCACGGTCGCCGCCTCGTCGCCGTATCTGGTGCTGGTGACCGGGAACCTGGTCTCGCGCTACTGCTCGGCGAGCACCACGAAGTGGGTGTACGAGCGTCCGGAACCGACTGCGGCGTACCTGATGAGTGTGCAGATCGGCCGCTACGACGACGTCGAGCTGGCCGGTGGCGCCTGGGTACCGGAGTCCGGCGCGGCGCCGGACGGGGTCGTCCAGCGGGCCGCGGTCCCGCCTCGGCTGCGCCGGCCGTTCGAGCGCGATTTCGCGCGGCAGGGCCGGATGATGGACGTGCTGCAGCAGTGGTTCGGGCCCTATCCGTTCGGTGAGTACGTGGTCGTGGTGACCGACGACGAGCTGGACGATCCGATCGAGGCGCAGGGCATGTCGATCTTCGGCGCCAACCACGTGGACGGCAGGCGCACACACGAGCGGCTGGTGGTGCACGAGCTGGCGCACCAGTGGTTCGGCAACAGCCTGACCGTGGCCGACTGGCGGCACATCTGGCTGAACGAGGGTTTCGCGACCTACACCGAATGGCTGTGGTCGGAGGAATCCGGCGGGGAATCCGCGGCTTCGCTCGCCCGCTTCTGGCACACGCGCATGCGGTCGCTGCCTGCCGACGTGGCGATCGGCGATCCGGGCGTGGCGCGGATGTTCGACGAGCGCGTGTACAAGCGGGGTGCGCTCACCCTGCACGCGTTGCGCGGCGAAATCGGGAATCCGGCGTTCTTCGCACTGGTGAAGGCGTGGGCAGTGGAGCATCGGCACGCAACTGTGCGCACCGCGGAGTTCACCGCGCTGGCGGACTCGTACGCGGGCCGCTCGCTGCACGCATTTTTCGCGGCCTGGCTGGAAAAGCCTGCGCTGCCTCGGCTCTGAGCTTCCTCGGTGGCGGCGGACCGGCTGGGCAGTCCGGCCGGCCGCCACGGAGGGGTTGCACGGGGGTCCGGTGTGCTGCTCCTCCGGCCGGGCTACGGCTTCAGGCCCAGGATGCGTTCGGCGTTCCCGTGCGCCACGCGTTCCTTGTCCGCTCGGGAGAGCGGTGCGGTGCGGAGGAATTCCGCCGCGTCCC
The DNA here is from genome assembly GCF_039536925.1 of Amycolatopsis ultiminotia. NCBI lineage: Bacteria > Bacillati > Actinomycetota > Actinomycetes > Pseudonocardiales > Pseudonocardiaceae > Amycolatopsis > Amycolatopsis ultiminotia. The sequence continues at coordinate 88,879 of NZ_BAAAZN010000024.1, read as the reverse complement.
GGGTCGGCTCGAAGGGGTAGTCGATCGAGAACATCACGTTGTCGATCCCGATCGTCTGGATCGCGTCGAGCAGCGCCGGGTGCGAGAACACGCCGGATGTGGTGATCGCGATGTTCCGGCCGAAGTACTCCGAAGGCAGTTTTTCCAGTGGCTGCTGGCGTTCGGGGTCGAGATGCCGGTAGTGCGTGTCGATGCGGTACAGCTGGGCGGGCAGGAACTCACCCATGTGCCCCAGGATGATCCGGGCGCCGGGGTACCGGTCGAAGATCCCGCCGAAGATCAGCCGCAGGGCGTGCCCGCCGACGCGCTGGTTCCAGCCCCAGGTCGCGTGGTCCAGGCCGGGGTATCCGCGCAGGACCTGCCATTCGTCGGAGGACACCGGATTCGGGTGGAGGTAGAGCGCGACCCCGAGCTCCTGCAGGGTTTCCCAGAACGGTGCGTACTGCGGCTCGTCCAGGAAGTGGCCGAGCGTGTGGTCGTTGACCAGCACTCCGCACAGGCCGAGGTCCAGCACGGCGCGGCGCAGTTCGGTGGCGGCTTCGCCGGGATCCTGCAGGGCGACCGTGGCCAGGCCCTGGAACCGGCCGGGGTGCTGTTCGACGACGGTGGCCAGGAAGTCGTTGGTCAAGCGGGCGTCGGCCACCGCGAGCCGCGGGTCCGGCTGCATCTGGACGCCGGGGGCGGTCAGTGACAGCACCTGCAGGTCGATCCCGTGTGCGTCCATCTCCGGGAGCCGGAGCTCGGTGAAGTCGACCAGCCTCCGTCGCCAGTCGGCGGCTGCTTCCGGCTGCACCGGAAGGTGCTTAAGCGGGGAGCCGTCGGTCGCCAGTTTGTCGTACCAGAAACCTTCTTCGAGGGCGATGACCTTCATGACAGTGCGCCTTTCCTGGTGGACTGGACGACGGCGGGCCCACCGTGAACCATTAAGTTACTTAATGGTCTGTCTGTTACTGTAGCACCGTGTCCACGCATGACAAGCCGTCCGCGGAACCGCTCGCCAGACTGCTGTGGCGGGCGCATCACTGGTTCCGCACCGAGGTGACCACGGGCCTGCAGGCCGGCCCCGGACCGCTGAGTCCCGCGCACGCGACCTTGCTGAGCCAGCTCGATCCCGGCGGTATGCCGATGTCCGACCTCGCCCGGCTGATCGGCGTGAGCAGCCCGGCGATGCACCAGGCGGTCCACCAGCTCGTCGACCTCGGGTTGCTGCAGGTCGTGCCGAACCCCCGCTCGGCGCGGTCCAAACTCGTCCTGCTCACCCCGGCAGGCAAGGCGCATCGACGGCAGGCGAGGGAGCTGCTCGCCGAAGTGGAAGCCGAACTGGCCCGCCGCATCGGGCAACGGCGGGTGACGGCGCTGCGTGACGCGTTGGAACAGGACTGGGGCGGCCCTGTCGCCGGCGGCCGGCCGACGGCCGATCCGGCCGGCTCGTCGTAGCCGGCCGGGCAGCGGGTCACATCGGGTTGAACTCGCCCAGCGGTGCGGTGCAGAACGGCCCGCCGACGTACTCCGCGGCAGCTCCGGACGGCGCCGGGTTCCCGGTCAGCTGCTCGGCGTAGGTCTCCGCGTTGTCGCGGGGCCGGTAGCCCAGCGCTTCGGCCTCAGCGAGTGAGTAGATCCGCCGGGTGTTGTCCGAGACGCCCCAGATCAGCCGGTAACCGGGGGAGGGCGCGGTGAGGCAGGACTCGAACAGCCGCGCCCCGTCGTCCGGGGAAAGCCAGGTGACCAGCCCGCGCGGGCCGAGTGGCAGTGGCGTCTCGAAGCATGAGCCGATCCGCACCACGATCACGTCCATGTCGAAACGTGCCGCGTAGAGGCTGCCGAGCGCTTCGATCGCTGCCTTGCTGACGCCGTAGTAGGTGTCCGGCCGCGGGCTCGAATCGGCGGGCAGTCCGGTCTCGCCGGCGTCGGCGATGCGGCGGAAGCCGACCGCGTGGTTGCTCGACGCGAGGACCACCCGCTTGATCCCGGCTTCGCGCGCTGCCTCCAGCACGGTGCGCGTGCCGTTGATGTTGACCTCGAGCGTCGCGTCCCAGGAGTTCTCCCGGCTGTGCCCGCCGAGGTGGATCAGTGCATCTGCGTCTTCGCAGGCGGCGGCCATCACGCCCGCGTCGGTGACCGACCCGGTCACGATCTCGACCGCTTCACCCGGCTCGGCCGCGGGCTGCCCGGCGAGGTCGAGCAGGCGAAGCACCCGTCCGGGCTTGCGCAGCCGGGGCCGCATCAGGGTGCCGACGACGCCGGCTGCTCCGGTGATCAGCACACGCTGGTCTGGCATGGGGTTCCTCTCCGGACGGGGATCGCCCCGCGGGCACGGGGCAGGGCAATGGCGGCGGTCAGCGGATGCCCGCCCGGCGCAGCTGCTGCCCGAGCTCGGCGGTGGTCTCGGCCAGCAGGATGCCCACGCGTTCGGCGTCGGCATCGGTCACCTGGCCGACCGGCATCGAACAGCTCATCGCGTCGGTGCCGGGGATGCGGTACGGGATCACCGCCGCGACGCAGCGCACGCCGGGAGTGCCCTCCTCGATCTCGGCCGCGTACCCGCGGTCGCGCGTGCGGGCGAGATCGGCGTGCAGTGCTTCGCGCGTGGTGATGGTGTGCTGGGTGAGCGGGGAGAGCTCGTCCGGCATGAGGTCTTCGATCTCGTCGTGCGTCAGCTCGGCCAGCAGTGCCTTGCCCAGTGCGGTGGCGTGCGCGGGCAGGGTCCGGCCGACGCGCGAGACCAGGTGCGTGGAGTGCTGCGACTCGCGCGTCTCCAGATACACCACCTCGGTGCGGTTGCGGCGGGCGAAGTGGGCGGTGAAGCCGGTCTTCTCCCGGATGCGCTCCAGTGCCTCGGTGGCGAACGGGACGATCGCGTCCCGGTCGAGGTAGGCCGTGCCGCAGATCAGCGCCCGCACGCCGAGCCGGTAGCGGGCCGAGTTCGCATCCGCTTCCAGCCAGCCTGCCTCCAGCAGGGTGCGCAGCAGACCGTGCAGACTGGAGCGTGGGAAACCGGTGCGCGCGTGCAGATCGGACAACGAGAGCCACACGTCGTTCGCGGCGAAGGTCTCGAGCAGATCGATGGCGCGCCGTGCGGACTTCACTCCCGAGGCTCCCGGCGCCTCGCCGGGGGCGGCAGCGGCAGCGGTGTCCGGGGTGCCCTGGTTGCCTGAGGCGTCCAGCTTCTGCGCCATGTGCGTCCTCCGACCGGGCCGTTGACTTGTGAGTCCGGCCATATTAGCGTCCGGAACAGCGTTCTTGTGGATGAACATAGTCACGATAACAGACTCCATTCAAGAATGTGAACATTGGAGCAGAAACTGATGGCACAGACCGAGATCGAGCTGGACGGCCTGCTGGCGTTCCCGCTGACGCCGTTCGCCGACGACCTCGAGGTCAATCTCGACGGGTTCGCGGAGAACGTGGAAAGCCATGTCGCCGCCGGTGCCGGTGCGCTGTTCGTCGCGTGCGGCACCGGGGAGTTCAGCTCGCTTTCGGCCGGTGAGGTCGCCGCCCTGCTGGCGAAAGCCCGTGAGGTGACCGCCGGCCGGGTGCCGGTGTGGGTCGGGGCCGGGGGAGGCGCCGCGGATGCGCGCGCGGGCGTGGCCGCGGCACAGGCCGGCGGTGCCGACGGGGTGCTGCTTCTCCCGCCGTATCTGGTCACCGGGCCGCAGGCGGGCCTGGTCGACTATGTGCGCTACGCGGCAGGCGACAGCACGGTGCCGGTGGTCGTGTACCACCGCGGCACCGGCGTGTTCACCGCGCCGACTGCGGCGAAGCTGCTGGACATCCCGTCGGTGGTGGGAATCAAGGACGGCTACGGCGACGTCGAGGCGATGACCCGCATCGTCACCACCATCCGCGCGCTGGGCACGAGGCGCGCCGACGAGTTCCTGTTCTTCAACGGTTTGCCCACCGCCGAGGTGTCCGCGAAGGCCTACGCGGCGATCGGCGTGGCCCGTTACTCCTCGGCAGTGCACTGCTTCGCTCCCGAGATCGCACACCGCTTCCACCGCGCGCTCGGCGAGGGCGACGAGGAGCCGATGGACGCGTTGCTCGCCGGGTTCTACCTGCCGCTGGTGTCCTTGCGCGACGAGACGCCCGGGTTCGCCGTGTCGCTGGTGAAGGCGGCTGCCCGGTTGCGGGGCGACAAGGTGGGCACGATCCGGCCGCCGCTGGTCGAGCCGACGACCGAGCAGATCGACCGGCTCGGCAAGATCGTCGAAGACGGGTTCGCCACGCTGAAGAGGATCGAGGGCCGCTGATGAAGATCCGTGACGTGGTGCTCACTCCGGTCGCGTTCGCGGATCCGCCGCTGCTGAACGTGATGGGCGTGCACGAGCCGTACGCGTTGCGCAGTGTGGTGCAGCTGGTGTGCGACGACGGCGTGCTCGGCCTCGGCGAGTCCTACGGCGACGCGGCGTTCCTCGGTGAGGTGCGCAAGGTCCTGCCGGAGCTGGCCGGGCAGGACGTGTTCGACCTGCCCGGGCTGAAGCGGATCGTCGCGCGCACGCTGGCGGGCACCGTGCTGACCGACGAGCACGGCCTGATCGGCGGGTTCTCCATCCGCAAGACCATCGCCAGCGTGTACTCGCTGTTCGAGGTGGCCTGCCTCGACGCGCAAGGGCAGGCGCTCGGCCGTCCGGTGGCAGACCTGCTCGGCGGCAAGACCCGCGACGCGGTGGAGTTCTCCGCTTACCTGTTCTACAAATACGGCGCCCACCTCGGCGCGGACGAGGACAGCTGGGGCGAGGTCGTCACCCCGGAGGCGCTCGTCGACGAGGCGAAGCGGATGGTCGGCGAGTACGGTTTCCGCTCGATCAAGCTCAAGGGCGGGGTCTTCGAACCGGAGCAGGAGATCGACGGCATCCGGGCGCTCGCCGGGGCGTTCCCCGGGCATCCGCTGCGGATCGACCCGAACGCGGCGTGGACGCCGGAGACGAGCGTCCGCGTCGCCGGGGAACTCGACGGCGTGCTGGAGTACCTCGAAGATCCGACCCCGGGCATCGAGGGCATGGCGCAGGTCGCGCAGCGGGCGAACATGCCGTTGGCCACCAACATGTGCGTGGTGAACTTCGGCGATATCGAGCCGGCGTTTCGCGCGCGGGCGATCGGTGTGCTGCTGTCGGACCACCACTTCTGGGGCGGGATGCGCGACACCCAGGCACTTTCGGTCACCTGCGAGAGCTTCGGCGTGGGGTTGTCCATGCACTCCAACAGCCACCTCGGCATCAGTCTCGCCGCGATGGTGCACGTGGCGGCCGCGACGCCGCATCTCAGTTACGCCTGTGACACGCACTGGCCGTGGAAGACCACCGACGTGATCGCGCCGGGTGCGCTGCGGTTCGTCGACGGTGCCGTGCCGGTGCCGGACAAGCCGGGCCTCGGCGTCGAACTGGACCAGGACGCGCTCGCCCGTGCGCACGAGGATTACCTCCGGTGTGGCCTGACCAAACGGGACGACGTGACCTACATGCGCAAGTACCGTCCCGGGTTCGAGCCGAACACGGCGAGGTGGTGATGCGGTGAAGGTGACCGGCTACGCCTATCCCTGGGATGTGCTCGGCGATCCGGGTTTCGTCGAACGCGTGCGGGACCTCGGCGTGGACGAGATCGCGGTGGCACTGACCTACCACAGCACCCGGGCGGCCACGCCGTGGTCGCCCGACCGTACTTCGGTGGTCGCCCGTACCGCCGCGGCGTACCGCCCGCTGCGCGAGGAGGTGTGGGCGGGTCACGAGCTGGTGCCTGCCGTCCCGGACTGGGTTGCTCAGCCCGACAGCGGCGGGGACGCCGTGCGGCTGGCGAACGCGGCCGGGCTGCCGTGCGCGGCGTGGCTCGTGCTGACCCACAATTCCCAGCTGGGCAACGCGTTTCCCGGGTATGCGGTGCAGAACTGCTTCGGTGAGACCTACCCGTGGGCGCTGTGCCCGTCGCAGCCGGCGGTGCGCGAGTACGCCGCCACGCTGACCGCCGAGGCGGTCGCGGGGCTGGAACTGTCGTCGGTGATCCTGGAAGCGTGCGGTCCGCTCGGCGCGGTGCACCAGCACCAGCACGAGAAGACCGACGGGGTGTGGGCGCCCGCGGTGGCGCGGCTGCTGTCCATCTGCTGCTGTGCCGCGTGCGCCGAAGGCTGGCTCGGGCAGAACCCGCAGGACGTGCGCGAGCGGCTGCGTACCGAGGTGCGCCGGTTGCTGGCCACTGCCGATCTCACGGTGACCGAGGACCGGCTTCCCGGATCGTTGAAAGACGTGCTGCTCGCCGGGCGGCAGCGGGCCACGGATGCCCTGCGTGCAGCGGTGCTCGCGAAACTGGAGCCCGGTACCCGGGTCGTGCTGCACGGAGCGCTGGATCCGTGGGTGACCGGTGCGCTGCCCGGACTCACCCCGACCGCGGCCGGCGACGCCGCGTCCGTGGTGCTGCAGAACTGGGCGCCGGGACAGCGCAGCGTCGACGCGGTGGCCGCGGCGCGGAAGGCGCTGCCCGCGCAGGTCGCGGTCGGCAGCTACGTCACCGCCGTCGCGGCAAGCCCGGTGCCGGACATCGAGGCCTACGTGCACCGGCTCGGCCAGGCAGGCGCCACCGAACTGCACCTCTACCATCTGGGCCTGGCAGGCCCCGCGCGGTGGCCGGACCTGCACTCCGCAGTCGCCGCCGCGCACGAAGCGTCTTGAACCGAACGAGGAGATCATGAGTCGAGAAACCTCCCCAGCCGACCTGGAGCGGGTGCTCACCGAGGCGGCCGCCGCTGCGCGGCCCTTCGCCGCCGGCACGCCCGCGGAGCGGGCCGGCTGGCTGATCGCCGTGGCCGACGCGCTGGACGCCGAGGCCGAGGAGCTGATCGCGCTCGCGCACGAGGAAAGCCACCTGCCCGCTGCTCCCCGGCTGAAGGGCGAACTGGCCCGGACCACCTTCCAGCTGCGGCTCTTCGGTGCGGTGCTGCGGGACGGCGCGTACCTCGGCGCCACGGTCGACCACGCCGATCCGGAGTGGCCGATGGGCCCGCGTCCGGACATCCGGCGGGTGCTGGTGCCGATCGGCCCGGTGCTGGTGTTCGCGGCGAGCAACTTCCCGTTCGCGTTCAGCGTGGCCGGCGGCGACACCGCGTCCGCGCTCGCCGCCGGATGCCCGGTCGTGCTGAAAGCGCATCCCGGGCACGAGGAGCTCTCCGCCCGCACCGGCGGGATCGTGGCCGCTGCGCTGGCCGCGGCCGGGGCTCCGGCCGGCGCGTTCGCCGTGATCCACGGGGTCGAGCAGGGGGTGACCGCGCTGAAGGACCCGCGGATCGCGGCCGCCTCGTTCACCGGTTCCGTGCCCGGTGGGCGGGCGTTGTTCGACATCGCGGTGTCGCGGCCGCACCCGATCCCGTTCTACGGCGAGCTGGGCAGCGTGAACCCGGTGGTCGTCACCCCGGGCGCGCTCGCCGCGCGGGGTGAGGCCGTGGCGAAGGCCTACACCGGATCGTTCAGCCTCGGTGCCGGGCAGTTCTGCACCAAACCCGGGCTGTTGTTCCTGCCTGAGGGCCACGGGCTGGACGACACGCTCCGCGAGGCTGTTGGCGCGGTCGCCCGGCAGGAGATGCTGAACGAGCGCATCGCCTCCGGGTTCACGGACAAGCTGGCCGAACTGCGCGAGGCACCGGGGGTCACGTCCCTGGTGGACGGCGACCGGCAGGATCTCGGCTGCACGCCGAGCCTGCTGAGCACCACCGCGAAGGAATTCCTGGCCGGCGGCGAGGCGGTGCGCGAGGAGCATTTCGGTCCCGCGTCGCTGATCGTCACCTACGCCGATCAGGCCGAACTGATCGAGGTCCTGGACACGCTGGACCCCGGCCTCACCGCCACCGTGCAGGGAGAGGATGACGAGGCCGAGTACGTGCGGGCGCTGCTGCCGTCGCTGACCCGGCTGGCCGGGCGGCTGCTGTGGAACGACTGGCCCACCGGCGTCACAGTGAGCTGGGCGCAGCAGCACGGCGGCCCGTACCCGGCGACCACTGCGCCGACCACGACGTCGGTCGGCACCGCGGCCATCGAGCGGTTCCTGCGCCCGGTGGCCTGGCAGGGCTTCCCGGACGCGCTGCTGCCCGAAGCCCTGCGTGCGGACAATCCGTGGCAGCTGCCCCGCCGCACCGACGGGACACGCTGACCCGCCACCTGAGCCCGCGGGCCGACGATGTCCTGGAAGGCGTTGCCGTGCCGGAGAACTGCGCTGCGCTCGGGGACCTCGGCCGGGGAAGCCGGCTACCGCGTCGTGGCCGGGTCCGTCCACTGTGGAGTCACGCGCCGCTCGGCCCGGCTGCCGAGGTACGCGCGGCTGCAGTCCGTCGCAGCGGGTAGCGGCACCCGGGGTGACGCGCTCGCCGGCGAGCGGCAGGTACTGATGCGGATCACGGCGGCGGTCGCGACCGTCGCAGCGGCGCTCACCTGGTGCGTCCGGGTGAACACGGCGACTGCGCAAGCCCGGTGACTGTGGGATAACACACTGCTCGCAAACTTCTACACTGCGAGTACTGTAGATGAAGTCACCGTCTCAGGATCAGCGTCCGCCGGCCTCGGCCGGAGCGGTTCGGACCGGCAGCTCGCCGGCCCCGATCCGGCGCCAGGGCCGCGTCCGAGTGCCGGTACGGCGCCGCACCGCGGAGATTCTGCCGGCGGGCAGGTTCGGCGCTACGAAGGTCGTTCCACTGCGGTGAGCCCAGATCTCCCCGCCGGGCCGGTGGTTCCCGACCCGGCCCGGCGGGGCCCCACCCGAAGCTGTCCGCCGCGTCAGCAGAGTCCGGGTGGGCGCTGGGAAACCGACGGCGTGCGAGCCCCGGTGGCTGCCGTCGCCGCCGAATCGGGGTGCGGCCGCATCCGGCTCCACCGGGTGCGCGGTCAGTCCCCGGCGGACCATCGGCGCAAATCCTCCTGGCGCAACGCGGCGGCCAGCAGATCCGGGAACAGGTCCGGGGTGCAGGCGAACGCGGGCACGCCCAGCTCGCCTAGTGCGGCGGCGTTCTCGTGGTCGTAGAACGGCGCACCCGAGTCGGACAGTGCCAGCAGCGCCACCACCTGGACCCCGGCGCCGGTCAGCTCGGCCACCCGGCGCAGCAGGCCGTCGCGGCCGCTGCCCTCGTACAGGTCGCTGATCAGGACCAGCAGCGTCTGTTCGGGGCGCTCGACCAGGCCCTGGCAGTAGGCCAGCGCGCGGCCGATGTCGGTGCCGCCGCCGAGCTGGGTGCCGAAGAGCAGGTCGACCGGATCGTCGAGGTGCTCGGTGAGGTCGGCGACCGCGGTGTCGAATGCGACGAACTTCGTGCTCAACGCCCGCATCGACGCCAGTGCCGCGCCGAACACCCCGGAGTACACCACGGATTCCGCCATCGACCCGGACTGATCCACGGCGAGCACCACATCCCGCCGGACGCTGTTGTTCCGGTGGCCGAAGCCGATCAGCCGTTCCGGTACGACCGTGCCCAGGCTGGGGGAGTAGTGCCGGAGATTCGCCCGCACCGTGCGGTCCCAGTCGATGTCCCCGCCGCGCGGCCGCCGTCCGCGGACGGCACGGTCGAGCACCCCGCGCACGGCCGACCGGGTGCGCTCGGCAAGCCGCTCCTCCAGTTCCGTGACGACCTTGTGCACGACCGCGCGGGCGGTCGCCTTGGTCTCCTCGGGCAGGACGCCGTTCAGCGACAGCAGGGTGCCGACCAGGTGCACGTCGGGTTCCACCGCGGCGAGCAGCTCCGGTTCCAGCAGCATCCGGGTGATCCCGAGCCGGTCCACCGCATCGCGCTGCAGCACCTGCACGACGGAACCGGGGAAGTACTGCCGGATGTCGCCGAGCCAGCGGGCGACCCGCGGCGCCGAGGCACCCAGCCCACCGCCGCGCCGACTGCCACCGCGCGTGGTCGCCGGGTTTTCGTCGTAGAGCTCGGCCAGCACGCCGTCCATCCCACTGTCCTCTTCGGACAGTCCACGGCCGGTGCCGTCTTCGGCACCCCCCAGTACGAGGCGCCAGCGGCGGAGATTCTCCGGATCGGGGCTCATCGGGCGGCTCCGCCCAGCAGGGTGGCGAAGACCGGCAGGACCTGCGCGCCCCGGTCGGCATCGACGAAGTCGTCCGCGGTGCGGCCGGCCGGGGCCGATCCGGCCGACAGCGCCGCGGCGCGTTCGCCGATGGCGCGCTTCTCCGGTCCGGCGAACGCGCCGAAAGTACGCCGGAGCAAGGGAAGCACCTCGGGGAACACTTCCGGGGGGATCGCGCCGAGCCAGCCGTCCACGACTCGCAGCATCCGCTCGTCGTGCACCAGCAGCAGTGCGCCCCCGGCGAAGAATCCTTCGACGAACGCCGCACCGTCGGCAGGCGGGACGCCGGCGGTGAGCGCCCGGCCCAGCCGCAGTTCGACTTCCGCGCTGTCGAGCAGGTCCGCGTCGTGCAGCAGCCGCACGATCCGCCCGGCGAGCAGCGGTGGCAGCACGGGGCGAGCGGCGAGCCGGGTCAACGCGGTGAGCCAGCGTTCCCGTGCGGTGTCGCCCAGCAGGTCGGCCGCTTCGTGCACCTCGTCCACCAGGTCGCAGAACCGCTCCGCCGCCTCTTCGTCGACCCCGTGCACGGCGGGCGGCAGCCCGGTGCAGACCCTGGCGAGGATCCGGTCGGCGACTTCGCGCAGCCGGGCGGTTTCGGTGCCTCGCACGTCGCCGTAACGGGTCGCACGTGCCAGCGGCGGCAGCGCGGCCATGAGGTGGGCGACATCCGCATCCGCGGCCGCACGGGAGTCGAGTGCGGTGAGCACTTCGGGCAGTGCGTCGCCGAGATCGGCCAGCAGGCAGTTCTCCACCGCGGCGGTGATGCCGGCCAGCGGCGGGGCCGCGGCAACGGTCTCGCGCACCACCGCGGCCGCGGCTGCGGGAACGGTGGTGCCGTGCGCGGCGGCCGCAACCAGGTCGACCTCGAATCCGGGCTCCCAGCACAGCGTCCACGTTTCCCGGAAGGTGCCTTTGCCGCGGATCGACGAGGTTTCCGGCGCACCCCAGCGGATGTCGAGCACCAGCAGGCGGTGCAGCAGCCGCGAGCGGTCGAGCCCGCCCGGCGTGCGCAGGTCGAGGTCGAGTTCCCTGGCCACCGGCTCGCGTTTGAGCCGCAGCCTGCGGGCGGTGGCGGTGAGGTCGGCGGCAAGTGGTGCCTGTGGCACGGATTCCGGTACCGCACCCAGCAGCTCGCCGACCACCATCCGGCGGGTGACCAGGTCGGCCTGCACGTCGTCGCCGCTGCACAGCACGGCGCGGGTGGCCGCGTCGACCTCGGCGAGCCCGGCCGAGGACCGGCCGCGCAGCGCGGCCAGCGTGTCCGCGAGGCGGACCGCTTCGATCACGTGCGCGGTCGAGACCGGGAGGTCCTCCTCCCGCAGCACGCCGGCGACCGCGGTGAGCCACCGGGTGGTCACGTCTTCGGTGGTGGTGAACAGGTGGTGGTACCAGCCGGGTGAGCGCACCCCCGCGCCGTATCCGGTCGTCACGGCGAGCCGCCCGTGCGTCCACGGCACCCAGGTGCAGACGACCTTGCGCTTCGGCAGTCCTTTGAGGACGGACTGGTCGCGGGTGGCGGGCGGCAGCGGATCGGCCAGCGCGGGCACGTGCCAGGCACCGCACACGACCGCGATCCGCTGGAACCCCTCCTTGCGGGTCTTGCGCAGCACCGAGCGCATGTACGCCTCGCGCCGCTGTTCGTGCGGATCGTCCGGCCGTTCGCCTTCCCGCAGCGCGGTCATCGCCTCCTCGATCACCTCGAACGGCGATTCCCCGCCGCGGCGCGATTCGACGAAGTCGTCCCACCACCGTTCGGGATCGTCGTAGCCGCCTGCCGCGGCGAGTTCGGCGAGTGGATCGGTGCGCGGCGGCGCGGATTCTTCGCCGGGGGTGAAGCGGTGTGCCGCGGGCAGATCGCAGAACCGCACCGGGACGCCGGCGGCTGTCGCGTAGCGCAATGCCTGCCATTCCGGGCTGAACACCGCGAACGGCCAGAACGCCGCCCGTGACACGTCGTCGGCGGCGTAGGCCAGCAACGCCACCGGCGGCCGCAGGTCTTCCCCGGCGGCGAGCCCGGCGAGCCGGTCGGCCTCCGGCGGCCCCTCGATCAGCACCACGTCCGGTGCCAGCTCGGCGAGCCGCGTGGCCACCGCCCGCGCCGAGCCCGGCCCGTGGTGGCGGATCCCGAGCAGGTGCGTGGTCATCCGGTGATCTCCTGGCCGGCGCGGTAGAAGTCGGCCCAGCCCTCGCGTTCCCGGACCACGGTCTCCAGGTACTCGGCCCAGATCGCACGGTCGGCCACCGGATCCTTCACCACGGCACCGTGGATGCCGGCCGCGACGTCGTGCGCCCGCAGCACCCCGTCGCCGAAGTGCGCGGCCAGCGCGAGGCCACCGGTGAGCACGCTGATCGCCTCCGCGGTGGACAGCGTGCCGGACGGGGTTTTGACCGCGGTGCGCCCGTCCTCGGTGCGGCCGGCCCGCAGCTCCCGGAACACCGTGACCACCCGGCGGATCTCGGCGAGATCGGCCGCTTCGGCGGGCAGCGACAGCGCCGCGCCCAGCTGCCCGACCCGGCGGCGGACGATTTCCACCTCGGCCTCGGCGGTGTCCGGCAACGGCAGCACCACCGTGTTGAACCGCCTCCGCAGTGCGCTGGACAGCTCGTTCACGCCCTTGTCCCGGTTGTTCGCGGTGGCCACCAGGGTGAACCCCGGCCGCGCCTGCACCTCGGTGCCGAGCTCCGGGATCGGCAGGGTCTTCTCGGACAGCACGGTGATCAGCGAGTCCTGCACGTCCGCCGGCACGCGGGTGAGCTCTTCGAGACGGGCGACCTTGCCCTCGCGCATCGCCCGCAGCACCGGGCTTTCCACCAGCGCGCGTTCGCTCGGGCCTTCGGCGATCAGGCGCGCGTAGTTCCAGCCGTAGCGGATCTGCTCCTCGGAGGTGCCCGCGGTGCCCTGGACGAGCAGCGTCGAATCACCGCTGATCGCGGCCGCGAGGTGCTCGGACACCCAGGTCTTCGCCGTGCCGGGCACGCCGAGCAGCAGCAGTGCCCGGTCCGTGGCGAGGGTGGCCACGGCGACCTCGATCAGCCGGCGCGGGCCCACGTACTTCGGGGTGATCTCGGTGCCGTCTTCGAGCCGGCCGCCGAGCAGGTAGGTGACCACCGACCAAGGCGACAGGTGCCAGGACGGCGGCTTGACCCGGTCGTCGGCCGCGGCGAGGGCGGCCAGCTCCACGGCGTGCTCCTCTTCGGCGTGCGGCCGCAGAACTGCGGATGTCATGAGAGCTCCTCGTGCATTTCGCGGCGGAAGGTGAGTGTTTCGGCGACGGCGCGCAGCCACGGGACGGCCTCGCCGGGCGGTGGCACCTCGGCCAGCGGGTGGCCGAGGCATTCCGGGGGCACCGCCTTGGCCACGAGCGCGGCCGCATGCGCGACGAGGCGGTGGTCGGGCTGCGCGGCGACCCAGTCGAGCAGCACCTGCCCGAGCGGCACCGGCCACGGGCGGGGCAGATCGAGGATCAGCCGGGTCAGCGACTCGATCGGCAGGCTGCGTGCCAGTTTCGCCACCGTGGCGGCCTGCTGGTCCGGCGACAGCACCCCGATCAGCGCGGCGGTGGCGCGCCCGCCCGGTTCGGCTTCCACCAGTGCCTGCGCCCAGCCTTCGTCGTGCTGCCGGAGGGCGGCGGTGGCCCAGCTTTCGCGAACCGCGTGCAGCGGCGGGCCCTCGACGAGCATCCCGGCCAGCTCGCCGGGGGTGCCGAAGGCGGCCCAGAACCGCAGGGGTGCCGAGGCGATGAGCGCACGCAACCGCGCCGTGCCCTGCCCCGGTCCGGGTGGCACCCGGATCCCGTCGCGCGGCATGGCCTCGTCCGGCTCCGGTGGGCTGAACTCGAGTACGTCGGCCCGCAGCGCGCGGGTGCGGACGGTGACGCATGCACGCAGCCGCGCGGCCATCCGTTCGCCGAAGGCAGATCGGGGGAACCGGCCGAACAGCCGTAGCGCGATCTCGCGAACGCCGGCGGCGCGGTCGCCCAGCGCTGCTTCGAGGAAGGGCTCGTCAGCGTCGGTGAGGTGTTCGCCGAGCAGAGTCAGGAACGTCGCCCGCAGGTCGGCGGGTTCGGTGCGCCAGGTGCTTTCCAGCGTCTCCCGGGCCAGGCCCGGATCGGTGCGGAGAGTGCGGGCCAGCCACGCCTGGCGTTGCGCGGAGTTGCCGAACTGCCAGGCGTCGGCGTCCCCCGCATCCGTTGCGACGAGGAACGCCCATTCGGGATTGCGCTGCCCGAGCCAGGTCCCGAGTGCGCCGGCCACCTCGGCGAGCGGGGCGCGCAGGGAAACCCGCGCGCGAGCCGCGTCGGCGAGCGCGGGCAGCTGTTCGGGGGGAATCCGGAGCCCTCTGGACGCGACCGCGTGCAGCCACTCCTCCAGCAACTCGGGACGGTGGGCGGATTCCAGCCGTACCAGCCTTTCCCGCGCTGCGGATGGGAGCAACGCCCGGCCGTCCGCGGCAGCGGGCTCCTCCGGCCGGACGCCGGCGAGCGCTTGCCACCCGGCGCGGCGATACCCGGTGAACGCGGCAGCGGCGACGAGTGCCTGCTCGGCCGGCTCGTCCCGGGTCTCGGCGAGGCGCCGGACGCCGTCCGGCAGCCCGGTCAGGTCGACCGGTCGCCGCCGGGTGCCGAGCAGCACCGCGCCGACCACCTCGTCCCATGCGGTCACGGCGTACCTCCGGCCGGGTCGGAATTGGTCACAGGCGCACCATCCCGCCGCGGTACCAGCAGGTGAGCGGCCACAGCCCGGCGTTGGTCCACTCGGCAGCCAGGGTCACCGATCCCTCCGCTGCGGCGGCCAGCAACGGCCACGGATCGACCGCCGCCGCAAGGGGAAGCGCCAGACCGTCCTCATCGGACACAGCCCAGCCGTCCGGCCGCCGCGCCGGGGACACCCGCGACAACAGCACCGGCCACCGATCGAGCCACGGATCCGCGGCGAGCGCCTCGCGGTAGGCGGACAACGCTTCGGTGATGCTGTCTGCCGGATCCGGGAAGCCTTGTGCCGCCACCGATTCCGCCGCGGCACCCGGGGGAACCCGGCCACCGGTGCCCGGACCCGGCCCGCCGACGGACGCGGCGGTATGACGGCCGGGCGCCGGGGTGCCGGGGTCGGCCGGGCGCCGGCCCGGCGGACGGCCGGACCGGGCATCCGGTGCCGCGCGATGACTCGTCGTCGACGTGGACCCGGCCGGATCCGTCGCAACCCGAGGCGCCGGCGAGGAGCGGTCCGGCGAGCGACCGGGCTGAGCAGCCGAGGTGGCGTCGTGGAGCACCGCGAGTGCACGACCGCACGCCGCGACCGGGACGGCCGGAACAGCGGCGATACCGGGGGCTGCCGGGGCACCGGGGGCTGCTGGATTGCCGGTGGCTGCTGGGAAGCGGGGAGCTTCTGGACGGCTTGGGACAGCGGGGAAGCCGGGAGCTTCTGGACGGCCGGGGTCCGCTGGATTGCCGATGCCCGTTGGGTGGCCGGCATCCGAGGGGAAACCGGGAGCCGATGGCGCGGGCTCGCGGTTGCCGGGGTCGTGTGGTGTGTCGTGCGCGGCGGGGGACGTTTCGCCTTGTCCGGGTGGAGATGCGGGGGAGGCGTCTTCCCGGTAGGTGAACAGTGCCCGCAGCGGTACTGCTCCTGGGTAGAAGGCCAGTTCGCCCGCGATCACGTGTCCTGGGGGCAGGGTGTTGTCCAGTGCGCGGCCGGGCGGGGCGAACGACAGCACCAGCGCGTCACGGCCGGTGTGCCTGCCCCGGAGCCAGGTGCGGCGGCTGCGCAGGGTTTCCTGGTCCTCGTCCGCCGCGCCGGTGACCAGCCACTGGTCTGCCACCCGCTCGCCGGATTCCGAAACCTGCGCCGTGCTCACCGGGAAACCCACCCGGGTCCGCACGGTGTCCGCCAGCGCGGCGGGCAGCTCCGCCAGCCGGGTCACCGCTCCGGCGAGCAGATGCAGCAACGACAGCTCCGCCAGCAGCTGTTCCGGCCAGTCGCGGCCGTGGCCGACGAGATCGGCCGCTCGGTGCAGGCCGCTCGCCAGGCCAGGGGCCCGCGCGTCGATCATCCGCGCGGCGAGCGTGCGCAGTTCCTCGCCGCCGCCGCGTTCCAGGCCGGCGAACCCGGCGGCCACCCGGTCGGTGAGCCAGTCCCGCATTTCCGCGGCACCGGCGGTGACCCGGGCGAGCCGGTCGCGCGCCCGTTTCGCCGCCGCCTCCGGGTCTTTCGGGCCCGCGGCGGACCGGGCCGCGGCAGCGCCCGCTCGCGCCGGCCCGGCCGCGCGTTCTTCCGGCCAGCCCCGCACCCAGTCCGGTTCCTCCGCCGAGGGCAGCCGCCCGGCGGACCACAGCAGCAGCAACCCCAGCACGTGCTTGCACGGGACCTTGCGGCTGGGGCAGCTGCACCGGAACGCCGGTCCGGCCGGCTCGACCGCGGTGCGGTACGGCGTCTTCCCGCTGCCGAGACAGGCACCCCACACCGCCCGTCCGGACGCGCCGGTGCCGGACCACCTCGACGGCACCGCCAGCCCGCGCGCAGCTCTCGCCGCCGCCGGGTCCGGCGCGAGCCCGTTCACCCGGTCCGCGCTCCAGCGCGCCGTCACCTCGCCTGCCACGTTTCCCTTGCCGCTCGGTCGATCTCCACCCCTGCCGGGGCTGACCGGAGAAGCATCGCATCCGGTACCGACAATTCCGGAGCGGACGGCCGAGCGGCCGGGAACCGCGGGCTCAGGACTTGATCGCGCCCCGCCAGCGCACGGTCGGGCGCATCCGGTCGTCGTCCACCCGGTGCTTGTTGGCGCCGACCAGGTCGAACATCGTCTCGATCAGGGTGTCCGAGAGCAGGTGCGGCTGCAGGCCCAGCTCGACGAGCCCGGTGTGCTTCACGTGGTAGTAGTGCTCGGCCTGCTCGACCCGCGGGTTGTCCAGCTGTTCGATCTGCACCGGCCCGGGGAAGCAGTTCGCCACGATGTCCGCGATCTGCGCCACCGAATAACTCTCGGTCATCTGGTTGAACACCCGGAACTCACCACGGTCGGCCGGGTTCTCCACGGCCAGCCGGATGCATTCCACGGTGTCGCGGATGTCGATCAGGCCACGGGTCTGCGCGCCCTGGCCGTACACCGTGAGCGGCTGCCCCAGCACGGCCTGGATGACGAACCGGTTGAGCACCGTGCCGAAGACCGCGTCGTAGTCGAACCGCGTGGCCAGCCGCGGATCGAGCACGGTCTGCGTGGTCTGCTGGCCGTACACCACGCCCTGGTTCAGGTCGGTCGCGCGCAGATCCCAGATCCGGCAGGCGAACTCGATGTTGTGCGAGTCGTGCACCTTCGACAGGTGGTAGAACGACCCCGGCTTCTTCGGGTACAGCATCCGGTCGCGGCGGCCGTTGTGCTCGACGTCGAGCCAGCCTTCCTCGATGTCGATGTTCGGCGTTCCGTACTCGCCCATCGTGCCGAGCTTGACCAGGTGGATGTCCGGGTCGATCTCGGCGATCGCGTACAGCAGGTTCAGATTGCCGACGACGTTGTTGTGCTGGGTGTACACGGCGTGCTCGCGGTCGATCATCGAATACGGCGCGGACCGCTGCTCGGCGAAGTGCACGATCGACTCGGGCCGGAAGTCGCGCACGGTGTCGAAGACGAACTCGGCGTCCAGCAGGTCGCCTTCGTAGGAGGCGATCGTCTTGCCGGACACTTCCTGCCACGCCTCGACGCGGGTGGCCAGGTCTTCGATCGGCACGAGACTTTCGGTGCCCAGCTCCACGTCGTAGCCGCGCCGCGCGAAATTGTCCAGAACGGCCACTTCGTGACCTTTGTCCGACAGGTGCAGCGCGGTGGGCCAGCCGAGGTAGCCGTCACCGCCGAGAACCAGCACTCGCATGGAGGAGCCTTTCCGTTCGTTGTGCGACAAGCACGCCGATTCCTCGTTGTACATGACGCCGGGACCGGGTGTGAACCTACTGACCGGGTGCTGATGGGCACCTGGCAGGAAGCTGTGAATCCGCTGTGTGCCGGGGGCCGTTCGGCAGTCCGGACGGCCCAAGGGGAGACTGGGGACATGACGACGGTAACCAACCCGGTGAACCCGCGCACGGCGGAGGAATCGCCTCCGCGGCGCCGCCGGGGCCTGGTGCGTTTCTTCCGTGCGGCGACGAGTTCGGTGGCCGCGACGGTGCTGAGCCAGGTCGCGCTGATCACCGTGCTCGCCGTCGGCGGGGCGCCGTGGCTGGCCAGCGGGGTCGCCTTCGCCGCGGGCGCGGTGCTGAACTTCTTCCTGACCCGCCGCTGGGTGTGGGGCCGCAGGGGCAGGCCGGAGGTCGGCAGGGAACTGCTGCCCTACGTGGCGGTCATTTCGCTCGGCGGGCTCGCCTCGGTGGGCCTGACCACCCTCACCGGCCACCTGCTCGCGCCGCTGGCACTGCCGCACGTCTGGTGGGTCGTGGTGCTCGACGGCGCGTACGTGTTCAGTTACGCAGTGGTGTTCGTCCTGAAGTTCACGCTGCTCGATCGCGTTGTTTTCGCCCGCGACGCAGCACGTACCCCCGCCACCACGTCCCCGTCATGACCCGGGCGTAGTTCGCGCCGTACACGAGGCTGCCGCCCTTCTTGCTCTTGCCCGCCTTGCGCAGCCGCATGCTCATCGGCCGTTCCAGCACCCTGGCGCCGCGCGCGGTCACGCCCAGCAGCAGTTCCGATGACTGGTACTGCGGCTCGTTCAGCGGGACAGCGCACGCGAGGTCCGCGCGCATACCGCGGAAGCCGAACGACGTGTCGCTGATCCGGCGCAGCGTGAGCAGCGAAGCCAGCCACGCGAAGACCCGTACGCCGATCCACCGCATCCGGCTGTCGGCCTCTTCGTGGCCGAGCCGTCGCGAGCCGGTGACGAAGTCCGCGGTGCCCTCGAGCAGCGGGCCGACGAGCTCGGCCATCTCACTGTTGTCGTACTGGCCGTCGCCGTCGGTGGTCACGAGGTACTTCGCGCCGTTCTCGGCGGCGAGGTGATAGCCGAGCCGCAACGCCGCGCCCTGACCCCGGTTCGCCGGTGCGACGCACACGTACGCGCCGTGCTTCTCGGCGATCGCCGCTGTGTCGTCGGTGCCGCCGTCGACGACCACCAGAACGTCCACCGGGAGACCGAGGCAGTCCGCGGGCATTTTCTCCAGTACCTGGCCGATGCCGCCCGCTTCGTTGTACGCGGCGATCACCACGGTCAGCTCGGACAGCTGCGCGCCGGGGTGCCGGTCGTGGAAGTCCGCGACGGCGCCTTCGTCGACGGCGTCGGGGTACGCGCCCAGCCTTCGGCGGCTGGCGGCGGTGAGTGTGGTGAAGCCGAGCGCGCCTGCCACCGGCAGCAGCACGAGTGCGGGCAACTGATACCTCCAGGAAAACTCGAACACCGCGGACGCGAAGAGCAGGAAAAGCCCGGTACCCGCGGCAAGCAGTGCGCCGCTGCGGGCCCGGTCGCGGGGTTTCTTCCGGCGGGCCGCGGCCGCCAGCCCGAGCAGCGCGAAGAAACCGAGCACCGCGCCGGGCACGAAACCGCCGTTGAGCTGGTAGTCGCGCAGGAACCCGGCGATCGGTGTGTCGACGACCGGGTCGATGCCGTCGTACTGCTGGGTGATCGCCGCGATCGCGGGCGGATCGTTCCACTCCGGGTAGGCCCGCTGGAACTGCCACCGGTCGACCTCGACGTCGTTGACCGCGCTCACCCGGGTGAAGTGGAAGCTCTTCGAGAAGTCGCCGATGATCGCCTTGGCGACGTCCCACCACTGCACCGCGAGCACGTCGACGGCGAACTCGTGGGCGAGCGCGGCCTTGTCCGCGCCGGGAGGCAGCGGGCCGGGCCACGCCGGATCGAGGTCGGCGTGCGTGTAGTCGTCCACTCGGCGGGCGCCGACCGGATTGGCCGGGCAGAACACCCGCAGGGTCGGGCTCAGGTCGAGGTTCGGGCAGTCGGCCACCGCCGCGGTGCGTCCGTAGAGCATGTTGCCCGACGGTCCGGTCAGCCCCCACTTCCCGGTCTGTGCCTTGACTTCCGCCGCGTACGGCACGATCACGACGAGTATCGCGAGCAGGCCGGCTCCGGCGCGGCGCCAGCCCCGCCACGAGCGCCAGGCACGGCCCGCCGCTAGCACGTACAGCAGGAACGGCACCGCGAGCACGACGCCGATCAGCCGGACCAGCACCGCGAAGCCGACCACCAGCCCGGCCAGCGCGATCCGCCGCCAGTTCGGCTTTCCCTTCGCCAGCAACAGCCACAGCAACCCGAGCAGCAGCGCTTCGAAGAGCACCTCGGACATGATGTTCTGCTCGATCTGCAGCTGGTAGCCGTCGAGCAGCAGGGGAGCGGCGGCGAGCGCGCCCACCCAGCGGCGCGCGCCCAGCCGCCGCGTCAGCGCGTAGCTCCCCACCGCGATCGCCAGTCCGGCCAGATGCTGCACCGCGGTGACGAAGGACAGCCCGCCGACCGCGAGCAGCGGGCGCAGCACCAGGTCGTAGCCGATCGGGTTGAGCTGGTCGGCGCGCAGCGCGTGCAGGTTGTCCAGGTACCGGAAGGAATCGATGTACAGCAGGGCAGGCCGGTAGGCGACCCAGGCCAGCACGCGCAGCGCGGTACCCGCCGCGAGCAGGACGAGGAGAACGGCGTGGCGGCGGAGGAACCGGGTCACGGCGCGGGATTTTCCAGTTCCGAGAAGTATTTCCACGCCGTCGCCAGCCCGTCGGCGAGCGAGATCGCCGGGCGGTAGCCGATCGTCTCCGCGCTCGCCGACACGTCCACGATCACCGCGGGCATCTCCCCGGCCGGCGCGGGCACGTGCTCCACCGGCAGTTCGGCGCCGGTCACCGCGCGCACGGTCTCGACCATTTCCAGCACCGACACGGAATGTCCGGCACCGACGATCGCACGGCCGGTGTGCCCGCTTTCGTACGCCAGCACGATCGCGCGCACCACGTCGTCCACGTGCACGAGGTCGCGGCGCTGCTCGCCGGTGCCGTACACGCGCACGCCTTCGCCCTTGAGCGCTGCGCGCATCATGCGCGGGACGAAGCTGTCCTTGTGGGACATGCCGGGGCCGTAGACGTTCGTGAACCGCAGCGCGCAAGTCGTGATGCCGTACGCGCCGGAGTAGCCGGAGAGCAGCATCTCGCATGCCGCCTTCGTGGCCCCGTACGGCGTGAGCGGGCGCGTGGGCAGGTCGAGGGTGATCGCGGAGGTACCGACGTCGCCGATCACCGCGTTCGTGGAGGCGAGCACGAACCGCGGCACATCGCGTTCGCGGCTCAGCTCCAGCAGTTCGTGGGTCACCGCGACGTTTTCGGTGAAGGTCTCGCGCGGCAGCTCGACGGACTTCAGCACGGACGTGAGCGCTGCGAGGTGAACGATTCCGCCGGTGCCCGGCGTGACCGCCGCTTCGCGGGTCGCCGGCTCCCGCAGGTCGCCGACGACGACGCGTACGCCCTCGTCGTCAGTCTCATACGGCACCCGGTCGACAACGGTGACCGGGTAGCCGCGTTCACGGAACGCGCGCACGGTGACCCGGCCGATGAAGCCGCTGCCACCCGTGACGACGACGGGTGTCCTTTCCGGACCGCGGGGGAGTGCCATGGCGGACAACCTACCTCCGCTGCCTGTGCACCCCGCTGGCGGTGGAGACCGGCGGGAAGAAGCGGGTCCGCGTGTGGACACCCCCAGCGGCCACACGCGGATCCCTTGTTTAGTTTTCGTGACGCTGCTCCTCGGGAGTGTATCCGGAACAGGACGGCTGGTGTCAAGTTTGCGTGACAGTTATGCTGGACGTCGTCGCGAATAGAGGACGGGCTGGGGGCGTCATGACCGAGCAGGAAGAAGAGCGCACCTTCGCGCAGCGGCTCGCGCACCTGATCGCGACCGTGCACCCGCCGGACCGCAAGCCCTACTCCTACCGGGAGATCGCACAGGGAGTCGTGGATCTGACCGGGGTGCGCATGTCGGCGACGCACGTGCAGCAGCTGGCCGTCGGCGCGCGCCGCGACCCGAAGCGTTCGCACATCCAGGCGCTGGCCCGGTTCTTCGGGGTGCCGGTGACCTACTTCTTCGACGACGAGGTGGCCGAGCAGGTCGAGCGCCAGGTCGCCGATGTCGTGGCCTGGCGCGACACCCGGGCGCGGGACCTGGCGCAACGCGCGATGCAGCTGTCCCCGCGCGACCGCGAGACGGTGACTGCCCTGATGGACCAGCTGAACAGCTACGCGGCCGGGCGTGCGCGGACCCGGCGCGCACGCAAGCCCGAGTGACGCGGGCCGCTATGCTGGGTGTCGCCGGAGCACCGGGGACGCCGTGGTGCGACCGGCTGGTCCTGCCGCCGATCGTCTCGGGAGGGGTCATCGACCCGAGCCTGCGCACGCGTGCCCGCCGGCGGGTGCGCGGCCTGCTGCGCGAGGTACCGCCGCCCCGGCCGTGGTCGATGAACGACTGGATCGACCGGCTGGAACGCCACCGCGGGCGCGACATCGACCTGCTGGCCGTGCGGTACGCGCCGGGCCGGCCCTCCGGTGCATGGCAGCGGCACGACAGCTACGACCTGGTCGCCTACGCCGCGGGCACCTCCACGCTGCACCAGGACCACATCATCGCGCACGAGATCGCGCACCTGCTGTGCGAGCACCGCGGCGAATGCGTGCTGTCCGAGGCCGAGGCGGCCAGGCTCGCCCCGGACCTCAGCGCGCACCTGCTTTCGCACCTGCTCACCCGGGTCACCACGGACTCCGACGAGTACGAGGCGGAACTGATGGCCGTGCTGCTGATGAGCGCCGCCACCGCGGACGAGGCGCCGCTGCGGCCCGGTGCCTCCGGCCCGGCGGCCGATCGCGCGCGGCGGTTCGCGTCGGTGCTCGGGTAGCCGCCGGATGATCGACGCCCTCTTCTTCGGGGTCGGGCTGTTCGCTGTCGCGATCGGGATCTGGCGGGCGCTGCGGGCCAGGCGCACCGGCGCCGGTCGCGGCCTGGCGATCAGCCTGATCGCGCTGGGGCTCGCGTTCTGCCTGCTGGCCGACAGCGCGCAGGCGGTGGAGAGCGAGATCTACCCGAGCCTCGGCAGGCTGCTGTCGAATCTCGCGACCATGATCGCTGCGTACGGCATCTCGGTCACCGTTGCGGAAATCGGCGGCGTGGCGCACCGGCGGCGGCGGACGAGGCTGGGCGTCCTGCTGACCGCGCTGGTGATCCTGACCGCGTCGTTCTTCGCCACCCGCGGGCTGCCCACCGGGGTGGGGCTGTTCGACGAGCTGTACCGCTCGAACCCCACGCTGATCGCTTACATCGTGGTCTACACCGGTTATCTCGGCTTCGCGGTGGGGGAAATCGCCGTGGTGTCCGTCGGCGCGGTGCGGGCGGGCACGGGTGCGTTCCGTGCCGGGATGGGTGTGCTGTTCGTCGGCTGCCTGTTCGCATTCGCTTATCTGGCAGGGAAAATCGTCGACCTGGTGCGCAACGTGGCCGATGCGCACCCGGTCGCGCACGTCTGCCCCGGCGCGTTCGCCACGCCGGATTGCTCGCTCGCGGTGGGCTTTCCGGCGATTTCGGTGCTGCTGCTCGTGGTGGGGCTGACGTTGCCGGCGCTCCCGGCCGCCGGGCGTTCGGTGCGTGACGCGCGGACTCGTGCTGCGCTGCGCCCGCTGCACGCGCACGTGGTGGCGCGGTACCCGGAGGTCGTGCGGCTCGACGGTGCCGCGACGAACAGCCGGGAACGGCTGCTGACCGTGATGAGCGAGATCAACGACGGTCTTCTGCTCGCCGGCGTCGGCCCACAGCTTTCCCCGTCCGCGGCCGCGCGGGTGCTGAGAAGCGGCGAAGGACCTTCGCGCGACGAAGGCGAAGCAGGCCTCGCGGACACCGCTTTCGCCGCGGAGGTGGCGCGGCTACGGGCTATCGCGCAGGCGTTCCGAGCGGAGCCGACAACCGGAGCTGCCAGCCCTGCTCGGTGAGCACGACGAGATGCAGCTTCTCGGCGCGATCGGTCACCGGGAGTGCGGCGGCGGCACGCTCGGTGACGGTTGCGCGCTGCTCGTCGGTGCCGCCCATCGCGATGGTCAGGTGCACCGGCGGCCGCGGTCCGAACCGTCCGCCGTAGGGCGGCACGTCGGGCCAGCGCTCGCACACCGCGTCGGCCAGCGGCTGCAGCGCCGGCGCAGCGGCCGCGACGAACCCGGGCGCGGTGACCGGCTCGGTCAGCCGGACGTCGACCGGCTGGTGCGCGGCGGCGACGGCGCGCACCGCCTCGTCGACCGCCTCGGTGAGCTGCGCGGCGGGCAGAAACGGGTACAACGCGGTGACGTGCGGTGGCAACCCCGGCCGGACGAGCCCGGGATCGACTTCCGCGGCAAGAGCGAGCAACCCACCCGCGGCAGGCAGTTCGACGACGAGCGCACTGGTTCCGGGTTCAGGCACGCCCCGATCCTGCCGGACGGTCCGCCACAACCGCCAGGTGGGGCGCAAACCGGGCCAGTGCGGTGGCAGCGCGCCGTCCGGGACACACCACGATGGTGGCGTGGTGAGCGGGGTCGGTCGTGTGGTCGGCGGCGGTGTGGTGACCGTGTGCCGGGGTTGGTTAAGGCGCTGCGGTCGCGGTGTGGTGAGTAGGCCGGCGGTGCGGTGCGACGGAGCCTGACGAGCCGGGATGGCGGCGTGGTGAGCGGGGTCGGTCGTGTGGTCGGCGGCGGTGTGGTGACCGTGTGCCGGGGTTGGGCAACGCACTGCGGTCGCGGTGTGGTGGGCCGAAGGTCGAGGGTTGGGTGGTGCGGTGGCGGTGTGGTGACCGTGTGCCGGGGTTGGGCAACGCACTGCGGTCGCGGTGTGGTGGGCCGAAGGTCGAGGGTTGGGTGGTGCGGTGGCGGTGTGGTGAACCGAGTGCCGGAGGGCGGGAAGCGTTGCGACAGCGGTTTGGCGAGCCGAGCGTCGCGGGGAGCCGGTCGCGGCAGCGGTTTGGTGAGCGGAAAGCCGAGCGCCGGGGCTGTCTCGCGATTGCGGTTTGGCGAGCCTGATCCGGGGCTGGGCAGCGCGGGCGCTGGGACAGGTGCCGCGGCAGGCGGGGTGGCGTGGCAGGGCGGAGCGGGTCGGCGGGGTGGCGTGGCAGGGCGGAGCGGGTCGGCGGGGTGGCGTGGCAGGGCGGAGCGGGCCGGCGGTGCGGTGCGGCGCGGCGGGGCGGTGGGCGATGACCCGGCGTTGGTTCGGTGTTGCGGTGTGGCGTGGCGGTACCGGAAAGGTCAGGCAACCCTTTCCTTCCCGGGTGATTATTCGTCTCATGGAATAGTAATCGTGCCAACCCTAAGTCTTTCCCAAGTTTTCCGCCGTCGATTCCGGTGGGTTCTACACTCGGTGAATGAAGATCGTCCTATGGACCGCATTGTGCGGATTGTGCGCCCTCGCCGGCCACGTGCTCCTGGGCGTCGTGGCGGCTTTCCTGCTCCTGGCTTGCGTTCCGGTCCGCCCCGCGGCCGGGCGGCCCGCGGCGGAAAGAGAATTGACCGGCAGCCGCGGCTGATCTTTTTCCGGATTATCCCGTGCCGGTCGTCGCCGAGTGTTCACGTGTGCGTCGTTGCGGGTGCCGGTGCGCTCGCCTAGCGTCGGCGCGACGCCCGAGCGCGGAGGTAGGCAGATGTCCACTGGGGAACCGAGCCGGCGTGCCGTGCTGCGCGCGAGCGGGGTGGCCGCGGCCGTCGCGGCGACCGGCCTGCTACCCGGCGTGTCGTTCGCGGCGCCGGCGCCCGGCACCGCGCGCCAGACCAAGACGGTGACCGGCACGTTCCGGCCGGACGTCCCGGACTGGTACTACCTGCCGGTCGACGTGCCGCCGGGGGTACGGCAGATCGACGTCACTTACTCCTACGACAAGCCGTCCGTCCCGGCCGGTACCCGCGGGAACGCCTGCGACATCGGCATGTTCGGGCCGGAGGGGCACGACCTCGGCAACCGTCGCGGGTTCCGGGGCTGGTCCGGCGGGTTCCGCGACCGGTTCTCGATCAGTGCCGCGCAGGCCACGCCCGGGTACCTCGCCGGTCCGATCACCCCCGGCCGCTGGCACGTGATCCTCGGCCCGTACACGGTCGCCCCGCAAGGCATGAACTACCGCGTGGACGTCACGCTCACCTTCGGCGAGGACGACGCCGAGCCGTTCCGGCCGAACCCGGCGCCGGAACGCGCACCGGCCAAGGAGCGCGGACGGGCCTGGTACCGGGGGGACTGCCACCTGCACACCGTGCACTCCGACGGCAAGCGGACCCCGGAGCAGCTGG
The DNA here is from genome assembly GCF_039536925.1 of Amycolatopsis ultiminotia. Taxonomy (NCBI): domain Bacteria; kingdom Bacillati; phylum Actinomycetota; class Actinomycetes; order Pseudonocardiales; family Pseudonocardiaceae; genus Amycolatopsis; species Amycolatopsis ultiminotia. The sequence continues at coordinate 62,581 of NZ_BAAAZN010000024.1, read as the reverse complement.
TCGCCGATGCGCGGGCGGCCGGGCTCGACTTCATCGTCTCGACCGACCACAACACGCAGAGCGCGCAGCTCGTGTGGGGTGACTACGCCACCGACGACCTGCTGATCCTCAACGGCGAGGAAGTCACCACCCGCTCCGGGCACTGGCCCGCGATCGGCCTGCCCGCGGGCACCTGGATCGACTGGCGTTACCGCGCGGCCGACGCGCGGGACTTCCGGCGGTTCGTCGACCAGGTGCACCATGCGGGCGGCCTGGTCACCGCGGCACATCCGTTCGCCAACTGTTTCGGCTGCACGTACGAGTTCGGCTACGAGATCGCCGACCTCGTCGAGGTCTGGAACGGCCCGTGGACCGCCGACGACGAAGCCGCCGTCACGCACTGGGACGGCCTGCTCCGCGGCGGCCGCTGGATCCCGGCGATCGGTGACTCCGACGCGCACAACCCGGACCAGACGGTCGCGCTGCCGCACACCGTGGTCCTGGCCGACCGGCTCGCGCGCGCCGACCTGCTCGCCGGGATCAAGGCGGGCCGGTCGTGGCTGGCCGAGTCGAAGACGGTGCAGCTCGAGTTCTCCGCGTCCGGCGGCGGGCGCACCGCCGGTATCGGCGAGCGGCTGCGCGCGGGCACCGGGACGCCGGTCACCGTGCGGGCGACCGTCGCCGGGGTGCCCGGCACCACCGTGACCTTCCTCGACCAGCTGGGGCCGGAGCACACCGAGACGGTGCCGGATTCCGGCAGTGCGACGGTGAGCTGGACGACCTACCCGCGGTACAGCCGCTGGGCGCGGGTCGAGGTGCGCAGGCCGTCGGGTGGCCCGGCAACCACCACGCCGAACGCGATGGTGGCCATGTCCAATCCGGTCTTCCTGGGCAGCTGACCCACCCGCGCATCCGCGAGCACCGCTGTCCCGGCAGACTGGACAGCCGGAGAGCGTGGGTGGAAGGGCAGGGGAGACGGTGCGCGGGTGTGGCGTGCGGGCGGCGATCGCCGCTGTGGTGGTGGTGCTGGTTGCCGTGGTCGTGGTGGTCGTCGTGCTGTCGCGCGGAGGCGAGGTGAAGACGCCGGGCTGCACGGTGACCGTGCCGAAGGCGGCGAAGGACCAGGACACCTCGCAGTACACCCTGCAACCCCAGCAGATGAGCAACGCAGCGGTGATCGCCGCGGTGGCGGGCAAGGAAGGCCTGCCTGCGCGCGCGGTCATGATCGCGCTTGCCACCGCGTTGCAGGAATCCAAGCTGCGCAACCTGCCCGGCGGTGACCGTGATTCGGTCGGCCTGTTCCAGCAGCGCCCGAGCCAGGGCTGGGGCACGCCGGAGCAGCTGCAGGACCCGGTCTACGCGGCGACCGCGTTCTACGCGAGGCTGGCGAAGCTGTCCGGCTGGCAGAACCTGCCGATCACCGAAGCGGCGCAGGAAGTGCAGCGCTCGGGTGCCCCGGATGCCTACGCACAGTGGGAGCCGGTGGCCGGTGCCGCCGCCGGCGCGTTCACCGGCCAGTACCCGGCGGCGATGACCTGCCGCAACATTGCGGTCGGCCCGGCCGAGGCGGACCTGGTGAACACCGCGAACGCCGAACTCGGCACCGCCCGGCTCAGCGGCGCGCACCCGCCCGCGGAGGGCTGGCGGATCGCCAGCTGGCTCGTTGCGCGCGCTGCCGCGGTCGGCGTGGACAAGGTCAGTTTCGCCGGGCAGACCTGGACTGCGGAGTCGGGCGCGTGGGCGGCCGATCCGGACGCCGGGCAGAACCTCGCCCTGCACCGGGTTCCGGCCACCTCGTCCGGCTCCGGCTGATCGGTGGACCGGGTCCGGTTGCGGCACAGTTCGGAAAGACCAGGGAAGTGAAAGTGTCTGCGGATCTCAAGAGTGCGGTCGAAAAGCTGGAGCGGCGTGCGTTCACGACCTACCTGGCGCGCCTGAAGGCCTACGAACGGCTGGCGCGGAGGAACAACGCCTGGAACGCCTCGCTCATCGCGCTCGCCACCTCCACGACCATCTCCGCGGTCGGCCTGCTGGCCGACCGGGACATGTACGGTTCGGGCGGCGACGGCCTGATGGTCGCACTGGCCATTCTTTCCCTGGTCGCCTCCCTCGTGGTCTCGAGTGTCAACTACGGATCCCGGTCGCGGGCAATGGAAGCCGGCTACAAGCGGATCCAGCAGATCTCGATTTCCGCCGAGGGGTTCTTCGTCAGCCATCTCGCGCCGACCAGCGAACGCTTCGTGGATTTGCAGAAGGAATACGGGGTCGCGGTCGAATTCTCGGAGAACCACACCCGGGCCGACCACATCCGGGCGAACCGGGACACGGCCAAGGGGAATCCGGCACCGGCCGAAGGGGCGCTTTCCCGTGCTGCCAGGGCAGATGGCCGGCGGATCATCCTGGTCGACAACCTGATCACGCTGGCCCCGTACGCGACGCTGAGCATTCCGATCGCGCTGCTGATCCCGTTCGTGAGCTGGTTTGCCGGCGGATTTCACTAGGTTTGCTGCCAAATGAGTTCTTCGACGGCTGCCGCGAGTTCGTTCACGCCGGCGCGGCCGTCCAGCTCGAGGGTCGCAGTCTTTCGCGGCAGGGGTTCGACGGTCTGGACGTAGTGTGCGTGTCCAGCCGTCGTTGCCCGCTCCGGCGGTGTGTCCCGCACGCCCGGCTCCCGGTTCGGCCCGCCCCTGCCGGGCCGAACCGGGAGCGATCCGGCTACCGGGTGTGCGTGATCAGCAGGGTGACCCCTGCTTCGCCGCCGCAGTCGACCATCACCGGGCCGACGCCGTTGCCGATCTTGTCGCTCACCCTGGCCTTGGCGACGAACTTCTCCGGGCCGGGGTCGACGATCTTGATGTCGACGAGCGCCGGGACGTTCGGCAGGCTGGCGACCCGCTTCAACCCGGTGCCGCCGGCGCAGTTACCGGTGATGGTGACCTCGTCGCCGCGGTAGGCGGGGTTCGGGCTGACCTGCACGGTCGCCCTGGTGCCCTTCGGCGGTTGCTGATCCTGGGTCTGCACGATGTTTCCCGCTTTCTGCAGTGGTGCCGGGGCTGTCGACGCGGCGGCGATCCCGCCCGCTCCGATGGCTGCGACTGCCGCCACCCCGGCTGCTCCGATCACGATCCGTCCTTTGCCTGCCATCGTGGACATCGCGTTCTCCCTCCCTCGAGTGTCCGAATCGGACTGGCGTCCGATTCGGACACTGGCCGGTGTACCCCGCATCCCGGGGTTCGTCCGGGTAGTCGCGGGCACCCCGGCACGAGGTTCTCTCCCGGTATGATTGTGACTGGCGTCACGCACACGGCGCCGCGGTCCGGAATGGACCGCGGCGCCGCCGCGAGCAGGGCGAGCCGGAGTTCAGTCGGCGACGTCGAGTGCCGCCCGGATGATGCTGTCGGTGTCGATGCCGTGGTGGCGGTACACGCTTTCCAGGTCGCCGGACTGGCCGAACTGCGTCACGCCCAGGTGCGCGGCGCGGACGCGGTGCACGGTGGCGGCGAAGGCGAGCGTGTGCGGGTGCCCGTCGAGCACGGTCACCATCGGCGCGGACCGTTCGGCGGGCAGCGCCGATTCGAGGATCCAGGTCTCTGTAGTGTCCCGGCCCGCGCGGGCCTGCACGGCGCGGAACAGCAGCCCGGGGCTGGTCACACAGACCACGTCGGCGTGCTTGCCGAGTGCGTCGAGCCGATCGGCCGCGGCCAGCGCCTCGGTCACCGTCGCGCCCATCGTGACCAGCGTGACGTCGGGCCTGGCGACCGGGGCGAGACGGATCGGGTAGGCACCGGCGACGACCTGGCGGCGGCGGCGTTCCCTCGCCGCCGGGTCCGCCGGCACCGCGGCGAGCTTCTGGTCCACCGGGCGGGTGGACAGCCGCAGGTACGCCGAGGTGCCGTCCGGCCGTCCGAGCCGGGCCAGCGACGCGAGCAGCGTCCACTCGACGTCGATCGCGAACGCGGGCTCGTAGGTGACGCAGCCCGGCTGCTCCAGGCCCACCGACGGCGTCGTCACCGACTGGTGCGCGCCGCCCTCCGGCGCGAGCGTGACCCCGGACGGGGTGCCGACGAGGATCGACTGGCCGCCGCCGTAGATGCCGAACGACCACGGTTCGAGCGCGCGCTCCACGAACGGGTCGTAGAGCACCCCGATCGGCAGCAGCGGCCTGCCCCAGCGCGACCACGTGGTACCCAGTTCGCCCAGCGCGCTCACCAGGTTCACCTCGGCGATGCCCAGTTCCAGGTGCTGCCCGGTGGGCTGTTCCCGCCAGTGCAGGATGGTCTCCGGATCGTCGGCGAACCAGTCCACCCGTTCCTGCGGGGACCACACGCCGACCTTGTTGACCCAGCCGCCGAGGTTGGTGCTGGACGAGACGTCCGGGCACAGCGTCACCACGAGTTCTGCCGCCTCCGGTGCCTCGCGGGTGAGGTCCAGCAGGGTCCGCCCGAGCGCGGCCTGCGTGGTGGCGCGGCCGGCCGGGGTGCGCCCGATATCCGCCGGGATAGCCGGAATCCGTTGCGGGGCAATGGTTTTCCGATGCAGCCGGAGGGCGGTCTCGGTGCACAGCCGGGCCGCGGTGGATCCGTCGGCGAACTTCCGCCACGGATCGTCGGCCGACGTGCCGACGCGGGCGGCGAGTTCGCCGATCTGGTCGGCGGTCAGCAGTGAGGAGTGGTTCTGCGGATGTCCTTCACTGGCGAGGCCGAAACCCTTGACGGTGTAGGCGAAAACGACCGTGGGACGGTGGTCCTCGATCGCGTCGAAGGTGTCCAGCAGTGCGGACAGGTCGTGCCCGCCGAGGTTGCGGATGGCCGCGTGCAGTGTGTCGTCGCCGAGGGTGTCGAGCAACGGCGCCAGCTCCGGCGAGGCAAGCCGTGCACGCAGTTGCGCAGGCGTGCATCGCAGCAGCCGCTGGTACTCCGGGTTGGACATCTCGTCGATCCGGCGGCGCAGCGCCTCGCCACCCGGCCGCGAGAACAGCTCCTGCAGCAGGTGGCCGTACTTCACGGTGAGCACCTGCCAGCCCGCCGCTTCGAACATGCCTTGCAGCCGGGTCGCGCCGATGTTCGGCACCACGCGGTCCAGCGACTGGCGGTTCAGGTCGACGATCCACACGACCTCGCCCAGTTCGGCCACGTTCGGGTCGAGAATCGCTTCCCAGCAAGCGCCCTCGTCGAGTTCGGCGTCCCCGACGAGTGAGTACTGCCGTCCGGTGCCCGCGCCGCCGCCGTGCGCTTCGACGTAGCGGCGGGCCAGCGCACCCCAGATCGGTGCGGTGGCGCCGATGCCGACCGAACCGGTCGAGTAGTCGACCCGGTCCGGATCCTTCGAGCGTGACGGATAGCTTTGCAGGCCACCGAATTCCCGCAGCGACGTCAGGTACTTCTCGTCGAGGTCGCCGAGCAGGTAGTTGATCGCGTGCAGTACCGGGGAGGCGTGCGGCTTCACCGAAACCCGGTCCTGTTCGCGCAGCCGTGCGAACCACAGCGCGGTCATGATCGAGACCATCGACGCGCTCGAGGCCTGGTGGCCGCCGACCTTGAGCCCGGTCGGGTTCGGCCGGACGCGGTTGGCGTGGTCGATGATCGCGGTGGAGAGCCACAGCACGCGGTCGGCCACCTCGCGCAGGACGTCCACGGTGTCGTTCTCCGGGCGGTACCCGGGGGTGGTGCTGGTCACGGCTGCGGAACCTCTCTTGGGCGGAAAGTGAGCTCCAGTCCAGCAGAGCTGGGTATGCTGCTCAACCAGTCCGTCCGGAATTGAGCAGAACGCCCAGAACAGCGCCGTCCGGCGCGGAAAGGACTGCGCACCATGCCCAGTGGCCGGAGGCTCGACGCCACCGACGCCCGCATCCTGCTCGCGCTCGGCCGCGCCCCGCGGGCGACCGCCGTCGCGCTCGCCGACGAGCTCGGGCTGTCCCGCAACACCGTGCAGAGCAGGCTGGCCCGGCTGGAACAGGGCGACGTGCTGCGTTCACCGGAGCACCGGATCGATCCGGCCGCGCTCGGCTACCCGCTCACCGCGTTCGTCACGGTCCAGGTCACCCAGCGGATGCTCGACGAGGTGGGCCGCTCCCTCGCGGCCGTACCGGAGGTGCTGCAGGTGCACGGCTTGACCGGACCGCAGGACCTGCTGGTGCACGTGGTGGCCGCGGACGCCGACGACCTCTACCGGATCGCCGGGCAGATGCTGGAGATCCCCGGCGTCGAGCGCACCAGCAACGCGCTCGTGATGCGCGAGATGGTGCCTTACCGGCTCACCCCGTTGCTGGAGCGCGCGTTCGACCGGTGATGCTCACGCAGTGCTGCCGGTGTCGTGTTCGCGGTCCTGCGGCCGCCGGGCGCGGTGTGCCCAGACGAGGCCGGGCGTGGCGACCAGGCCCCACAGGAACAGCCCGGTGTCTCCGGTGGCCAGACCGAGGATGATCATCAGCAGGACGGTGATGTCCGCGAGGACCAGTGCGGCGAACCAGAGCCGGGACCGTGCGGGCGGCGAGCCGTGGCTCAGCGCGGCCGCGAACTCGGGATCGCTCGCGGCCAGTTCCTCTTCGATCTTCCGCAGTGCGCTGCGGTCGCGATGGGGCAGCATGACCCCCTCCTCGGGCGGGACGGGCCGGTGATGCACTACCAGTGGAGTACCCGGGCGGGGGTGCCGTCAAGCATGGGTTTTGCCGGAATAATCGCGAATCCGCCGGCCTGTGCCGGCCCGCTCGTTGCAAACTGAAACATGTTCTAATATTGTCGTGGTCGTGAGATACGGGATCGTGCTGTTCACCAGCGACCGCGGGATCACCCCGGCGGACGCGGCGCGGGCGGCGGAGACGGCCGGATTCGACACCTTCTACGTGCCCGAGCACACGCACATCCCGATCCGGCGGTCGGCGCCGCATCCGCGGACCGGGGACGCGACCCTGCCCGACGACCGGTACCTGCGCACGCTCGACCCGTGGGTCGCGCTCGCCACCGCGGTGCCGGTGACCTCGCGGATCCGGCTGGCGACCGCGGTCGCGCTGCCGGTGGAGAGCGATCCGATCACGCTGGCCAAGACGATCGCCTCGCTCGACCACCTTTCCGGCGGCCGGGTCACGCTCGGGGTCGGTTTCGGCTGGAACACCGACGAACTCGCCGATCACGGCGTGCCGGGTGCCCGCCGGCGTACCGCGCTGCGCGAGTACCTGACCGCGATGCGCGCGCTGTGGACCGAGGAGGAGGCCAGCCACGAGGGTGAGTTCGTGGAGTTCGGGCCGAGCTGGGCGTGGCCGAAACCGGTGCAGGCACAGGTTCCGGTGCTGGTCGGGGCCGGCGGTACGGAACGCACCTTCGGCTGGATCGCCCGGCACGCCGACGGCTGGCTCACCACACCGTCCGAAGAGGACATCGAGGCGAAGATCGCGCAGCTGCACGGGAGTTGGCGCGCCGAAGGACGGACCGGGGATCCGGAGGTGATCGCGCTCGGCCCGCGCCCCGACCCGGACGGACTGGCCCGGCTCGCGGATGCGGGCGTGACCGAGGTGGTGTTCGGCCTGCCGGACCGCGAACCCGCGGAGGTCGAGGCGTGGCTGGGCCGGCTGGCGGGCAAACTCGAGCGGGCGACGTCCGTGCGCTCCTGACTGCAGCCGCGACACGTCCGGCTGCGGCTGCGGAACATCGTGCGGTGCCTGCGGACGGTCGCGGGCGGGTTCGGCCGATTCAGGGGGTGTCCGGAAGACGGGGTCCGGTGGGTGGTCGCGTGGGATGTCGGGACCGGTCGGGGCGGCGGTGTTGCCGGGGCGGTCGCGGGCGCGTCGGCAGGCCGTTGCCCGCATCCGGGGCAATGGCGCGGGCCGGACCCAGGTCGCCATGCGGTCTCGGGGGCTGAGGCACGCACCGGTGCCACGTGCGTGCAAAAGTGCCCGTCGACCGGACGGTGTCCACTCGAACGAGTGAAGTCCGCCGTCGTGCGTCATGGTGCCGGCGCGGTGCCCTCTGTGTTCGTGTGGCGGTGACCGGCCGGCACGCCCCCCGACTGGCCGGTCACCGCTTCGCCCGGATGGCAGCGGAGGGGCGAATGGCGGACGCGGGTCCGGCCCGCGAGACTGGACCGGTGCTGAGCCCCGTCCCCGGATCCCCGAACGTGACCGTGTCCCCCGAACTGGCCGAACTCGCCGCCGCGCACGGCGTGGCCACCCGTTACGAGAACTCCGACCAGGTCGAGGTGGCGGTCGAGCAGGACATCGTGGTCGCGGTGCTCGCCCAGCTGGACGTCGATGCGGGGACTCCCGAGGCGATCCGGCGCGAACTGGCCGCCGTGCGCCGGGCACGCGCCTCCGCCGAGCTGCCGCCCACCCTCGTGGTGCGCGCCGGGCAGGAGCGGGACCTCGGCCGGACGGCAACCGTCGAGCTGGAGGACGGCACGCTCCGCGACGTCGGCACCGCGCTCCCGGCCGATCTGCCACTGGGCTGGCACCACGTGCTGACCGCGGACCGGCGGATCCCGCTGGCGGTGGTTCCCGGCCGGCTCCCCGCGGTGCCCCCGGCGTGGGGCTGGATGCTGCAGCTCTACGCCCTGCACTCGGCGGAGTCGTGGGGGATGGGCGACTTCGGCGACCTGCGCACGATGGCCTCCCGCTCGGCCGCGGAGCTGGGTGCCGGGGTGCTCCTGGTCAACCCGGTGCAGGCGGTCGCCCCGGCACATCCGGTGGAGCGTTCGCCGTACTCGCCCGCCAGCCGCCGGTTCGCGAACCCGCTGTACCTGCGCGTCACTGACACCGAAGCGTTCCGGCTGGCCGACGGCGAAACCCGGGCGAAGGTCCGCGGCCCCGCGGCCGGTGGCGAGCTGATCGACTACGACGCGGTGTGGACCGCGAAGCGGGACGCCCTCACCCTCCTGCGCCCGTTCGACCCGCGGCCGGTGGAGCTGGACGAGGACCTGCGCGAGTTCGCCACCTTCTGTGCGCTCGCCGAGGTGCACGGCAGCGACTGGCGCGAATGGCCCGAGCCGTTGCGTGCTCCCGGCAGTGCGGAAGTGGCCGCCGCGCGCGAGGAGCTGGCCGACCGGATCGAGTTCCACGGCTGGCTCCAGCGGCTGTGCCACGAACAGCTGGACGACGCCCGCCGCGCCGCGCGCGTGGCCGGGATGCCGGTGGGCGTGGTGCACGATCTGCCGGTCGGCGTCCATCCCGGCGGCGCGGACACCTGGGCGGCACGGGAGGTGTTCGCCGCGGACGTCCGGGTCGGTGCGCCCCCGGACGCGTTCAACCAGCAGGGCCAGGACTGGAACCTGCCGCCGTGGCGCCCCGACCGGCTTGCCGAAGCCGGGTACGGGCCGTTCCGCGACGTCGTGCGCGGCGTGCTCCAGCACGCGGACGGCATCCGCGTGGACCACGTCGCCGGTATGTGGCGGCTGTGGTGGATCCCGCCCGGCGAGCCGGCCGGCCGCGGCACGTACGTGCACTACGACGCCGAAGCGATGCTCGGCGTACTGGCGCTGGAAGCACACCGCGCCGGCGCCGTGGTGGTGGGGGAGGACCTCGGCACGGTCGAGGACGCGGTCACCGAGACCATGCACGAGCGGGGGCTGCTCAGCTCCGCCGTGCTGTGGTTCCAGCGCGACTGGGACGCCCCGGACCAGCCGTTCGTCCGGCCCGCCGAATGGGATCCGGATGCGATGGCCAGCATCTCCACACACGACCTGCCGACGGTCTCCGGCTGGCTCGGCGCGGAGCACGTGCGCGTGCGGTCCGGCCTGGATCTGCTCACCCGCCCGGCGGAGCAGGAGTACGCGGAGGCGGCCGACGAGCGCCGGGCGCTGCTCGAGCTGGTGGCCCGCGAGCACCTCCCGGACGACGATCTCGTGGTCGCACTGCACGCGCTGCTGGCTTCCGCGGCGTCCCGGCTGGTGCTCACCGCGCCCGCCGACGTGATCGGCGAGCGGCGCCAGCCGAACCTGCCCGGCACCGTGGATGAGTACCCTAACTGGCGGATTCCGCTCCCCGTCACCGTCGACGGGTTCTTCGCCGACCCCCGAGTGCGGGCGGCGGTCGCCCCGCTCGCGGCGGCCCGCCCGCTGCCCCGCAGCTGAAGCCCGAACCCGAAGTCCCGAAGGAGAGCCCTGTGCGGCCCTGGCCAGGAACGCCCTACCCCCTCGGCGCCACCTATGACGGCGTGGGAACCAACTTCGCGCTGTTCTCCGAGGTCGCCGACCACGTGGACCTCTGCCTGTTCGACGAGGACGGCACCGAGAGCAGGGCCAGGCTGGAGGAAGTCGACGGCTTCGTGCACCACGGCTACCTGCTCGGCGTCGGGCCGGGGCAGCGCTACGGGTTCCGCGTGCACGGTCCCTACGAGCCCGAGCGCGGCCTGCGCTGCAACCCGCACAAGCTGCTGATCGACCCGTACGCCAAGGCGCTTTCCCGTGGCGTCGACTGGAGCGAGACGCTGTTCGGCTACCACTTCGACGATCCGGAACAGCGCAACGACGACGACTCGGCCGGGCACGTGCCGTACTCGCTCGTGGTGAGCCCGTTCTTCGACTGGGGCAACGACCGCGCGCCGCGCACGCCGTACCACGAGACGGTGATCTACGAGACGCACGTGCGCGGCATGACGATGACGCATCCGTTCGTGCCGGAGCGGCTGCGCGGCACTTACGCCGGGCTGGCGCATCCGGCCGTGGTGGAGCATCTGCAGAAGCTCGGCGTGACCGCGGTCGAGCTGATGCCGGTGCACCAGTTCGTCACCGACCACGGCCTCGATCAGCGCGGCCTGCGCAACTACTGGGGCTACAACACGATCGGCTACTTCGCCCCGCACGACGCGTATACCGCGATGCCGGAACAGGGCGGGCAGGTGCCGGAGTTCAAGGGCATGGTGCGCGCGCTGCACGAGGCGGGCATCGAGGTGATCCTCGACGTGGTCTACAACCACACCGCGGAGGGCAACCACCTCGGCCCGACGTTGTCCATGCGCGGTATCGACAACGAGGCCTACTACCGGCTCGTCGAGGACGATCCGCAGTACTACATGGACTACACCGGCACCGGCAACTCGCTGAACGTGCGCAACCCGCACACCCTGCAGCTGATCATGGATTCGCTGCGGTACTGGGTGACCGAGATGCACGTGGACGGTTTCCGGTTCGACCTCGCCTCCGCGCTCGCCCGCGACTTCTACGACGTGGACCGGCTTTCCACGTTCTTCGACATGGTGCAGCAGGATCCGATCGTGAGCCAGGTGAAGCTGATCGCCGAGCCGTGGGACGTCGGGCCGGGTGGCTACCAGGTGGGCAACTTCCCTCCGGTGTGGACCGAGTGGAACGGGCAGTACCGCGACACCGTGCGCGACTTCTGGCGTGGCGAACCGTCCACCCTCGGCGAGTTCGCCTCGCGGATCAGCGGGTCCGCGGACCTGTACCAGGACGACGGCCGCCGTCCGTTCGCCTCGATCAACTTCGTCACCGCGCACGACGGCTTCACGCTCACCGATCTGGTGTCCTACAACGAAAAGCACAACGAGGCCAACGGCGAGGACAACCGCGACGGCGCGGACGACAACCGTTCGTGGAACTGCGGGGTGGAAGGCCCCTCCGACGACGCCGAGGTGCTCGCCTTGCGGGCCCGCCAGCGCCGCAACCTGCTGGCCACCCTGCTGCTGTCGCAGGGAGTGCCGATGCTGCTGCACGGCGACGAGATGGGCCGCACCCAGCAGGGCAACAACAACGCCTACTGCCAGGACACCGAACTGTCCTGGATGGACTGGGACCTCGCCGCCGAGAACACCGGCCTGGTCGGGTTCACCGCCGCGCTGACCGCGTTCCGCAAGGCGCATCCGGTGTTCCGGCGCCGCCGGTTCTTCCAGGGCAAGCCGGTGCGCAAAGGCGCGGAACTGGGCGACATCGCCTGGTTCACCCCGGCCGGCGAGGTGATGACCGAGCAGAACTGGGACGACGGCTTCGGCAAGTCGATGGTGATCTTCCTCAACGGCGAGGGCATCCCCGATCTGGACCCGCGTGGCATGCCGGTGTCCGACGACTCGTTCCTGCTGGCCTTCAACGCCTATTGGGAGGACATCGCGATGACGTTGCCCGGCAACGGCTACGGTCGCGAGTGGACGGTGGTGGTGGACACCGCGACCGGTGAGGTGGACGGCACCGGCACCGAACCGGTCGAGGGCGGCGGGAAGTTCACGCTCGCCGCGCGTTCGCTGGTCGTGCTGCAGCGCACCGCCACCGAGGAGGACGCATGAGCGTGCCTTCCTCGACCTACCGCGTGCAGCTGCGTCCGGAGTTCGGTTTCCGGGCTGCCGCCGAGATCGTGGACTACCTGCGAGAGCTGGGCGCCGGTGCGCTCTACGGGTCGCCGGTGCTCGATGCCACGCCCGGATCCACGCACGGCTACGACGTCACCGACCCGACCCAGGCCCGTCCGGAGCTGGGTGGCGAATCGGAGCGGAAAGCGCTCTCGGCGCGGCTGAAGGACGCCGGGCTCGGGTTTGTGGTCGACATCGTGCCGAACCACATGTCCGTCGAGGTGCCGAAGGCCAACCGGTGGTGGTGGGACGTGCTGCGGCACGGGCGTGCCTCGGAGTACGCCGGGTTCTTCGACATCGACTGGACCCGCGGCCGGTTGCTGCTGCCGGTGCTCGGCGACGATGCCGCGGTGGCCGAGCTGACCGTGGACGGGGACGAACTCGTCTACTACGAGCACCGGTTCCCGATCGCACCCGGTACCGGCGAGGGCACGCCGCAGGAGGTGCACGAGCGCCAGCACTACGAGCTCGCCGGCTGGCGGCGCGGCAACCGGGAGCTGAACTACCGGCGGTTCTTCGACATCACGAACCTGGCCGCGGTGTCGGTGGAACGGCCGGAGGTGTTCGCCGAAACGCACGGTGAGGTGCTGCGCTGGGTTTCCGACGGCGAGGTGACCGGACTGCGGGTGGACCATCCGGACGGGCTCGCCGACCCCGGCGGGTACCTGCGCCGGCTGCGGACCGGGGCGCCCGGTGCGTGGCTGGTGGTGGAGAAGATCCTGCACCCGGGCGAATCGCTGCCGCAGAGCTGGCCGGTGGACGGGACCACCGGGTACGACGCGTTGCGCGAGATCGGCGGCGTGTTCGTCGATCCGGCCGCGGAGCCGGTGTTCACCCGGCTGGCCGCGGAACAGGGCGCGCGCACCGGCTACGCCGAAGTCGAGCAGCGGTCGCGGCGGCTGGTCACCGACGACATCCTGGTCGCCGAGGTGCACCGGATCGCCGCGCTGCTCAACGGCGTCGACGCCGCGGCGGCCCGTGCCGCAGTGGCCGAGGTGCTGATCGCGTTCCCGGTCTACCGCTCGTACCTGCCGGAGGGCGCCGCGCACTGGGCGGCCGCGCTCGAACGCGCCCGCGAGCGGCGTCCGGAACTCGCTCCGGCGTTCGACGCGCTCGACAGCCGGGTGCGGGGCGCGCCGGACGGCGAGCTGGCCACCCGGATCCAGCAGACCTCCGGCATGGTCGTGGCGAAAGGCACCGAGGACACCACGTTCTACCGGTTCACCCGCTTCGCCGCGCTGAACGAGGTCGGCGGCAGCCCGGACCGGTTCGGCCTGGACGTCGCGGGCTTCCACGCTCTGGCCGCCGGTCGGGCCGCCGCGCAGCCGTCCACCATGACCACACTGACCACGCACGACACCAAACGTTCCGAGGACACCCGCGCCCGGCTCGCCGCGTTGTCCGAAGTGGCCGAAGAATTCGCCGCCGCGGTGCGCCGGTGGAGCGCGCGGCGGGGAATCGACGAACCGGCGCTGAACCTGCTGGCCTGGCAGACGCTCGTGGCGGCCTGGCCGATCTCGCCGCGGCGGCTGCGCGGCTATCTCGACAAGGCCGCCAAGGAGGCGAAGCTCCGCACCAGCTGGACCGAGCACGACGAGGAGTTCGAGCGCGCCGTCGAGGCGTGGCCGGACGAGGTGCTCGGCGACGCCGGACTGGCCGCGGACGTCGAGGCGTTCGTCGCCCGCGTGCGCGGCGCGGGCTGGTCGAACTCGCTCGGCCAGAAGCTCGTGCAGCTGGCCGGGCCCGGGGTGCCGGACGTGTACCAGGGCACCGAGCTGTGGGATCTGTCGCTGGTCGATCCGGACAACCGGCGGGAGGTCGGCTACCGCGCGCGCCGGGAGATCCTGGACCGCGTGCGGGCAGGCGAGCAGCCGGAGATCGACGAGACCGGCGCGGCGAAACTCCTGGTCGTGCACAAGGCGCTCACGGCCCGCCGGGACCGGCCGGAGCTGTTCACCGGATACCGTCCGCTGCACGGTGAGGGAGTGGCCGCCGATCACCTGCTCGCGTTCGAACGCGGCGGGCGGCTGGCGGTGGCGGCGACCCGGTTGCCGCTCGGGCTCGAGCGCTCGGGCGGCTGGCGGGACACCGTGCTGCCGCTGCGGGCCGGCACCTGGACCGACCTGCTCACCGGCCGCGCGGTCGGCGACGCACCGCGCGTGGCCGCCCTGTTCGACCGTTATCCGGTGGCGCTGCTGGTCCGGGAGGAATCCTGATGTTCACCGTGTGGGCACCCGCGGCCGACCGGGTACGGGTGCGGGTCGACGGCACCGACCACGCGATGACCGCCGGGCAGGGCGGCTGGTGGCAGGCCGAGGTCACCGGGACCGACTACGCCTTCCTGCTCGGGGACGACGACCGGCCGCTGCCGGATCCGCGCTCGCTGCGCCAGCCACACGGCGTGCACGAGGCGTCGCGGACCTATCAGCACGCCGAGTTCGCGTGGACCGACCGGTCCTGGACCGGACGGCAGCTGCCCGGTGGCGTCCTCTACGAACTGCACCTGGGCACCTTCACCGGGGCCGGCACGTTCGACGCGGCGATCGAGCGCCTCGGCCACCTCGTCGAGCTCGGCATCACGCACGTCGAGCTGCTGCCGGTGAACTCCTTCGACGGCACCGCCGGATGGGGCTACGACGGCGTGCTGTGGGGTGCGGTGCACGAGCCCTACGGCGGTCCGGACGGGCTCAAGCGGTTCGTCGACGCCTGCCACGCGCGCGGTCTCGCCGTGCTGCTCGACGTGGTCTACAACCACCTCGGCCCGTCCGGTGCGTACCTCGACCGGTTCGGGCCGTACTTCGCCGGGCGCACCGACTGGGGTGCCGGGCTCAACCTCGACGGCCCCGGCTCGGACGAGGTGCGCCGCTACGTGCTGGACAACGCGCTGGGCTGGCTGCGCGACTTCCACGTGGACGGGCTGCGGCTCGACGCGGTGCACGCGCTGGTCGACAAGCGCGCGACGCACCTGCTGGAGGAGCTGGCCGTCGAGGTCGAGGCGCTGTCCACGGCACTCGGCCGTCCGCTCACGCTGATCGCCGAGTCCGACCTGAACGACCCGAAGCTCGTCACCAGCCGGGACGGCGGCGGCTACGGCCTGCACGCGCAGTGGTCCGACGACCTGCACCACGCACTGCACGTGCGGCTCACCGGCGAGACCACCGGGTACTACCCGGACTTCGCCACCCCGGACGCGCTGGCGAAAACCCTGCGCGAGGTGTTCTTCCACGCCGGCACCTGGTCGTCGTTCCGCGAGCGCACGCACGGACGGCCGGTCGACACCCGGGTGCTGCCCGGCCACCGGTTCCTCGGCTACCTGCAGGACCACGACCAGATCGGCAACCGCGCGGCAGGCGACCGGCTGTCCGCGACCGTGCCGGCGGGGCTGCTGGCCACCGCCGCGGCGGTGGTGTTCTGCTCGCCGTACACCCCGATGCTGTTCATGGGCGAGGAGTGGGCGGCGAGCACGCCGTGGCAGTTCTTCGCGTCGTTCCCGGATCCGGAGCTGGCCGAGGCGGTGCGCACCGGGCGGCGGCGCGAGTTCGCCCGGCACGGCTGGGTCGAGGCCGACGTGCCGGACCCGATGGACCCGGCCACCGTCGCGCGCTCGCGGCTGGACTGGACCGAACCGGAGCAGGACGGCCACCGCGAGATGCTGGCGCTCTACCGGACGCTGATCCGGCTCCGCAGGCAGCGCCCCGAACTGGCCGATCCCCGGCTGGACCGGCTGGTCGTGGCGGCCGCGCCGGACGGCTCGTGGCTGGTCCTGCACCGCGGCGCGCTCCGGCTGGCCTGCAACTTCGGCCCGGTTCCCGCCACTGTCCCGCTGGACGGGACACCGGGGGAGGTGCTCGCGGCCTGGGGCGCGCCCGGCCTCGAAGGATCTTCGGCACGGCTGGCCCCGCAGTCGTTCGCACTGGTCAGCACCGGCTGAGCGGGCAGGCCCGCGGTACCGGCGGGGAAGTTCCACCGGGAGCCGGAGCCGGGCGGGCGCCGGATTTGGAAGGATCGGCCCATGGCTATCCGACCCGCACCCGGCACTCAGGTCCTCGCCGGCCGTCCGTTCCCGCTCGGCGCCCACCCGGAGGCGGGCGGCGTCCGCTTCGCGGTCACCTCGGCCGTCGCCGACGCGGTCGAGGTGTGCCTGATCGGCGACGACGGGACGGAGCGGCGGATCGAGCTGCCCGAGCGCACCTTCGGCGTGTGGCACGGGCTGGTCCCCGGCGTCACGGTCGGCCAGCGCTACGGCTACCGGGTGCACGGGCCCTACGATCCGGCCCGCGGCCTGCGCTGCAATCCGGCGAAGCTGCTCGTGGACCCGTACGCGCACCGGATCACCGGCCGGCTCACCGACCTGGCCGCCGCACAGGGCTTCACCGGCGACCCCGACCGCGGTCCGATGTCCACTGTGGACTCACTGGGCAGTGTGCCGCTGTCGGTGGTCAGCTCGCCCGGCGGGCCGGAGACCGGGAACAAGCCGGAGGTGCCGTTCGAGGAGTCGGTGTTCTACGAGGTGCACGTGAAGGGGTTCACCGCGCAGCACCCGTTCATCCCGGAGGCGCTGCGCGGCACCTACCTCGGCCTGGCGCATCCGGTGGCGATCGAACACCTGGCCCGGCTCGGCGTGACCGCGGTGGAACTGCTGCCGGTGCACGCGTTCGCCGACGAGCCCGCGCTGATCCGCGCCGGACGGCACAACTACTGGGGCTACTCGCCGCTGGGCTACTTCGCGCCGCATCCGGACTACGCCAGCGAACCCGGCCGGGAGGTCGAGGAGTTCCGCACGATGGTGGCCGCCCTGCACGGGGCGGGCATCGAGGTGATCCTCGACGTGGTCTTCAACCACACCTGCGAGGGCGGGCCGGACGGTCCGACGCTGTCCCTGCGCGGGCTCGACGCGCCCGCGTACTACCTGCACAACCGGCGCGGGCAGCCGGCCGACCTGACCGGATGCGGCAACACGCTCGACGCCGGTTCGCCCGCGGTGGTCCGGCTGGTGACCGACTCGCTGCGGTACTGGACGCAGGAGCTGGGCGTGGACGGGTTCCGGTTCGACCTGGCGAGCACGCTCGGCCGCCCGCGCGGCGGCGGGTTCGACCGTGAATCCACCATGCTCACCGCGATCACCACCGATCCAGTGCTTTCGCGGTGCAAGCTGATCGCCGAACCGTGGGACGCGACCGCGGAGGGCTACCAGGTCGGCGGCTTCGGGCTGCAGTGGGCGGAGTGGAACGGCCGGTACCGCGACACCGTGCGCGACTTCTGGCGCGGCGCCACCGGCGTGCGCGATCTCGCCTACCGGCTGTCCGGCTCGTCGGATCTCTACGACCACAACCTGCGCCGGCCGTGGCAGTCGATCAACTTCGTGACCGCGCACGACGGATTCACCCTGCAGGATCTGGTGTCCTACAACGAAAAGCACAATGAGGCCAACGGCGAGGACAACCGCGACGGCACGACCGACAACCGCTCGTGGAACCACGGCGCGGAGGGCGGGACCGACGATCCGGCGATCATCGCGCTGCGTGCCCGCCAGGCCCGCAATCTGCTCGCCACCCTGCTGCTGTCCACCGGCACGCCGATGCTCACCGCGGGCGACGAGATGTCCCGGACCCAGCACGGCAACAACAACGCCTACTGCCTCGACGACGAGACGTCCTGGCTCGACTGGACGCCGGCCGAGACGCCCTCGCCGATGCTCACCTTCGCCCGGCGCGTGGTCCGGCTGCGCGCGGAGAGTCCCGCGCTGCGGCAACCGGAGTTCTTCGAGGGCCGCACCACCCCCACCGGCGAACCCGATCTGGTCTGGCTGCGCCCGGACGGCGAGGAGTTCGACGAGGTGGACTGGTTCGACGAGGACCGGCACACGCTGTGCATGTGGATCGACGGCTCGAACAGCCAGGCCCGCAACCGCGAGGGCGCGCTGGTCACCGACCATTCCTGGCTGCTGATACTGCACGCGGGTGCCGAGCCGGTGGACGTGGTGCTGCCGGGGCCCGAATACGGCGAGACGTTCAAGCCGACGCTGGACACCGGAACCGCGGACGGCAGCCCGGCGAACCCCGGCGTACTGGAACCGAAGTCGACGATCCGCGTGCAGGCGCGGTCCCTGCAGCTGCTGCGCGCGCCGCGGGATCTGCTGGTGCACCCGGAAGTCCCGGAAAGCCCGGAAGCCGTGGGGAATTCGGCAGCACCGGAAACCCCGTAACGCCGGTGACCCGGTGGCCGGGCCGCCGGACGGGCCGGGTTCGCCGGGACGTCCGGGGCCCTGCCGGAAGCCCGTGCCGGAAGGCCGTGCGGCAAGCCCGGCCGGAAAATCCGGCTCCGCCCCCCGATCGGAGCTGCGTTCGCCCGACCGGGTGGTGCCGGATACCGAAAAAGGCCCCGCTGTCAAGGGCTTTGCGGGAATCAGGCACACTGAGCGTGCTCGCGTCCGCACAGTCCGATCACAGCGAAAAAGGGGCGTTGCCATGTCCGGCCGGCTCGGGATCGACGACGTCACGCCCCTCGTCAGTGCTGGCCGGTATCCGGCCAAAGCCGTTGTGGGAGAACACTTTCCGGTCACCGCCACGGTCTGGCGGGAGGGCCACGACGCGGTCGCGGCCACGGTCAGCTGGCGGGGACCCGGCGACCGGGTCTCCCGGCAGGCCCGGATGACCGAACAGGGCCGCGGGCTCGACCGGTTCGGTGCGGTGCTCGTGCCGGACGCGGAGGGCATGTGGACCTACCGGGTGGACGCGTGGAGCGACCCGTGGACCACCTGGGAGCACGCGGCCGAGGTGAAGATCGCCGCCGGGCAGGGGCCGGACGAACTCGCCAACGATCTGGAGACCGGTGCCCGGCTGCTGGAGCGCGTCTCGCGCCGGCCCGACCGGCGTGCCGAGCGCGCACTGCTCGCCGGCGCCGCGGCCGCGCTGCGCGACGAGCACCGCACCCTCGCCGAGCGGGTCGGCCCGGCGCTGGCGCCGCAGGTCCGGCAGATCATGCACGAGTTCCCGGTGCGGGAGCTGATCACCAAGGGCCGTGCGCTGAAACTGTGGGTCGACCGGCGCCGCGCCGCGTTCGGCTCGTGGTACGAGTTCTTCCCGCGTTCCACCGGCGGGGTGGACGCGCAGGGCAAGGCCGTGCACGGCACCTTCGGCACCGCCGCGCGCGAGCTGGACCGGATCGCCGGCCTGGGGTTCGACGTCGTCTACCTGCCGCCGGTGCACCCGATCGGCCGGGTGAACCGCAAGGGCCCCAACAACATCCTCACCGCGACCCCGGACGACGTCGGCTCGCCGTGGGCGATCGGCGCGGACGAGGGCGGCCACGACGCGATCCACCCGCAGCTGGGCACCGAGGAGGAGTTCGACGCCTTCGTCGCGCGGGCGAGCGAGCTCGGCATGGAGGTCGCGCTGGATCTGGCGCTGCAGGCCGCGCCGGATCACCCGTGGGTGCTCAAGCATCCGGAGTTCTTCACCACCCGCCCGGACGGCAGCATCGCCTACGCGGAGAACCCGCCGAAGAAGTACCAGGACATCTACCCGGTCAACTTCGACAACGATCCGCGCGCGGTCTACGCCGAGGTGCTGCGCGTCGTGCTGCACTGGGTGGCACACGGGGTGCGCATCTTCCGGGTGGACAACCCGCACACCAAGCCACCGGACTTCTGGACCTGGTTGATCCAGTCGGTCAAGGACGCGCATCCGGACGTGCTGTTCCTCGCCGAGGCGTTCACCCGCCCGGCCCGGCTGTGGGGACTGGCGAAACTCGGCTTCACCCAGAGCTACACCTACTTCACCTGGCGGACCACCAAGGAGGAGCTGGTCGAGTTCGGCGTCGATCTGCTGGCGCACTGGGACCACGGCAGGCCGAACCTGTTCGTGAACACCCCGGACATCCTGCACGAATCCCTGCAGCACGGCGGTCCCGGCATGTTCGCGCTGCGCGCGGCGCTGGCCGCCACGATGTCGCCGACCTGGGGGGTCTACTCCGGCTACGAGCTGTTCGAGAGCGAGCCGGTCCGGCCGGGCAGCGAGGAGTACCTCGACTCGGAGAAGTACCAGCTGCGCCCGCGTGACTTCGCCGGCGCGCTCGCGCAGGGGCGGTCGCTGGAGCCCTGGATTGCCCGGCTGAACGCGATCCGCCGCGCGCATCCGGCGTTGCAGGGCATGCGGTCGCTGCGGTTCCAGCATGTCGACAACGACGCGCTGATCGCCTATTCGAAGCAGGATCCGGCGACCGGCGACACCGTGGTCACGGTGGTGAACCTCGATCCGCACGGCGCGCAGGAGGGCACCCTGTGGCTCGACCTGCCCGCGCTCGGCTTCGACTGGCCGGAGCGGCTGATCGCGCACGACGAGGTCACCGGCGACACCTGGGACTGGGGCCAGGCGAACTTCGTGCGGCTCGAACCGTGGCGGGTGGTCGCGCACGTGGTCTCGCTGCGCCGCAGGCTCGCGGACTGACCCGGCGGAGCTCGCCCACCCTGCACGTCCCCGCCGCGGCGGGGACGATCGAACGTACCCGGGTATTCAGGACGAGGTGGAACGGATGGACGAGGAGAGCCGGCCCGACGCCGCGGCAGGCCTGGCGGGCGTGCCGCACACCGGGGAGGCGGTGACCTCGGGCGGCATACTGGTGGAGCCGCAGGCAGGCGACTTCGAGCACGCGCACGCGGCGCCGAAGGACCCGGAGTGGTTCAAGGGCGCGGTGTTCTACGAGGTGCTCGTGCGGGCGTTCACCGATTCCAACGGGGACGGCACCGGGGACCTGCGCGGGCTGGCCGGGCGGCTGGACTATCTCGAATGGCTCGGCGTGGACTGCCTGTGGCTGCCGCCGTTCTACGCCTCGCCGTTGCGCGACGGCGGGTACGACATCAGCGATTTCCGCGCGGTGCTCCCGGAATTCGGCACCGTGGAGGATTTCGTCTACCTGCTGGACGAGGCGCACCGCCGGGGTATCCGGGTGATCACCGATCTGGTGCTGAACCACACCTCCGACCAGCACCCGTGGTTCCAGCAGTCGCGGTCGGATCCGGACGGCCCGTACGGCGACTACTACGTGTGGAGCGACGACGATTCGCGTTACGCCGACGCGCGGATCATCTTCGTCGACACCGAGACCTCGAACTGGACCTACGATCCGGTGCGCGGGCAGTTCTACTGGCACCGGTTCTTCACCCACCAGCCCGATCTCAATTACGAGAACGACGAGGTGGCCGAGGCGATGCTGGACGTGCTGCGGTTCTGGCTCGATCTGGGCATCGACGGGTTCCGGCTGGATGCGGTGCCCTACCTGTACGAACAGGAGGGCACCGACTGCGAGAACCTGCCGCGCACGCACGAGTTCCTGAAACGCTGCCGCAAGGTGGTCGACGACGAGTTCCCTGGCCGGATCCTGCTGGCCGAGGCGAACCAGTGGCCCTCGGACGTGGTGGAGTACTTCGGTGATCCGGCGGCCGGTGGCGACGAATGCCACATGGCGTTCCACTTCCCGTTGATGCCGCGGATCTTCATGGCGGTGCGCCGCGAATCGCGGTTCCCGATCTCGGAGATCCTGCTGCAGACCCCGCAGATCCCGTCCGGTACGCAGTGGGGCATCTTCCTGCGCAACCACGACGAGCTCACGTTGGAGATGGTCACCGACGAAGAGCGCGACTACATGTACTCCGAGTACGCCAAGGACCCGCGGATGAAGGCCAACATCGGCATCCGCCGCCGGCTCGCGCCGCTGCTGGACAACGATCGCAACCAGCAGGAGCTGTTCACCGCGATGCTGCTGTCGCTGCCGGGTTCGCCGGTGCTGTACTACGGTGACGAGATCGGCATGGGCGACAACATCTGGCTGGGCGACCGCGACGCGGTGCGCACCCCGATGCAGTGGACGCCGGACCGCAACGCGGGGTTCTCCTCGTGCGATCCCGGCCGGATCTACCTGCCGGTGATCATGGACCCGGTGTACGGCTACCAGGCGCTCAACGTCGAGGCGCAGACCGACAACGCCTCGTCGCTGCTGAACTGGACCCGCCGGATGATCGAGGTGCGCAAGCAGCACCAGGCCTTCGCACAGGGCGATTTCACCGACCTCGGCGGCTCGAACCCGAGCGTGCTCGCCTACCAGCGCCGGTGGCGCCGTCCGGACGGGCGCGAGGACGTGGTGGTGTGCGTGAACAACCTGTCGCGCTTCCCGCAGCCGGTGGAACTCGACCTGTCCGCGCACCGCGGTGCCACGCCGGTGGAGCTGACCGGCGGGGTGCGGTTCCCGGACATCGGCGAGCTGTCCTACCTGCTCACGTTGCCCGGCCACGGGTTCTACTGGTTCCA
Source organism: Amycolatopsis ultiminotia (assembly GCF_039536925.1). NCBI lineage: Bacteria > Bacillati > Actinomycetota > Actinomycetes > Pseudonocardiales > Pseudonocardiaceae > Amycolatopsis > Amycolatopsis ultiminotia. Next base: position 40,017 of record NZ_BAAAZN010000024.1, on the reverse strand, counting down.
GCTGCTCGAGCCGGAAGAATGAGGTGGGTCCCTTGACCGAGCACCGGTCCGTCGAGGCCGAGCTGGCCGCGCTGCTGCCGGGATGGCTGCCGGCGCAGCGCTGGTTCGCGGGCAAGGACCGGCCGGTCGGCGAGGTCCGCCCGGTCGCGCTGACCGTGCTGGTCGAGGGTGATCCGCTGCTGCTGCACGTGGTCGTCGAGGTGGTGCAGGGCGACCGGACCGAGCCGTACCAGCTGCTGGTCGGCAGCCGCTCGCAGCCGCCGGAGATCCCGTCCGCGGCGTGGTTCGGCGAGGGCACCGGCCTGTACGAGGCGAGCGGCGATGCGGACCTCACCGCGGTGCTGCTGGACCGGATCGCGGCGGGCGCGCGGGCCGGTGCGCTGAGGTTCGAACCGGAGCCGGGCGAGGCGCTCACCGGCGGGCTGCGCGCGCGGCCGATCACCGCGGAGCAGAGCAACACCTCACTCGTGTACGGCGGGCAGTACATCCTCAAGCTGTTCCGCAAGCTCAGCCCCGGCACGAACAAGGACCTGCTGGCGCACCGGGCGTTGCAGGCTGCCGGATGCCGGCACGTGGCACGGGTCGTCGGGTCGATCACCGGTGCGCTGGCGGGGGAGCCCGCCACCATCGGGATGCTGCAGGAGTACCTGCCGGACGCGGTGGACGGCTGGGCGATGGCGACCACCAGCGTGCGGGACCTGATGGCCGACGAGGACCGGCATCCGGACGAGGCGGGTGGCGATTTCGCCGGCGAGGCCGAACGGCTGGGCGCCGCGGTCGCCGAGGTGCACGCGGACCTGGCCAGGGCACTCGGCACCGAAGCGGTGGACCGGGCCGAACTGGACCGCACGGTGCAGGCGATGCACGACCGGCTGGATCGGGTCGCCGCGCAGGTGCCGCAGCTGGCCGCGCAGGTGCCCGCGGTGCGGGCGGCGTTCGAGGCCGTCCGGTCCGACGGCACGGCACCGGGGCCGATGCAGTACATCCATGGAGATCTGCACCTCGGCCAGGTGCTGCGCACGGTCGGCGGCTGGCTGCTGCTGGACTTCGAGGGTGAGCCGGCCGCGCCGGTGGCGGAGCGGCACGCGCTGCGGTCGCCGCTTCGTGACGTCGCGGGCATGCTGCGGTCCTTCGACTACGCCGCCCAGCAATTGCTCGTGGGCCGCCCGGGTGAACCGGAGACGGCCACCCGTGCGCTGGAGTGGGCGACGCGCAACCGTGCCGCCTTCTGCGCCGGGTACGCGGGTGCCGACGGTCCGGTCGGCGACCCACTGGCGCACGCGGGTTTGCTGCGTGCCTTCGAACTCGACAAAGCGGTGTACGAGGTCGCCTACGAGCACGCGAACCGGCCGGACTGGCTGGCCGTGCCGCTGGCGGCGATCGCCCGCAGCACCGATGGAGGAGAGTGACCCCGTGAACGCGATTCCCCGGGATCTGCCCGCGGCGGCCCCGTCCCCGCAGGACATCGACCGGCTGCTGGCCGGTTCGCACCACGCCCCGCACTCGGTGCTCGGCGTGCACGCCGGCGAGGAAGGCGTGGTGGTGCGCGCACTGCGTCCGGGTGCGGAGTCGGTCGCCCTGCTCGCCGGCGACCACCGGTACCCGCTGGAGTGCGTGGCCGACGCACTGTTCGCGGCGACGCTGCCCGAGCATCCGGGCGACTACCGGTTCGAGGTCGGCTACCACGGGCAGTCCGTGGTCACCGACGACGACCCGTACCGCTGGCTGCCCACGGTCGGCGAACTGGACCTGCACCTGATCGGTGAGGGCAGGCACGAACGGCTGTGGGACGCCCTCGGTGCGCACGTGCGTGCCTACGACACCCCGAAGGGCACCGTCCGCGGTGTCTCGTTCGCGGTCTGGGCGCCGACCGCCCGCGGCGTGCGGGTGATCGGGGACTTCAACTCGTGGGAGGGCCGCGGGCACCCGATGCGGGCGCTCGGTTCGTCCGGGGTGTGGGAGCTGTTCGTGCCCGGGGTGGCGCCCGGCGCCTGCTACAAGTTCCGGATCCTCGGCGCGGACGGGCAGTGGCACGAGAAGGCCGACCCGATGGCGTTCGCCACCGAGGTGCCGCCCGCGACCGCGTCGAAGGTCACCGAATCCGCCTACACCTGGGCCGACGACGACTGGATCGCCCGGCGCGAGGCGACCGACTGGGCGGACGCGCCGATGAGCGTGTACGAGGTGCACCTCGGCTCGTGGCGACCCGGGCTCGGTTACCGCGAACTGGCCGTCCAGCTCGCCGACTACGTCGAGGAAACCGGCTTCACGCACGTGGAGTTCCTGCCGGTGGCCGAGCATCCGTTCGGCGGGTCCTGGGGGTACCAGGTCACCTCGTACTACGCCCCGACGTCGCGGTTCGGCTCACCGGACGACTTCCGGTACCTGGTGGACGAGCTCCACCGGCGCGGTATCGGCGTGCTGGTCGACTGGGTGCCCGCGCACTTCCCGCGGGACGCATGGGCGCTCGCCCGGTTCGACGGCAGCCCGCTCTACGAGCACGAGGACCCGCGCCGCGGCGAGCAGCCGGACTGGGGCACGCTGGTGTTCAATTTCGGCCGCAACGAGGTGCGCAACTTCCTGGTGGCCAACGCGCTGTACTGGCTGGAGGAATTCCACCTCGACGGCCTGCGCGTGGACGCCGTCGCCTCGATGCTCTACCTGGACTACTCGCGCAACGAGGGGGAGTGGCTGCCGAACGAGTACGGCGGCCGCGAAAACCTCGACGCGGTGCGGTTCCTGCAGGAGCTGAACGCGACCGTCTACAAGCGACACCCGGGCGTGGTGATGGTGGCCGAGGAATCCACCGCATGGCCCGGTGTCACGCGGCCGACGCATCTCGGCGGGCTCGGCTTCGGCTTCAAGTGGAACATGGGCTGGATGCACGACACGCTCCGGTACCTCGGCCACGAACCGATCCACCGGGCCTATCACCACAACGAAATGACCTTCTCGCTCGTGTACGCGTGGACCGAGAACTTCGTGCTGCCGCTGTCGCACGACGAAGTGGTGCACGGCAAGGGTTCGCTGTGGGAGCGGATGCCCGGCGACGACTGGAACAAGGCGGCCGGCCTCCGTGCGCTGCTGGCCTTCATGTGGGCACATCCGGGCAAGCAGCTGCTGTTCATGGGCGGCGAGTTCGGCCAGCCGCGCGAATGGTCGGAGTCCCGGTCGCTGGACTGGCAGCTGCTCGACACCCCGCTGCACCGCGGCGTGCGGGAGCTGACCCGCCAGCTGAACCAGGCCTATCGCGACAGTGCCGCACTGTTCAGCGCGGACGTGCAGTCCGAGGGCTTCCGCTGGATCGACGCGAACGATTCCGGCGGCAATGTGCTGAGCTTCCTGCGCCTCGGCGCGGACGGTTCGCGGCTGGCCTGCGTCGCGAACTTCGCCGGCGTCCCGCACCACGACTATCGGGTGGGCCTGCCGTCCACCGGACGCTGGATCGAGGTGCTCAACACCGACGCGGAGACATTCGGCGGATCGGGCGTCGGCAACCTGGGCGCGGTCGAGGCCACCGAAGAGCCCTGGCACGGGCTTCCGGCGTCGGCGGTGCTGCAGCTGCCGCCGAGCGGGGTGCTGTGGCTGGCCGAGGAGGCCACCGCGGCGGCAGTGCCGACCGGCGGCAGCACGGCGGAAAATATCTGACGTCGCGGCTTGCCGGTGGGTGAGGGCACAGGCATACTTTGTTGTCATCCACAACAAACCCGGGGTGGCGCCGCCAGGCCGCTCCTCGAGTGATGAGGGATGCCGACAATGAAGTCTCCGAAGTCCCCTGCCCGGTGGCGGTTGCTCACGATTCCCGTGCTTGTCTCGGTGGTCGGTGCGGTCGCCTTCGCTCCGTTGGGCACCTCCGCCTCGGCCGCACCGGCGGCCACGTTCTCCGACGATTTCGACGGTGCGGCCGGTGCACCTGCGGACGGCTCGAAGTGGACCTACGAAACCGGCGACAACGGCGGCAACAACCACGAACGGCAGTGGTACACCGACGGTGCGGCGAACGCCGCGCTGGACGGCCAGGGCAACCTGGTGATCACCGCCAAGAAGGAAGACTCCGGCAACACCTGCTGGTACGGCGCGTGTGAGTACACCTCGGCGCGGCTGAACACCTCGGGCAAGTTCGATACCGCGTCCGGCCACATCGAGGCCAGGATGAAGCTGCCGCGCGGACAGGGCATGTGGCCCGCGTTCTGGATGCTCGGCGGCAGCAACTGGCCCGCCGACGGCGAAATCGACGTGATGGAGAACATCGGCAAGGAGCCGAACACCGTGCACGGCACCATCCACGGTCCCGGCTACTCCGGGGAGGGCGGCATCGGTGCCCCGTATGACGGCCCGAACTTCTCCGACGACTTCCACACCTTCGCGGTCGACTGGACGGACAACCAGATCGTCTGGTCGGTCGACGGCAACGCCTACCAGACCCGCACGCCTGCGGACCTGAACGGCAACCAGTGGGTGTACAACCACCCGTTCTTCCTGATCCTCAACCTCGCGGTGGGCGGGGACTGGCCGGGCGACCCGGACGATTCCACGCAGTTCCCGCAGCAGCTCGTGATCGACTACGTGCACGTGAGCTGAGCTCCCCGTCCCCGGGCACGGCCGGGCCGATGCCGGTGCCCGGGGCGCTCCGGCGGAGATTCCCGGCGCGGATCTCCGCGGTCGGCGTCCGGCTCGGCCCGGCGGGCCGGACGGGACTTCCCGGGCTCCCCGCGTGACCCGGCGCCGTCCGGGCCGGGTCTGCGGGCCGGGTCCGGTGGCGCCGGTGGTTCCGGTACGGCCCGACGGGTCGGCCGGTGGGCGTGGTTAGGCTAAGCTAACCACTGCCTGCCGGCTGACCCCGAGGAGTCCCCCATGAGCCTGTCCCGCCGCGGTTTCCTGCTCGGTTCCGCCGGTGCCTCCCTGCTGCTCGCCGGCTGCAGCTCCGGCGGCGGGTCCGCGACGGACCGGACGGCGGCACCCGGGTTCCCGGTCACCGTGCCGGGCGAACTGGGCAGCACCACGGTCACCTCGCCGCCGCGGCGCGTGGTGGCGGCCGGATACCTGCGCGACACCGATCTGGCGCTCGCGCTCGGCGCGGACCTCGTGCTGTCGGTGCGGAACCAGTCGTTCGCGAGCGGGCTCGCGCCATGGGCGAAGCTGGGCTCCGGCACGGAGGCCGCCTACGCCGCCGACAGCGGGTTGCCGCTGGAGAAGATCGCCGCGGTGAAGCCGGACCTGATCCTCGCTTCGGACGACTACAGCCTGAAAGACGACCTGGCGAAGCTGAGCAAGATCGCGCCCACCCTCGGGTACCGGGCAGGGGTCGGCAAGGACGGCTGGCCGGAGATGGCCCAGCGGGCGGGCCAGGTGCTCGGCAAGAGTGACCAGGCGGCCGCCCTGGTCAAGCAGGTGAAGGACAAGATCGAGAGCGTCCGCACGGCACATCCGGACTTCGCCGGGAAGACGTTCACCTTCGGCCCGGTCTCGACCAACAGCGTCTACACCATCAACAGCACCGCGGACGCCGCCGCGACCTTCTTCTCCCAGCTGGGGCTGAAACTCTCGCCGAAGGTCACCTCGCTGCCCGCGTCGAGCACGCCGGGGCGCGCGGAGATCTCACCGGAGCGGCTCGATCTGCTCGACGCCGACGTGATCATCATCAGCTACGACAGCCAGGCCTCGCGCACCGCGTTCGAGGCGAACCCGCTCTTCCGCGCGCTGCCCGCAGTGCAACGCGGTGCGTACCTGCCACTGGACCAGAGCATCGGGATCGCGATGGCGTTCCCGTCCGTGCTGAGCATTCCGTACGCGCTCGACGAGGTGGCACCCAAACTGGCGGCCGCGCTCAAGAGCGGGGCATGATCGGCGGCGTGTCCGCTGTTTCCGAGCTGGAACGCCCGGTCCGTGGCCGGATCGCCGTCGCGGCGGTGTTCCAGGCGCTCGCCGCGGCGCTGTCGGTCGTCCCGATGGTGGCGGTGGTCGAGATCGGCCGCAGGCTGCTGGCCGGGCGTACCGACGGGGTGTGGCCGATCGCCTGGTTCGCGGTCGGGCTGCTCGCCCTGCGGATCGTGCTCTACCTGGTCGCCGGACTGGTCGGGCACCTCGCGGACGCGGATCTGGCGATCGCGCTGCGCCGTCGCCTCGCCGGGCACCTCGCGGTGCTGCCGCTGAGCTGGTTCGCCGGCGGGGTGTCCGCGAAGGTCCGCGCCACCGTGCAGGACGACGTGTCCGCGCTGCACCACGCCATCGCGCACGCCAAGGAGGAGATGGCGGCCGCGGTGACCGGTCCGGCGGTGATCGCGCTGTATCTGTTCGCGACGGACTGGCGGCTGGCGCTGCTGACCGTCGCGGTCGTGGCCGCGGCACAGGGGGTGCGGATGCGCCTGGCGCGCCGGGCCGCGGAACCGGTTCGGCGGATCTCCGCGGCGTCGGTGGAACTGTCCGCGGCCTCGGTCGAACTGGTGCAGGGGATCGCGGTGGTGAAGGCGTTCGGCGGGGCCGGGGTGCCCCGCCGGTTCGGGGCCGCCGCCGACGAACTCGTCCGGGCCGGAGACGAGGCCCAGCGCGGTTTTCTGGTGCAGCGCAGTATCACCAGGGCGACGGTCGCACCTGCCACGATCCTGCTGCTGGTCACCGGCTGCGGGGTCGGGTTCACCGCGGCGGGCTGGACCCGGCCGATCGACGTGGTCGCGTTCGCGTTGCTGGGCCTGGGATTGTTCGAGCAGCTCACGCCGATCTACTCGGCACGGGACCAGCGCCGGACCGCGGCGGCCGCTGCGGAACGGGTCGGTGCGCTGCTGGCCGAGCCCGCCGAGGCGGTGGCGGAGGAACCGGAATCGCTGCCGTCCGGTCCGCCGGACGTGCAGCTCGCCGGTGTGCGGTTCGGGTATCCGGGCGGGCCGGAGGTGCTGCACGGCGTGGACGCGGTGCTCGAACCGGGCACGGTGACCGCGCTCGTCGGCCCGTCCGGTGCCGGGAAGTCGACGCTCGGCCTGCTGCTGGCCCGGTTCCACGACGTGACCGGCGGCGCGATCCGGCTCGGCGGGCACGACATCCGGCGGCTGTCGCGGGCGGAGCTGTACCGGCACGTGGGCTTCATCTTCCAGGACGTGACCCTGCTGCGGACCTCGATCCGCGACAACATCGCACTGCCCGATCCGGAGGCAGGCGACGAGGCGGTGTTCGCCGCCGCGAAGGCCGCCGCGATCCACGACCGGATCCTCGCGCTCCCGCGTGGCTACGACTCGGTGGTGGGGGAGGACGCGGTGCTCTCCGGCGGTGAGGCCCAGCGGGTGAGCATCGCGCGCACGCTGCTCGCGGACACCCCGATCCTGGTGCTCGACGAGGCGACCGCGTTCGCCGACCCGGAGTCCGAGGCCGCGGTGCAGGACGGGCTCGCTGCGCTCACCGGCGGCCGTACGGTACTGGTGATCGCGCACCGGCTGCGCACGATCGCCGAGGCGGACCAGATCCTGGTGCTCGACGACGGCAGGGTGGCCGAACGCGGACGGCACGAGCAGCTGCTGGCACACGAGGGCCGTTATGCCCGGATGTGGCGGGCCCAGCACGGAGGTGTGCGGTGATCGGTTTGCTGTTGCGCCTCGTCGGCCGCGCGCACCGGCTGCTGTTCGTGCGGTTCGTCGTGTCCACTGTGGTCTATTCGCTCGCCGAGGGTGCGGCGTTCGGGCTCCTCGTGCCGTTGCTGAGCGATCTGCTCGGCGGGCGCACGGCGGACGCCGCGTGGTGGCTGTTCCCGCTTGCCGGTGCCGTGGTGATCGGCTGGTTTGCCCACTACGACAAGGAAAGCCGGGCGCTCGAGCTGACCTCGGCGTGGCGGCGGACGCTGTATGACCGGCTGGGCGCGCACGTCGTCCGGCTGCCGCTCGGCTGGTTCACCGGCACCAGGACCGCGGACCTGCAGCAGGTTCTCGGCAGCGGGATCCCGACCGCGGTGCGGACGGTCGGGCTGGTGCAGGCACTCGTCGGCGTGGTGCTCACCCCGGCCACGATCTTCGTGGTGCTGCTGGTGACGGACTGGCGGGTCGCGCTCGCGGTGCTGGTGACCGTTCCGGTCGTGCTGCTGGCCTTCGTGGTCGCCGGCCGGCTGACTGCGCGCACGGAAGCCGCGCACCACGCGGCGTCGGCCGATGCCGGAGCCCGGCTGGTGGAGTTCGCCGGTGCCCAGCCGGTGCTGCGGGCCAACGGCCGCTCCCGTGGCGGTCGTGCGCTGCTGGACGACGCGCTGGAGGGGCAGTACCGCGCCGCGCGGCGGGCGGTGCTCGGCGCGCTGCCGGGGGAGAACCTGGGGCAGCTCGCGATCCAGCTCGCCTTCACCACCGTGGTCGTGGTCGGGTTGCTGCTGGCCACCGGTGGCTCGGTGCCGCCCGCGCGGATCGTCGCGATCCTGGTCCTGGGCCTGCATTTCCTGCAGCCGTTCGCGGTCGTCGCCGGGGTGGCGAACTCGGTGCGCAGCTGCCGCGCCGCGCTCGAACGCATCGACGCGGTGCTGCGCACGCCGCCGTTGCCCGAACCCGCCTCGCCGGCGCCGGTGTCGGACGCTTCGGTGGAGCTGCGCGACGTCCGGTTCGGCTACGACGGCGCCCCGGTGCTGGACGGGTTCTCGCTGCGGGTCCCGGCCGGCTCGACCACGGCACTGGTCGGACCGTCGGGCGCAGGGAAGACGACCGTGACGAAGCTCGTCGCAAGGTTCTTCGACGCGGAGGCGGGCACGGTACTGGTCGGCGGCAGCGACGTCCGGCAGGTGCCCACCCCGGCGCTGATGGACGCGGTTTCCCTGGTGTTCCAGGACGTGCACCTCTTCGACGGCACGATCGAGGACAACATCCGGCTCGGCCGCCAGGATGCGACCCGCGAGCAGGTGCTCGACGCCGCGCGCCGCGCCCAGGTGGAGCCGATCGCGCAGCGGCTGCCGGACGGCTGGGATTCCCGCGTCGGCGAGGGCGGCCGGCTGCTCTCCGGCGGGGAGCGGCAGCGCGTCGCCATCGCGCGCACGCTGCTGAAGGACACCCCGATCGTCCTGCTGGACGAGGCGACCTCCGCGCTGGACGCGGAGAACGAGGTGGCGATCCACCGGGCACTCGCGGAACTGGCCCGCGGCCGCACCCTGCTCGTCATCGCGCACCGGCTGTCCACCATCACCCACGCCGACCGGATCGCGGTGCTGGACGGGGGCCGTGTGGTGGAGCAGGGCCGGCACCGGGAACTGCTCGCGGCAGGCGGCCGCTACGCCGCGCTGTGGGCAGACCACGAACGGTCGCGCGGCTGGCGCCTCACCAGCGGCTGACCTGCCGGTTCCAGCTGTTTTGCCCGTTTTTCCGGGATGCTCGCCCGGCTCCACAGCATTCACTTGGACCACGACCAGGAAACTCTCAGGTAGAGGGTGTGTGCTGGGGCAGGCGAAGGCCACGAGCGATGCTGGAGCGGCAGATGAACGAGCAGGAACCGAACCCGGGCCGGGATCCGCAGGGCTACCCCCCGTACGGCGGGTACGACGCGCAAGGCAGTCCGTGGGCCGCGCAGCCGGGCGCAGGGCACCCCGGCATCGGACAGCCGGGCGCCGGGCAGCCCGGCGTTGGACAGCCGGGTGCCGGGCAGCCGGGGTTCGGGCAGCCCGGGGCCGGACAGCCGGGATTCGGGCACGCCGGCGTTGGACAGCCCGGTGCGGCTCACCCGGGAGCCGCCTACCCGGGGTGGGGGCCGTATCCGACTCAGCAGTTCCCGCAGCCGCCGCGTGCCCGGCGTGCTCACCCCGTGCGTTCGGCGGCGATCGCGGTGGGCGCGATCGGATTGTCCGTCGTGGTGGGGCTCGGCGTCGGGCATTACGTGTGGCAGCCGCACAGTGCGTCCGGGAACCAGGACTTCGGCTCGGTGGGCACGCCCGGTGGCGCGTCGAACACCTCGCTCGATCCGAACGCGATCGCGGGCAAGGTGAATCCGGGGATCGTGGACGTGAACACCGAACTCGGCTACCAGGGCGCGGCCGCGGCAGGCACCGGGATCGTGCTCACCGCGGACGGTGAAGTGCTCACCAACAACCACGTGGTCGAGGGCGCGACCAGCATCAAGGTCACCGATATCGGGAACGGCCGCAGCTACACCGCGTCGGTGACCGGTTACGACCGCAGTCACGACATCGCGGTGCTCAAGCTGGCCGGCGCGTCCGGGCTGGCCACCGAGAAACTGGGCGACTCGTCCAAGGTCACGGTCGGCGACGCCGTCGTGGGCATCGGCAACGCCGGCGGCACGGGCGGGGAGCCCGCCGTCGCCGCGGGCCGGGTGCGTGCGCTGAACCAGTCGATCACCGCGTCCGACGAGTCCAGCGGTTCGTCCGAGAAACTGACCGGCCTGATCCAGGTCGACGCGAACATCCAGTCCGGCGATTCCGGCGGTCCGCTGGCCAACGCGAACGGCGAGGTGGTCGGCGTCGACACGGCCGCGTCGGCGGGCTACCAGTTCAACGGCGGCGGCCGTCGCGGCTCCGGCCAAGGCGGCCTCGGCCAGGGCGACGGTGGATTCGGCCAGGGCCAGGGCGGTCTCGGCGAAGGTGACGGCGGGTTCGGCCAGGGCCAGGGCGGTCTCGGCGAGGGCGACGGTGGATTCGGCCAGGGCCAAGGCGGGAGCGGCCAAGACGGCTCCGGTCAGGACGGGAGCGGCCAGAACGGGAGCGGCCGGAACGGCTCGTCCGGCCAGCAGGGTTTTGCGATCCCGATCAACCAGGCGATCTCGATCGCGCACCAGATCGTCGGCGGCACTGCGTCCGACACCGTGCACATCGGACAGAGCGCGTTCCTCGGCGTGACGGTGTCCGACGGTGGCGGCCAGCAGGGCCAGGGCGCCCCCGGCGGAACCGGTACGACCGGCCAGGGCGCGGCCATCCAGGACCTGGTGTCCGGCGGCCCGGCCGCGAAGGCAGGCCTCACCGCAGGTGACGTGATCACCGCACTGGACGGCAAGGCAGTGGACTCGGCCACGACTCTCACCACCCTGATGGACCAGCACCACCCCGGCGACAAGCTCACCCTGACCGTCGTATCCGCCACCGGCGGACAACACGACGTCACCGTGACCCCGGTCCAAGGCCCGGTGGGCTGAGCCCACCGGCCGACCACCCCCGAAGAGCGGCCCCCGGCCAGGGACCGCCCTTCGGGGGCACGGCTTCCGGCCAGACCGGCGGAGACCCAGCCACCCCGGCCCGTGCCCCGGCTGCTCGGCCTGTCCTCGGCATCTTGATCTGCCCTGGCTGTTCGGCTCGCTTCGGCATCTTGATCCGCTCCGGCCGCTCGGCCCGCCTCCGGGAACCCGACTCGCCCCGGCAACCCCTGACTGCGCCCGGCAACCTTGCCGGTGCCTGACAATCGGGTGCCCGCTGGCCGACCTCTCGTGGACGGAGCGTGCCGGTGCCGGCTGGGCGCCTCGGAACGCGCCCAACGATTCGGATCGCCTGGGCGGCCCCGCGCACCCCGGCACCCCGGAACACGTCCGGTACCCCGGACCACGGCCTGCGGACCCAACTCCCCGACCACCGTCCCGTTCATCGGGCCGGGCAGCCGGTTCACCGGACCCGCTCGCCGGACCGGCACCCCGCTCGCCCGAGTTCGCCCGGTTGCCGCACCCTACGGAAGTGGTCTGGACAAATTGCCGAGTGGTCCAGACAATAAGAGCCTCCCCACCGACACCGGAGGTCGCGATGAGGCGTTCCCGACTGTGTGTGCTGATGGCCGTGCTGGCCCTGGTGGCCGGAGGGTTCCTCGCCGGCGCCGGATCCGCGGGCGCGGCCGAGCTGCCCAAGCACTCCCTGATCGGCTACCTGCACGCGAGTTTCGCGAACGGTGCCGGTTACCTGAAGCTCGCCGACGTGCCGGACGACTGGGACATCATCGACCTCGCCTTCGCGGAGCCGACCTCGCCGACCTCCGGCGACGTCCGGTTCACCCGGTGCCCGGAGTCGGAATGCGCCGGGGTGGAAAGCGACGCCGACTTCATCGCCGCGATCCGGGCGAAGCAGGCGCAGGGCAAGAAGGTGCTGATCTCCATCGGCGGGGCCAACGGCCAGGTCCAGCTCACCACCACCGCCGCACGGGATGCGTTCGTCAGCTCCGTCTCGGCGATCATCGACAAGTACGGTCTCGACGGTCTCGACGTCGATTTCGAAGGCCATTCGCTGTCCCTCGACTCCGGCGACACCGACTTCCACAAGCCGACCACACCGGTCGTGGTGAACCTGATTTCCGCGCTCACGTCGCTGAAAGACCACTACGGCGACAAATTCGTGCTCACGATGGCGCCGGAGACGTTCTTCGTCCAGGTCGGCCACCAGTTCTACGGCGGATCGGGTGGCGGGGACGCCCGTACCGGCGCGTACCTCCCGGTGATCTACGCACTGCGCGACGCGCTGACCGTACTGCACGTCCAGGACTACAACTCCGGCCCGGTGATGGGCCTCGACGATCAGTACCACACCATGGGCGGCGCCGACTTCCACATCGCGATGACCGACATGCTCAAGGCCGGTTTCAGCGTCGCGGACACCGGCCAGACGTTCCCCGGGCTGCGTGACGACCAGATCGCGGTCGGCGTCCCGGCGACCGGCGAAGCGGGCAACGGCTACACCCCGCCCGCCGACGTGCAGACCGCGCTGAGCTGCCTGGCCAAGGGCACCGACTGCGGCAGCTACAGTCTGCGCGGCGGCCCGATCGCCGGCCTGCGCGGCCTGATGGCCTGGTCGATCAACTGGGACAACTTCTCCGGCTGGGCCTTCCAGAACGCGCACCGTCCGTTTCTGGACGCACTGCCCTGACGCTCACGCCGGGTAGCGGGTGTCGGTCGAGACCGCCTCCCACGCGGCGAGGTCGGCCAGTTGCTGTTCCAGCTTCGCCCGGATCCGGTCGACCGCCTCGGGGCCGAGCGGCAGCCGCAGTGGTGCGTCCGGGGTGTCCACGAGCTTGACGATCGCCTCGGCCGCGCGCACCGGATCGTTGGGCTGGTTGCCGTTCTGTGCGGAGAAACGCTCGCGCAGCAGGCCCGCCGGGGTGTCCCGGTAGTCGTCGATGGGGTCGGCGAAGGTCATCGACCGCCCGGCGAAATCGGTGCGGAACGGCCCGGGTTCCACGATGCTCACCCGGATGCCGAGCGGGGCCACCTCGCCTGCCAGCGCCTCGGACATGCCCTCCAGCGCGAACTTCGACGTCGCGTACAGCGCGTGTCCCGGGTTGCCGACCACGCCGCCGACCGAGGAGAGCTGCACGATGTGCCCGCTTCGCTGCGCGCGCAGGTGCGGCAGCACCGCGCGGGTCACCGCGAGTACCCCGAACACATTGGTCTCCAGCACGCGCCGGGTCTGCTCGTCCGACAGTTCCTCGAGCGCGCCGAGCAGACCGTGGCCGGCGTTGTTGACCAGTACGTCGATCCGTCCGTACTCGGCGATCGCGGCGGCCACTGCGGTGCGCACGGATTCCGGGTCGGTGACGTCGAGCCTCGCCACGAACGCGCGTCCGGCGAGATCGGCGAGCGTGGTGGTGTCCCGCGCGGTCGCCACCACGCGTTCCCCTTGCGTGAGCAGGGTTTCCGCGAGCACGCGGCCGAAGCCGGTGCTCGAACCGGTGATGAACCAGACGCGATCGGACACGCGGGACCTCCTCGGACCAGGTATCTTGATACTCAAGGAAATATACCTTGAATATCAAGGGAGTGTCCAGTGGAGCAGGACTCGGTCGGTGCCGGGCTCGCCGCGTGGTTGCGCGTGATGCCCGGTGGCGTGGACCCCGACGTCGAGGCAGCGCGACAGCGGATCGGGCGGCTGTCACGGCAGTTCGAACAGCTGCTGCGGCGGGTCGCAGCGGACTACGGCTGCACCGCAGGCGACTGGCAGGCGCTGTCGGCGCTGCAGCGCTCCGGACCGGCCGCAGTGCTCACCCCGAAGGAACTGGGCGACCTGCTCGGCGTCACGTCCGGCACGGTGAGCGTCCGGATCGACCGGCTCGCGAGGGCAGGCCTGATCGAGCGGGTCTCCGCCGCGGACGGTCGCAGCAGGCCGGTCCGGCTGACGCGCAAGGGCCGGGCCCGCTGGGCCGCGGCGACGAAGAAGCGCACCGAAGACGAGCAGGCGTTGTTCACCGCCGCGTTCGACTCCGGCCGGATGACCGAGCTGAACGGGTTGCTGGCGGAGCTGCTCGCCCGGTTCGAGGCGGAGCTGGGGCCCTCGGCACCGCTGGACACCCTCGGTGAAGAGTGATCCTCAGAACCGGGGTCGCAGCCACTCGATCATTTTGTGCGGGAACGGCAGCGTCGTCCGGCCGGCCGCGGTGAGCCGGTCGAGGAGGTCCTGCGGCACATCCAGCGTGAGCGCGCCGAGTGTTTCGCGCAGCTGCTCCGGTGAACGCGCACCCACGATCGGGCTCACGACGCCCGGCCGGCGCAGGACCCAGTGCAGCGCGAGCTGCGCGGGCGTCGTGTCGATCTTCCCGGCGACCTCCCGGAGCACGTCGAGCACGTCCCAGCGGTACGCGGAGTGCTCGGTACCGGTGAGCCGGCCCTCGGCGGAGCCGGTGCGGGTGTACTTGCCGGTGAGGAAGCCGCCGGCCAGCGGGCTCCACGGTTGCACCGCGATCCCGAATTCCACGGCGAGCGGGACGTATTCGTTCTCGATCACGCGTTCCACGAGCGAGTATTCCAGCTGCAGCGAGGTGATCGGCGGGCCGCCGAGCATGGCCGCCTTGGTCGCATACCACGCAGGTACGTCGCTCAGCCCGACCGCGCGCACCTTGCCCGCGCGCACCAGGTCGTCGAACGCCGCGACGACCTCCTCGGCCGGGGTGAAGCCGTCCCAGATGTGCAGCCAGTACAGGTCGACGTGGTCGACGCCGAGGCGCCGCAGCGACCGTTCCAGCGACGCGATCATGTTCTTGCGGCCGTTGCTGCGGTTCGGGAGGTCGCGGACCTCGTCACCGCCGGCATCGACGCGTGGTCCGGAATACTTGGTGGCGAGCACGACGCGGTCGCGGTCGGGCAGTTCGCGCAGGAACTCGCCGACCAGTTCCTCGCTGCGGCCGTCGCTGTAGTTGTTCGCGGTGTCGACGAAGTTGCCGCCTGCTTCGAAGTAGCTCCGGAACACCTCGCGCGAGGTGTCGTCGTCGGAACACAGCCCGAAGGTGCCGAAGGTCATCGCGCCCAGCGTGATCGGGGATACCCAGAGGCCGGAGCGGCCCAGCGGCCGCAGTTCGCTCAAGTCCGTCATGATGACGAGTCAACTACCCGGAGCGCGCTCCGGGTCAAGACCCGGACCTTGACCCGGAGCACGCTCCAGGTGCGATTCTGGACGGGTGGATTCCTACTCACCGGCCGAGGTCACCGCCCGGACCGGGTTCAGCATCGACACCATCCGCTACTACGAGCGCATCGGGCTGCTGCACGAGGTCGGCCGGACCGCCGGCGGCCGTCGCCGGTTCACCGACGAAGACCTGCAGTTCCTGCAGCTGTTGCGGTGTCTGCGCGACACCGACATGCCCATCGCGGACATGCTCCGCTTCGTCGGCCTGCTGCGCGCCGGCGAGCACACCTCGGCAGAGCGCCTTGCGGTGTTGCTCGAGCACGAAAAGCGCGTGACCGAGCAGATCGAACGGCTGCACGGGCACCAGGAACACATCCGGATGAAGATCGCGCACTACCGTGGCGCGGTCGAACAGCAGGATCTCGCGACGGTCTGACCGCGGTCCCCGGGTTTTGTCGGGGGTGCGGGCTAGCGTGGACGCCACCTGACTGAGGGGAGGCGTGATGACCACGCTGGAAAACCGGCCGAACACCGCACTGCTGGTCGTGGATGTGCAAAAGGGCGTCATGGCGGAGGCACACGAGGCGGACGCCGTGGTGGCGAACGTGGGTGCGCTCGTGGAGAAGGCCCGGCGGGCCGGGGTGCCCGTGGTGTGGGTACAGCATGCGGACGAGGACATGCCGAAGGGCAGCGACGCGTGGGAGTACGTTCCCGAGCTGCCCAGGGCGGGCGAGGAACCGTTGGTGGAGAAGGCTTACGGGGATTCGTTCGAGGACACCACGCTGGAGCCGGTACTGGCCGGACTGGGCGTGGGCCGCGTGGTGGTGAGCGGTGCGCAGACGGACGCCTGCATCCGCTCGACCCTGCACGGCGCACTGACCCGCGGCTACGACACGACCCTGGTGAGCGACGCACACACCACCGAAGACCTCACCAGGTGGGGCGCCCCGCCACCGGCCCAGGTCATCGCCCACACGAACCTGTACTGGACGCACCAAAGCGCCCCAGGCCGCACCGCAGGCACGGTGACCACCGAGGAACTGGAGTTCACCACGGCACAGTGAACCGGCCCCAGGTGGCGGTGGTTGCGCGAGCCGGGTCTTGCGGGGCGACCGGGTGGCCGGCGGCAGAGTGCTGGCCGGACGGCCGCTGGGCGGGGGCGCGACCGGGGCGAGCGGAGTGCTGGCGAGGGCGACCGTCGAGCCGGTGCGGCGGCCGGGTGACGGTGGCCGCCGGGGCAGGGCGACTCGGTGTGGATGGCCGCCGGGCCAGGCCGGTGCCGGGCGAGGGTGGCGACTGGTGAGTGCGGGTGGCGGCCGCGGTGAGGGGTGTGCTCGCGAGGGTGTAGCTGGGTGAGGGTGGTGACCGGGTCGGGTGGCCGCTGGGTGGGGTCGCGGCCGCGGTGAGCGGAGTGCTGGCGAGGGCGACCGTCGAGCCGGTGCGGCGGACCGGTGACGGTGGCCGCCGGGGCAGCGCGGCGACCGGACGGAGTGGCGACCACCGGGCTAGGGCGCGGCTGGGCAGGAGTGGTGACTGGGCGGGGCAGCGACCGAATATGGGCCGAGCGTAATCGTGGAGGCAGTGTGGCGGCCGGGTGCAAGTGACCACCGGGCAACGGTGGCCGCCGGGCGAGGGTGTTGCTAGGCCGAGGGTGGTGCCGGGCGTGGGCGTTGCCGGGGCCGGGTGGCGTGCTGGGCGAGGGCAGCGACTGGGTGAGGGGTGCTGCCGGGCGACGGTGCTGCCGGGTGTGGGCGGTGACCGGGCCGGGTGGGCCGTCGGGTGCGGGTGGCTGCTGAGCCGGGTGGCCGGTCGTGTGCGCGTCCTGGGTACGGGACTGCTCGCTTGCGGGCGGCGTGGTTGGGTGCTGGCTGACGAAGGCCGGTGTTGGTGCACTTTCCTAGTCTGGGCGGGCAGCGCGCTGGGCCGGTGCGGTCGGGACGTCTGTCGGCGAGGTGCGGTGGGCTCCGCTGACTGACGCCTGGGCTCCGCGGTGGGAGCGCGGCTTTTCGGCTGCGGGGCGTTGCGGTTCGGTCGGTGGGTTGTTGGGCTCGGCGATGGTCCGCGGTGGCTCGGCTGGTGGGTGTCCGGGCACGGCGGTGGGGCTGTGCCGCGCTGGGCCGGTGGGTGTCCGGGCGCGGCCGTGACGTGTGGCGGGCTTGGTTGGTGGGTGTCCGGGTCTGGTGGTGGCGGTTCGGCGGTGGGGTGCGGGGAGGCGGTTGCGAGCTGTGGCGGGGCGCCGGCGGTCGTTGCGGGGTGGCTTGAGTGGGGTTGGTGCGGTGGTGGCGGCGGGCGGGCTGTGTCGTCGCGTTCCGGGTGGGTGGCCGGCTTGTCGTTCGTTGCGGTTCGCGTGGGTCGGGTGGTTTCGGGCTTGGTGGGGGAACGTCCGGGGGCGGCGGTTCCGGCGTGGTGCCACCGGTCACGGGTGTGCGGTGCGGGGCCGGCCGGGGTGGTTGCTCAGGTGTTCGTGCAGGAAGGCGATTCCGGTCGCCGTCATGGCGGCTCGGGTCGGGTTGCCGTAGGTGTGGCCGACATCGGGGAGCCAGCGGAAGTCGGCGTCCGCTCCGGCGCGCCAGTAGGCGGCGACCAGTGCTTCGCTCTGTGCGAGCGGCACGTTGGTGTCGGCCGTGCCGTGGGTGACCAGGAGCGGGGCCGCCGACGCGCTCACGTGGGTGAGCGGGCTCGCCGCCGCGGCGAGCGCCGGGTTCCCGGCGGGCGAGTCGCCGAGCAGCCAGGCGTGCGGGTCTTCGCCGGTGGCGTGGAAGGGAGACCCCGGCGGAGGCGGCGGCAGGCGCGTGAAGTCCGACGGCGGGCTCCACGCCACGGCCGCCTGCACCGTGCTGTCCGGCCCGGTCACGCCCACGTCTCCTTCGAGATCGTCGCGGCCACCGGTCACCGCGAGCATCGCCGCGAGGTGCCCGCCGGCGGCGTGGCCCCATGCGGCGAACCGCTCGGGGTCCAGTGCCAGGGTGGCGCTGTGGTGCCGGAGCCAGCGCACTGCCGCCTTCACGTCGTGCAGCTGCGCCGGGTACACCGCTTCACGGCTGTGTCTGAAGTGGACTTTCGCCACCGCGAACCCGGCTTCCCGCAACTGCTGCGTGAGGTACCGGCCCAGCGGCGCGTGCTTCGGCGAGCCGACCGCGAACGCCCCGCCGTGCACGAACGCGACCACCGGCCAGCCCCGATCCGGCGCGGGCTCGTCCGGCACGACCAGGTCGAGCAGCAACGGGCGGTACCCGAGCAGCGGTGCCACCACCGCGTCCCGGTACAGCACGCCACCCGATCCCCGTTCGGGTTCGGGCGGTGCGATCTGGGGGAGAACCGGCAGTACGTGCGTCACGCCGCGACTATCGCCCTGCCGCGCCCAGGCCGGAAAGCCGTACCACGAAGCGGGACGAGCCCGGCATCCCGGACGCATCCGGCCACTACGAACGGTCGTTTTGTTCAGCTGGTCGACGATGCACGGTTCCGTCCCGGCGGCTCGGCCGGCCGATGGCCCGGTGGTCAACGGCCCGGCCCGCGTCCCGGCGGAGTGCGTCAGCCGGGCACGCGTCGGCGGTGGGAAAGCGTGCCACGACAGCTTGCTTCGGCGAGTCCGCGCGGCTGCCCTGCCGTTCCCACCGTGCGGTCCTGTTTCGGGCTCAGCGCGAACCCACCGGGCAGACTGTTGCTGCACTTGTGACCGATGTGCGGCTCGGACGGGCACTCACCGGGTTCCCGCAGCTCCTGGTGGTCAGAGTGCGAACGCGATCGTCCGCACGATCAGGGCGGCGACGAACACCGCGGTGAATGCCAGGTCGATGGATACTCCGCCGGTTCGTACCGGTCGCAGTACCCGGCGTACCGGGGCGATCACCGGCTCGGTGGCGCGGTGGCTGAGCTGGCGCGCCTGGCCCAGCCAGGCGGGCCCGGTGCTGACCAGCCGGGTCCAGTCCAGCACCATCCGGACCACCAGCACCAGGATGAACAGGGTCAGCACCCACCCGATCAGGGTTCCGATCAGGCTCATGACACACCTCGTCGTCCCCGGGAACCGTTCCCGTCATCCGGTTCAACGTCCGGCACCGCCGTACAGTGTCCCGTTTGCCCGGGTTCTCAGGGACTTATCAGCCGGCAACGGTGGCCACCGGCTGCCGCACCCGGGTCCGAAGGGGAACAGCCCAGCCGGATCGAGCTCACCGGGCTGCGCGCAGCCCCGGTGCCACGCGGCGGGCAAGCGGCCGGCCGGTGAAGGGCTGAACTGTCTTGTCCCGTCCGGCTCCCTGCGGTGGAGTGGACCGGCAGGCACGAGCTGGGAGGCGGGGTTCAAGTGGGTGAACGACGGGGTGCACGGCGCAGTGCGGCGTGGTTCGGCGCGTCCGGGCGGGCGGGGATGATCCACCGGTCCTGGATGCGTTCGCAGGGCTTCGGGCCGGAGGTGTTCGACGGGCGACCGGTGATCGGTATCGCGACCAGCGCGTCCGAGCTGGCACCGTGCAACGTGCACCTGGACCGGGTCGCCGATGCGGTCAAGCGCGGGGTCTGGCAGGCGGGCGGCCTGCCGCTGGCGTTCCCGACCATGGCGACCGGCGAGACGCTGATGCGCCCGACCGCGATGCTCTACCGCAACCTGATGGCGATGGAGGTCGAGGAGCTGATCCGGGCCAACCCGCTGGACGGGGTGGTGCTGCTGTCCGGCTGCGACAAGACCACCCCGGCGATGCTGATGGGCGCGGCGAGCGTGGACCTGCCCGCGGTGATGGTGACCGGCGGGCCGATGCTCAACGGCAAGTTCCGCGGCCAGGACGTCGGCTCCGGCACGCACGTCTGGAAGTTCGAAGAGGAGCTGAAGGCGGGCCGGATGAGCGAGGAGGAGTGTTTCTTCGCCGAAGGCTGTATGGCCCGCTCCAACGGGCACTGCATGACCATGGGAACCGCCTCGACGATGGCCTGTCTCGCCGAGGCGCTGGGCATGCAGCTGCCCGGTTCGGCCGCCTGGCCCGCGGTGGACGCGCGGCGGTTCGAAACCGCGCAGGCGGCAGGACGGCGGGTGGTCGCGATGGTGGCGGAGGATCTGCGGCCCTCGGCGATCCTGACCAGGGAAGCGTTCGAGAACGCGATCCGGGTCAACGCCGCGATCGGCGGTTCCACCAACGCGATCGTGCACCTGCTGGCGCTGGCCGGCCGGGCGGGCGTGCCGCTGGACATGGCCGATTTCGACGAGCTGGGCCGGATCGTGCCCACGCTGGTGGACCTGATGCCCTCCGGTCGTTTCCTGATGGAGGATTTCTGTTACGCCGGTGGGGTTCCGGTGGTGCTGCGCCGGCTGATCGAGGCCGGTCTGCTGCACCGCGACGCGGTCACCGTCACCGGCCGGACGGTGGCCGACGAGGCCGCTGCCGCGGACTGCTGGAACGACGAGGTGATCACCTCGATCGACGCTCCGTTCCAGCCACCCGGTACCGGAACCGCCGTGCTCACCGGGAACCTGGCGCCCGAAGGTGCGGTGCTCAAGCAGTCGGCCGCGTCGGCGGAACTGCTCACGCACACCGGTCCGGCGCTGGTGTTCGACACCGCCGAGGACTACCACCGGGTCGCCGACGATCCGGAGCTCGACGTCACGCCCGCCACGGTGCTGGTGATCCGCGGCGCCGGGCCGAAGGGCTATCCGGGCATGCCCGAGGTGGCGAACGTGCCGGTGCCCGCGAAACTGCTCAAGGAGGGGGTCACCGACCTGGTCCGCGTGTGCGACGGGCGGATGTCCGGTACCGGCTACGGCACGGTGGTGCTGCACGTCAGCCCGGAGTCCGTGGCCGGTGGTCCGCTCGCGCTCGTGCGCACCGGTGACCTGATCACCCTCGACACGCCCGCCCGGTCGCTGACCCTGCACGTGCCCGACGAAGAACTAGCCGCCCGTCGCACGGCGTGGACGGCGCCGGAATCCCCTTACCGGAGTGGCTACACCTGGCTGTACCGCGAGCACGTGCTGCAGGCACACGTCGGCGCGGACTTCGATTTCCTGCGTGGCAAACGCGGTTCCGGCGTGCCGAGGGACTCGCACTGATGCGCCGCCTGGCCAAGACCCCTTCGGGCTGGGTCGTTTCCGACGGCACGGCTACCGGAACGTTGCCGGCAGAAACGATGCTGGGCGGTCTGCTCGCGTTGTCCGCAGAGGCGTTCGAGGAAACGCTCGCCGCCGTGCCGCTCGCGGCGGGCGCGCCGGAAACCCTTCTGGCGCCAGTTGACGCCCACACCGAGGTGTGGGCGGCCGGGGTGACGTACGAGGTCTCGCGCGAGGCGCGGATGGCCGAGAGCGGCGATGCCGACGTGTACGCGCGGGTGTACGACGCGGCTCGGCCGGAGTTGTTCTTCAAGAGCATCGGGCACCGGGTCCGCGGGCCGGGGCAGCCGATCGGTGTGCGGGAGGATTCCACTTGGGACGTTCCCGAACCGGAACTCGGGGTGGTGAGCAACGCCGAAGGCGTGATCGTCGGGTACACGATCGTCGACGACGTGAGTTCCCGCAGTATCGAAGGGGAGAACCCGCTGTACCTGCCGCAGGCGAAGATGTACCGCGGATCGTGCGCGGCCGGGCCGTGGATCGTGCCCGCGAGCGAACTGCCGGATCCGTACGCGCTGGGTATTTCGGTGGCCATCCACCGCGACGGAAAGCTCCGCTGGTCCGGTGAGACCAGCACCTCGCGGCTGCACCGGAAGCTCGCCGATCTGGTGTCCTGGCTCTACCGCGGCGACCGGTACCCGCACGGGGCAGTCCTGGCCACCGGGACCTCCGCCGTACCCGGCCAGGACATCACGCTCGAGGCCGGCGACGACGTCACCATCACCGTCGACGGCATCGGAACCCTGCACAACCCCGTGCGCCACAGCCGGTTCGCCTGAGCACCGCCGGACGAGGGCGGCCGCGCAGACCGGGGCCGTGCGCCGAGCGGTGGTTCGTCCGCCGACGGGTGACCCGCGTCGCACTGGTTTTGGAGCACGTGTTCCGTTATGGTCACCGGTATGCCCCGGCCCCGGATCCACGACCCCGAGCGGATGCTCGACGCCGCCGAGCGGCTGGTCGCCGACCGGGGGCCGGAGGAACTCACCGTGCGGTTGCTGGCCCGGGAGGCCGGGGTGCCGAACAGCACGATCTACCACGCGTTCGGCTCGCTGCCCGCGCTGATCGGGCAGACCTGGCTGCGTGCCGCCACGTTCTTCCTCGACGAACAGGAGCGGCTCGTGGGGCAGGCGCTGGCCTCCGGTGATCCGGTGGCCGCTGTCGTCGCGGCGGCCGGCACGCCCGCGGTGGTCGCCGGGGCCCGCCCGGATGCGGCTCGGCTGATGATCACCGTGCCGCCCGACCGCGTACTCGGCCCGCAGTTGCCCGAAGACCTTACGGAAGCCTTGCACGCCTTGGACAAACGCCTCGTGCGGCTGCTCGTTCGGCTCGCCCGTGCGCAGTGGGGCCGGGGCGACGGCGCGGCCGTCGAGGTGATCACCGCATGTGTGGTCGACCTGCCGACCGCCTTGCTGCGCCGCGAACTGGTGACCGGGCACGTCGGGTCAGCCGGCCGCGACCGGCTGGCCGCGGCCGTGCGTGCGGTGCTCTCGCTTCCGCCACCGGATCGGCCGGGGCGGCGTCCACTGTCCGGAAAGGACTGATCGTGCCCGAACTCACCCGTACCGACGCGGTTTTCGTACTCGACTTCGGCGGCGACGAGAACCGTTTCTCGCCGGCCTGGCTGGAGTCGGTGAACACGCACCTCGACACCGTGGTCGCCGGTGCGGAACCGGCGGCGCTCGTCACCGTCGGCGGTGGCAAGTTCTACTCCAACGGCCTCGACCTCGACTGGCTCTCCGCGCACGGTGCCGATTCGGAGAAGTACGTCGCCGAGGTACACGAACTGCTGGCCCGGGTGCTGTCGCTGCCGGTGCCCACGATCGCCGCGGTCAACGGGCACGCCTTCGGTGCCGGCGCGATGCTCGCGATGGCCCACGACTTCCGCCTGATGCGCGCGGACCGGGGCTACTTCTGCTTCCCGGAGGCGGACATCAACATCCCGTTCACGCCCGGGATGGCCGCGCTGCTGCAGAGCAAGCTCACCCCGTCGGCGGCAATCGCGTCGATGACCACCGGACGCCGCTTCGGCGGCCCGCAGGCAGCCGAGCTGGGCCTGGTCGAGGGCACCGCCGCACCGGACGCGCTGCTCGCCGCGGCCGGCGAGGTCGTCGCCCCGCTGGCAGGCAAGGACCGGGGCACGCTCGCGGCGATCAAGTCCACCATGTTCGCGCCCGCCCTGGCCGCCCTGCGCGGGTGATCGGGTAAGCTCGACACGTGCGGTGGTGGGGCTCGCCGCTCCGGGGATCCACCCGGGCAACCGCGGTCGTGACCGCCAACAGTCCCTACTCGACCGTGACCCGCGTGTCCGTGGAGTAGGAGAAGACTGTGCCGGAAATGGCCCTCCCCGAAGAGCCGTCGTCCGAGGAATCGCAGCCGGTGCCGGCGAAGGCGGCGGAACCCCGGTCCGGCGCACGGTCGACCGGCGCGCTGCCGCCGGAAGCCCTGCACTCCGGGGAAGCCCTGCACTCCGGGGAAGCCCTGCACTCCGGGGAAGCCCTGCACTCCGGGGGAGCACCGTTCTCCGGGGAAGCACCGTCGTCCAGCGCAGTGCCGCCGGGGGCCGCACTGCCGTCCGGGAAAGCCCGCACGCTCGGCGCGGCACTGCCGTCCGCGGAGCCGATGCCGGACCGGCCGTTGTCCGAGGAGCCCGTCGACCCCGACGTGGACCTTCGTGATCCGGTCCAGCGCACCGAACTCGTCCGGCAGCACGGTCCGGTGCTCGGGGTGATCGCGCTCGGCGGCGCGCTCGGTGCACTGGCCCGATACGGGCTGGCCAAGGCACTGCCCACCCCGTCCGGCGGCTTCCCGTGGGCCACCTTCCTGACGAACGTCGCCGGATGCTTCCTGATCGGCGTGCTGATGGTGCTCGTCACCGAGGCCTGGCAGCCGCACCGGTTGGTGCGGCCGTTCTTCGGCGTCGGCATCCTGGGCGGGTTCACCACGTTCTCCACCTACGCCGTGGAGACCCGCGCCCTGCTCGGGCCGGACACCGTCCCGCTTGCCTTCGGCTACCTGGCGGGCACGCTGGCCGCGGCACTGCTGGCAGTGCTGCTCGGGCATGCGGTCACCCGCAAAGCCGTGCTCCGCGGACGAGAGGTGCCTGCCTGATGACGCCGCTGCTCGTGGTCCTCGGCGCCGCCGTCGGCGCGCCGCTGCGTTATCTCACCGACCGGGCCGTGCAGTCCCGGCACCAGTCGCTGTTCCCCTGGGGCACGTTCACCGTCAACCTCGCAGGCTGCCTGCTCCTCGGCGGGCTCGCCGGGGCGGGGACGGCCTTGCCCGAATCGCTGTTCGCCCTGCTCGGCACGGGCTTCTGCGGTGCGCTCACCACCTACAGCACGTTCGGCTACGAGACCGTCCGGCTCACCGAACGCCGGGCCTACTTCGCCGCTGCGGCGAACGTGGTGGTCAGCCTCGCAGCCGGCGTCGGCGGTGCGGCCTTCGCCTACGAGACGGTGCATGCCCTGATCAGCTGACCAGCGGTGTGCGCTTGGCACCGCCGAGCCGGAACGGCTGTGCGCTTCGCCCGGTGACGAGGCCGGAACCGCTGCTTACCGTGCGGGGAACCGTTTCCTCTCCCGGACGAAGGAGGTCACGATGGCCTCGGCAGTCGGAGCCGACGACTACGCGCTGACCAGGGTCCCGGACCACGCCCGGTACTCCTGGTGGTCGGTCGCGGTGCAACGGTTCGGCCAGGTGTCCGCGCTCTCGCAGTTCCTGCTCGGTGCGGCGGTCGGGTTCGGCATGGGTTTCTGGCCCGCGGTGCTGGCGTTCACCCTCGGCTCGGTGATCCTCGAGCTGATCACCGTGCTGGTCGGCGTGATCGGCATGCGGGAAGGCCTGTCCACGTCGATGATCGCCCGCTGGACCGGGTTCGGCCGCGGTGGTTCCGCGCTGATCGGGCTGGCCATCGGGATCAGCCTGATCGGCTGGTTCGGGATCCAGTCCGCGGTGTCCGCACAGGGGCTGGTCGCGCTGGTCGGCGGGCTTCCGGAATGGGCGTGGGCGCTGGTGTTCGGGCTGCTGGTCACCGCGATCGTGGTGCGCGGCTTCCACTCGATGGCCTGGACCGCCTACGTCACCGTGCCCGCGTTCCTGATCCTGGTCGGCTGGTCGGTGGTCGCCGAGCTGAGCCGGCACGATCTGGGCGCGCTCGTCGCGTCCGCGCCACCGGGGCCGTCGCTGAGCCTGCTGGAGGGCACCACGCTGGTGGCGGGCGGGTTCATCGTCGGCGCGGTGATCACGCCGGACATGACCCGGTTCAACCGCAGCGCCGGGGACGTGGTGAAGCAGACACTGGTCGGGATCACGCTCGGCGAGTACGTGATCGGACTGGCCGGGGTGCTGCTCGCACACGCCGTCGGCACGGCCGAAATCACCACCATCGTCACCTCGTCGGTCGGCTGGGCCGGGCTGCTGATCGTGATCGCCGGCACGATGAAGATCAACGACTGGAACCTCTACTCCTCCGGCCTCGGTGTGGTGAACTTCATCGGCACGGTCAGCGGCCGCCGGGCGCACCGCGGTCTCGTCACGGCGGTGCTCGGCCTGGCGGGCAGTGCGCTCGCTGCGGCGGGCATCCTCTCGAAGTTCACCGACTTCCTCACCGTGCTCGGCGTCGCCTTCCCGCCGATCGCCGGGATCATGGTCGCCGAGTACTTCGTGGTGAAACGCTGGCGCGGCGAGCTGGAGACCGCCCGAGCCCGCGGCACGGTGCCCGCGGATGCACCGGCATGGGTGCCCGCGACGATCGTGGTCTGGCTTGCCGCCGCGCTGTGCGGTGAGTTCGTGGGCTGGGGCCTGCCCAGCATCAACTCGCTCGTCGTCGCATTCGTCCTGTACGTCGTTGCCGGGAAGCTCGGCTGGATCCGCGGGGTCGGCAGCAGCCGCACCGCGGAGGCTTCGCCTGCTTCTGCGGCCCACTAGAACCCCAAGGAGAGAAAGCCCGTGCGCATCGGCATCGACGTCGGCGGCACCAACACGGACGCGGTCCTGCTGTCCGGCCGCGAAGTGCTCGCCTCGGTCAAGACCGCGACGACCGAGGACGTCACCTCGGGCATCGTCGCGGCCATCGACGGGCTGCAGCAGCAGCGCGCGTTCGACCCGGCCGCGGTGCAGGCGGTGATGATCGGCACCACGCACTTCATCAACGCGCTGGTGGAGGCACACCGGCTCGCGCCGACCGCCGCGGTGCGGCTCAGCCTGCCCGCCGGCGCTTCGCTGCCGCCGATGGTGGACTGGCCACAGCGCCTGGTCGACGCGGTGTCCGGGCGCAGTTACCTGGTGCACGGCGGGCACGAATTCGACGGACGGCACATCGCCGAACTCGACGAGAGCGAACTCCGCAAGGCCGCCGAGGACATGGGCGGAGCCGGGGTGCGCAGCGTGGCCATCACGTCGGTGTTCTCTCCGGTCAACGCCGAGTTCGAGGCACGGGCCGCGGAGATCATCGGTGCGGCGCTGCCCGACGTGGCGATCTCGCTGTCCCACGAGATCGGCCGGATCGGCTTGCTGGAACGGGAAAACGCGACGGTGATCAACGCGGCGCTGCGCGAGCTGGCCGCGCACATCGTGGACGGTCTCGCCGCGTCGGTGACCGGGGCCGGGATCACCGCGCCGCTGTACCTGAGCCAGAACGACGGCACGCTGATGGACGTCGGGTTCGCCCGCCGGTATCCGGTGGCCACCTTCGCGTCCGGTCCGACGAACTCGATGCGCGGGGCCGCCGTGCTGTCCGGTTTGGACACTTGTGCGGTGGTGGACGTCGGAGGCACGACCAGCGACGTCGGCGTGCTGCGGCAGGGTTTCCCGCGCGAGGCGACCACCGACGTGAGCGTGGCGGGGATCCGGACCAACTTCCGGATGCCGGACGTGCTGTCCATCGGCCTCGGTGGCGGCAGCCGGATCCGCGGGACGGCCGGCGAGGTGTCCGTCGGACCGGATTCGGTGGGCTACGAGCTGACCTCGCGGGCACTCGTCTTCGGTGGCGGCACGCTGACCGCCACGGACATCGCGGTGGCCGCCGGACGCGCCGAGATCGGTGACCCCGCGCTGGTCGCGCACCTGGACCGCGACCTCGTGCGGGCCGCGCTGGACCGGATCGCCGCGAACGTCTCCGACGTCGTGGACCGGATGCGCACCTCGGCCGAGCCGCTGCCGGTGGTCGCGGTCGGCGGTGGTTCGGTGCTGCTGCCCGACGAGCTGGCCGGGGCCGGCGAGGTGCACCGTCCCGGTCACTACGCGGTGGCCAACGCGATCGGGGCGGCGATCGCGCAGATCGGCGGCGAGGTGGACCGGGTGTACGTGATCGAACCGGGGCGCCGGGAGGCGGTGGTGGACGAGGCCAAGCAGGAAGCGGTGGACCGCGCGGTCGCGGCCGGCGCGAGCCCGGCCTCGGTCGGCATCGTCGACTTCGACGAGGTACCCATCCCGTACCTGCCCGGCAATGCCACCCGGATCCGGGCCAAGGCAGTCGGCGACCTGCAGCTGGGGGTGTGACCGATGCGGGAAATCACCGGCAACGACCTGGCCGACATCGCCAGTGGCGCCGCGATCCTCGGCACCGGCGGCGGGGGTGACCCCTACATCGGGCGCCTGCTGGCGCAGTCCGCGGTGCGCGAGCATGGCGCCGTGCCGCTCGTCCCGACGGCCGATCTCGACGACGACGCGGTGGTGCTGCCGGTCGCGATGATGGGCGCGCCGACCGTGATGGTGGAGAAACTGCCGTCCACCGAACAGGTCGGCCTCGCCGCGCGGACGCTCGCCGGGTACCTCGGCAGGGAGCTGACGCACATCGCCTGCGCCGAGGCCGGCGGAGTGAACTCGCTGATCCCGGTCGTCGCGGCGGCGCAGCTGGGGCTGCCGCTGGTGGACGCGGACGGGATGGGCCGGGCGTTCCCCGAACTGCAGATGGTGCTGCCCACGCTGTACGGGATCAGGGCGACCCCGATGTCCATCGCGGACGAGAAGGGCAACCGCAGCGTACTGGACACTGTGGACAATCATTGGGCGGAACGGCTCGCGCGCTCGGCCACCATCGACATGGGCTGCTCGGCGATGATCAGCAACTACGCGATGTCCGGTGCGCAGGCCCGCGAGTCGCTCGTCCCGGGGACGCTGAGCCTGTGCGCCGAACTGGGTGCGCTCGTGCGGCGGGCGCGCGAGACACACGAGGACCCGGTGGCATGCGTGGCATCGCGGTTGCGCGGGCGGAAACTGTTCAGTGGCAAGGTCGTCGATGTCTCGCGCCGCACGGTGACCGGGTTCGCCCGTGGTGCCGCCCGGCTGTCCGGAACGGACGAGGACACCGGCCGGGAGATGGTGCTGCGGTTCCAGAACGAGCATCTGGTGGCCGAAGCGGAAGGTGCGGTGCTGGCCTCGGTACCCGACCTGATCTGCACGCTGGACCACGAATCCGGCGACGCGGTGACCACCGAGGCGCTGCGGTACGGACAGCGGGTGAGCGTGCTGGCCGCGCCCGCGGACCCCCGCTGGCACACCCCGGAGGGCATTGCACTGGCCGGGCCCCGGTACTTCGGCTACGACCTCGACCCGATCGGGGTCGCCGGATGAGCTGGACGCTGACCGAAGAACATCTGGAGGATCTCGCGCGTGGTGCCGCGGTACTGGGCACCGGCGGGGGCGGCGACCCGTACGTCGGGCGGCTGCTTGCGCGCCAGGCGATCCGCGAGCACGGGCCGGTCACCGTCCTCGACCCCGGTGAACTGGCCGGCGACGCACTGGTGATCCCGACCGCGCAGATGGGCGCACCGACCGTGGTGCACGAAAAGCTGCCCAGCGGCGAGGAACCCGCGCTCGCGCTGCGCACCCTGGAACGGCACCTCGGCAGGCGGGCCGAGGCCACCATGCCGATCGAATGCGGGGGGATCAACTCCACGATCCCGCTCGCCGTCGCCGCCCGGCTCGGCCTGCCGCTGGTGGACGCGGACGGGATGGGCCGTGCGTTCCCGGAACTGCAGATGGAGACGTTCGGCGTGTACGGCGTTTCCGGCTCGCCGATGGCGATCGGCGGGGAACGCGGGGAGACCACGGTGATCGACACCGGCACCGACAACCGGCGGATGGAGTGGCTCGCGCGGGGGATCACCATCCGGCTCGGCGGCGTGGCGCACATCGCGGAGTACCCGATGAGCGGTGCCGACGTGCAGCGCACCGCCGTGCCGCGAACGCTGTCCCTCGCGCTGACCGTGGGCCGGGCGATCCGCGAGGCACGGGAAGCCGGCGCCGACCCGGTGGCCGCACTGGCCACCGCGCTGGGCGACACCCGGTACTCCCATCTGCGGGTGCTGTTCCGCGGCAAAGTGTCCGATGTGGAACGACGCACCGAGGCCGGGTTTGCCCGGGGCCGGGCCGAAGCGGTGTCCTTCGACGGTGAGCACAAGCTGGAAATCCTGTTCCAGAACGAAAATCTGGTCGCCATGGTGGACGGCGAGGTCCGCTGCCTGGTACCCGATCTGGTCTGCGTACTGGAAGCCGAGACCGCGGAACCGATCACCACCGAGACCCTGCGCTACGGCCAGCGGGTCACCGTGGTGGGCATCTCGACCCCCTCGCTGATGCGCACGCCGGAGGCGCTGGCCACCTTCGGCCCGGCCGCGTTCGGGCTGCCGCACCGCTTCGTCCCGGTGGAGGTGGCGGGATGAGCGCGCTGACCGGCCGGATCGTGGTGATCGTCGGCGGTGGTTCCGGCATCGGACTGCAGCTCGCGCGCCAGGTGGTGGCCGCGGGCGCGCTCGTGCACCTCGGTGGCCGGACCGCGGCCCGGCTGTCCGCCGCGGCCGCGGAACTGGGGCCCGCGGCGACCTGGCAGGTGGTCGATTCGACCGAGCAGGACTCGCTGGCCGCGTTCTTCGGCGCGCTCGACCGGGTGGACCACCTGTTCACCCCCGGTGCGTCCTACACCGTCGGACCCATGCGGGAACTGAGCGACGAAGAGGCGGCCAGCCCGTTCGTCACGAAGTTCTGGGGTCAGTACCACGCGGTGAAGTACGCCGCGGCCAAGCTGTCCGCGGATGCTTCGGTGGTGCTGATGGCCGGCGCCGCGAGCGTGCGCCCGCCCGCGGCGGCGCCCGCGTACGTGGCGTGCAACGCGGCGATCGAGGGGCTCGGCCGTGGTCTCGCGGTGGAACTGGCTCCGGTGCGGGTGAACGTGGTCTCGCCGGGCACGATCGACGGCAACCTGTGGGCGAACCGGCCCGCCGCGGTGCGGGCGGCGAGCTTCGCGCAGTACCGCAAGGACACGCTGCTGCAGCGCGTCGGGAAGGAGTCCGAAGTGGCCGATGCGGTGCTGTACCTGTTCGGGAACAGCTACACGACGGGCTCGACGCTCTATCCCGACGGGGGCTACAGCCTGCGTTGAGTTCGTCTACTCTGGTCAGCCATGCGCATCACCGCCGCGGACGTGCCTGCTCTCGAACGCGGGGTCGCGCTGCTCGGCTCCGGCGGCGGCGGGGACACCGTCACCTCGGCAGGGCTGCTGCGCAGGCTGATCGAATCCGGCCGGGAGCCGGTCGTGCACGCGATCACCGAGCTGGCCGCGGACACGCTGGTGGTGCCGGTGGGCCTGGTCGGCGCGACCGCCGCGTTCACCGAGAAACTGCCGGGCGGCGACGAATTCGGCACCGCGATCGCGGCGATCGAACGGTGGACCGGGGTCCGTGGGCAGGCGCTGATGTCGATCGAGATCGGCGGGCTCAACGGGCTGCTCGCACCGGTGATCGCGCGGCAGCAGGGACTGGCGTGCGTGGACGCCGACCTGTCCGGGCGCGGACTGCCGCGGCTCGACCAGTTCTCCGTGGCGGCGACCGGTCGTGGGGTGGCACCGGCCGCGCTCGCCGAACCGGGCGGACAGGTGGTGGTGCTCGCCGCGGGCTCGGACGCGCTGGTGGAACGGGGCGCACGAGCGTTCCTGGCCAGTTCGGGTGGCTGGGCGGCAATCGCGCTCGCCCCGATCCCGGCCGGTGAACTGGCCGGGCACGCGGTGACCGGAACCGTGCGCGCGGCGCTGGAACTGGGCACGCGGGCGCTCGCGGTCGGCGAGAGCCCGGATCGCCCGGCGCTGGCCGAGGCGCTCGGCGGCCGGGTGCTCGCACGGGGCCGGGTGCTGGAGGTCTCGCGGCACGTCGGCAGCAGCAGGCGCGGCAGCCCCGGTTTCGGCCGCGGTTCGGTGACGCTGGCCGATCACCAGGACGGGGCACTGCTGCGGCTGGAGATGGAGAACGAGTACCTGCTGGCGTTGCGGGACGGCGAACCGGTGGCCTCGACTCCGGAGGTGCTGTCCGTGCTCGACCACCGCACCGGTGCCCCGGTCCTGTGCGACGCGATCCGGGTGGGGGCGGAGGTGGACGTGGTGTGCCTGGCGGCCGCACCGTTCTGGACCGATCCGCGGCGGCTGCCGATGGTGCGGCCGCGGGCGTACGGCATCGACTGTGATCCGGTGGTGTCACAGTGATCCTGCGCCGGGTGCTCGCGCTCCCGTCGTGGCACGGACAGGTACGGGTACTCGCCGGAGAGGCCGGTGTGGACGGTCCACTGCAGACAGTGCGGCCGGCACTCGACGCGTCCGGCACACCCGGGGAGGCGGAGCTGGTCGTGCTGGTCCGTCCGCTCGACGCGGACTGGCGGGTGGACACGTTGCTGCGGCGGTGTGCCGATGCCGGTGCCGCCGGGGTGCTGCTACCCGGTCCGGAACCGCTTACCGCGTCACGGCTGCTGGCCGACCGGTTGTCCGTGCCGTTGCTGACGAGCACCGCGGACCCGCTCGAACTGCTCGTGGACGCGCGAATGCTGCTCGCCGCACCGGACCTGGACCGGGCCACCGCGGTGCTCGCCACGCACCGGGCAGTGGGGGAGCGGCTGCTTCCGCCGGAGGAGGTGGTCACCGTGCTGCGCCGGCTGACGCGGGTCCCGGTCGCGGTCCTCGACGACCGGGGCGGGCTGCTGGCCGGTGAACTCACCGGTGCCGCGCGGGTGCGGGTGAGCGAGCCGGTGCCCCAGCGGGTGGACCTCGACGACGGCGGGGTGCTGCTGGCGCATCCGGCGGTGCTGCCGCGGCCGTCGGTGTGGCTCGCCGCCGAGCTGGGCGAGCGGGACGCGCCGCGCGCCGACGTGGTGGCGGCCACGCTCGCCGTTGCCGCCGGGGCGGTACAGCGCTGGCTGCTGGCGAATCGGCTCGAACTGGAACGTGATGCACGTTCGCGGTCCGCGTTGCTCGGCGATCTGCTGCGGCCGGAGAGCGAACCGGGCGCCGATCTGCGTCGCCGGGCAGCCGACGCGGGCTGGCGGCTCGGCGGCTGGCACGTGGGCTTGCGCATCGGCGTGCCCGCGGAGGTGGACACGGTGGCGCGTACGCAGGAGGTGATCCGCGCGTTGCGTGCGGAATCCGTGGATGCGGTGGCGGTCGAGCACGGCGAAGGCTGGACCGGCTGGGTCACCTTCGACCAGGAACCGACCGCGCAACGCGTGCGCACCCTGTCCGCCCGGTTGCGTGCGGTGCACCGCAGCCTGCGTCGCACGCTCGACGCCGATCTGGGCGTCGGCCGTCCGCATCCGCATCCCGACGGTCTCGCCGCGACCGTCGCCGAGGCGACCGACGCGGCCCGGCTCGCCGCCACCCGCCAGGAAACCGGGCACTTCCTGCACGTCGATCAGCTGGGCATGGCGCAGCTGCTGCTGGAATGGACCCGTACGGACACCTTCGACCCCGCGGCTCGCGCCCTGCTGGCACCGCTGAACTCCGCCCCCGGTGACCTGATCCGGACGCTGGCGGTCTACCTGGACGCCGAGTCTTCGCTCGCGGAGACCGCCACCGTGCTGGGCGTGCATCGCAATACGGTGGCCGCGCGGGTCGCCCGGATCGAGCAGCTGCTGGACATCGATCTGTCGCGTCCGGACGAACGGCTGGCCCTGCACCTGGCCGCTCGTGCGGTGATCCTCGCGCGGCCCTGACCCGCGGCTCAGACCCGGCCGCGCACCAAGTCGACCAGCCTGCCCAGCACCTGCTCGCCGGCGACGCGGACGCCGTTGTGCTCGTACTCGTTGGTGACCCACGGCCGCAGGGTGGGGATCAGCCGCGCGGTTTCCTCGGAGAACACGCGATCGACGTAGACGTCTTCGGCGTAGATCGCGGCCGCGGCCGGGACTGTGCACGCACGCAGGGCGTCGGCGTCGTAGAGCCGGGGCCATTCGTGCGCGGCCAGCAATCCGGCGGCCTCGCGCAGCGGCCGGAGGCCCCGGACGTCCTCGAACAGCCAAGGGAAGACGTGTTCGCCGGTGAGCAGCGTGGGATCCTCGGCGAAGGCCTCCGGTATCACGCGTTGCGCGGACCAGCGGGTGGCTCCGCCGTCGGCGTAGGACGACTCGTGGACGACGGAGTAGAGCGGATTGCGTGCGGTGAACGGCAGCATCGAGGCCAGGTCGTGGGCGAACGCCGGCGAGGCCGGATCGCGTTCGAGCAGGTAGTGCAGTGTCTCCGGACCGCCGCCGGCGCCGAGGAGGTAGCCGAGCTGGCGAAACAGCCGCGCGGTGAGCGTGCTTCCGTCGGGCAGTGTGATCTCGCCTTCGTCGAGGCGGGGGAGCAGCGCGCGGACCCGCTCCCGGTCGGCCGGATAGCGCTCGTAGTAACGGCGGTTGCGCTCCAGCATGGTGGCGAAGGTGGCGGTGTACACCTCGTCCGGATGCCGCTTCAGCGGTGGCAGGCCGCCGGTGAAGAACGCTTCGCGAAGGCCGTCGGGAGCCTGCGAAAGGTAGGCCAGCGTACAGAAACCGCCGAAGGACTGACCGAGCACACTCCACCGGTCGATACCGAGCTCCCGGCGGATCAGCTCGGCGTCGCGCACGATCGAATCGGCGCGGAAGTGCGTGAGGTACGCGGCTTGTTCCGCGGGCGACCGGCCGGGCAGCGTGCCCACCGGGGTGGACCGGCCGGTGCCCCGCTGGTCGAGCATGAGCACGCGGTACTCGCGCAGCGCGCGGGGCAGCCAGCTGGGCGTGCTCGCCGACGGCCGGGGTGCCTCGTGCCCGGGACCACCCTGCAGGTAAACGAGAAACGGCCGGTCGAGCCCGTCCGGATCGGCCACCTGCCTGGCGAAGACGGTGATCTCGCCGTCCCCGGGACTTGCGTGATCGAGCGGCACGGAAAACTCGTGCTCGGTGAGAACCAGCCCGGGGACGCGCACAGTGGCGCCCATGGTGTTGCCCATGACCACCATCAAACCAGAGTATCCGGCCGGTGCACCACCGCGTATTCGCCGCAGCGGAGAGCGGCCGCTGCCCGGGTGCCCGGCCGGTGCCCGCGGCGGCGTCCGGCCGGTTCACGGGCGGGTTTTCGCCGCTTTCCGGCCCGATTCACCGGTCACGCCACGGAAACCGGTCGTCAGTCCACAGTAGAATTGTCAGCGCAGTGCCGGGGTGTCTTCCTCCCGCGGCACCGTCCAGAGTCCGGTCCGCGCAGTGCGAGGTGCGTTGCCAGCGGCGCGAAGCGTGTTGTCCGTGCAGCGCGCGGTGTCGCTGCGGAGCGCCTTGCCCATGCAGCACCGTCCGGGGCGCGGCGTGGCGCAGGCTGTGGCGTCGAGTGCCGTGTCCGTACGGTGTTTCCGGCACCGCAGTGCGCTGTGGTGGCGTTCAGTGCGGTGGTGGGTGCGGTGTTGTGCCGGGGCGGACTGCTGGTTCGGGCTCGGTCACTCCTTGCCCATCGAGCGGCGGATCTCGGCCAGTTTGTCCTTCGCCGCCTTGTCCCGGTCGGCGATCTTCTTGTCCAGCGATTCGACGGTCTCCGGGCCGCCGATGCCGGCCAGGTCGGTCGAGCCGAGCGAGGTCGTGTAGCGCTTCTCGATCCGGTCCCGGACGTAGTCGTAGGACGGCACTCCGCCCTCGCTGTAGTCCGGGTCCGGTACCGCCGGCCCCTGTCCGGGGTCGAACGGCTGCTCGCCGGGGTTGTCCGTGGTCATGGTCCTCTGCTCCGTCCCTCGTCCGGTCCCCTTTCCGAGCCTAGCCGACTGCGTCCGGACCGGGTGAGGTTTCACCGGCGCGGATCTGCGGTAGCCCCATGGAGACGGCCGAGCGCCGGCCGTCCGGCGACCGCGGAAGGAGCCCGATGTCCAGCGTCCGCCTCACCGCGCCACCCGCCCCGCCGGAACCGGTGCCGCCGGTTCCGGCCGAGCCCGATCCGGTGCTGCCCTCTCCCGGGCCGGACCGTCCGCTGCCGGAGCCGGAAGAACCGCCACCGGATTCGGAGCCGGGACCGGAGTAGACAGTCCTCTTCGGACGGTTTTCAGCCGGTGAAACCGGCCGCCTGCAACGCGGCCTCGACTCGCGCCCGATGGTCGGCTTCCCAGTCGTCAAGCGGCTGTGCCTGCTCCTTCGCCAGCTTCGCGCGGGCGTCGGCGAGAACCTGGTGGGTGTCGGCAGCGGGGACCACCACGACGCCCTCCTCGTCGGCAACCACGACGTCGCCAGGCGCCACCGTGACGCCGGCACACCGCACTGCCGTGCCGAGTGGTGTCGCGGCGGCTTTCGTGCCGGGGATCGGGACCACGCCGCGGGCGAAGACCGGAAAGCCCAGCTCCCGGACCTCGGCGACGTCGCGGATGACACCGTCCAGGACGAACCCGGCGATGCCACGGCGCTGGGCGACTGCACAGACGTTGCCGCCGGCCAGCGCATAGCCGAGGTCGCCGGATTCGGCCACGACGACCGAACCTGCCGGTGCGCGGTAGATCGCCGCGTGCAGCATGAGGTTGTCACCCGGCGGGCAGCGGACGGGGTAGGCGGGCCCGGCGACGCGCGGGACCGGCGGCCCCCACAACGGGCGTACGCCGCCGTCGAGTACTCGGCCGCGTCCGAGCAGGTCGGCAAGTGTCGTGGTCGGGACGTCGGCGAATTCGTCGTGCATGGCCCTCCTGTCGTCGGACCGCGATGCTCTCACGCACGGCATCGGCCGGCGCCGCGCCGTGGCCCCGATCACGGCCGGTTCAGCCGAACCCGCTGCGTCCGTGTTTCCAGTAGCCGAAGAACGCGATCGCGCTCTTCGGCACGCCGCGTTCCCGGGTGAGGAACCGGCGGGCGCCGGTCGCCAGGCCGCTCTCGCCGGCGACCCAGGTGTAGGCGGGTGGGTCGGCGAGGTCGAGTTCCGCGAGCGCGCCGAGGGCGAGCAGACCGGGCCGCCGGTCGTCCTCGCGCACCAGCCATCGCACGTCCGCCCCGGCAGGCGCCTCGACCGGGTGCACGTCCTCGGGCGCGCCGACCTCCAGCAGCACGGTCGCCCGCAGCTCGGCGGGGGAGGACTCGAGCACAGCCAGCGCGGCGGGCACCGCGCTTTCGTCGGCGACGAGCAGCTGGGTGCCGTTCTCCGGCGGCAGAAAGGTGATGCCCTCGTCGAGGATCCCGACCTCGTCACCCGGACCGGCGCGCAGCGCAAACCTGGTCGCCGGTCCGCCGTCGTCGTGCACCGCGAACTCGATGTCCAGCTCGGCCGCCGCCGGCCGGAACGCGCGGACGGTGTAGTTGCGCACCCACGGCCGCGACTGCGTGCTCATCAGCAGGTACTGGGCGAACCATCGGGTGTTCGAGGCAGTGGGCAAGCGCAGCTCGGCTTGCCCTTCGCGCGGGAAGAACAGCCGGCAGCACTGGTCGAATCCGAGCGGGACGAAGTCCGCAAGCTCGTCCCCGCCGAGCGTGAGCGTGACGAAATGCGCCGAGGTCCGTTCACTCCGCACGACCGGAGCCCGGAGAAGCCGCCGCGCCACGGGTGCACGCCGCTGGGGAATGGTGGGCATCGGGATTCCTGACAGTTAGTTAGGTTAGGTTTGCCTAATTGCAAGGTACCCCGGGTCTCGGCGGACCGGCAAGCGCGTCCGCGCACTTGTCAGCCGCGCGCGGCCGGTGCAGGCTCGGCGGAGGACTCGCCGCGACGGGCCCGGCCGCGAGCCTGCGCGGGCGACCGTCGCCCGGCGCGGGACATCATGGAGGACGCCATGCCGAGCACTCCGAACGATCCGGCCACTGCGGCGCCAGGACGTCCGCCAATCGTCGATCTGGCCACCTGGCAGGCCGCGCGCGACGAACTGCTGGTCCGCGAGAAGGCGCACACCCGCGAAGGTGACGCAATCGCCGCGGCCCGCCGTCGGCTGCCGATGGTGGAGCTCGACGGGACGGTCGAACTCGTCGGACCGGACGGCCCGGTCCCGTTCCTGAGTCTGTTCGAGGGCCGTGACGAGCTCGTGGTCTACCAGCACATGTGGTACGACGGCGCGCCGCACCAGGGCCAGTGCGAAGGCTGCACCACCACGGTCTGGCACCTCAAGGACGCCGTGTACCTCAACGCCCGCGGCGTCTCGTTCGCCGTGCTGACCACCGGCCGCTGGGACGAGGTCGCCGCCTACGTCGAGTTCATGGGCTACACCCAACCCTGGTACTCGGTGCGCGACGTGGCCGCTCCGATCGGCGGTGGCATGGGCCATCTCGCCTGTTTCCTGCGCGACGGGGACCGCGTGTTCCTCACCTACTCCACGACCGGCCGGGGCAATGAGCCGGCCAACGGGTCCCTGGGCCTGCTCGACATGACGCCCTACGGCCGCCGTGAGGCGTGGGAGGACAACCCCGCGGGCTGGCCCGATGCCGCGGAGGCCGGTTCCCCGGTCGGCGGGCACGGCGCGCCGATCTGCTGGTACTGGCGCACAGACGCGGACGGCGTCGCGACGTGGGGCCCGACCAGCCGTCCCACGCCGCAGTGGACCCGCCCCGGTGTGACTCCCGCGCAGACCCTCGGCCGCGGCCTGGTGTGACTCTCGTGCAGATCTTCGGCCGCGGCCTGGTGTGAGTTCCGCGGAGATCCTCGGCTGCGCTCTGGTGTGACTCTCGTGCAGATCTTCGGCCGCGGCCTGGAGTGAGTCTCGCGCAGATCTTCGGCCGCGCTCCGGTGTGACTCCCGCGGAGATCCTCGGCTGCACTCTGGTGTGACTCCGCACGCTCCGCGTACAAGACGCGGAGACCCTCAGCCGCCACGACCACTGACCGCCGTTCGAACCCGGTCCGGGACCGGAGACCGGCCACGGCTCGGGGCATGCTGGGCGAGACTGTGCCGCCAGCCGGTGCCACCGGCTGCCGGTGTTGCGGCCACCGGCTCCGCACTGCTGCCACCGGTGTGTGCAGTCAGGTGATGTTCACTCTCCGTGGTAACTCGTCCGAGTGATAAGCGGTGCTCGTGTCCTGACTCATTCGGTGACGCCCAGTGTGCGCCCGCGTTGATCTGCGCTGCCGCCCACGGTGCGACGGGCTACCGGAGGTACGTGCGGATGAACGTGCAGATGCCCGGGATTGTGCAGGTGCGGGCCGAATGTGGGGTCGATCGTGACCGTCGCGGACCGGTCGCGGAGGTAGGCTGGTACCACGATAGGGTGGTCGCGGGGAGTAGCTGGCGTTGTCACTCGAACCGCTGGGCGATCGTGAAATACCGTTCGTCGCGACACTGCGGGTACTACCGAGTGGTAACGCAGAGTTCCCGCCAAGATGTGGGCAACCGGAGTTGTCGAGGGAGGAAGGCGTGACTCCAGCGGACACCGAAGGGCACCCGAGCCCGTCCGCCTGCCTGGAAGAGACAAGGAAAAGGACCTCGTGACCGTACTTGCCGACATCGGGGAGAAGCCGGGTCGCAGCCGGGTCCGGGTGACCGTCGACTGGCCGCCCGCCCGGCCCGAGCGGCGCATCGCGACCCCGGAGGAGATGATCGCCGCCGGGGCCAGGGTGCTGGCCCGCAGCGGCACCGGGCGTCATCGCAAACCGGACACCCGCGAGCCGTGGCTGTCGTTCCTGGCCGGCCTGCTCTCGGCCTGGGCGCCGATGCTGTGGGCGTGCCTGCTGCCCGTGGCGGTCGTCGCGGTGCCGGCCGGTCTCGTGCTCGTGGCGAGCCCGCAGATCGGCGTCGCGGTGGGGACGTTCGTGGCGATCGCCGGCCTGGTGGGCGCGGCCGCGGCCAGGCCACGACGGGCCCCCTCGCACCGCTGCTGACCGCAGGCGACCCGCAGCGCACCCGGACGCCCGGGTTCCCGCTGAGCAGATCCCCGCCGGCCAAGCTCCGACGAACCAGACACCCGGCAGCCGGGTCTCCGGCGAAGGGCGGCCGAGTTCCCGGGGTGGCAGGCGCGCGGCTGAGTTGCCGGTGTGGCACAGGCGTGGTGGCCGAGGTCGTGGTGTGGCAGGGGCGCGGTGGCCAGGGTCGCGATGCGGCAGGCGCGTGCTGGCTGGGTTGCTGGTGCAGCAGAGGCGCGGTGGCTGAGCTGCCGGTGCGACAGGCGCGCGGCCGAGCTTTCGGTGTGGCGGACGTGTGGTGGCCGAGTTCTCGGTGGGTGTGGCGGACGTGTGGTGGCTGAGTTTTCGGTGGGTGTGGCAGGCGCGTGGCGGCCCAGTTGCCGGTGCGGCAGAGGTACGGCGGCTGGGTTGCCGGTGTGGCGGCCGGGTTGCCGGTGCGGCAGACGTGTGGTGGCCGAGTTTCCGGTCGGGTAGCCCCTGGTGGCCAAGTCCCCGCAACCGCAACCGCAACCGCGCCCGCAACCGCGCCCGCAACCGCAACCGCGCCCGCAACCGCAACCGCGCCCGCAACCGCAACCGCGCCCGCAACCGCGCCCGCAACCGCGCC
>NZ_BAAAZN010000023.1:0-148925 GCF_039536925.1 Amycolatopsis ultiminotia | reverse complement strand
CCGGCGGCATACAACCCCGCCGTCGCGTTCGCCCGCGCGGCAAACCCCTCCGACGGAGGAAACGTACGACTCTCAGTGAGCAGATTGTCCAACGCTGGGGACTGCTCGGTCATAATGCAAAGCCTCCCGGTCGTCGTCGACAGCAGGATCACCACATGAGACACCCGCCTGGCGGGCTTGTCACTGCCCTCCGGTATCCCTCTTTCGGGTGATACGATGGCAAATCCCTGGCGTTTTGCCAGTTGTGTCCGCTATAGGCAGCCTCGTCCTGCTTGCCGGGCCGGTCGGCCGGAGTGTCCACTGTGGCCGGGACCGGGCAGTGGCGGCGACTTCGCGGGTTTCCGAGCAGCCGTGCGGTGGAACCCACTGTGGGTGCGCCCTCCGCGGGGGAGCGGCGCCTCGGGTGGATCGAGGGGGCCGGACATGACCGAGCGGCTGGACGAACTCGCTTCGGCGATGCGCGAGCTGACCCAGGCACTCGAGCACGACGACCAGGAAAACGTTGTCTTCAGCACGATCTGCGCGGAGGCCGTGCGTGCCATCCCGGAGGCGGATCTGGCCAGCATCACCGCCATCCACGACGGGCAGGCCGAGACCGCCGCCTCGACCGATCCCCGCGCCGACGAGATCGACCGGGCGCAGTACACGATCGGCGAAGGACCGTGCCTGCGTGCCGCGGCCACCGGCGAGGTGGTGCGCATCTCGGTCCCGGAGGCCGGTGAGGTCTGGCCGGATTTCGTCGCCGCGGCCAAGCAGTTCGACGTCGGCAGCTACCTCGCCGCGCCGCTGCGGGCGGACGAGACGGTGACCGGCGCATTGAACCTGTTCGGCTTCGGTGACAGCGGTTTCCGCACCCTCGAAAGCGATGTGCTGACCGTCTACACCACGGTGGTCGGGTTCGGCCTGCGCACCGCCCAGCGGTACCGGGAGGCCCAGCTGCGCGCCGACCAGCTGGACCAGGCGCTGCGTTCCCGCGGTGTGATCGAACAGGCGAAGGGCATGCTGATGGCGATCCACCGGATCGACGAGGACGCCGCGATGCAACGCCTGATCGCCGAATCCCAGTCCACCAACACCAAACTCCGCGAGGTCGCCCGCCGGTTCGTCGACACGGTGCGCAAACGGGACTGAAAGCCCGGCCGGGCGGCGAACAGCAACCGCCCGGCGATCGTTGGTCGAACACCGCGTCGGGCGGTCAACGGCTTGGCGCCGCGGCTTGCGGCGGAGGCGTCCTCGCAAGCAGAGCAGTCCACCGTCCCGGGGATGGCGTCGTGCGGGAGCGAGTGGCTTACCGGCGCTGGGTATGTTGTCCCGCGCGCATCAGAGATTCCGTGAGCCGGCGGGAATCGGGGATGGTGGTCTCACCTGACCGGCGTCATCGGCCAGGCGTGAGCGCCGTGAGATCGATGACGGTCTTCCCGCGGCGGGGGCCGGTCCCCGCCGCGGCGTGTGCTTCGGCCGCCTGGCCGGCCGGGAAGACCGCCTGGACCGGTACGTGGAACAGTCCCTTTTCGGCGAGACCTGCGGCGACGGCGAGTCCGTGGCGCCCGTCGGGCTGACCGCCGAGCTGGCCGAGGGAGAGGCGCACCGCACGGCTGGGGCCGGTGAAATCCGCCAGGGTGACCACCGACGGCGGTCCGTCGGTGAGACTGATGAGTTCATCGAGCGAGCCGGCTCCGGCCACGTCCAGCGCGTGGTCGACGCGTGAGATGCCGAGCGCGCGAACCCGTTCGGGCAGGCCAGGCCCGTAGGGCAGGGGGGTCGCGCCGAGACCGGAGAGGAATTCTTCGCTGCCGGGGCGGCCGGTCCCGACGACACGGGCTCCGCGAGCCACGGCCAGCTGCACGGCGATGCTCCCGACACCACCCGTCGCACCGTCGATCAGCAATGTCGTATCCGCCTCCTCTCGCACGCCGAGCAGGTCCAGAGCACGGGTCGCCGTCTCCACGCTCGTCCCGGCGGCACCTGCCTCCTCCCAGGACAACGCGGCCGGCTTCACCGCCCAGAACGCCAGAACGGCGAACTGCGCGCTCGCCCCGCCCAGCCGGGCGACATCGACGGCGCCGAACACTTCGTCCCCGATGGCAAAGCCTTCGACGCCCTCGCCGACCTCGTCGATCACGCCGGCTGCGTCCACGCCGGGGATGTGGGGCAGGGCAAGGCTCTCGCGTGAGGGTGAATCACCGGCCCGCAGCGCAAGGTCGACCGGCGACACCGCGCTGGTGCGGACCGCGATGCGCACCTCGCCCGTGCCTGCGTGCGGCTCGGGCGCGGAGCGGACGCCGAGCACGTCGGGTGAACCGAAACGGTCGAACTGTACTGCTTGCATGATCACCTCTCCTGCCCGGATTTTCCGGGCGCTGCGTTACGGTAAACATGGATGTGGAGCAGGTGTTCCGTATCAGGCTGAAATGAGAATCGCGGAGATCGAAGTGACTCGGAAACCACGCACCGACGCGGAGCTCAACCGTCGCCATCTCATCGCCGTTGCCCGCGCCGCCTTCGCCGACGAAGGGCTCGACCTGCCGATGCGGGAGATCGCCCGCCGCGCCGGTCTGGGCATCGCCACGGTCCATCGGCACTTCCCGGCACGCACCGACCTCGTCACGGCGGCGCTCGCTGAGCTGGTCGCGGAATGCCGTGGGGAGATGCAGGCATCTCTGGACGAGCCCGATCCTTGGCGCGCGCTCAGCGGCGCCGTACACAGCTTCGCGGAGCACCGGCTGCATGACCGCGGGCTGAATCAGGCTCTGTTCGGTTCCCACCCGGCGGCGGCAGCCTTCGCTGTCGACCGCCGCGAACAGGCAAGCGCAATGGAACAGCTCGTAGACCGCGCCCGCGAGTCCGGCGCAGTGCGCCCGGACATCACAGCGGCAGACGTACGCGTGTGCCTCAGCGCCATTGCCTCGTTCCGTCTGGCGCACTCCGCCACGCACCTGCACCGACTCGTCGAACTCCTCCTCATCGGGCTGGCAGCGGACGACCGCACCTCCCCAGAGACCAGCGCACGTCGACAAGCTATACCGTGAGAGCGCGGTTGACCTGCCGGTGCATACCGGCCGAGGCCAGCCGGTAGTACCGCGATCCGGGCCGTCCGGGGAGGTTGTCCGGGCAGTTTTCCCGGATGATCTGGACATGTCGGGCGGCATTGTGCTGTCATCGATCCGGCGAATTTTTCCAACGTTGTAAAACTGGCTCGAGCTCCGGAACGGAGAGCGTCTTGCGGTCAACGGCAGGAATTCTCAAGCGCATCGGCATCCTCGGCGCCGCGGCCTGTGTCGTGGTCACCGGGCTGGCCTCGCCGCCCGCGACGGCGTCCGTGCGGGCGCAGACGGTCACCGCGGACGACGCGCGGTTCCAGGTGCTCTCCCCCACGCTGATCCGCACCGAGTACGCCGGCGACGGAGCTTTCGCGGATCCCGTCACCTACAACGCGATCGGCCGCGGATCCTTCACCAAGACCCCGTTCACCTC
This sequence comes from Amycolatopsis ultiminotia, assembly GCF_039536925.1. Taxonomy (NCBI): domain Bacteria; kingdom Bacillati; phylum Actinomycetota; class Actinomycetes; order Pseudonocardiales; family Pseudonocardiaceae; genus Amycolatopsis; species Amycolatopsis ultiminotia. The sequence continues at coordinate 145,451 of NZ_BAAAZN010000023.1, read as the reverse complement.
CACGGTGACCGACGGAGTGCTGACCATCAAAACCAGCGCGCTGAACCTCAGCTACCGGCTGGGGTCGGGCCCGTTCGGCGCGGGCAACCTGAGCGTGCGGCAGACCACCGGGCAGACCCAGGTGACCGCCGCACCGTGGCGGCATCTCACCTGCGCGGCGGGTGCGCTGTGCGAGGCGGAAGACCTGGCCCACGACGGGGCCGGCGTCGCCACCGATCACGGCGGCTACACCGGCACCGGATTCCTGGCCGGTTTCGAAGGCGACGGTGCCACGGTGTCCACCGACGCCGAGGTCCCCGCGGACGGCACCTACCCCCTTTCCACCCGCTACGCCAACGGCGTCGGCGGCGACGACCAGCACGTCACGCGCACGCTGAGCGTGTCGGTCGACGGAGGGGCGGCGCAGAAACTGGACCTGCCGGTGACCGCGGATTGGGACACCTGGTCGGTCGCGTCCGCAGCCGTGCCGCTCAGCGCCGGGCACCACACGATCGCGCTCACCCGCGCACCGGGCGACTCGGGCAACGTAAACGTGGACAGCCTCGCGGTGCTGGATCAAGGCGCGCAGTACCCACCGGCGTCCGCACGGGCGATCGGCGGCTGCGGGTTCGGCACGAGCTGTGAAGCCGAAGACGGCCGGATGTCCGGCCAGGCGGAGATCGCCACCGACCACACCGGCTACGCCGGTACCGGATTCGCCGCCGAACTGAAGCAGGGCGCGGGTTTCGGGCAGCGGATCGAGAACGTGCCCGCGGACGGCACCTACGCACTGCACCTGCGCTACGCCAACGGAACCGGCGGCGACGGCGTGCACGACACGCGGACCGTGGACGTCACCGCCGGCGGCGTCACCCAGCAGCTGAAGCTGCCGCCGACCACCGACTGGGACACCTGGAGCACCGCGTCCATCCGGCTCGACCTCAAGGCAGGGACCGACGACGTCACGTTCGGCTGCCCGGACGAGGCCAGCTGCCACGTGAACGCCGACACGCTTTCGGTCACCGGCCTGGACGAAACCACTCCCCAGCCGCATTTCGGGCTGGGCCGCTACCGGCGTGGTTACGACGGTGTCGACGGTGCGAAGGGCACCCCGGCGACGGCCGAAGGCCTGCTGCACCAGGATGGCTGGTACCTGCTGGACGACACGTCGTCGGCGTTCTACGAGCAGAGCACCGGCAAGGTGACCCAGCGCCCGGCACACGGCGGAAAGCCTTACCAGGACGGCTATTTCTTCGGCTTCGGACACGACTACCAGGGCGGGCTCCAGGCACTGTCGCAGCTCACCGGCCCGCCGGGGCTGCTGCCGCGGTGGGCGTACGGCGTGTGGTACTCCGAGTACATCGACCGCACCGAAGCCGACTACCGCGACACCGTCCTGCCCCGTTTCCGTTCCGAAGGCGTGCCGCTGGACGTACTGGTGGTCGACACCGACTTCAAATCCCCGGACACCTGGAACGGCTGGGAAATGGACAAGGCCAAGTTCCCCGATCCCCAGGAGTTCTTCGCCTGGGCGCACGGCGAAGACCTGCACACCACGCTGAACGTGCACCCGAGCATCCAGGAATCCGATCCGCAGTACGCGAAGGCCAGCGAAACCGCGAAGGGCAAGCTGGCACCCGGCTGTGGCGACGGCTGCCGTGTATTCGACTGGGGTGATCCCGACCAGCTGAAGGCCTACCAGGACCTGCACACCGACCTCACCAAGGCGGGCAACGACTTCTGGTGGCTCGACTGGTGCTGCGACGCGTCACAGTCCACTTTGGCCGGAGTCACCCCGGACGCGTGGATCAACCAGCATTACGCGGCGAACACGCCCGGACGCGGCTTCGTGCTCTCCCGGGCCTACGGTTCGATGCAGGCGGGCGGCTACGGCAACCCGACCTCGGTGCCGACCGGTCCGTGGGCGGACAAGCGCACCACCGTGCACTTCACCGGGGACACCCTGTCCACCTGGGGCACGCTGGCGATGGAAGTCGGTGCGACGCCGAACGAATCGGCCGCCACCGGGCTGTCCGCGGTCAGCCACGACATCGGTGGCCACGTCGACACCACCGGCCTGGCCGGCAGTGAGACCTATATCGACCAAGACGGGCAGCAGAAGCAGACCTGGAAGCTCCCCGACGATCTGTATGCGCGGTGGGTGCAGCTGGGCGCGTTCCAGCCGATCGACCGGTTGCACAGCAACCACAGCGACCGGCTGCCGTGGCAGTACGGGCCGGAAGCGAACGCATCGGCTGCAAAGTTCCTGAACCTGCGGGAAAACCTGGTGCCCTACAGCTATTCGCTCGCACACGAGGCGTCGACGACCGGTGTGCCCGTGGTGCGACCGACCTACCTGCAGTATCCGGAAGAGCCCGCCGCGTACTCGGCCGCGTCGAGCGAATACTTCTACGGGCCGGACGTGCTCGTCGCACCGGTGAGCACACCGGGCACGAAGGCGGACACCACGGTCTGGTTCCCGCCGGGCCAGTGGACCGACTACTTCACCGGCCGCACCTACCAGGGCGGCACGACCCAGAGCGTGTCCACGGATCTGGGGACGATGCCGGTCTTCCTGCGGGCAGGCGGGATCCTGGCCACGCACACCGCCGACGTCGCCCATGACGCGACGGCAGACCAGCTGACCGTGACCGCGGCAGCGGGTGCACCGGGCAGCTTCTCGCTGTACGAGGACGACGGCGGGCACGCGGACCGGAGCGCGACCACGGAGATCACCTACGCCGAAAAGGACGGCGGACACACGCTGAGCGTCGCCCCGGCGAAGGGCGAGTACGCCGGGCAGCCCGCGCAGCGCACGTGGACGGTGGCGCTCACCGGGCTGACGGCCGAACCGGCGAACGTGACCGTGAACGGGAATCCGGCCACCGGGTCGTGGGACGGCACCAAGCAGGTGCTCACGGTCCGGGTGGAGAACCAGCCACTCGGGCAGCCGCTCACCGTGACCGCCCGGTGACTCCGGGCGCTTGATCGCCGGGTGTCCGCAAGCGGCCAACCGGACCTCTTGCGGACACCCGGTTCGCTATCTTCCGGATCGTGATCCGCCGGTGCGGGACCCCTCCCGGCCCACCGTGGCAACCTTGCGGCAGGTCACGAACGGAGGAGGACCGCGGTGCCGAAGACCTGGCGGCTGTTCGGGAGAAAGCGGGAGACAGCACCGGAACGCTCTGCACCCCCGCCCGTCGCACCGGCCGACACCGATGCCGGGCGAGCCGAGGCCGCGGCGTTGCTGGCGTCGACGAGGGCCTGGCTGGATCTTCCGCCGCATCCCCATCTGCGCTCCTTTCACGGCCTCCGCCTGGAGGACGGACACCCGCGGATGGTGCTCGAAGACGCACCCGGCGAAGACCTCGCGACGGCGGCCGGCAGCGGACGGTTCACCACCGTGGACGCGGTCCTCGACGCAGCCGTCCAGCTCGCATGGGCGGTGCAGGCACTGCACGACGCCGGCATTGCACACGGCGACTTGCGGGCCACCAGCGCAATCCGCACTTCCGACGGCATCGTCAAGCTGGCCGAACTCGGCGCCCTGCGGCCGCTGGGCAACGGCGCGTCCGACGACGTGCGAGCCTTGGCGACAGTGGTCGCGGGTCTGTTCTCCGGACCGCAGCGACCGCTGCTGCCGGATCCGGGCAGCACCCCGACCGCACGCGAGTTCGCGGACCGGCTCGTCGAGATCCACCGGCAGACGACCGGCAATCCGTACTTCCGCGCCGAACCGAAGCCGGTCGAGCCACCCGCGGACGAGTGGAACAACCGCGGGCTTTCGCTGGCACTGGCCGGTGACCACGCCGCGGCCGAGCAGTACTGGGAACGGGCGCTGCAGGCCGACCCGCGGCACCCGGACGCGACGTTCAACCTCGGTCTGCACCACTGGCGCACCGCGCGGATCACCGACGACGAGCTGCTGCGCCGGATGGCCGCGGTGGAGCAGGCAGCCGCGCCCGGCGACCGCGACCACATCCGGCTGCTGGCCGAACTGGTCGACCGCGAACGCGGCGACACCCGCACCGGGCAGCAACGGGACGACGATCCGCCGCTGACGGCCCGGACCGACTCCGGCTGGCTGTACTCGGTGGCCGGCACGCCGGACGGCGGACGCGTCGTATGGGCCGCCGAGGACGGCGTGCTGCGCTGGTGGGACTCCGGCCGCGGCGGCAAGGTCCACAAGCTCACCGGACACACCGACGAGATCTGGTCGGTCGCGATCACGCCGGACGGCCGGTACGCGCTGTCCGGTTCGGCCGACACCACGGCGCGCTGCTGGGATCTCGGCACCGGACGGTGCGTGCAGATACTCGAAGGGCACCAGCGGTGCGTGCGCGGCGTCGCGATCAGCGCGGACGGCCGGTACGCCGTCACCGGCGCGGAGGACGGCTTCCTGCGGCACTGGGACCTGCGCAGCGGCAAGCTCCTGCGCACTGTCACGCAAGAAAAGGTCTGCATCCTGTCGGTGTCGATGACGCCGGACGCCAGGTACGTCGCGGCCGCCGGCAACAACAGCATGGCGCGCTGGTGGGACCTCAAGACCGGCACCTGCCTGCAGACACTCACCGGCCACACCGACAACGTGCACTCGGTGGCCGTCACCCCGGACGGCCGGTATGCGCTGACCGGAGGGAACGACCGGACCGTCCGCTGGTGGGATCTGCGCACCGGGGAATGCCTGCGCACGCTCACCGCGCACGCCAGCCCGGTCTGGTCGGTGGCGCTCTCGGCCGACGGCAGGCAGGCCGCCACCGGGAGCCTCGACCGCACGGCGCGGTGCTGGGATCTCGGCACCGGCCGCTGCGTGCGCACCATCGAGCACGAGTACCTCGTCCTCGCAGTGGACCTCACCGCCGACGGCAGGCGGGTCGCTTCCACCGCCACGGACCGGAAAGTCCGGGTATGGGATCAGGCCGAGCCGAGGGTGGCACCGTGGCAGGCCAGTCCGGCAAGCAATGCCGGTGACCTCGAATCCCGCGAACAGCAGTTCCGCGCCCAGCTGTCCGGAGCACGAGATCTCCTGGCGAACGCGGCAGTGCCGGCCGCGACCGCGCGGCTGCGGGCGGCCCGCGCCGTGCACGGCTACGCGCGCCACCCCGAAGCGCAGCAGCTGTGGCGGGAGGCGGGCCGGTACCGGCAGCGCACCGAGTTCACGGACATCCGCCGGGTCCGCACGATCGAGCATCCCGCAGGGCTCACCTCGCTCGCGCTCTCCGACGACGGACGGCGGGCGGTGGCGGCGGGCTGGGATTTCGTGCTCCGGCACTGGGATCTCACCACCGGCGAGTGCCTGGCCGAACTGCCGGGACACGAGGACGCGCTCACCTCGCTGGCCTTCGGGGCGGACGGGACCACGGCGGTCTCGACCAGCTCGGACCAGACGCTGCGCTGGTGGGATCTGCGCACCGGGCAATGCCTGCGCATCCTTTCCGGGCACGCCGACGAGGTGACCGCGGTCGCGCTGAGCGCGGACGGCCACGCGATGTCCGCGAGCGCCGACCACACACTGCGGTGGTGGAACCTGCACACCGGGGAATGCCTGCGCATCCTTTCCGGGCACACCGAACCGGTGAACGCGGTCGCCATCACGGCCGACGGCAGGCAGGCCCTGTCCGGCAGCTCCGACACCACCGTGCGGTGGTGGGACATCGGTACCGGGGAATGCCGGAAAACCTTGCACAGCCACAGCTGTGCCTCCCGGGTGGTCGCCCTCACACCGGGCGCGGGCACCGCACTGTCCGGGGAGACCTGTGGCAATCTGCAGCGCTGGCAGCTGCCGCAGGCAAAGTACCTCGGCGCGGAGACCGGGCACGAAGGCCCGATGCTCGCACTGGCGGTGACCGCGGACGGGGCACACGCGCTCACCGCGGGCGCGGACCGCACCCTGCGCCTGCGGGACCTGCGCTCGGGCCGGTGCCTGCGCGTGCTCACCGAGCACGACGACGAACTGTGCGGGGCCGCCCTCGCCCTGGACGCCTGGTCGGCGCTCACCGGCAGCAAGGACGGCACGCTGATCGGCTGGGCGCTCGACTGGAACCACGAATCCGCCGGATGAGGTGATCGGGATGCAGTGGCAGGCACGGCCGGGCCGCCCGGCGGCGGGCCCCACCCTGACCGGGGACGACTCCGCCGACGTCGTGTGGGACGTCGGCGAGACCGTGCTCGGCACGTACCGGATCGAGGAGCAGCTCGGCGCGGGCGGGATGGGCGTCGTGCACCGGGTGCGGCACCTCGGCTGGCGGCTGGACCTCGCGGTGAAGAGCCCGCTGCCGCGGATGTGGCTGTCCGGCATCCAGGCGTTCGTCGACGAGGCCGAGGTGTGGGTCGGGCTGCCACCGCATCCGCACGTGTGCGCGTGTCACTACGTCCGGGTGCTGGGCGGCGTGCCGCGGATCTTCGCCGAATTCGTCGAGGGCGGCACGGTGGCGGAGGCGCTGCGGGACGGCGGGCTGCGCGGGCTGGCCGAGGTCCTCGACGTCGCCATCCAGCTGGCCTGGGGGCTGCGGGCCGCGCACCAGGCCGGGGTCGTGCACCAGGACGTCAAGCCCGGCAACGCATTGCGCACCCCGGACGGGCTGGTGAAGATCACCGACTTCGGGCTCGCCCGTGCACAGCAACGGTCCGGAGCGGACGAAGGCGCGGCGGGCACGGAGTCGATCCTGGTCACCCACCGCGGTCTCACGCCCGCGTATGCGTCGCCGGAGCAGTACAGCGGGGAACGCGCCGGACGACGCAGCGACGTGTGGTCGTGGGCGGTGACTGTGCTGGAGTTGTTCACCGGCGAGGTGACCTGGCGGCTGGGAGCAGTCGCCGGCGAGGCGCTGGAGGCCTACCTCGCCGCGGCGCCGCCGTCCGGCCGGCCCACCATGCCACCCGAGGTCGCGACGCTGCTGCGGGAATGCTTCACCACCGACCCGGCGGCTCGCCCCGGTGACCTCGGCCTGCTGGCGGAGCGCCTGGTCGCCGTCTACCCGACGCACGTCGGGCGGCCCTATCCGCGCACCGCGGCCGGACCGGTGACCGTGCTCGCGGACGGGTACAACAACAAGGCGCTGTCCATGCTCGACCTCGGCCTGGCCGGGCCCGCGAAAGAATTCTGGGCGCACGCGCTGGAAGCCGACCCGCAGCATCTGGACGCCACCTTCAACGGACAGCTCGGCCGGTGGCGGGAAGCCGAGATCACCGACCTGGAACTGGTCGACGAACTGGAGCGGTTCCGGTTCGCCCTGCCCGAAAACGATCCGCGCCGCACGCAACTGGCGTACGCACTCGGCCTGGTGCATCAGGAACGCCGCGACCCCGAAGCCGCCAGGGCATGCCTCGACGAGGCGGCGCCCGGCGACCCGGAGGTCGCGACCGCCCGCGCCACCGTGACCCGGGAGGCACCGGCCGAACGTGCCCCGCTGGAGCTGACCGGGCACGAGGGGAAGACCTGTCCGCTGGCGGTCTCGCCGGACGGCAGGCACGCGGTCTCCGGTGGCGAGGACCGGACCGTGCGGTGGTGGGACCTGCGCACCGGGGAATGCCTGCGCGTGCTCACCGGCCACACCGATCTCGTGACCATGGTGGCGTTGTCCCCGGATGGACGGCACGTCCTCTCCGGCGGCACGGACGGCACGGTGCGCTGGTGGGATCTGACCACCGGACGGTGCCTGCACACCTTCTCCGGGCAGCGGGGCACGCCGTTCCACTGCGTCGCGGTGTCCGCAGGCGGAGAACTCGCGCTGGCCGGAGACGCCGCGGGTGCGCTGTGGTGGTGGGATCCGGTCACCGGACAACGGCTGGGCAGGCAGTCCGGACACGAAGGCGGGATCAACCGGGTCGCGGTGCTGCCGGACGGCCGCACCGCGCTGTCCGCCGGTGCAGACGGCACAGTGCGTTCCTGGGACCTCGGCAGCGGGGAAGCCCGGCGGGTGCTGACCGGCCATCGTGGTGCGGTGTATGCGCTCGCGCTGATGCCCGGCGGGTTCCTCTCCGGTGGACGCGACGGCACGGTCCGGGTGTGGGACCTGGCTTCCGGCCGGTGCCGTCTGGTGCTGACCTACCGGCACCGGGTGATCGACGTTCTCTCCTCGCCGGTCCTGTCGGTGGCGGTTGCCCCGGACGGGCACACCGTGATCGCGGGCAACGATGCCGGCGAACTCACCTGGTGGGAGCTGGACACCGGACGCTGCCTGCGCACCTTCGTCGGCGGCGACACGCTCACCTGCTCGACCGTGCTCTCCGACGGCCGGACCGCGGTGTCCTGCGGTTTCGACAAGACGGTGCGGTGGCGGGACCTCGTGCCGGGCAGTCCGGCACCGTGGTGGTACAGCCGTCCACGGTCCACAGTGGATCTCGGTGTGCAGGCCGAGGAGTTCGAGCACCGCGTCGACGCGGCACGGGCGCTGCTCGACCGGGGCGATCCGCTTGCCGCAGCGGAGGAACTGCGTGGCGCACGGGCGATCGACGGTTTCGGGAACAACGCGGAGCTGGGCGAGTTGTGGCGGCGGACCGGCCACAGTGGACGGCGGAGCGCGATCACCGGCAGCAGGCAGACGCTGCGCATGCAGACGCCGGGGCACCTCGCGAAGGTCGCAGCCATCACGTCCAACGGCCGCCGTGCGCTGTCGGCCACCGCGGCCTCGGTACTGCGCTGGTGGGACCTGACCACCGGCCGTTGCCTGCACGAGCTGGACAGCGGCGACGGCTGGTCGCTGGCGGCCGCGCTCACCCCGGACGGCAGGCATGCGGTGTCCGTCGGCAACCACCACGTGCACTGGTGGGACCTGAACCGCGGGAAGCACCTGGCCGCGGTCCCGATCGGGGCCGAGGGCATGTGCTTCTCGATCGCGATCACCCCCGACGGCCGCCGCGCGCTGTCCGCGAACACCGACGGTCTGCTGCGCTGGTGGGATCTGCCCGGCGAACGGTGCCTGCGCACGCTGAGCGGACACGAAGCGCACATCAACGCGGTGGCCGTCACCGCCGACGGCCGCCATGCCCTGTCCGGCGCGGCCGACCGGACGATGCGCTGGTGGGACGTGAAGAGCGGGGAATGCCTCCGCACGTTCACCGGGGACGACGGAGGCGTGGGCGCGGTCGCGGTGACTCCGGACGGACGGCACGCGGTATCCGGAAGCACCAGCGGCGCCGTCTTCGCCTGGGACCTCACCGCCGGTACCGGACGCACGCTGCCCGCCGAGCACACCGCGCAGATCAACTCGGTCGCGATCAGCGCGGACGGCAGGCACGCCCTGTCCGGCGGGGAAGACGGGACGCTGCGCTGGTGGGACCTGGTCGCGGGACAGTGCCTGCACCGGGTCAAGACGGCCTACGTCGCCTCCGCCGCGATGACCCCGAACGCGCATCGCACCGTCACCGGCATGGCCGACGGCACCCTGCTGCTGTGGGAGCTCGACTGGGACTACGAGTTCCCACCGCAACCGGGGCTGCTCTAGCCTCGTGCCATGTCCGCCGAGTCCTCTGTCGACGATCTGGCCGCGACCCTGTACGGCGCGGTCGGCCTGGTCACGCGCCGGCTGCGGCACAGCCCGGCGGCAGGCGAGCTGTCCCTGCCGGAGCGCTCGGCGCTGGCGCTGCTCGACCGGCAGGGCCCTGCCACCACCGCGGCGCTGGCCCGCAGCGAGCAGATCACCCCGCAGGCGGTGAGCACCACCATCGCCGGGCTCGAACGGCGGGGATTCGTCGAACGCACGCCCGACCCGGACGACGGACGGCAGATGATCGTCTCCCTCACCGAAGCCGGACGACAGGTGCTGCAGGACAAGCGGGACGCCCGGATCCGGCAGCTCACCGAGTCCCTCACCGCCGGGTTCACCCCGGCCGAACTGGCCACGCTGCAGACCGCCGCGCCGCTGCTGGAACGGCTGGGCCAGAGCCTGTAGCACGTCCGCCGGATGCCCGGCCACGCCTGCTCGCCGAGTCCGAAGTAGACGGACCGGGACCGCGTACCGTGCGCACCGGGCAGGACACCGGGTATCGTGGTGCGGCGAAGGACACTTCCGAAAGGAATTCGAGCAGTGGCAGGTGAAGACGACATCTCCGGGTGAGCACGGGGCACGGGCCACCGGCGTCCACCACCGAACGTGGCGGGCACCGCGGTAGCACCGGCCCCCGCTCGCACCGACCACCCGGCCGCGGCGCCGCGACCACCGGCAGCACCAGCCACCCGGCCGCGACGACGACGCCGGCCCCGCACGGCCACCAGGTGAGCGCTTGCGCTTCCCGCACCGGCCCGCCCGCGGCAGCCGTACCTTTCGGGTGCCCGCACCCGGCGTACGGTGCGGCTCAAGCGGAAGGGCAACGCGGCCGGCCGCTCGGCAGCGGAAGCAGCTGCCACCGGCCCACCTGGACGGCACCGGATCCGGCGAACCGCCTCGATCGGGAGGCGGGCAAGCGCCGGCACCGGGCGACCGGCCCCGGGCGGACCAGGCGCCGGAACCCCACCCGCGCCGAACGGACCCACGCAGGCACGACACCGCGCAACCCGACCCGGCCGAGCGCAACCGGGCCGGCACCCCACCCGAACCGGGCGCAGCCGGTGCCCGCGCCCGCGCCGAACGGAGCGGAACAGGTGCCGACACCGCGCGATCCGGACCGGCCGAGCGGAGCAGGTGCCGACACCCGTAACCAGGGCCGTACCGGACCGAGCAGGTGCCGACGCCGGCAACCCGACCGGCCAACCGGGCGGAACACGTACTCGTGCTCCGCAACCCGGACCGAGCAGGGTGCCAAGGCAACCCGACCGGCCGAGCGGAACACCTGCCAGCACCCCGCAACCCGGGCCGAGCAGGTGCCACGGCAACCCCACCGGCCTGCCGAGCAGGGTGCCAAGGCAACCCCACCGGCCGAGCGGAACACCTGCCAGCACCCCGTAACCCGGGCCGAGCAGGTGCCACGGCAACCCCACCGGCCTGCCGAGCAGGGTGCCAAGGCAACCCCACCGGCCGAGCGGAACACCTGCCAGCACCCCGCAACCCGGGCCGAGCAGGTGCCAAGGCAGCCCCACCGGCCTGCCGAGCAGGGTGCCACGGCAGCCCCACCGGCCGAGCGGAGCGCAGCAGGTGCTCGTGCTCCGCGGGTCGGTGCGGCGCGGGGTGGGTGCAGGTCCCGGTGAGTGTTCGGGGGCCGGGCGGGTTCGGTGTTCGGGCGCAGCCGGGTGGCCACCCCGTCCTTGTCGTTTCGATCCTTCCCGTGCGGGGTGCGCCCTGCCCGAGCTGCTGTGAGGCTTTTCGATGTCCGAAATCCGCGTTGTCCTGTCCGGGGTTTCCTTCTCCTGGGCGGACGGCACTCCCGTCTTCGACCGGCTGTCCACGACCTTCCCCGCGGGCCGGACCGGGCTCGTCGCGCCCAACGGGGCCGGCAAGTCCACGCTGCTCAAGCTCGTCGCCGGGGAGCTGGCGCCTGCCGCGGGCCGGGTCTCCGTCGACGGGGTGCTCGGCTACCTGCCGCAGGACCTTCCGCTCACCGGCGACCGCACGGTCGCCGAGGTGCTCGGCGCCGATGCGATCCTGCGGGCGATCGCCGCGATCGAGGCCGGCGACGCCGACGAGGCGCACTTCACCACCATCGGCACCGACTGGGACGTCGAGGACCGCACCCGCGCCCAGCTCGACCGGCTCGGACTCGACGACGTCGGCCTCGACCGGCGGCTCGGCACGCTCAGCGGCGGCCAGATCGTGTCACTCGGACTGGCCGCGCAGCTGCTGCGCGAACCCGACGTGCTGCTGCTCGACGAACCCACCAACAACCTCGACCGGCACGCCCGCGACCAGCTCCACGCCGTGCTCGAGGGCTGGTCCGGCTGCCTGGTCGTGGTCAGCCACGACCGCGAGCTGCTCGATCGGATGGACCGCATCGCCGAGCTCGAATCCGGTGCGATCCGGTTCCACGGCGGCAATTTCACCGAATACGAAGCAGCCGTCCAAGCCGAACGCGAGGTCGCGGAAAAGAACATCCGCAACGCCGAGCAGGACGTCAAACGCGAGAAACGCGAGATGCAGCAAGCCCGCGAACGCGCGGCCCGCCGGGCGAGCAACGCCACACGCACCGCATCCGACGCGGGACTGCCGAAGATCTTCGCCGGCACCATGAAACGCAACGCCCAGGAGTCCGCGGCCAAGGCGGACGGCACGCACGCCTCCCGGGTCGGCGCGGCCAAGGCCAAGCTCGACCAGGCCGAACGGGCCCTGCGCGAGGACCGGAAGATCAGCCTCGACCTGCCGAAGACCGCCGTGCCGACCGGCCGTGTGCTGTTCCTCGGCAAGCACCTGCGCGTCCGTGACCTGTTCTCCGGAGAAGGCGTCGACCTGGCGATCCGCGGTCCGGAGCGGATCGCGCTGACCGGCCCGAACGGTTCCGGGAAGTCCACCCTGCTGCGGCTGGTGCACGGTGAGCTGGAGCCGGATTCCGGGGCGCTGCGCCGCGTCGACGGGCGGATCGCCTACCTGTCACAACGGCTCGACCTGCTCGACCCCGGCCGCACGGTGGCGGAGAACCTCGCCGGCGCCGCCCCGGAAATGCCGCCCGCGGAACGGATGAACCTGCTGGCGCGCTTCCTCTTCCGCGGCGACCGGGCGCACCTGCCGGTGGACGTGCTCTCCGGCGGTGAACGGCTGCGCGCCACCCTGGCGTGCGTCCTGTTCGCCGAACCCGCCCCGCAGCTGCTGCTGCTCGACGAGCCGACGAACAACCTCGACCTGGTCAGCACCGGCCAGCTGGAAAGCGCGCTCAACGCCTACCGGGGCGCGTTCGTGGTGGTCAGCCACGACGAGCGATTCCTCGCCGAACTCGGCATCGACCGGCGGCTGCGGCTCGATACGGGCACGCTGCGCGAGGACAGCGGAGCCGACGCCGATCCGGTCGGGTGAACCCGGCCACCGGCGCCCGGACCGCCCGCACGGCTCCGCCCGCGCGGACGAGACCGCTTGCGCCGAGTGGGAAACGCCAGGACCGAGCCGGCCGGCCCGCTGAACCACCACGTCGACGTCGGGTACCTTCCCCGGCGCGGTCGCGCGGGGGCCTCGGCGAACCGGTCCCGCGGGATCCTCGGCGAACCGGTCTCGCGGTGGCCGCCGGAACCCGCCGATCCGGCCACCCCGGGCAAATCCGGCAAATCGGCCCATTTCACCTCGCGGCACGTACCGGCTTCGTCCCATCGGCTCGCCGGTCCGGTCGTTCGCGGTACAGTCGCCCGCGGATCCGGAAGAGCTTCGCGAGCCGTGCGTGGCGGAGGGGACGACGTGGGGATTTTCGACAAGATCCGCGGCGAGTTCATCGACATCATCGAGTGGACCGACGACAGCCGGGACACGATCGTATGGCGCTTCCCGCGCCACGAGAACGAGATCAAGATGGGCGCGAAGCTCACCGTGCGCGAGTCGCAGGCGGCCGTGTTCGTCAACGAAGGCCAGGTCGGCGACGCTTTTCCGCCCGGGATGTACACGCTGCAGACGCAGAACATGCCGGTGCTGTCCACCCTCAAGGGCTGGAAGTACGGCTTCGACTCGCCGTTCAAGGCCGAGGTCTACTTCGTCAACACCCGCCAGTTCACCGACCTCAAATGGGGCACGCAGAACCCGGTCGTGCTGCGCGACCCGGAGTTCGGCATGGTCCGGCTGCGCGCGTTCGGCGGGTACGCGGTGCGCGTCGTCGAGCCGGTCGCGCTGCTGCGCGAACTCGCGGGTACCGACCCGCAGTTCCGCACCGAGGAGGTCTCGGAGTACCTCCGCCAGATCATCATCGGCAAGCTCGGCCCCGCGCTCGCGGCCTCCGGCGTGCCGATGCTCGACCTGGTGACCCAGCAGGAACAGATCGGCGACAAGCTGGCCAACGCGCTGAACCTGGAGCTGCGCTCGGTCGGCGTCGAGATCACGAAGTTCATCATCGAGAACATCTCGGTGCCGCCCGAGGTCGAGGCCGCAATCGACAAGCGGACCCAGATGGGTGTGGTCGGCAACCTCGACCAGTACACCCAGTTCCAGTCCGCGAACGCGATCGAGGCCGCGGCGAAGAACCCGGGTGGCGCCGGTGAGGGACTCGGCGTCGGCCTCGGCATGGCGCTCGGCCAGCGCGCCGCCGGACCGCAGGCACCACAGGGCTACCAGCAGCCGCAGGGGCAGCAGCAGTACCAGCAGCCGCAAGGCGGCCAGTACCAGCAGCAGCCGCCGTCCGGGCCGCCGCCGTTGCCGCAGACCGAGCAGTGGTACCTGGGCGCGGGTGGGCAGCAGCTGGGGCCGTTCGACCGCACCCAGCTGGGCCAGCAGGTCACCGCGGGCACGCTCACCGGGGAAACCCTGGTCTGGAAGGCAGGCATGGCGCAGTGGACCCCCGCCGGGCAGGTGCCGGAGGTCGCACCGCTGCTCGGCGCGAGCCCGCCGCCGCTCCCGCCCCAGTCCTGACGTCGCGCTTCCGGGGGACCTGATGACCGACCCACGTTTCCAGCAGGCCGGGGTCGCGGCCACGACCTATCCGTGCGGCGGCTGCGGCGCGCGGCTGGAGTTCGCGCCCGGCACCACCGCACTGCAGTGCCCGTACTGCGGGTTCCGGCAGGAGATCACCGCCGGTGACCGGCAGATCCGCGAGATCCCGTTCGGTGAGCTGGCGAACCTGGCGCGCAAACCGGTGGGCAGCATCGGCAAGTACGTCTTCGCCTGTCAGCGCTGCGCGGCGAGGACGGAGACGAACGAGACGGCGAGTCTCTGCCAGTTCTGCGGCGCGCCGCTGGTGATCGACCCGGCGGCGTCCGGTCAGCTGGTGCCGGAAGGAGTGCTGCCGTTCCTGCTCGACCGGTCCGCGGTGAGCACGCACCTGAAGAAGTGGACGTCCTCGCGCCGCTTCGCGCCGAACGCGCTGAAGAACGTCACCACGGCCGAGTCGACGAAGAGCACCTACCTCCCGCACTGGACCTACGACTCGCAGACCAGGTCGTTCTACACCGGGCAGCGCGGCGAGTACTACTACGTCACCGAGACCCACTACGTGAACGGCGAGCGGCGGACCCGCCAGGTGCGCCGCACCAGGTGGTACCCCGCGCGCGGCCAGGTGCAGCGGGCGTTCGACGACGTACTGGTGCCCGCCAGCACCCAGCTGCCGACGGCGGAGATAGACAAGCTGGCGCCGTGGCCGTTGCTGGAGGCGGCCCCGTACCAACAGCAGTTCCTCGCCGGTCACTTCGCGCTGCGCTACGACGTGGAACCGGAAGCCGGGTTCGAAGAGGCGAAACGGCGGATGGCCGTGGTCATCCACGACGACTGCGAGCACGACATCGGTGGCGACACGCAGCGCGTGCACTCGGTGGACACGCAGCACGCCAACGTGTCGTTCAAGCTGATGCTGCTGCCGGTGTGGGTTGCGACGTATGTGTACCAGGGCAAGAACTGGCAGATCCTGGTCAACGGCCGCACCGGCGAGGTGCACGGCGAGCGTCCGTGGAGCAAGGTGAAGATCGCGATCGCGGTGCTGGTCGCACTGATCGTGGTGGCCGCAATCGTGTACCTCGTGGTCGCCAACGGGCACAGCGGCAGCTCCAGCACGCACCACCACTGACATCCGCGCCAGGCCCTGACCGACGCCACCGGGCGACCCGCGGTTCAGGACCGCAACTGCCGGGGGCGACGCGTGCCTCCCCGGTCAGGACCGCAGCTGCCGCGCCTTGATGCCGTACTGGGTCATCTTCCGGTAGATCGTGGCGCGGCCCATGCCGAGTTCGGCCGCGGCGCCCACCACCGTGGCGCCGGGCTGGGCAAGGCAGCGCACGATCTCGTCGCGTTCCATCGCCTGCAGCCTGCTCAGCCGGTGCCCCGCGTTCGTGAACACCTCGGCGGGCAGGTGCGGCACGTCGACGACCTCGGACCGCGCCGCCGCCTCGCGCACGACCCGGCGCAGCTGCTTGACGTTCTCCGGCCAGTCGTAGGCGGCCAGCGCCCGCGCGGCGGCCGCGGTGAAGGTGACCTCGCGCCCGCGGACCCGGTGCGCGAAATGGCGGGCGAGCGGGAGCACGTCGTCGGGACGGAACCGCAGCGGCGGCACCTCGATCGCGGTGTCCACGTGCGCGACCAGCGGCTCCGGGAGCGCACCCGGATCGACCGCGGTCAGCACGAACGGGGCGACCGCGGCTTCCCGGTGCGCCGTGGAAAACCGGTGCGCCAGCTCGCTGGCCGCCCATGCGGGCAGACTGTCCACTCCGGACACGATCACACAGGTGCGTTCCTTGCCCAGTTCGGGCGCCCACACGGTGAGCCAGGCGGCCACGTCGTCCTGCCCCGGTGACCGTGCGTTGAGCAGCCGTTCGCGCGGGCGCAGCTCGCGGCGCGCCATCGCGGCCAGCGCCGTCTTGCCGGTGCCCGGCTCGCCGGTCACCAGCACGGTCTGCCCGCGCCGCATCGCGTCCAGCACCTCCACCAGCGGGTGCTCCCAGCCTGCCGACAGCCGCGGCGGATCGACCTGGTCGGCGTACATCCGGAAGACCTCGCCCCGCGGCACCTGACGCGGACGCCGCCCGGAGGCACGCGCCAGCATCAACGCACTGGTGTGCCCGGCGGCGGTCTGCGCCAGCGCCAGCAGCAGTTCGGAGGACTGCTCCGACCAGGTGGTGAGGTTGACGCTGCCGGCCAGTCCCCCGCTCAGCGGGTCGAGCACCGGAACCGCCGCGCAGGTGTAGCCGCGCAGGCTGGTGCAGTAGTGGTCGGCCGCGCGCACCAGCGACGGCGCCCGGTCGGCCAGTGCGAGACCGAGACCGTTCGTGCCCGCGTTGCGCTCCGCGAAGTAGAAGCCCGGGGCGAGATGCACCCGGTCCAGGGAGCGGGTGATGTCGGTGTCCCCGCACATCCGGCTCAGCACGAGGCCCTCGCTGTCGGTGAGCATCAGGCTGACCGGCTCGTTCGCGAGCGTCGCCTGCAGACCCTGCAGCACCTCGCGGCCACATTCGTACAGCAGCGAGCTGGTGTCGACCGAACCGGTGAAGACCGGCTTCACCTCGTCGTCCGGCACGCCGTACCGGGCGCTGCGCTGCCATGACGCCCGCAACCGGGGTGCGCTGCCACCGCGCGCCTCGAGCGGTGCGGCATCGCCCTGCCTCTGCGTCACATCGACCTCCCGGAATCGCGGCATTGCGTCCGACTGGGTCAGGCTAGAACCTCCAGCGTAGCCGGTGGAACGTCCCGATGTCTCAAACTGAGACATCGGTCCCCTCGCTGACCTGCGCGAACCGTCTTACCGTCCGGGGACTGACGTGCCGACGCAGCCACGAAGGCGGAGGAAGACCATGTACACCAAGGACGGCGAGAACTACTACATCCTGGACGCGCACATCGCGCTCTGGGACGCCCGCCCCGAGAACCAGCGCAACATCCACGGCAAGCAGTTCATCGACTGCTTCTACGACTACCACCGCAACCTCAGCCCGGAGTCCGAGGTGTGGCCCTACGAGGAGTACCTCTACCAGGGCGGCGAGCGGCTGATGAAGGACATCTTCACCGACGGCTACGTGGACCACGCGATCTTCCAGCCCGCCGCGCTGCCCGCGTTCTACCGCAACAACTTCGGCCAGACCGAGGAGGCATTCGCGCTCGCGCAGAAGCATCCGGACAAGCTCACCTACAACCACTGCTGGGACCCGCGCTTCGGCGAGGACGGGCTGAAGCAGCTGCGCGAGGACGCGAAGCGGTTCAACCTCAAGGGCGCCAAGCTCTACACCGCCGAATGGTTCGGTGACTCCCGCGGCTGGAAGCTCGACGACAAGTGGAGCTACCGGTACCTGGAGGCCGCGCAGGAGCTGGGCATCAAGAACATCCACATCCACAAGGGCCCGACCATCCGCCCGCTGGACCGCGACGCGTTCGACGTCGCCGACGTGGACAAGGTCGCCACCGACTTCACCGACCTGAACTTCGTGATCGAACACTGCGGCCTGCCCCGGCTGGAGGACTTCTGCTGGATCGCCACGCAGGAGCCGAACGTGCACGCCGGGCTCGCCGTGGCGATGCCGTTCATCCACTCCCGCCCGCGCTACTTCGCGCAGATCATCGGCGAACTGCTGTACTGGCTGGACGAGAACCGGATCCAGTTCTCCAGTGACTACGCGATCTGGACGCCGAAGTGGCTCGTGGAGAAGTTCGTCGACTTCCAGATCCCCGAGGACATGACCGAGTACCCGGCGCTCACCACCGAGGTCAAGAAGAAGATCCTCGGCCTGAACGCGGCCGCGATGTACGACATCGAGGTACCCGCCGAACTGCAGGTGGCCAACCCTCCGGCGGAGGCGAGCACCGAAGCCGTGGCGGTGGCCTGATGCCCGCGCTCGAAGAACGCGCTCGCCGCGCGCTGGACGCGGTGTTCGATCCCGAACTGGACGAGCCGATCACCGATCTCGGGTTCGTCCGCTCGATCCAGGCCCGCGACGCCGAGCTGACCGTGCACCTGCGCCTGCCGACCTCGTTCTGTTCGCCCAATTTCGCGTATCTGATGGCCTCCGATGCGAAGGACGTGCTGAGCGAGCTGCCCGGGGTGGACCGGGTCGTGGTGTGCCTCGACGACCACCACGATTCGGACCTGATCAACCGCGGCCTCGCCGCCGACGCCGGCTACCGCGGCACGTTCGGCAGCGAGGCCGAGAAGGACCTCGAAGAACTGCGCCTCACCTTCCGGCGCAAGGCGCACACCGCGGCGATGGAACGCGCGCTGACCGGCGTGCTGCGCGCGGACCCGGACCTCGCCGAGGAGCAGCTGCACGACGTCACCCTCGGCGACCTCCCGGAAGGGCGCACGACCTCCGCGCTGCTGCGCCGCCGGGAGGCACTCGGCCTTGCCGTCACGCCGGAGCAGCCGGTGCTCGTGGACAACCACGGGCAGGCCTACCCGCGCGAAGAGGTTCCGGTGCGGTTGCGGTTCGCCCGTTCGATCCGGATCTCGATCGACGGCAACGCGCACTTCTGCCGGGGCCTGCTGCGCACCCGTTATCCCGAGTCCGACGCCGACCAGGCACCGCGGCCGCAGGATCCGTCCACTTCCCCGTTGGAGGCACGAGCATCGTGAAGGCAGTCCAAGTCGTCGGATACGGCGAACCGCTCCGGCTCACCGAACTGGCCGAACCCGAGGTCACCGGGCCCTACGACGTGATCGTGCGGATCGGCGGCGCCGGGGTGTGCCGCACCGACATCCACATCCTCGAAGGGCAGTGGAAGGAGAAGTCCGGCGTCACGCTGCCTTACACGATCGGGCACGAGAACGCCGGCTGGGTACACGCGGTCGGCAGCGCGGTGACCAATGTCGTGGAAGGCGACAAGGTGATCGTGCACCCGCTGGTGACCTGCGGGCTGTGCCGCGCCTGCCGCTCCGGCGACGACGTGCACTGTTCGGCGAGCCAGTTCCCCGGTATCGACACCTCCGGCGGCTACGCCGAGTACCTCAAGACCTCCGCACGCAGTGTCGTGAAACTCGACGATTCGCTGGAGCCCGCGGACGTCGCCGCGCTCGCCGACGCCGGGCTGACCGCCTACCACGCCGCGGCCAAGGCGGCGCACCGGCTGCGGCCGGGTCACCGGTGTGTGGTGATCGGCGCCGGCGGGCTCGGGCACATCGGCATCCAGGTGCTCAAGGCGCTCACCGCGGCCGAGCTGATCGTGGTGGACCGCAACCCGGAGGCGGTGAAGCTGGCCGAATCGATCGGCGCGGACCACGGCGTGGTCGCCGACGGCGGGCAGGTCGCCGCGGTGCAGCAGCTCACCGACGGGGAGGGCGCGGAAGCAGTCATCGACTTCGTCGGCGAGGGCGGGGCGACCCACGACGGCATCGCCATGCTGCGCCCGGCCGGTGACTACCATGTGGTCGGATACGGCGAGAACATCGACGTGCCGACCATCGACGTGATCTCCGCGGAGATCAACTTCATCGGCAACCTGGTCGGGTCCTACCCCGATCTGTGCGAGCTGATGGTGCTGGCCGCACAGGACAAGGTACGGCTGCACACCACGCAGTACCCGCTGGAGTCGTTCCAGGACGCCATCGACGACCTGGACGCGGGCCGCATCCGCGGCCGGGCGATCCTCGTCCCGTGAGCGCCCGCACGCTGATCAGCCCCGGCCGCTACGTGCAGGGCCGGGGCGCGGTGCACCAGCTCGGCGAGTACCTGGCACAGCTGGGCTCGACCCCGCTGATCGTCGCCGACGACCTGGTGTGGGGTTTCCTCGGACACGACGTCGAGGACTCGCTGCGCAAGGCGGATCTGCCGGTGCACCGGGCGGGCTTCGGCGGGGTGCCGAGCGAGAACGAGGTGGACCGGCTGGCCGGGGTGATCCGGGAGCACGGTGCGGACGTCGTGCTCGCGGTCGGCGGCGGCAGCACGATCGACGCGGTCAAGGCCGCCGGGTTCCTCGCGGGCACGCGCTGGGCGACCTTCCCGACGATGGCCTCCACGGACGCGCCGTGCAGTGCGCTCTCGGTGATCTACACCGAGGACGGGGGGTTCTCCGAGTACCGGTTCTTCCCCCGCAACCCGGATCTGGTGCTGGTGGATTCCCAGGTCGTCGCGAACGCCCCCGCGCAGTTCCTGGTCGCCGGGGTCGGCGACGCGCTGGCCACCTGGCTGGAGGCGCGGGCCACCGCGCAGTCCGGTGCCAGGACGATGGCAGGCGGACTGCCGACGCTGACCGGCACCGCATTGGCCAAGCTCAGCTGGGAAGTGTTGTGGGACAACGCGATCGAGGCCGTCGATGCGGTGCGTGAGCACCAGGTGACACCGGCTGTCGAGCGGGTGATCGAGGCGAACACGCTGCTGTCCGGGCTCGGTTTCGAATCCGGCGGTCTGGCCGCCGCGCACGCGATCCACAACGGGCTGACCGCGGTCGGTGCCACGCACGGGCTCACCCACGGGCAGAAGGTCAACCTCGGCTCGCTCACCCAGCTGGTGCTGGAAGGCGCGCCGTCGGCGGAGATCCGCGAGTTCGTGGAGTTCACCACCCGGTTGGGGCTGCCGACCACGCTGACCGAGGCCGGGTTGCGGACCGACGATCCGGATACCCTGCGTATCGTCGCCGACGCGGCGACGGCACCGGCGGAAACCATCCACAGCATGCCGTTCGAGGTGCGTGGCGAGGACGTGCTCGCCGCGCTGGTGTCCGTCGAACGGCTGGCACGGCGGATCCGTGCGGACGCGAAGCTGCCCGAGCCGGTACCGCACCGGGCGCACTGAAGCCGAACCGAGACGAGGAGAGCAGATGATCTTCATCACCGCGAAGTTCCGGGTCAAGCCCGAGCACGCGGACAACTGGCCGGAGATCTCGCGCGCGTTCACCGAAGCGACCCACGCCGAGCCGGGGTGCCTCTGGTACGACTGGGCCCGCAGCCTGGCCGACCCGAACGAGTACGTGCTCGTCGAGGCGTTCCGCGACGACGACGCGGGTGCCGCGCACGTGGGCTCCGACCACTTCAAGACCGCGCAGCGCGAACTGCCGCCGTACCTGGCCGAGACCCCGCGGATCGTGAACGCGAAGGTGGACCAGGACGACTGGTCCGAACTGGGTGAACTGGCGGTCAAGTAGCAGCACTGCCGACGGGCCCGTCCGGGAAAACGCTTCCCGGACGGGCCCGTTGTGTTGTCCTGGCCGGAAAAGGCGGTGTCCCCGGCCGGGCGACGGCGGTCGGCTGCGCCCCGGGGCACGCTGGGGTGCGCGCTGATCGGCAAGCCGAGGTAGACAGCCAAAGTTGAACAATTCAGCCTGTCGACCTACCCTCGGGCACGTCCGGGCCGGTGGCTGCGGGCCCGGTCGCCGGGACTGGGCCGCGACGCCGGAAACCCCGTGCCACGAAGGGAATTTCCGTTGCCAGTCAGCACTGTCGACCCATCCGCCGCGCTGGTGGTCATCGATCTGCAGAACGGCCTGCTCGGCCTGTCCGGCGCGCCGCACGCATTGTCCGAGGTGCTCGCCCGGTCCGCCGGGCTGGCCGAGGCGTTCCGGGCCCGCGGCCTGCCGGTCGTGCTCGTGCGGGTCAGCGCGTCCGCCGACGGCGGCGACGCGGTACCCGGCCGCACCGAGACACCCCGCGGCGCCCAGTCCCGGCCCGAAGGCTGGGACCAGATCGCCGACGAGCTGTCCGGGCACCCGGAGGACATCGTCGTCACGAAGCGCAACTGGTCCGCGTTCTACGGCACCGACCTCGACCTGCACCTGCGCCGCCGAGGCGTCACCCAGATCGTCCTCACCGGCGTCGCCACCAGCATCGGCGTCGAATCCACCGCCCGAGCCGCCCACGAACACGGCTACCACGTAACCCTGGCCACCGACGCCATGACCGACCGAGACCCGGCCGCCCACGACAACAGCGTGCGAAAGATCTTCCCCCGCCTCGGCGAAACCGGAACCACGGAGGAGATCATCCGGCTACTGCCCTGATCCGGAGCGTCACCCGCCCGAGGCGAGGTTCCCGAGCCCCGCCTCGGGCGGGTGACGCGTCCGGTCAGCGGGGATCGGGCGATGCTGCTGTTCTTGCCTGGTCCAGGAAGGTGTCGAGTACGCCGTCGCCGACCAGGGCCTGGTGGATGCCCCAGCGGTTGGTGTTGCCGGTTTTCACTGCTTGTGCCTGAGTGACCAGGGCGTCTCCGGTTGCGGTCAGCTGTTGTGCCTTGTCCTGGTCGCCTTCGGCGGCTGCGGCCAGTGCGTCCAGTCTGGTCACCATTGCCTTGCCCCACAGGGCAGTGGCGTCCAGCCATGGTGCGGCGTCGGTGGCGAACGCGCTGTCCACCCGGCCGTCCCGGATCACCGGTGCCGCGTCGCGGATCTGCTCGGCGTAGACCCGCAGGTCGGCCAGTGCCTCGTGGTCGCCCGCATTCCAGCGCTGCCAGAACTCGGCGGTCTTGGCGGCCAGCACCGGCGCCTGCGGCTGCCACGGACCGGGACCCGACGACGGGGCGTAGTGCTCGAGGTCGGCGAACACGGTGAGCGCCCGAGTCGCCTCCGGGTCACCGCCGGCGAGCCGCGCAAGCGCTTGCGGCCACGACCGTTCCGCCGAGTAGCCGGTGTCGTTCCAGGAGAAGTCCGCGACCCCGAATTCGGCGATTTCGCTCGCCGCCTCCTGGTTCATCGGGTTCGAGACGATCCCGTCGAGGTACTGCGAGAGCCCGGCGTCCCGGTGGTCGTACGGCGCGAGCAGCAGCCGACCGGCGGATTCGTCGTAGTCGTTGACCGGATAGTTGTCCCAGAGGAACACCTTGCGTCCATACACTGTGGACACTTGCTTTGCCTCGTCATTGGTCACGCTCGGCGGGACGACCGCGGTCCCGGTCCACTGCACCACCACCGACGGATCGAGGTTCTCCCGAAGCTCGGTCTTGTACGGTGAGTCCTCGAGATCGCTGTACTCGGTCGGCACCGTCTGCAGTGCACGCACGCCCTCGTGGGTCTTCACGAAGTCGTTGGTGATCGCGTTGAGCAGCGATACCTGGGCCTTGCCCGCAGCGGCTTGACCGGGATCGCCGTAGGTCGCCTGGTCGCTGTCGCAGTTCCACTTCGTGTACGAGATGTCGTCGAACGGCAAGGAAAACGCCCGCACGCCGAGGTCGTACACCGACTGGAACTTCGCCTTCACCGCCGCGATGTCTTCCGGCGACGAGAAACAGATCGAGACGCCCGGTGACAAGGCATACGTGAAGTCGACGTGGTGCGCAGTAGCAGCACCGACCAGCTGACCCAGCGTCGCCAGATCCTGCTGCGGGTACGGATCACGCCACTGCGCCCGCAGGTACGCGTCGTCCTTGGCGCTGTAAACGTAGGTGTTCGCCTTTGTTTCGCCGAGGAACTCGATCTGGTGCAGCCGTGCCTCGGTGGTCCACGGCGGACCGTAGAAACCCTCGATCGACCCGCGCAGCGCCATGTTCGGCCAGTCGCGCACGGTCGCGCCGCTCACCGCCCATCCGGCTCCGGACCGGACGAACAACTGCCGCAACGTCTGCACGCCGTAGTACTGGCCGGCCCCGTCCCGGCCGCCGATCATGATTCCGGACAGCCGCGAAACGGTGAGCGCGTAGCCCTCGGCCTGCTCCGGCACCTGGCTGCTCAGGTCCGGACCACCGAGGCGCACCAGCAGGAGCCCGTGCTGCGCCTCGGCGGCGGAGCCGACGGTGATGATCCGCTTCACGCCGTGTGCCTGCAGCAGCGAGGTGAGCAGGTCCTTCGCTGCCGCATCAGTGGTCTGGTCCACGAGCAGCACGACCGTGGACGGGACTTTCAGCTCGCCCGGCACGCGGCTGATCTGTTGCGGCGTGGGGGAAACCACCGGCGGCTCAGCCGGAGCGGCGGAGGCGGAGGCGGGCTGGGCGAGCGCGACGGTGGCGGCGACCGCCCCCGCCGCGAACGCTGCGGCGAGCCGGGTTCTGCCGAGCAGAGTCATGGCTTCCCCTCTCAGACGGCAGGCCCACAGACCGGCCGGCCAGCAGCGTAGGTCGGTGATCGATCAGAGGTCTAGGCCTAACCGGATGACGGCACCTGAGCGAAAGTCACCCACCGCTGACTCCGTCGACGCTGGTCCGAACGGTGCAACCGGGCACCCCGCCACCGGCCGGGGCCGGGATTGATCCGATCACCGGCCGGCACCAGCGCGTCGGACGAGATACCGGGCCGAAGACCGGAACCTGCCAAGGCGGGACCGGTCCCGCGCCGGTCGCCCGATACTGGCCGCTCCGGTGAACCGAAAGGGATCCCATGTACGAGCCCACGTCCGAGGCTGCCGGCCACCCGCCCGCGCAGCCGCGCGATCCGGTGGCCGCCGCACTGGGGAACGCTTCCCTGCTCGGCCTCGGCTATCTGCTGCTCGGACGGCGGCTGCTCGCCGCGGTCAACCTCGCGGTCACCGTCGTGCTCGTGGTCGTGCTGACCACGGTGGCGCCGTTCCTCTGGTTCGAAGTGCTCGTCCTCGGGTGGTGGGCACTGGTCGTGACGCACGGATGGTTCCTCGCACGCGGGGACGGTGCAAACGTCGGCAGACAGCGGATGATCGCACTGTCGGTCACCGTGGTCGTGTTCGTCGTGGTGGGCCTGCTCCGGTTCGACGCAGGCCGGATCGACGACACCATCGCCGACGCCCGCGCCGAAGGCGACTGTGGCAAGGCCACCGACGCACTCGACGGCCGGTGGTTCGGACATCGCGTCGCGAACGCCCCGCTCGTGTCCGGGGAGCAGGCCACCCGGGAAGCCTGCCGGCGGCTGCGGACTGCGAACGGCGAGCTGGCCGAGGCGTTGTCCGGGCACTTCTCCAAGATGGCAGTCGCGTTCGCCTGGTTCGCCTCGGTCCGCCAGGAGCTGCCCGGCCACGAGGCGATGGCCGCCGCCGCGCTCGGCGGCTTCCTCCACCGTCTCCCCACTCCGGACGCCTGCACGACCTCCGAGATCGTCGACTGGCTGTCCGAGCACGCGTCGGCCGGGCCGGTTCCGGAACGATCCGCCGCGACCGTCGCACGCACCGCACCCGCCGCGTTCCTCGGTTGCGGCGACCGCATGATGGCCGCGAAGGACTGGGCCACCGCACGTACCCGTTATCAGCAGCTCGTCGACGGCTACCCCGCCGATTCCCGGGTGGCGAAAGCGAAAGAGGGCGTCACGAAGGCCACCCAGGCACTGGAACTGGCCAACGTCCGGGGGTTGCTGGAGGGCTCGACCGGCACCGCACCGGCCTACTGCGACACCCCGGCTCCCTACAGCGCCGCGGCCCCGTACGGCAAAGGCACGAACCACGCGTTGTTCTACGGCAACGACGGCTTCAGCGGCCGGTTCCCGGCGGACTGGCGCGCGTCCGACGCGGCGCAGGCGGTGCTCGTGGTGTGCCTGGGCGAGGCCGAGGACGGCACACCGGTGCAGACCTGCCCGTACGAGAACAAGTCCCTGCCGGAATTCCCGACCGACGTGACGTTCCACAAGATCGCCGTCCCGCTCAAGGCCTACGAACTGCGCACCGGGAAACTGGTGGTGGACACGAAGGTGGAGGTCGGCGGCACGAGCTGCCCCAAGGTCCTGCACTACCGCAGCTACGGCAGCGACCTCGGCCCGCCGCCGGACACCCAGGTCGAGGCCTCCGATGCCGACGTGCGCGCGGCGTTCGCCCCGATCATCCAGAAGTGACCGGCGGTCCGGGAGCCGGTGACCCGGCCGCCGGGGAGAGGCACGGGAGCGGGCCGGCCGCGTTCGCGTCCGGCCCGCTCCCGTGCCTAACCTGGGTCGCGGAGCCTTCCCGGCGAACCGGCCAAGGCTCGTAGCGGATCCGCCGAACCCCACCCGACCAGCGGAAACGTGTTCTGCCCCACCCCGGCATGCACGTTCATACATCGTCGTGCATAATTATTCCCATGTCCAAGGTGCTCACTTCCCTTCCCGTCGGCGAGCGGGTCGGCATCGCCTTCTCCGGTGGCCTCGACACGTCCGTTGCGGTCGCGTGGATGCGGGACAAGGGTGCGGTCCCGTGCACGTACACCGCCGACATCGGCCAGTACGACGAACCCGACATCGCGTCCGTGCCGGGACGCGCGCACGCCTACGGCGCGGAGCTCGCCCGGCTCGTGGACTGCCGTGAGGCACTCGTCGAGGAGGGGCTGGCGGCGCTGACCTGCGGGGCGTTCCACATCCGCAGCGGCGGCCGCGCGTACTTCAACACCACCCCGCTCGGCCGTGCGGTCACCGGCACCCTGCTGGTGCGCGCGATGCTCGAGGACGACGTGCAGATCTGGGGCGACGGCTCCACCTACAAGGGCAACGACATCGAGCGGTTCTACCGGTACGGGCTGCTCGCGAACCCGTCGCTGCGGATCTACAAGCCGTGGCTGGACGCGGCGTTCGTCGGGGAACTGGGCGGGCGCAAGGAGATGTCCGAGTGGCTGCAGGCACACGGCCTGCCCTATCGCGACAGCACCGAGAAGGCCTACTCCACCGACGCCAACATCTGGGGCGCCACGCACGAGGCGAAATCGCTGGAGCACCTCGACACCGGCATCGAGATCGTCGAGCCGATCATGGGTGTGCGGTTCTGGGACCCGTCGGTCGAGGTCCCCGCCGAGGACGTGACGATCGGATTCGCGCAGGGCCGCCCGGTCAGCATCAACGGCAAGGAGTTCCGCACCTCGGTCGAGCTGGTGCTGGAGGCGAACGCAGTCGGCGGACGGCACGGTCTCGGCATGTCCGACCAGATCGAGAACCGGATCATCGAGGCGAAAAGCCGCGGTATCTACGAGGCGCCGGGCATGGCGCTGCTGCACGCGGCGTACGAGCGGCTGGTCAACGCGATCCACAACGAGGACACCGTCGCCAGCTACCACAACGAGGGCCGCCGGCTCGGCCGGTTGATGTACGAGGGCCGCTGGCTCGACCCGCAGGCGATGATGCTGCGCGAGTCGCTGCAGCGCTGGGTCGGCACTGCGATCACCGGCGAGGTCACGCTGCGCCTTCGCCGCGGCGAGGACTACTCGATCCTCGACACGTCCGGTCCTGCCTTCAGCTACCACCCGGACAAGCTGTCGATGGAGCGCACCGAGGACTCCGCGTTCGGCCCGACCGACCGGATCGGCCAGCTGACCATGCGCAACCTCGACATCGCCGACTCGCGCGCGAAGCTCGAGCAGTACGCCGGGCTCGGCATGGTCGGCAGCTCCCACCCGGTGCTGATCGGCGCGGCACAGGCCGCCTCGACCGGGCTCATCGGCGCGATGCCCGAAGGCGGCGCGCAGGTCATCGCCTCCAGGGGCAAAGCAGGCGACGACGAGCTGCTGGACCGGGCGGCGATGGAGTTCGGCACCGACTGACCCGCCGGGAGGACGTCCCGGACGATCATCCGGAAGGCCGCGGCGAATTTCGGTCGCGGCCTTCCGCTTTCGCCGGGCAGACTGGCGGCCGTGGAGATCCCGATCGGTGTCATCGCCCCGCCCACCTTGCCTGCCGAGCAGTTCGCCGAGTACGCCGAGCGCGCCGACGCCCTCGGTTTCGCCGAGCTGTGGGTGTTCGAGGACTGCTTCCTGCGCGGCGGGGTGGCCCAGGCCGCGGTGGTGCTCGCGCGGACCGCACGGATCCGTGTCGGGATCGGAATCCTGCCTGCCGGTGCGCGCAACCCGGCGTTCGCCTGCCTCGATCTGGCGACACTCGCCGAGCTGTTCCCCGGCCGGGTGATGGCGGGCGTCGGGCACGGCACGCCCGCGTGGATGCGGCAGACCGGCACGTGGCCGAGCAGCCCGATCACGCTGTTGCGCGAGTACTTCGAGGCCACCCGCAAGCTGCTGCACGGCGAGCGGGTCACCATGTCCGGAAAGTACGTCCGGCTCGACGACGTCGCGCTGGACCATCCGCCTGCCGTCGCACCGCCGGTGTACGCCGGGGTCCGCGGCCCGCGTTCGCTGGCTGCCGCGGCGGAGGTGGCCGACGGCGTGATCCTCGCCGAGCCGGTGTCCCCGGAGTATCTGCGCGGGGCGCGGGAAATCGTCGGTGCGAAGGAGATCGTGGCCTACCACGTGGCCGCCGTCGACGATGACGCCGACCGTGCCCGCTCGCTGGTGCGTCCCAACCTCGCGATCCTCGGCGAACCCGACTGGGCCCCGCACATCGACCCGCTGCCGTTCGCGGCGGAGTTCCGGCAGCTGCGCACCGCCGCGGAGGGGCCGGCGGACTTCGCCCGGCGTCTCCCGGACGCGTGGGTCGACCAGCTGGCCGTCGTCGGTACTGCCGGCGACGCCCGCGCACGGCTCGCCGAGATCGCCGCGGACCACCACGTGCTGTACCCGGCCGGACCGGATCCGTTGGCAGCACTGGAAAAGCTGGCCAGGATACGGTCCGCTGCAGATGGCAGGGACACCGCAGCCGGGTGACTCCGCTCTTCCGGCTCTCCGCAGACCAGGTCACCGCCGAGCCGCGCAGGCGCACTTCGGGCTGACGCGCACCCTGCGTAACCCGGAGGCGCCGGTTACGCAGCCGGTGCCCGGATGCACATCACGACGCCCGGTCGTTCCCACTGCGCTGCGCGGACCGGTCAGGAAGCGGTGCGCTCGCAGTCTTCGCAGAGGCCCCACCAGGTGACCTCGGCCTGGTCGACGCGGAAGCCGGGGACCTCGCCCGGCTCGAGGCACGGCGCGCTGCCGACCGCGCACGGCACGTCCTGGATCCGGCCGCAGCCGCGGCAGACCAGGTGGTGGTGGTTGTCGTGGGTTTCCAGCTCGAACCGCGCCGGCGAACCGGCAGGTTCGAGCGGACGCAGCAAGCGGGCACCGACGAGGTCGTCGAGGACGTTGTAAAGGCCCTGCCGGGACAACGCGCCGACCGAGCCTTCGCCCTGCAGCGCGGTCGCGATCTCCGCGGCCGTGACGTGCGAGGTGTGCGCGACCGCGGCCAGCACCGCCCGCCGCTGCGGGGTGTTGCGCAGGCCCTTCTCGCGCAGCAGTGCCCCGAACTCGTCCATGCCCGGATGGTACCCGCAGAGTTGACGCGATCCATTGTGAAGTGTAGCGGCTCACAACGACAGAGTTGATCGGGTCTTACAATTGACCTAATCAACTCTGAGGACTACAAAGGAGGGGTGTTCACCACTTCGGCCCCTGCCGCGCCACTCGACGCCGTAGCCCAGCTGCGGCGTGCCGGGCTGCGCGTGACCACCGCCCGGCAGACCGTCCTGGAAACCCTGGCCGAGCACCCGCACTGCACCGTCGCGGAGCTGCTGCCACACGTCCGCCACCGGCTGCCGATGGCCTCCACCCGCGCCATCCACGACGTGCTGACCACCGGGGTGGCGGCCGGGCTCATCCGCCGTTTCGACCACGTCGGCGTCGCCCAGCGCTACGAACCGGCCACCCTCACCCACCGCCACCTGCTGTGCCACCACTGCGGCCGGCTGGACGCCATCCCGGGTGCGGCCACCGATCCGGCCGAAGAACCGATCTCGGGCCTGTGCACCGACTGCTCGGCCGACGGTCCGGCCCACACCTGACACCCGGCGGCCCCGCCCACACCTGACGCCCGACGGCCCCGCCCGCCCCTGCACCCGGCGACCCCGCCTGCCCCTGGCACCCGACGGCCCCGCCTGCCCCTCGGAGCCGTTCGGGACCGACTCGAACCGGTCCCGAACCCGGCTCGCCTCCCGCGGCCACAGGGTGAAGACCGAGATCCCGGCTCCACCCGGCGTTCCAGGGTTGGCCCGGCACTCCAGGGTTGGCCCGGCACTCCAGGGTTGACTCGGGAGTCCAGGGGTTGACCTACGAATCCCGGCTCGCCCCGCCGCTCCCGGCCCAACCCGCTTTCCCGCCCGACCCACGCTCCCGGCCCCATTCCCCCGTCCGACCCACGCTCCCGGCCCGACCCCACTCCCCCGCCCGATCCACGCTCCCGGGTTGACCCGCAACATCCCCGCGCCACCCGGCACTCCCAACCGGCCCCACTTCCGACATTTCCCGGGTTGGCTCGGTGTGTCCCGGCCTGAACTCCGCCGTCCTCCGGGCCCCGGGTTGGCCCCCGTGCCCCGACTCGAACCTCACCATTCCTGCCAGGCCGCCACGTTCCGCGTTGCCCGCTGCACGCGTCCGCGAGGGCCGCCGCGTCGACAGCAGTCCGCCGTCCCTCGGCTCCCGATCCGGCCCGTGATTACCTCCGAGGTAATTTACATACAGACTGTATGTACGTATTCTCCGTGCCATGACCCTTCACGATGAACTCGGCCAGTCGCAGCACGTCCGGCTTCCGCAGGGCGAGCTGCGCTATTTCGAACGCGGGACCGGCCGCCCCGTGGTGTTCGTGCACGGCGTGCTGACCAACGCACTGCTGTGGCGGAAGGTCGTCCCTGCCGTGGCGGACGACGGATTTCGTTGCCTGGCACCGGATCTGCCGCTGGGCGGGCACAGTGTGCCGATGCGGTCCGACGCGGACCTGAGTGCGCCCGGCATCGCCACGCTGCTCGGTGACTTCCTCGACGAGCTCGACCTGCATGACGTCACGCTGGTCGCCAACGACACCGGGGGCGCGATCACCCAGCTGCTGCTCGCCCGGTACCCGGAGCGGGTCGGGCGGGTCGTGCTCACCCCGTCGGACAGTTTCGAGTACTTCTTCCCGCCGATCTTCAAACCGCTGCCCGTGGCCGCGCGCATCCCCGGATCGATGGCGGTGCTCGGGCAGCTGCTGCGGATCAAGGCGCTCTACCCGTTGCCGTTCCTGTTCGGCTGGGTCGCGAAGCGGCCGATCCCGGACGAGATCGCACGGGCGTACCTGTCCCCGCTGCGGAAATCGGCCGGCGTACGACGGGATCTGCGCAAGCTGCTGGTCAGCGTGCACCCGAGGCACACACTGGCCGCCGCCCTTCGGCTGCGCCGGTTCGAGCGGCCGGTGCTGCTGGCCTGGCCGCCCGAGGACAAGCTGTTCCCGATCAGCCTCGCGCACCGGCTGGCGGACGCACTTCCGCACGCCGAGCTGGTCGAGGTGGCGGACTCCTACACCTTCGTCCCGGAGGACCAGCCGGCCGCACTCGCCGGGCACATCACGCGCTTCGCGGGCGTCATGGCAGATTAGGTTGGTGCCACGTACCCAGCAGGAACGTTCCGACAGCACCAGATCGGCCTTGGTCGAGGCCGCGCGCACGCTGTTCGGCACCCGCGGTTACCACGACGTGCCCGCCGAGGAGATCACCCGCACCGCCGGCGTCACGCGCGGCGCGCTCTACCACCACTTCGGTGACAAACAGGGCTTGTTCCGGGCTGTCGTGGAGGAAGTGGAACGCGAACTGACCGCCGAAGTGGCCGACGTACTGGCCGCGCCCGCCGATCCGGTCGCCGGCCTGGCCACCGCACTGGCCGTGTTCCTCGACGCGTGCCTGCGCGAGGAGGTCCAGCGCATCTCACTGACCGACGCGCCGTCCGTGCTGGGCTGGGAGGCGTGGCGCGAACTCGAAAGCGAGCACGGACTGGGCCTGCTGGTGCAAGCCCTCACCGATGCGAGGGATTCCGGCGTACTGGTGGACATGCCGGTCCGCACCCTCGCCCAGCTCGTGCTCAGCACGGTGATGGAAGCCGCGAGGATGATCGCCGGCGCAGCCGATCCGGACCAGGTCCGGGCCGAGACGCAACAGGTACTCGCAACCTGGCTGACCGGGCTGATCCGGACCGGCTGAACCGGATGACCTCCCCGGACCGTCGTCACCTGGCGGTCTCGTAAGCGCTGCGCTTGCCCACCACGAACCACAGCAGCGGGCCCAGGAACGGCGCGCAGAACGCGAACACGATCCACACCAGCTTCATCCCGCCGGTGAGCGGGCTGGCGAGCACGCTGAACAGTGCGGCGAGAAAGAACACCACCGGCAACGCCACCAGCCCAGCGAGCAGCACGGCGAGCACGAAGGACCCCCCATTCGGGCCGTTGGTCGCGGAATCGGCCAGTGCGGCGGCGATGGTCATCAGTTCCTCTTCCGGTAATCGCGGGTCCACATCGGACCTTCGGCTTCGACGGTTCCGATTGTGCTGGTTCCCGGGCGCCGCGCGGATCGGCTCGTCGGTCCGTACCGGCTAACCAGAAAGTCGTACCCCGGTTCGGCCCCGGGACCAGTCCCGGACGGTGTGGCTAACGTCCGCGCGGACCGCACTTGCCACGAGGCGGTGCTCCACCGGCATCGGTGACCCACCCCAGGAAGGGAAAGAACCCGTGAAAGCTCCGACTGTGCTCGGCAAGGCCCTGCTGATCGCCGCGCTGGCCGTCCCGTTCGCGACCGTGGCGGCGAGCGCCACGCCCGGCGCACCGCCCGGCCCGGCCTGTACCCGGCACATCGCCGGATCGGGCGCGCTCGAGCAGGCGCAGCCCGGCGACGTGGTCTGCGTCGACGTCGCCGCCTCCGATCGGCTGAAAATCACCAAGGGCGGCACCCCGGACAAACCGCTGACCTACTCCGGCAACGGCGAGCAGGTCGGCGGGATCGACGTGGAAGCCGACAACGTCGTGGTGGACGGCTACACGATGGACGGCCCGGAAGCACCCGGTATCGAAATCCACGCCAACAACGTGACGGTGCAGAACACCACGGTCAAGGCCCCCGAGGGCGGCGACGGCGACGGCGTGCGCTTCTTCGGCGACAACATCAAGATCCTGCACAACACCATCAGCGACACCGACAACAGCACCGGCGCGCACGCCGACTGCATGCAGACGTTCGCGACCGACGACGAGGACATCGCGAGCAAGAACGTCGACATCGAAGACAACCGCTGCGAGCAGATCGACAACATGTGCCTGATGGCCGAGGGCCCGAACTCGGAGGCGGGCGACGGCAGCGGCGAGGGGGTTTCCGAAGAGTGGACCTTCCGCAACAACTACTGCGAGACCAAGGAAGCCTCGCAGGCGGTGATGATCGACGACGTCCAGAAGCTCACCCTCGAGGGCAACACCTGGGTGGCGGGCCCGGACCACGCGATCGGGCTGCAGAACAAGTCGACCGACGCGCACGTCAAGGACAACAAGCTCGACCCGTCCATCGACTGCGAGGTCGGCATCGACGATTCCTCCCGCGAGGGCTACCAGGGACCGGAGCCGAAGTGCGAACCGTGACCGGCGCACGGTGAGGACGGCCACGCCGGAAGCGCTCCGGCGTGGCCACTCCCGGCAGTGGCCGGAATTCGGGACCACCACAGCACACTCGCGGCGCACCACCCCAGTACTGAGTGCTTTTTCCTTATCCCGCAAGGAATTCTACGGCCAGCGGACCCGGCGAGGCCACACTCGGCGAGCGTCCGCACCCGGTCTGCAGAGGCGAAATTCCTTCCGTGGTCACGAACCCGACGCAGGGCGCGATCGACGTTTCCGGCCGGAGACCGGGAGGGATGTCCGGTGCGGCACCGGCTGGAACGAACGGATCATCGCCGAGTTCCGGGCGAACGGCGGGTACATGACCTGGAGCGGCGAAGAGAACTTCCAGCCGATCCGGAAACTCGTACCGGATTTCGTGCGGACGAGGGTGGTCCCGCGGGAGCGCGAAACCGACGAGCACCTACAACGGCGTCGCCGGGCAGGTGCTCGTCGGTTTCGGCACCGGCGAGCAGCAGGCGCGGCGGCTCGAACGGCTTGCCTCCGGCGAGGTGGTGGCCTCGTTCGCGCTCACCGAACCCGGTGCCGGATCCGCCCCGGCCGGACTGCGCACCACCGCCCGCCACGACCGCGGCGGCTGGGTCATCGACGGCGAGAAGTGCTTCATCACCAACGCGCCGATCGCCGGCCTGTTCGTCGTGTTCGCGCGCACCCACCCGGCAGGCGAGGACGGCACCGGGATCGCGGCCTTCCTCGTCCCCTCGGACACGCCCGGGGTCCGGGTCGGCCCGCACGATCGCAAGATGGGCCAGGAAGGCGCGTGGACCGCGACCGTGGCGTTCACCGACGTCCGCGTCCCCGGCACCGCACTCGTCGGCGGTGCCGGCCGGCCGCGCGCTCGTCCGCGAAACCGCCGCACGCTACGTTTCCGGTGCGGACCGGCGGATCGGCCCGTCCGCGGCGAAACTGTACTGCGCGACGTCGCGGTCGAACGCATCTACCGCGACGTGCGCCTGCTGCGGCTGTACGAGGGCACCAGCGAAATCCAGTGCCTCGTCATCGGCGGCGGCCTCGTCCGCGCCGCGCGCCGATGAGCGGGCCGCTCACACCACCGCGAGCGGCAACGCCGTCGGGTGCACCGGAGCGGGCAGGTCCGAGGCGCCGGTGAGGTAGGTGTCCACCGCGTTCGCCACCGAACGGCCCTCCGCGATCGCCCACACCACCAGGGAAGCACCCCGGTGCGCGTCCCCGCACACGAACACGCCCGGCGTTTCGGTCTGCCAGTCCGCACCGCAGGACAGCGTGCCGCGACGGGTCAGGGACAGGCCGAGCCCCTCGAGCAGCGGCATTTCCTCCACGCCCTCGAAACCGATCGCGAGCAGCACCAGGTCCGCGGGCACCGTTTCGACCTCGTCACCGGTCGGCACCACCTCGCGGCGGCCGGTCTCCGGGTCCTTGCTCACCCGCACCTGCTGCAGCTCGATGGCCTTGACGGTGCCCTCGCCGTCGTCGACGAACCGCCGCACGGCCACCGCGAACTTCCGCTCGCCCGCCTCCTCGTGCGCCGGGTAGGTGCGCAGGATGTAGGGCCAGGTCGGCCACGGCGAACGCTCGTCGTCGCGGGTCATCGGCGGGACCGGGTACTGGTCGAGCTGCGTGACCGACAGCGCACCCTGACGGGTGGCGGTGCCGTAGGAGTCGGCGCCGGTGTCCCCGCCGCCGATGATGACCACGTGCTTGCCGTTCGCGTCGACCGGCGACGGACCGTCGCCCTCCACGAACTTGTTGGCCGGCACCAGGTGCTCCATGGCCAGGTGGATGCCCTTCAGCTCACGCCCCGGCGTGGTGTGGTCGTCGCGGCCGCGCAGCGCACCCACCGCCAGCACCACCGCGTCGTACTGCGCACGCAGATCCGCCACCGTGAGATCGACGCCGACCTCGCAGCCGGTGACGAACTTCGTGCCCTCCTTGCGCAGCTGCGCCAGCCTGCGGTCGAGAACCTTCTTCTCCATCTTGAACTCGGGGATGCCGTACCGCAGCAGCCCGCCGAGCCGGTCGTCCCGCTCGAACACGGTGACCTCGTGGCCGGCGCGGGTGAGCTGCTGCGCGGCGGCGAGCCCGGCCGGACCGGAACCGACCACGGCCACCCGCTGCCCCGAGGCCACCTCGGCCGCCTGCGGCTGCACGTACCCGGATTCCCACGACTGGTCGGCGATCGTCGCCTCGACCCGCTTGATCGCCACCGGACCGCCGGACAGCGGGGAGATGGACAGCACGCAGCCCGATTCGCACGGCGCAGGACACAGCTTCCCGGTGAACTCGGGGAAGTTGTTGGTCGCGTGCAGCCGATCGGATGCGGCCGCCCAGTCACCCCGGCGGACCAGGTCGTTCCACTCCGGGATCAGATTGCCCAGCGGACAGCCGGACCCACCGGAATGGCAGAACGGGATACCGCAGTCCATGCACCGCGAAGCCTGCGTGCGCACTGCTTCGTTGCGCTCGCCGGGGTCGACGTCTTCGTAGACCTCGCCCCAGGAAGCTAGCCGGTCCTCTTTGGACTTCTTCTTCGGCTCTGCACGCTGATACTTGAGGAAACCGTTGGGGTCAGCCACGAGCGGCCTCGGTTTCTTGCGGGATACCCGCACCCGGTCGGCACTCGCGGCCGGGGCTCCGCCAATTGTCAGCCACGAGCGGCCTCCATGATCGCTTCATCGACATCGCGGCCGGCGGCACGCGCCGCCTTCGCCGCTTCGAGGACCCGCCGGTAGTCACGCGGCATCACCTTGGTGAAGGCCGCCGCGCGCCGCGTCCAGTCGCCGAGCAGGGACGCGGCCACCGCCGAGCGGGTGAGGTCGTGGTGGCGGCGGACGATGTCCTTGAGCCAGGCCAGATCCTCGGCGTCCGGCGGCAGCAGGTCCACCATCTCGCCGTTGACCTTGGCCGGGTCGAGGTCCAGCACGTACGCGGTGCCACCGGACATCCCGGCCGCCACATTGCGTCCGATCGGCCCGAGCACCACGGCCTTGCCACCGGTCATGTACTCGAACGCGTGGTCACCGACGCCTTCGGCGACCACCGTCGCCCCGGAGTTGCGGACGCAGAACCGCTCCCCCACCTGGCCGCGCAGGAACATCTCGCCGCCGGTCGCGCCGTAGGCGAGCGTGTTGCCCGCGATCGTCTGGCGTTCCGCGGCGAACCCCGCCTCCGGATGCGGGCGGACCACGATCCGGCCGCCGGAGAGGCCCTTGCCGACGTAGTCGTTGGCATCGCCCACCATGTCCAGCGTGATCCCGCTCGGCAGGAAGGCGCCGAGCGACTGCCCCGCGGATCCGGTCAGCAGCACGTGGATGGTGTCCTCCGGCAGGCCGGCACCGCCGTAGCGGCGGGTGACCTCCGAACCGAGCAGCGTGCCGACCGTGCGGTTGACGTTGCGCACCGGCAGTTCGAGCCGCACCGGATGCGCGTCCTCCAGTGCCGCCTCGGCGAGCTGGATGAGCGTACGGTCCAGCGCGTGCTCCAGGCCGTGGTCCTGTGCGCGCACCCGCCGCTTCGCACCGCCGTACGGGGTTTCCGCCGGCATGTCGAAGATCGGCGCGAGGTCGAGCCCGTTCGCCTTCCAGTGCGTCACCGCCTCGTCGGTGTCCAGCACCTCGGCGTGCCCGATGGCCTCGTCGAGGGTGCGGAACCCCAGCTGTGCCAGGGTTTCCCGGACTTCCTGTGCGACGAACTCGAAGTACCGCACCACGTGGTCGGCCTGGCCGGTGTAGCGCTTGCGCAGTTCGGGGCTCTGCGTGGCGACACCGACCGGGCAGGTGTCCAGGTGGCACACCCGCATCATGATGCAGCCCGCGACGACCAGGGGGGCCGTCGCGAAGCCGTACTCCTCCGCGCCGAGCAGCGCCGCGATCACCACGTCGCGGCCGGTCTTCATGGCGCCGTCCACCTGCACCGTGATCCGGTCGCGCAAACCGTTGAGCAGCAACGTCTGCTGCGTTTCGGCGAGCCCGATCTCCCACGGCGTGCCGGCATGCTTGAGCGAGTTCATCGGGGAGGCACCGGTGCCACCGTCGTGCCCGGAAATGAGCACCACGTCCGCGTGTGCCTTCGACACCCCGGCCGCGACCGTGCCGACCCCGAGCGAGGACACCAGCTTCACGTGCACGCGGGCCTGCTCGTTCGCGTTCTTCAGGTCGTGGATCAGCTGCGCCAGATCCTCGATCGAGTAGATGTCGTGGTGCGGCGGCGGCGAAATCAGCCCGACGCCCGGCGTCGAATGCCGCGTGCGCGCGATCCACGGGTACACCTTGTTCGGCGGCAGCTGCCCGCCCTCGCCCGGTTTCGCGCCTTGGGCCATCTTGATCTGGATGTCGTCCGCGTTCACCAGATACTCGCTGGTCACCCCGAACCGGCCGCTGGCGACCTGCTTGATCGCGCTGCGCCGCTGCGGATCGTAGAGCCGCTCCGGATCCTCGCCGCCCTCCCCGGTGTTGGACCGGCCGCCGATCCGGTTCATCGCGATGGCGAGCGTCTCGTGCGCCTCGGCGGAGATCGAGCCGTAGGACATCGCACCGGTGTTGAACCGCCGCAGGATCGACGCGGCAGGTTCCACCTCGTCGATCGGCACCGGCGGCCGCTCGCCGTCGCGGAACCGGAACAGGCCGCGCAGCGTGCCGCCCTCGCGGTAGAGCCGGTGCACTTCCTCGGTGTACTTGCGGTAGACCTCGTCCCGGCCGGTCTTGGACGCGTGCTGCAGCAGGAACACCGTCTCCGGGCTGAACAGGTGCAGTTCGCCCTCGCGCCGGTAGGCGTACTCGCCGCCGGTGTCGAGCCCGCGGTGCACCCGGTCGGTCGGGTTGTCCGGGTAGGCCCGGCGATGCCGCACCGCGACCTCCTCGGCCAGCACCTCCAGTCCGACGCCACCGAGTTTCGACGACGTGCCGGTGAAGTACTCGTCGAGCAGTTCCTGGCTCAGGCCGAGCGATTCGAACACCTGCGCCGCGGTGTAGGCACCCACGGTGGAGATGCCCATCTTGGACATGATCTTCAGCACGCCCTTCACGAGCGCCTGCACGTAGTTGCGGATCGCCTTCGCGGATTCGATGCCGGTGTTCGCGCTGTGTTCGAACCGGGCGCCTTCGGGGCTCCGGCTCGCGAACATGTCCTCGATCGTCTCGAAGGCGAGGTACGGGTTCACCGCGGCGGCGCCGTAGCCGAGCAGCAGCGCGACGTGGTGCACCTCGCGGGCGTCGCCGGTCTCCACCACCAGCGCCACCCGCAGCCGCTCCTTGGTGCGCACCAGGTGGTGGTGCACCGCGGAAACCAGCAGCAGCGACGGGATCGGCGCCATCCGGTGGTCGGAATCGCGGTCGGACAGCACAAGTGTGCGTGCGCCCGCCGCGATCGCCTCGGACGCCTCGCGCCGCACCCGCTCGACCCCCGAGCGCAGCGCCGCCGCACCGCCGTCCACTTCGTACAGTCCGGAAAGGACACTGCAGGCGAAGCCGGGCAGATCGCCGTCGTCGTTGATGTGGATGAGCTTGGCGAGCTCGTCGTTGTCGATCACCGGGTAGGGCAGGTTCAGGTGCCGGCACGACGCGGGTCCCGGCGCGAGCAGGTTGCGCTCCGGGCCCATGATCCGGCTCAGCGACGTGACCAGTTCCTCGCGGATCGCGTCCAGCGGCGGATTGGTGACCTGGGCGAAGTTCTGCTTGAAGTAGTCGTAGAGCAGCCGGGAACGCTTCGACAGCACGGCGACCGGGGTGTCCGAACCCATCGAGCCGATCGGCTCGGCGCCCTTGGCGGCCATCGGCGCGAGCAGGATCTTCAGCTCCTCTTCGGTGTAGCCGAAGGCGAGCTGGCGGCGCAGCACCGAATCGTGGCTCTGCACCACGTGGTCGCGGTCGGGGAGCTCGGCGATCTTGAGCAGCCCGGCGTGCAGCCAGTCGCCGTACTGCTGCCGGCCCGCCAGCGCGGACTTGACCTCCTCGTCGTCCACGATGCGGCCGGCTTCGGTGTCCACCAGGAACATCCGGCCCGGTTTGAGCCTGCCCTTGGCCACCACGTCCGCCGGGGCGACGTCGAGCACGCCGGCCTCGCTGGCCAGCACCACGCGGCCGTCGGCGGTCTGCCACCAGCGCGCCGGGCGCAGGCCGTTGCGGTCGAGCACCGCGCCGACCAGCGTGCCGTCGGTGAACGTGACGCACGCCGGACCGTCCCACGGCTCCATCAGGCTCGCGTGGAACTGGTAGAACGCGCGCCGCTGCGGATCCATCGTGGGGTGGTTCTCCCACGCCTCCGGGATCATCATCAGCACCGCGTGCGGCAATGAGCGGCCGGACAGGTGCAGCAGTTCCAGCACCTCGTCGAAGGAAGCCGAGTCCGATGCCTCCGGCGAGCAGATCGGGAACAGCCGGGTCAGATCGCCGGGGATGAGGTCGGATTCCAGCAGCGCCTCGCGGGCCCGCATGCGGTTGCGGTTGCCGCGGATGGTGTTGATCTCGCCGTTGTGCGCCACGAACCGGAACGGGTGCGCCAGCGGCCAGGACGGGAAGGTGTTGGTGGAGAACCGCGAATGCACCAGTGCGATCGCGCTGGCGAGCCGCGGATCGCGCAGGTCGGCGAAGAACCGCGGCAGCTGCTCCGGCGTCAGCATGCCCTTGTACACGATGGTGCGCGCGGACAGCGACGGGAAGTAGGTGCCGCAACCGGCGGTGAGGCTTTCGTGTTCCGCGCGCTTGCGCAGGCAGAACGCCAGCCGGTCGAGCTCGAGACCGGTCTCCTCGTGCCGGGCGGCGACGAAGAGCATCGAGAAGTACGGCATCACCGAGCGCGCAGTGGGACCGAGGTCCGCGCGGTCGGCGTCCACCGGCACCTCGCGCCAGCCGAGCACCTCCAGGCCTTCCTCACCCGCGATGCGCTCGACCAGCCCGACGGCCTTGCGGCGCTGCTCGTCGTCGGCGGGCAGGAACGCGATCCCGGCGGCGTACCCGCCGTCGGCAGGCAGGCCGAAGCCTGCCTCGGCGCGCAGCAGGTCATCGGGCAGCTGGAGCAGGATGCCCGCACCGTCCCCGCTGGTGGGCTCGGCCCCGGCGGCGCCGCGGTGGTCCAGATTGGTCAGCGCGGTGAGACCGTCGGTGACGATGCCGTGCGAGCGGCGGCCCAGGACGTCGGCCACCATGGCCACCCCGCAGGAGTCCTGTTCGCTCTCCGGGTCGTACAGACCCTGCTTGCCGGGCATGGCGGAGAAGATCATGAAGGGGACCTCCTTCGTCGTTTTCGTGCGATGGCCGGTGAGCCGGCCGCGGGAGCGCACGGGACGACGATGGCCCGCCTGTTAGCGCGACTTTAACACCCGGGAAACACGTGAGCATCGCTGCGGAGCGCCCGGGAGCGGGCCGAACGGTAACGATCCGGCTGCGCGGAACGACGTAGTTCCTGATGGGGCCGCGCTGGTTCGCCTCCCCGCAGCATACGTCCCCCGCGGCCGATCCGGTACGCGCCGTGACCCCCTCGCCCGCTTTGCCCCGTTTGCCCTGTTCGCCCTGCTCAAGTCGGGGAAATTCGCGGAACCGCAGACCGAGCGTCGCCGTCCACTGTCATAGTGTTCGGCAACCAAGAGTGCTCTCGGGGAGGGGTTTCCCAGTGTCTTCGTTCGAGGTGGACCCGCAGTCGATGCGGGACTACGCCCAGGCGGTGGACGGCCTGCACGACGTGGTCTCCAAGATCAGGGACTACATGAAGGACACCGCCTGCGACAAGTCCGGTTTCACCGGCCTGTTCACGGTGCTGCAACCGGTCGTCGACCTCGTCGGCAACCTGTACGGCGAAACGTTGAAGTTCGGCGACGAGCGGCTCACCTCGCTGAGCCAGGGCATGACCGCCGCCGCCGACCACTACGCCAAGCACGACGACAACACCGCGACGATCCTCGCCCAGTTCGGCATGAAAGCCGACGACATCGGCAGCGGTACCCAGGTCTGAGGAGGGGGAAGGACATGGCCAGGCACCACAGCGGGTCGCACAGCTCGCACAGCGGGTCGCACTCGGGATCGCACACCGGTTCACACACCGGGTCGGACACGGGATCGCACACCGGCTCACAGACCGGCTCGCACACGGGCTCGCACACCGGCTCGGACACCGGTTCACAGACCGGCTCGCACACGGGGTCGCCGACCGGCTCGGACACCGGGTCACAGACCGGGTCACCCACGGGCTCGGACACCGGCTCGCACACCGGTGACAACACCACCCCCGGCGGCGAGGGCACCAGCCCCAGCGGCGACGACAGCCAGACCGGCAGCCGGAACCGCGACGGCCAGGACGGCGAAGACGGTCAGGACGGCCGCGACGGGGAAGACGGTCAGGACGGCCGCGATGGAGAAGACGGTCAGGACGGCGAGGACGGCGAGGACGGCGAAGACGGTCAGGACGGGGAAGACGGCGGCGGGGACTCCGGCGGCGGCGATTCGCAGGGTGGCGGAGACGGTGGCGGGGGCGGCGGAAGCACCGGACCCGGCGGCTACGACAACGGCGGTTCGATCACCGAGTCCCTGCAGCCGCCGGAGGACACCTCCGGCGACGACGTCCAGGACCTGATCAAGGACGCGGGCGTCGAGGTGATAGCGGTCGAGTGGGTGTACCAGAAGTTCACCGGCACCACGCTGACCCAGCAGTTCATCGAACCGCTCACCGGCGACTTCTCGAAGATGACCGCGGACGGCGAGGCCTGGCGCAACATCGCCGAGTCGATGAAGGCGTTCTCCGCGGTGATGGTGTCCAACGAGGGCGTCCTCGGCGAGAGCTGGACCGGACTCGCCGCGACGGCGCACAAGGCCTACGTCGACCTCGGCTGGCGGGCCGGGCTGACCGCGGAGGCGGGCATCGCCGAGCTGATCGCGAAAGGCTTCGACCTGCTCGCGGACACCTCGAAGAAGCTCGCCGCGAAAGCGCTCGACCTGCTCAAGAGCCTGATCGACCGGCTGCTGGTGATGGCGGCCGAGGCATGCGTGCCGATCGCGGGCTGGGTCGCCGACGCGATCACCGCACTGTCCGAACTGCTGCCGCTGATCAACGCGCTGATCTCGATCATCGACATGATCACCGACATCATCGAGAAGGTCGGCGATCTGTGGAACTCGATCAAGGACATCGGTTCGCAGCTGGCGAAGATCAAGGACATCCACTCCATCGGCGACGCGGTGGACATCGCCAAGAACATCGGCGGCGATGTGAAGGACATCAAGGACAACGCGGGCGATATCGTCGGCGACGTCAATGACATCGGGGAGACCGCGGACAAGGGCGTAGAAGAGTCGAACAAGCAGCACGACGAGAACGAGAACCGGCGCCAGGAGCGGGAGAACAGCAGCGACGATTCGTCGTCGGACAACGGGAACCGCTCCTCGGACAACGGGAACCGGTCCTCCGACAACGGGAACCGCCCGTCCGGCGAACCGCCCGCCCGCACTCCCGAGCCCACGCCGGAGCGCACGCCGGCGCGGTCCGGAACCGGCCGGATCAGCGGCCGGATCGACGACTGAGGAGGTAGTACCGAATGTCGGGGCCCATGTCGGAAGACGCGTGGAAGACGCCGGAGATCCGTGAGGCCGAGTCCACGCTCGACCGCACCATCAGCAAATCGCGGCAGCTGCTGAAAGATCTGGAGAAGATCAAGCTGCCGCCGGTGAAGAAGCCCGACACCCCGGAGCGGATCGCCGCACTGAAGGCCGCCGCGTCCCGTCCGGACGCGCCGCCCGAGCTGCGGCTGATCAAGCGGAAGGTCGACGCCGGAGAACTGTCCTGGGAGGACGTCGCCGCCGGGCGCGCGTTCGCCGATCCGGAGGTGCGCGAACTGGCCTCGGGCAGGCTCGGCGAAGCGAAGGAGATGTACGACGAGCT
The DNA here is from genome assembly GCF_039536925.1 of Amycolatopsis ultiminotia. Lineage (NCBI taxonomy): Bacteria > Bacillati > Actinomycetota > Actinomycetes > Pseudonocardiales > Pseudonocardiaceae > Amycolatopsis > Amycolatopsis ultiminotia. The sequence goes on along the minus strand of NZ_BAAAZN010000023.1, from coordinate 102,057 downwards.
GCGCGACGGCGTGCCACCGGAGGAGCTGCTCGAGGCTCGCACCGGCAGCCCGTCCGGCGGCAGCCTGCTCGACGACCGCGGCCGGTCCGGGTACGCCCCGCAGCAGGAGGCGCCGAAGGGCTACTCCAGCGAAGACCCGTTGCGCAGCAGCTCGCAGCCGGACCACCCGTCCTCGAGCGAGCAGCACCACCCGGAGCAGCCCCCGGCGACGCCAGGGCCGCCGCCGTCCCGGCACCGCGCGCCCGAGCAGGACCCGGACGACGAGTTCGCCAGCCCGCTGACCGAGCGGCGCAACCGTGACGACGACTTCGACAACCCGATCGCCGATCGGGACACCCCGCCGTCGCGGCCCGCGCCACCGCCGTCACGACGCAAGCGGGACGACCCGCCGGACTCCGACGACGACTACTTCGGCGGTTCGTACCTCAGCTAGCCCGGCAATGCAGGAGGGGCCCCGGCCAGGTACCGGCCGGGGCCCCTCCTGCGTTGCGGTGGATGTCAGGAGTCGGCGGGCTTCTCGCGTTCCGGCGTGGCCGACGCGCCCACCTCGTCCCTGGCTTCGCGGTCCGCTTCCGGCGTGGCCGACGCGCCCACCTCGTCCGCGGTCTCAGCGTCCGAAGTGGACCCGGGCTCGTCCGCAGTGTCCGGTGCGTTGCGCTCATCGTCCTTGCTGCGCAAGGATTCCGGGATCTCGCGGGGGCCGCGGCGGCCGGCCAGGACCAGGTACACCGCGGCTCCGGCGAAGACCAGGATCGAGGTCCACACGTTGACCCGCAGGCCGAGGATGTGGTTGGCGGTGTCCGTGCGCATCAGCTCGATCCAGCAGCGGCCCACGGTGTAGCCGGCGACGTACAGCGCGAAGGCACGGCCGTGGCCGAGCTTGAACCGGCGGTCGGCCCACACCACGAGCGCCGCGATGAGCAGGTTCCAGATCAGCTCGTAGAGGAACGTGGGGTGCACCGGGCTGTCCGGCAGCGGGATGTGCCCGGTCGCGACCCCGTTGAGCGCATCGTCCGGGTTGGCCGGGTTGAACCGCTGGTAGATCTCCAGCCCCCACGGCAGATCGGTGTGCGCGCCGTAGAGCTCCTGGTTGAAGTAGTTGCCGAGCCGCCCGATGGCCTGTGCGGCGACGATGCCCGGCGCGATCGCGTCGGCCAGCGCCGGCAGCGGGACGCCCTTGCGACGGCAGGCGATCCAGGCGCCGACCCCGCCGAGCGCGATCGCCCCCCAGATGCCGAGCCCGCCGTCCCAGATGGCGAACGCGTTCCACGGGTTCCGCCCGGCGGTGAAGTACAGCTCGGGATCGGTGACGACGTGGTAGATCCGGCCGCCGACCAGGCCGAACGGCACGGCGAACACGGCGACGTCGAGCACCGTGCCCTTGGTGCCGCCGCGGGCCACCCAACGTCGTTCGCCCCACCAGATCGCCACGATGATGCCGGCGATGATGCAGAGCGCGTAGGCACGGATCGGGATCGGTCCCAGGTGCCAGACCCCGCGGTCGGGGCTCGGGATCGTGGCCAGGAAGGCTGCGGAATACACGCGGCCACCGTAGCGCGTCGGCGTACGGCTGTGGTCAGGGAGCCGCCGAAGAAAACCCCGAAGCTGTGGTCACGAACCGGCCGTGGGCAGCTCCGGGTACTCCGGTCCGGACGCCGCGGCGAGGTACCCCGCGAGCAGCGCTTCCGCGACCTGCCCGACCGCGTCGTCCCCCGGCAGGAACAGCTCGTCGTGCAGGCTCCGCGCACCGGCCGTGTCGCCGAGGCCGACGAAGAGCATCAGCCCGCGCATCCCGCCGCCGCAGTAGTGCGCGAAGTCGTCCGCGCCGAACGAACGGAAGTCCACGTCGAGGTCGGCGCCGCCGCGCAACAGCCAGTCCTGTGCTGCGGCGGCGAGCGCGGGATCGTTCACCAGCACCGGTTCGCACGGGCTGATCTGCAGCTCGGCGGTGCAGCCGTAGGCCTGCGCCGTGCCGTGCACGATCTCGGCGAGCACTTCCAGCGCACGCTCCCGGTCGCTGCCCCGCATCAGCCGCAGCGAGCCGAGCGCGGACGCGCTGTTGGGCACCACGTTCGCGGCCGTACCCGCCTGGATCCGGCCGACCGTGCAGACCGCGCCGTGCACCGGGTCGATCCGCCGGCTGGCCACCTGCTGCAGGCTCACCACGAGCTGGCTCAGCGCCAGTACCGGATCGCGCAGCAGGTGCGGGTAACCGGCGTGCCCGCCCTGCCCGCGCAGGACGATCTCGAACTCGTCGGTGGACGCGTTCACCGGCCCCGGCGCGGCCGAGACGACTCCGTAGGGCAGCCGGGGCTGGACGTGCGCGCCGATCACGGTGTCCACGTCGTGCGCTTCCAGCGCCCCTGACTCGACCAGGTCCTGCGCACCGGACGGCGACGTCTCCTCACGCGGCTGGAGCACCGCGACGATCGGCTTCGGCACGCCGGCCCGCTGCGCCGCGCGGCACACCGCGACCAATGCCGCGAGGTGCACGTCGTGACCGCACGCGTGCATCAGGCCCGACCTCGACGCCCACGGCACGCCGGTCCGTTCGGTCACCGGCAGCGCGTCCATTTCCGCGCGCAGCGCCACCGCGGGCCCCGGGTGTTCCCCCGGCAGGTCGATCAGCCTGCCGGTCTTGGCCGCGCGCTCGCCCTCGCCTGCTCCGATCGCCGCGGTGACCAGACGCGCGGTGTCCTCCTCCTCGCCGGAACCGCGCGGATCGGCGTGCAGCCGGTGCCGCAGCTCGATCGCGGCGGGCAGTTCGTCGGCCAGCGCCGCGCGCCAGCGGATCGGGAATTCGGTCATCGGGGCTCCAGCCGGTAGATCCGGGCCGCGTTCTCGTACCCGGCCAGCCGGGCGAGCCGGATTGCGTCCACTTCGGACAGTTCGTCGGCGGTGAGCGCGGCACGCAGGAAATCGGACAGTCCCTTGCGGAACAGGGCGGTGCCGAGGTGGTGGAGCTCGGCGAGGCCGAACGCGTCGGTCGAGAACAGCAGCTTGCCGAACGGCGCCAGCTCCAGCATTTCGGCGAGGATCGCGGGCGCGCGGGAACCGGCGTTGTGCGTGATGAGGCCGACGTCGGCGAAGACGTGCTCGAAGACCTGCGCGAGGTAGGCCGCGCCACGGTGGAACGGGTAGTTGTGCAGCAGCAGGATCGGGACGCCGCTGGCGCGGGTGGCACGCAGCAGACCGGTGAGCAGGAGCGGATCGCAGCGGTGCAGGTCGACGTCGGAGTCGCCGTAGCCGACGTGGAACTGCACCGGCAACCCGCGGTCGATGCCGGCCCACACCAGGTGCCGGTGCAGGACTTCGTCGGCCAGCCGGACCGGCTCCCCGGCGTCGACCCTGGCGAGCCAGCGACCCGCGGCATCGGAGACCTCGACCGGCGCCGGCCGTGCACCGGACAGTTCGAGCCCGACCCGGTACGCCGCGATCGACTTGACCCCCACCGCGCCGTTCGCACGACTTGTCAGCTCGGCGTCGAAGTCCGCGGCGAATCCGGCCGCGGTGGTCCCGGCGCGGACTACGTCCTCGGCCACCTGCTCCAGCCGCACGACGTCGTGCGCGCGGGCGCCCGACAGCTGTGCGAATTCGGCCGTGGTGGTCAGGGAGGCCGCCAGGAAACCGCCGTCGAGCAGGAAATCCGTGGTGCCGGTGCCGCGCAGGAACCGCCGGTTGACCTCGTCCGCACCCAGTTCGCCGCGGCGCGTGAGGTAGTCCTCTGCCGTTGCGTGTTTCGGCAGGTCCAGCACCGGCGCGCAGCGTGCCCGCACGGCGAGGCCGATGAGCGAGTCGAACAAGGACACACCGAGCGGGGAAACGGTGTCCGCCTCGGTGAGCATCCGCTCGAACCCGTCCCGGTCGACGTCACGGGGCACGACGCCGTGGCAGTGGTGGTCGATCAGCGGCAACTCGGCCACGAAGTCCAGCAGTGCGGTCATACGCCTCCCTCGGCGAGCTTTGCCCCCACCCTACGAGCGAAGCCGGGTGCCAGGACGACCACGAGCACCGCCGGCACCAGCACCGCGCCGGCCACCACCGGGAACCAGCGCGCCGGGCCGTCGGTGGGATAGGGCACGACGTTGACGTAGACGGTGTAGCCGAGCAGCGCGAGTGCACCGAGCGGGAAGACCAGCTGCCACCACGGAACGCGCATCTTCCGCCGGACGAAGAGCAGCAGGATCGCGCCGAGCGTGGTGAGCACGTAGATCACCAGCAGGATGAGCGTGCCGATCGAGCCTGCCCAGGAGAAGGTGTCGGCCGCGGTTGCGCCGAAGAAAACCGCGCACACCAAGATGATCACGGCCGCGCCCAGCGCCACCGCGGTGACGGCCGCGACCGGCGTGCCCTTGCCGGAAAGCCGGCCGATGCCGCGTCCGTCGAAGGCGTCCCGGCCCAGTGCGAACAGCAGCCGTGAGCCGCCGACCACGCAGGCGAGGCAGCAGCCGAACGCGCTGATCGCGGCGCCGACGCTGATCACGTCACCGGCCCAGGAGCCGACGAACGTGCTGCCGAGGTCGCCGAGCAGCGAGGACGAGCCGTGGAAAGCGGTGGCGTCGCCGCCGAAGGCCATCATCTCCACCGCGGTCACGACCACGAAGTAGGCGCCGCCGAAGATGGCCGTGCCGAGGATGGCGCGCGGGATGTTGCGGCGCGGATCGCGGGTCTCCTCGCCGAGCGTGGCGGCGGCCTCGAACCCGGCGAAGGACAGGAAACCGAACACCGCGCCGAGGAAAACCCCGGAGACACCGGTGTCGGGAACGAAGACCTGCCAGGTGAACCGGCCGGACGGGGCATCCGCGGACAGCAGCCGGACCAGGATCACCACGGTGACCAGGAGGATGAGCGCGATGGTGGCGCCTTCGACGGCGAGCAGCGTGCTGGTGCCGCGTTTCGCCGGTGCGACCGCGAGCAGCCAGCTGCCGGCGAGCGCGGCGGCGGTCAGCACGAACGGGCCCCACCACGGCGGATCCGGCCAGATGCCGACGTGCGTGAGGAAGGCCGTGCCGAGCGTGCCCGCGGCGGAGCTGGTGACCACGGCGTAGAAGGTGTAGGTGCCGAGCAGCCCGATACCGGACACAGCTCCGGCGCGCGGGCCCAGCGTCGCGCCGACGAACGCGTAGACCGAGCCGGCATGCTGGTAGTACTGGCAGAGCCGGACAAATCCGTACGCGACGAGCAGCACCCCGGCCGCGGACAGCAGGAACGCCAACGGCACCGCCCGCCCGGCCGCGGCCGCGGTCTGCTGGGGGTTGATGTTGGCCGCCATGCTCGGTGCCATGAGCGCAACGGACAGCCCGACCGCCTGCCAGACCGAAAGTGTCCGCCGCAACTTCGGCGGGCCGGTGGGCCCGGTGGCTCCGGTGCGCTCCGCTGGACGGCCTTCCGCGAAGTCTGACACGATGCGCTCCTTCACGACGGAAACGCGGAAGCACCCAGTGAACCTCGCGGGAGCACGATGAGCCAGCCTCCGGCCGACCCCCAACCACCCCGGCGAACCCCACCGGACCCGACCACCGCCCCGGAGCCCGCCCCACCGCCTGGACCGCCCCCGCCCACCAAACCCAGCCCACCACCTGAACCGCTCGCGTCCGCCAAACCCGGCCCACCACCTGAACCACTCCCATCCACCAAACCCAGCCCACCACCGGCGCCAGGCTCCGGCGTGGACGGTTTCCGCCGCACGCCACACCCGGCCTTCACGGAACCGGCCCCGGCACATCCCGCCGCAGCCGCACCACAACACCCGCACCCGGCAGCACCTGCCCCGACCGATCCCGTTGTGACACCACAACACCCAGCCCCGGCGCGACCCACCGGAACCACACCCCACCCAAGCCCACCGGCATCCGACCCAACCGATCCGGGCGGGGCACCGCACCACTCGGCACCACCGGATCCGGCGCCTGCCGCCGGAACGGCTTCCCGCCCGAACCCACCAGCGCCTGGCCCAACCGATCCCGGCCGGGCCCCACTGCACCCACACTCGACGCAACCGTTCCCGGCGCGCCCCACCGGAACACCGGCCCACCCAGGATCGAGAGCAATCGACCCCACCGATCCCGTTGCGACACCACGACACCCGCACTCGGCAGCGCCCGACGCGGTGCAACCCGCCGGAACCACACCGCAGCCCAACCCACCAGCATCCGACCCCGGCGGGACACCACAGCGCCCACACTCACTGGAGCCAGACCCAGCACACCCCACCGGAACCACACCGCAGCCCAACCCACCAGCGTCCGACCCCGGTGGGGCATCGGACCCGGGTGTTCGGCTCGATCGGGCGCGGCTCGCCGGGCGGGGGGCGGACGTTGCGGGGCGGTTGGCGCGCGACGGGGTGGAGCTGGTCGCGCTGACGTTCGTGGACAACTCCGGGATTTCGCGAGTCAAGGCCGTTCCTGTGGGGCGGCTCGCCGAGGCGGCGGCGTGGGGTGTCGGGGCGTCGAACTCGTTCGACTTCTTCCTCTGCACTGATACGATCGCCACCGGCGCGCATTCGCCCGGCCCGGTGGGCGATCTGCGGCTGCATCCCGACCTCGACGCGCTCACCGTGCTCGCCGCGCAACCCGGGTGGGCTTGGGCGCCGGTGCTGAAGTACGACCAGGACGGGCAGCCGCATCCGCAGGACGCGCGGGGACTCGCCGACGCGGCAGTCGGACGGCTTGCCGCGCGCGGGTTGTCTGCGCGGATGGCGTTCGAGCTCGAATGGGTGGTGGCGGACGCGGACGGGGCGCCGCTGGCGGGGCCGGCGTACGGCTACTCGCGGCTGAGCGCACAGGCCGGTTACCTCCGCGCATTGGTGTCCGCTTTGGACAGTCAACATGTCGAGGTGGCGCAGATCCACCCCGAGTACGCCGCGGGTCAGTTCGAATTGTCAGTCACCGCAACGGATCCGGTGCGCGCGGCAGACCTGGCGGTGCTGACCCGGGAAACCGTGCGCACGGTCAGTGCCGCGCACGGGCTGCGGGCGTCGTTCACGCCGAAGTTCGCCCCCGGCGGCGTGGGCAACGGCGGACATCTGCACCTGAGCTTGTGGGACGGTGAACGGAACCTGTGCGCGGGCGGAACCGGAACCTTCGGACTCACCGGCACCGCAGCGTCGTTCGGCGCCGGGATCCTCATCCGGCTGCCCGCGCTGCTCGCGGTGGGTGCGCCGTCGGTGATCAGCTACCTGCGCCTGGAACCCCACCACTGGGCAGGCGTGTTCACCGCGTGGGGACTGGAAAACCGCGAAGCACCACTCCGGCTGATCCGCGGTGCGGCCGGTCAACGCGAGACGGCGGCGAACCTGGAGGTGAAGTGCTTCGACCTCACCGCCAACCCGTACCTCGTGGTGGCCGCCGTGCTGTTCGCAGGCATGGCGGGCCTCGACACGGGCGCAACGCTGCCCGCCCCGGTCGACGTGGACCCGGGCACCCTCGACCCGGCTGCCGCAGCTGCCGCCGGCGTCACGCGCCTGCCGAGATCCCTGGCCGAAGCCGTCACCGCATTCGAAGCGGACGACGTCCTCCCCGGATCCTTCGGCCCCCAGCTGGCCACGACCCTGATGGACATCCGCCGCGCCGAACTGGCCGAACTGGGCACCCTCTCCCCCGACGAACTGTGCACGGTGATGCGCTGGCTGCACTGACCAGCCGACCACACCTCCCAACGCCGATCGCCAACCCCACCACAGCCCACGAACCACACGAGGGGAGCCACCACGACTGCCACCACCCACAACACCCGGCCACCACAACCCGCAACCACCACTGCGGGCCACCGCGACCCGGGCCACCACACGACCACCCGCCGACCGACCCACCAACGACGACCACGCCAGACCACCACTGAGCGCGCCCGCGCCATGGCACCTCGCGACCTCGGCACCACCAGAACCCTGACCGTTGCACAACCATCAACCACCACACCGGACCACAGCACCCCGACCACTACCGACCACTACCGACCACACCGCGCCACCAACCGCACCGGGACCGCACCGGGCCACTGGGCCACTAGGCCACTAGGCCACTAGGCCACTAGGCCACTAGGCCACTAGGCCACTAGGCCACTAGGCCACTACGGTCCGCGGTCGCCGCAGCACCAGCAACCCACAACCACCGCAGCACCAGCAACCCACCTCAATCACACCACCAGCAACCCACGGCGCCCGCGCCGTACAACCGGCCTCACTCGCCCCAACCCGGCCCGCCACAGCTCCGTTCACCCAACCCAGCTCACCACGAGCCGAAGCGACCAGGCGCTCGCCGGCCGGCGCCGCACCCGCGCTGTGCACCGCCATACGACATCAGGTCGGCGGCGTCGCGCACGCCGGACTCGACGACCTTGAACACCTCCATCGGCAGGCCGGGGGCGAGACGGGAGAACACGTCCCGGTCCACTTCGAGGGTGTGCAGGTTGCCGCGTTCCCGTCTCTCGCCGGCCGGAAGCCTGTTTCCCAGGGTCAGCCGGTCAGTTCCTGTGCGACGCGGGACCGGAGTTCGGGCAGCCGGGCGTACAGCTTGTCGCCTGGACAATCGGTGTTGTAGTAGTCGCGGTGGCCGTTGATCTCCTCGGCCGGGATGCCGTACTGGCGGCACACGTGCGCCACGAACACCACCAGCGATTCCCACTGTGCCTCGGGTGGTTCCACCTCCGTGTAAGTGCCTTCGTTCTCGATGCCGATCGCGTTGTCGTTCTGGCCGGGGCAGTGCGCGGCGCGGACGATCTTCGTGCCACTGCGCAGCGCGTCGAGGCTGCCGTGCCTGCCTTCCAGCCGGTAGCCGCCGCGGGTGACGGTGAAGTGCTGGCCGGTGTCGGACCAGCCGTTGTTGTCCATATGGTCGGCCTGATCGTCACGCGCCACCTGGAATGCGTGTGCGAGTGAGTAGTCCGTGCTGTTGGGGCACGCGATGTGGTGGATGAGCACCCGATCGGCCGGATGGTCGAGCGTGGTGAGCGGCTCCGCAGGCGGGCGGGCGCCCCACTCGGCGCAGCGGTAGATCCGCGGCTCGTCCGCGGCCGACGCCATCCCCGGCAGCACGAGCCCGGCCGCCGCGGCACTGACACCTGCCACACCACGCAGGAACGTCCGCCGAGGCAGTTGCCCGATGTCGAAAGCCATGCCCGGCACGGTGCACGCGTGCCGTACACGATGCGTACAACCGGCCGCGAAGCCAGGCCAACCGCCCACGAAGCCACGGAAACTGCTCACGCAAGCCCCGGCAGCTGCCCGCGAAACTACGGCGGTCCACCTCCGCCCGCGCCCGGTCTCGCGCCGGGCCCGATCTGTCTTGTCCGGTCGTGTCCCTCTCGGTTCCTCTGCATACCGAGAGAGTACGAGCGACCACCGACAGTTTCGGCGCCGCGAGCCGGCGGAGGGCGATCCTCAGGCCGGGGTGACGGCCTCGCGCACGCCTTCGGCGAGTTCACCGGCCAGCCCGCGTACCCCGTCCGGACCGTGGGCGGCCGCGGTGACCAGGGCGGATCCGACGATGACCGCATCCGCGAAGCCGGCCACCTTGGCAGCCTGCTCGCGGGATCGGACGCCGAGACCGACCCCGATCGGCAGTTCGGTGTGTGCCCGGGTGCGGCGGACCAGGTCCTCCGCGTGCACGCCGACCGTGTCGCGGGCGCCCGTGACGCCCATGACCGCCGTGGCGTAGACGAAGCCGGAGGCCGCGGCGGTGGTCTTCGCGAGCCGTTCCTCCGACGAGGACGGCGCGACCAGGAAGATCCGGTCCAGCCCGTAGGCCTGCGAGGCCGCGGTCCACTCCTGCGCCTCGTCCGGGATCAGGTCCGGGGTGATCATGCCGAGGCCGCCTGCCGAGGCGAGGTCGCGGGCGAACGCGTCCACACCGTAGCGGTGCACCGGGTTCCAGTAGGTCATCACCACGGCCCGGCCGCCCCGCGCGGACACCGACTCGACGACCTCGAACAGCTGCTTCAGCCGGAAGCCGCCGTCCAGCGCCGCCTCGGCGGCCGCCTGGATGGTGGGCCCGTCCATCACCGGATCGGAGTACGGCACGCCGACCTCGACCAGGTCCGCGCCACCGTCGACCGTCGCGGCCAGCAGATCCTTCGACCCTGCCACGGTCGGGAACCCGGCGGGCAGGTAGCCGATGAGCGCAGCCCGGTGTTCCGCCCGCGTCGCCGCGAACAGCTCGTCGAGGCCGCTCACTTGTCCTCCCCGTCCACGAGCCCGAACCACTTCGCCGCGGTGTCCATGTCCTTGTCGCCCCGCCCGGAGAGGTTGACCACGATCAGGCCCTCCGGTCCCAGCTCACGGCCCAGCACCAGGGCGCCTGCCAGCGCATGCGCCGATTCGATCGCCGGGATGATGCCCTCGGTGCGCGAGAGCAACCGGAAGGCGTCCATCGCCTCGGCGTCGGTGACCGGGCGGTATTCGGCACGCCCGGTGTCCTTGAGCCAGGAGTGTTCCGGGCCGACGCCGGGGTAGTCCAGCCCGGCCGAGATGGAGTGCGACTCCACGGTCTGGCCGTCCTCGTCCTGCAGCAGGTACGACATCGCGCCGTGCAGGTTGCCGGGGCTGCCCTTGGTGAGCGTGGCGCCGTGCCGGATACCGTCGACGCCCTCGCCGCCGGGCTCCAGCCCGACCAGCCGCACATCCGGATCGTCGTAGAAACCGGAGAAGATGCCGATCGCGTTCGAACCGCCGCCGACGCACGCGGCCACCACGTCCGGCAGCCGTCCGGCCTTCTCCAGGATCTGCGCGCGGGCCTCCTCGCCGATGACGCGGTGGAAGTTGCGCACCATCATCGGGAACGGGTACGGCCCTGCCGCGGTGCCGAACACGTAGTGCGTGGTGTCGGCGTTGGCGACCCAGTCGCGCAGCGTCTCGTTGATCGCGTCCTTGAGCGTGCGCGAACCCGTCTTGACCGCAACGACCTCGGCGCCCAGCAGCTTCATCCGCGCGACGTTGAGCGCCTGCCGCTCGACGTCCACCTCGCCCATGTAGACGATGCATTCGAGATCGAGCAGCGCACACGCGGTGGCCGCGGCCACGCCGTGCTGACCGGCGCCGGTCTCCGCGATCACCCGCTTCTTGCCCATCCGCTTGGTGAGCAGCGCCTGGCCCAGCACGTTGTTGATCTTGTGCGAGCCGGTGTGGTTGAGGTCCTCGCGCTTGAGGAACACCCGTGCACCGCCGGCGTGCTCGCCGAACCGCTTGGCCTCGGTGAGCAGCGACGGCCTGCCCGCGTAGTCGTTCAGCAGCCGGTGCAGCTCGTCGGTGAAGTCCGGGTCGTGGCGGGCCTTCTCGTACTCCGCCGCAACCTCGTCGACCACGCCGATCAGCGCCTCCGGCATGAACCGGCCGCCGTACGGGCCGTAGTAACCGCGCTCGTCCGGGTCGTGCCGGTGGTGCTCTCCGGTCACCGCGACGGCCTCGGGCACGCCGGATGCGAACCGGCGGTGACCAGCTTGACCACGGCGCCCTTCGGGTCACCCGAAGCGACCAGGCCCTCGCCGACCAGCACCGCGTCCGCGCCGTGCCCCGCATACGACATCAGGTCACCGGGGCCGCGCACACCGGACTCGGCGACCTTGAACACTTCCATCGGCAGGCCGGGGGCGAGACGGGAGAACACGTCCCGGTCCACTTCGAGAGTGTGCAGATTGCGGGCGTTCACGCCGATGACCTTCGCGCCCACCTCGAGCGCGCGATCGGCTTCCTCGGCGTTGTGGATCTCCACCAGCGCGGTCATGCCGAGCGATTCGACGCGATCGAGCAGCGCGGCGAGCGCGTTCTGCTCCAGCGCGGCGACGATCAGCAGGACCATGTCCGCGCCGTGCAGCCGTGCCTCGTGCACCTGGTACGGGCTGACCACGAAGTCCTTGCGCAGCACCGGGACGTCCACCGCGGCGCGCACCGCGTCGAGGTCGGCCAGCGATCCGCCGAACCGGCGCTGCTCGGTGAGCACGCTGATCACGCGGGCGCCGGCGTCCTGGTAGTCCTTGGCCAGCTCCGCGGGGTCGGGGATCGGGGCGAGGTCGCCCTTGGACGGGCTGCGCCGCTTCACCTCGGCGATCACGCCGATCCCGGACTCGCGCAGCGCGGTCATCACGTCACGCGGGGGCGCGGCCTGCGCCGCCTTGGCCTTCAATTCGTCGAAGGGCAGCACGGATTCCCGCTGTGCGAGGTCCTCCCGCACGCCGGCGACGATGTCTTCGAGCACGCTCACCGGGCGCCCCCACCCCGTGCCGAACTCCTGGGTTCACTCGCAAGCTCGCTCACAAAAACCTTCCCCTTCCCGCCGAAACGATGCTAACCCCCGCTCGAAGAGCGACCCGTTCCGGGTTGCCCGGCAGGGTCGGTCGGATCGGTGCCGCCGGAAAGTGCCTCCCACAACTCGGTGTCCGGATCACGGCGCACCCGTTTCGCGCCGGGCGCGGAATACCGCGCGCCGAGCCGCTTCGCGGTGCCCGCCCACTTGACCGCTGCCAACCCGCCGAGGGCCACGAGAATTCCGCCCAGCGTGGCAAGCCCGTGCCCGAGCAGGATTTCGGTGCCGGGCAACCCCGGCCCGGACCCGAAGTGAACGCCGGTCACCCCGCTCCAGACCCCGGCGGCCCCGGCCAGTACGAGCACCACACCGAGCAGCCGCCGAGCCCACCCGCCGGTGGCGATCACCCCGGCGACCCCGGCCAGCGCGAGCAACGCGAGCGGCACGAGCGCGGTGGCGCGCTGTGCACCGTTCTCGGTGTACTGCACGACCCCGCGAACCCCTTCGTCGCGAAACTCGGCGAACCACACCAGCCGGGAAGCACCCCACAACGCGAGCGCACCGAGGAGGAGGGCCAGTATCATCGTCCACAGTGGACGCTTCGAGGAACGCCCGCCCGGCTCGGCCGGGGATGACGCAGACCCACCGGTGGCAGCGGTGACGTCCTCCGCAACCGGACGAGCCGAGGCACCGCGCGAAAGGGCGGGTTCGTCCTGCGAAGGGGCACCGTCATCCTGCGAACGGACGGAGTCGTCGCGCGAAAGGGCGGAGTCGCCCTGCGAAGGGGCCGATTCATCGCGCGAAAGGGCGGGCTCACCGCGCGAAAGGGCGCGGTCATCCTGCGGACGGGCGGGGTCGTTGCGGGTGGCCGAGGGCGCGAGGGGGCCGGAGGGCGCCTCGTCCTGCCGCTGTGCAGCTGCGCCGGCGGGGGTTTCGGAGGTGGGCGCCGGGGGCGAGTTTCGCGCCGCGGTCAGGTCCGTCTCCGCGGTGGGGTCCGATGCATCAACCCGGTCCGGCGACCCAGCACGATCCGGCACCACGGCGGGATCCGGGGTCCCGGCGGGATCGGTCGGCCCGGCGGGATCCGATGCCCCAACCCGGTCCGGCGACCCAGTACGGTCCGGCACCACGGCGGGACCCGGGGTCCCGGCGGGGGCGGTCGGCCCGGCGGGGTCCGGTGGGCCAGTCGGGGCCGCGGCCGCTGGGTTTGGTGGTGGGCTGGGGCGGGGCGGGGGTTCCGGTTGCTCAGACACCAGCCGCGTCCTCGGCTGGGTTCAGGTGGCCTGCCGGGGTCATGGTGTTGGCGGCGGCTACCGCGGACAGCACCGTGCGGGCCTTGTTCAGCGATTCGGTGTCCTCGTAGTCCGCGACCGAATCGGCCACCACGCCGCCGCCTGCCTGGACGTAGGCGACCCCGTCGCGCATCAGTGCGGTGCGGATCGCGATTGCGGTGTCGGCGTCGCCGGCGAAGTCCAGGTAGCCGACCACTCCGCCGTACAGGCCGCGGCGTACCGGTTCCAGTTCCTCGATCAGCTCCATCGCACGCACCTTCGGCGCACCCGACAGCGTGCCCGCCGGGAAGCAGGCCGCGACGGCGTCGAAGGCGGTGCGGCCCTCGGCCAGCTCACCGGTCACCGTGGACACGATGTGCATCACGTGGCTGTAGCGCTCGATCTGGAAGAAGTCGACCACCCGCACGGTGCCCGGTTTGCAGACCTTGCCGAGGTCGTTGCGGCCGAGGTCGACGAGCATCAGATGCTCTGCCCGTTCCTTGCCGTCCGCCAGCAGGTCCTTCGCCAGCTGCGCGTCCTCCTCCGGGTCCGCGCCGCGCCAGCGGGTGCCTGCGATCGGATGCGTGGTCGCGCGTCCGTCGCGCACCGTGACCAGTGCCTCCGGGCTCGAACCGACGATGTCGAACCCGTCCAGCCGCAGCAGGTACATGTACGGGCTGGGGTTCGAGGTGCGCAGCACGCGGTAGACGTCCAGTGCGTCGGCACCGGTCTCCATCTCGAACCGTTGCGAAGGCACCACCTGGAACGCTTCGCCCGCCTTGATCGCCTCCACCGCCTTCTCGATGGCGACGTGGTGGTCCTCCTTGGTGCGGCAGCGGACGAACTCCGGCGACGGACGGCTGAACGTCGCCACCGTGGGCGGCGCCGGCACGCCCAGTTCCACGGTCATCGCCGACAGCCGGGCCAGCGCGTCGTCATAGGCGGCGTCCACGCGTTCCGGCGAGTCGTCCCAGTTGACCGCGTTCGCGATCAGCGTGACGGTGCCCTCGTGGTGGTCGAACGCCGCGAGGTCGGTGGCCAGCAGCATGGTCATCTCGGGGATGTCGAGGTCCCGTTCGGCCAGTTCGGGCAGCTTCTCCAGCCAGCGCACCGCGTCGTAGCCGATGTAGCCGACCATCCCGCCGGTCAGCGGGGGCAGGCCCGGCAGCGGTTCGCTGTGCAGCGCCTCGACGGTCTCGCGCAGCACCTGCAGCGGGTCACCCTCGGTGGGCAGGCCGACCGGCGGCGTGCCGGTCCACACCGCACGCCCGTCGCGGACGGTGAGCGCAGCCGGGCTGCGGACCCCGACGAACGACCAGCGCGACCACGATTTCCCGTTCTCCGCCGATTCGAAGAGGAATGTGCCCGGCCGGTCGGCGGCGAGCTTGCGGTACACGCCGAGCGGCGTTTCACCGTCGGCGAGCACCCGGCGCACCACGGGGATCACGCGGCGGCCTTCGGCGAGGGCGCGGAATTCGGCGCGGGAAGGGCTGACCACACCGGGACCGGCTGCGGTGGCTGCTGAGCTGACCATGTCCTCATTGTGCCGCGGCAGCCGCGGCGGCGGACGGGCGGGGCGACAGAATTCAACCAATGTTGAATTACGGCCGCGAACCGGTCAAGATGGACCGGTGAGCACCGAAGACACTACCTCGCGCCGTCGCGGCCGCCGTCCGGCCGGACAGGACACCCGCGCTGCACTGCTGACGGCCGCTCGCGCGGTGTTCGGCGAGAACGGCTACGAACGCGCGACGGTCCGCGCCATCGCGGCCCGTGCCGGTGTCGACGCGGCCATGGTCAACCACTGGTTCGGCGGGAAGGACGGGCTGTTCGCACAGGCCGTGCTGAAGCTTCCGTTCTCACCGAACGAACTGGTCCCCGAACTGCGCGCGGGGCCGGACGAGGAGCTGGGTTTCCGGATCGCCCGCACCTTCGTGACCCGATGGGACGGCGCGGGCGGCAACCAGTTCCAGGCACTCATGCGCAGCCTCACCGGCCACGAGGTCGCAACTTCCGCACTGCGCTCGTTCTTCTCCGGCTTCTTCGCCGAGCTGATCGGCGGCATCGGCACCGACCGCCCGGAATTCCGCACCACGCTGTGCGCTTCCCAGCTCGTGGGCATGGGCCTGATCCGCTACGTCGCCGGATTCGAGCCGATGGCCTCGGCCACGGTGGACACCCTGGTCGCCGCGGTGGGCCCGACCCTGCAGCGATACCTCACCGGCGACATCGACTGAGCGCCCTGCCGCGGGTCAACGCGCGAGCAGCAGGAACACCAGCGCCAGCACACCCGGCAGCGCCTGCACGACCAGGATCCGCCTGGCGGCCGTCGCGGCGCCGTAGAGGCCGGCGACGATCACGCAGACCAGGCCGTACAGCTTGAGCTGGAAGCCGGCCGGGTCGCTCGCGAGCAGGCCCCAGATCAGCGCCAGCGCCAGAAACCCGTTGTAGAGGCCCTGATTCGCGGCGAGTGCCTTGCTCTCCCGTGCGAACGCCTCGGTGGTGCCGAACGCGGCGCGGGCACGCGGGGTGGTCCACAGGACCATCTCGAGCACCACGATGCAGAGGTGGATCAGTGCGACGAGACCGACCAGCACGTTCGCGACCACGGTCACCGGGATGCTTCTCCTTCTTCGGCGAGCAGCAGGCGTTCTTCGGTGTCGAAACAGGTGTGCGTGCCGGTGTGGCAGGCCGGGCCGGTCTGGTCCACGCGCAGCAGCACGGTGTCGCCGTCGCAGTCGATGCGGACCTCTCGCACGTGTTGCACGTGGCCGGAGGTCTCGCCCTTCACCCACAGCTCCTGGCGGCTGCGGGACCAGTAGGTGCCGCGGCGGGTGGCCAGGGTCGCGGCGAGCGCCTCGTCGTTCATCCAGGCCATCATCAGCACGTCGGACGTCGAGTGCTCCACGACGACCGCGGCGATCAGGCCGTCCTCGGTGCGCTTGAGCCGTGCCGAGACCTGCTCCTCGAGCGTCATCGCACGACCACCCCGTCCGCCCGCAGTGTGTCCTTCACGTCGCCGATCTTCAACTGTCCGAAGTGGAATACGCTGGCCGCGAGCACGGCGTCCGCACCTGCCCGTACCGCGGGCGGGAAGTGCTCGAGGCGACCGGCACCGCCGCTGGCGATCACCGGCACCCGCACCGCCTTGCGCACCAGTCCGATCAGCTCCAGGTCGAAACCGGATTTGGTGCCGTCGGCGTCCATCGAGTTCAGCAGGATCTCCCCCACGCCCAGCTCCTCGCCGCGCGCGGCCCACTCCACGGCGTCGATGCCGGTGCCGCGGCGGCCGCCGTGCGTGGTCACCTCGAAACCGGACGGCGTCGGCTCATCGCCGTCCGGCACCCGCCGGGCGTCCACCGACAGCACGATGCACTGTGCGCCGAACCGCCGGGACGCCTCGCGCAGCAGCTCCGGGCGCTCGATCGCGGCCGTGTTGATGCTCACCTTGTCCGCCCCGGTGCGCAGCAACCGGTTCACGTCCTCACCCGAGCGCACGCCGCCACCGACGGTGAGCGGGATGAAGACCTGCTCGGCAGTGCGGCGGACCACGTCGAAGGTGGTCTCCCGGTTCCCGGACGACGCGGTGACGTCGAGGAAGGTCAGCTCGTCGGCGCCCTCGGCGTCGTAGCGACGCGCCAGCTCCACCGGATCACCCGCGTCCCGCAGGCCGGCGAAGTTGACCCCCTTGACGACCCGGCCGGCGTCGACGTCGAGACAGGGAATCACCCGCACCGCCACAGCCATGCCCTCAGCGTAGCCGTCGACCTGCGCGTGAGCGTGCCCGGACACCACCTCCGCTGCGGACCCGGCAGCGTCCTCGCGGGGCGTCGGCAACCGAATTTGAAATCCCATGCATCGAAACCGGCCCCTCGCGCGTCTGAGTGACGTGACCACCGGCTTCGACGACTTCGTGGCAGAGCGCCTCGACGGGCTCCTGCGCTATGCGACCGTCCTCACCGACGATCCGCATCTGGCGCAGGACATCGTGCAGAACGTGCTGCTGCGTGCGCAGGAACGCTGGGCGAAGATCGAATCACCGCCCACCTACGTACGCCGGATGATCACCAACGAGTACCTGTCGTGGCGGCGCCGGGCGGCGCGCCGGATGGTGCCCTCGACCCACACCGTGCTCGACTCGCTCAGCCCGCCCGAGGCCGATCCCAGCACGGCCTACGACGAACGGGACGAGATGCTGGGCCTGCTGGCCACCCTGCCGCGCAAGCAGCGTGCCGCGATCGTGCTGCGCTATTACGAGAACCACACCGACGCCGAGATCGCCGAACTGCTGCGCTGCGGCGTTTCGACCGTGCGGAGCCAGATTTCCCGGGCGCTCGGCACGCTCCGCGCCGGCGTGCACCCGCTGCCGGCCACCCTCACCACCGGAGTCCGAGAATGAGCGAGCACGAGACCGAGATGCTGCTGCGCGACAGCCTCGAACGGCTCGCCGAGCGCGCCCCGGACGGCAACGAAGTGCGCAACGCCCTCGTCCGCGCCCGGCATCGGCGTCGCCAGCGATTCACGCTGGCCGCCGTGGCCGCGGCGGTGGTCGTGGTGACCGCCGGAGTGCCGGTGGTGCTCAACGTCGTATCGGACGTACCCGCCGACGTACAACCCGCGGCGGGGCGCCCGGTGCTGGACTACACCCCGGATTGGCTGCCGGACGGCTTCACCGAGCAGTACCGCTCCGCCGGGCCCGGCCACGCTCCGCAGGTCCGGCGGTGGCTCGCCGGACCGGCCACGGTGGAGCTCGCGGCGCACTCCACCGCCGACCCGGAGTGGGCACAGACGGCGTTGCGCATCTCGGCGCTGAAGGACCAGGTCGTGGTGCACGGACGGGTCGGCATGGTGACCGGCGAGACCGGCACCGCGGCCACACTCACCTGGATGCCCGACGACGGCCACGTGCTCACCGCGGAGGTCGACGGGATGCCGGACGCGCGGAAGGTGGCCGAGCAGGTGGCGGATTCGGTGACCGCCGAACCCGCCCGGATCCGCGGCGAAGCCCGTTTCGGACCGTTGCCTGCCGGGCTGCGCGAGCTGACCACGACCGTGCGCGGCAGCAACCCCGACGACGGCGGCACCGCGCTGGACGCGAGCAGCCCGGCCGCACCCGGCAAGGTGGCAGTGCGCGTGACGGTCGGCGCCGGAGCCCCCGGTCTCGGTGGTTCGGTGCCGGTGCGGGTACGCGGGCTTCCCGGGGCGTATCTGGCCGCGTCCGGCCCGGCGGAGGCGACGGTCGCAGTGCACCTGCCCTCCGGCCGCTGGCTGATCGCCTCCGGCCGGGTCCCGCAGGAGGAGCTGGTCGCGGTGGCCGATGGCGTGCAACTCGACTCGGCGCCGGACTACGGCTGGCTCGGCCAATGAGGGCTACGCTCGGCGCATGCCGTCCGAATGGGAGCGCCTGACCGCGGAGAAGTACGTCCTGCTCACCACTTTTCGCCGCGACGGCCGCGCCGTGCCCACCCCGGTGTGGGCCGCAGCCGACGGCGACGAGCTGGTGGTGTGGTCGGCGCGCGAGGCGGGCAAGGTCAAGCGCATCCGCAACAGCGGCGAGGTCCGGCTGCAGGCGTGTGACATCCGTGGCCGCACCCACGGCACCGAAATCCGCGGCGAGGCGAGACTGCTCGACGCCGCCGGCACCGAACGTGCCAACAAGCTCATCGCCCGGAAATACGGCCTGGTGGCGCACGTGACGATGTTCTTCAGCCGCCTCCGCGGCGGCCGGGAACGCAGCATCGGCATCGGCCTCACCCCGGCCTGAGCAGGCTCAGCGCACTGCGGCAAGCGCCTCCGGCAGCGTGAACGCGCCCGCGTACAGGGCCTTGCCCACGATCGAGCCTTCGACGCCGTCGCCGGACAGACCGGCGAGCGCGCGCAGGTCGTCCACACTGGACACTCCGCCGGACGCGATCACCGGTGCGTCGGTGCGCGCGGTGACCTCGCGCAGCAGGTCGAGGTTCGGCCCGCGCAGGGTGCCGTCCTTGCTCACGTCGGTGACCACGTACCGGCTGGCGCCGTCGCGGTCAAGGCGTTCCAGCACCTCCCACAGGTCTCCGCCGTCGGAGGTCCAGCCGCGTGCGGACAGCCGGTGCCCGGCCTCGGTGATGCGCACGTCCAGGCCGATCGCCACCCGGTCGCCATAGCTGGCCACCGCCTTCGCCGTCCAGGCCGGATCCTCCAGCGCCGCGGTGCCGAGGTTCACCCGGCGGGCACCGGTGCCGAGTGCGGCTTCCAGCGACGCGTCGTCGCGGATGCCGCCGGACAGTTCCACCTGCACGTCGAGCCTGCCGACGACCTCGGCGAGCAGTTCGCGGTTGCTGCCCTTGCCGAACGCCGCGTCGAGGTCGACCAGGTGGATCCATTCGGCGCCGTCGCGCTGCCATGCCAGCGCTGCATCCAGCGGGCTGCCGTAGGACGTTTCGGTGCCTGCCTCGCCCTGAACGAGTCGGACGGCCTGGCCATCGGCCACATCAACGGCGGGAAGGAGCGTGAAAGTCACGCGCACAGACTAACCGCGCGGCGGAACCGTCCCGGTGCGGGTGGCCAGGCAGGGCGGCCGGGGCTCAGAGCGTGGCGAGCCAGTTGCGCAACAGCACGGCACCGGCGTCCCCGGACTTCTCCGGGTGGAACTGCGTGGCCCACAGCGGCCCGTTCTCCACCGCGGCGACGAAGTCCTCGCCGTGCTGCGCCCAGGTGAGTTTCGGCTGCTGCCCCGGCAGCCCGGACTCCAGCTCCCAGTTCCGCGCGGCATAGGAGTGCACGAAGTAGAACCGCTCGTCCGGGCCGATCCCGGCGAACAGCTCCGAGTCCGACGGCGGGCGCACGGTGTTCCAGCCCATGTGCGGGAGCACGTCGGCCTGCAGCCGGTCGACCGTGCCCGGCCACTCGCCGGTGCCCTCGGTCTCCTCGCCGTGCTCGACGCCGCGGCCGAACAGGATCTGCATGCCCACGCAGATGCCCAGCACCGGCCGCCCGCCCGCGAGCCGTTTGCCGATGATCCGGTCCCCGCGCACCTCGAGCAGCCCGGCCATGCACGCGGAGAACGCGCCGACACCGGGCACCACCAGCCCGTCCGCCTCGACCGCGGCATGCGGGTCGCCGGTGACTTCCACCTCGGCACCGGCGCGCGCGACCGCGCGTTCGGCGGAACGGAGGTTGCCGGAGCCGTAGTCGAGAATCACCACACGAGACACCCGGCAAGGGTAGTCCCCCGGCGCGGCGACCCGGCTTTTCGCCCGTCCGGGTTTCATCCGCGTGCCGATCGGGTACTCCACAGCCCGCGTGTGGCACTCCCCCGGTGCCCCCGGACCCGGAAAGAGGACGCGATGTCCGAGTCCGACCTGCTCTGCCGGATGTTCCAAGCCTGGCGCGAGGACATCGAGAGTGTGCCGTTCCCGCAGTTCACCGTGCTCACCATTCCGCTGCAGCGCAACCGCGCGGACCTCGACGCGGCGCCCGGCGCCGAGCACGTGACCAATCCCACGCGCCGGTCCGCGGGCCCTCGCTGACCGCACTGTGTTTTCCTTCTGAGGCCCGCATCGACGCGCGTCTTCAGGAGGATCGATGAGCACCAGCCCGGATCCGCAGGACTTCCTCGGCCTCGACGCCGCTCTCGACGAGGACGAGCGGGCGATCCGGGACGCGGTCCGCGACTACGGCCGTGACCAGCTGCACGACCACGTCGCCGACTGGTACGAGAGCGGTGCGCTGCCCGCCCGTGAGCTGGCCAAGGGCTTCGGCGCGCTCGGACTGCTCGGCATGCACCTCACCGGCTACGGCTGCGCGGGTACGAGCGCGGTGGCCTACGGCGTCGCCTGCCGTGAGCTGGAAGCGGTGGACTCCGGGCTGCGCAGTTTCGTGTCCGTACAGGGTTCGCTGGCGATGTTCGCGCTGCACCGCTGGGGCAGCGAGGAACAGCGCGCGGAATGGCTCCCGCGGATGGCCTCCGGTGACGCACTCGGCTGCTTCGGCCTGACCGAACCGGACGCGGGCAGCGATCCGGGCAGTATGCGCACCCGCGCCGTGCGCGACGGCTCGGACTGGGTGCTCACCGGCACGAAGATGTGGATCACCAACGGAACCGTGGCCGACGTCGCGGTGGTCTGGGCGCAGACCGACGAGGGCATCCGCGGTTTCGTCGTACCGACCTCGACGCCCGGTTTCACCGCGAACGAGGTCAAGCACAAGCTTTCCCTGCGGGCCTCGCTCACCGCGGAACTCGTGCTCGACGGTGTGCGGCTGCCGGAATCCGCGGCGTTCCCGGAAGTCCGCGGTCTGCGTGGTCCGTTGTCCTGCCTCAACGAGGCCCGCTACGGCATCCTGTTCGGCGTGGTCGGCGCGGCGCGCGCGTGCTACCGGGCAGCACTGGACTACACGCTCTCGCGCGAGCAGTTCGGCAAACCGCTCGCCGGTTTCCAGCTCACCCAGCGCAAGCTCGCCGATCTCCTGGTGGAGGTCAACCGGGCCGGACTGGTGGCACTGCAGATCGGCCGGTTGAAGGACGCCGGGACGCTGCACCCCAGCCAGGTCAGCTTCGGCAAGATGGCGAACGTGCGCTCCGCGCTCGAGGTCGCCCGCACCGCCCGCACGATGCTCGGCGCGAACGGTATTTCGCTCGAGTACCCGGTGATGCGGCACATGGCGAACCTCGAAACGGTGCTGACCTACGAGGGCACCGAGGAAATGCACGCGCTCTCGCTCGGCCAGGCGGTGACCGGGATCCCGGCGTTCCGCTGATCCCGGTTCCGGCGCCGGGTCACCCGCCGGACCGGGTTGCGGCGCCGGATCAGGTGAAGAACTCCTTGAGGGACAAGGCAATCGAGCCCGCGTCCAGGCCGTGCGCGAGATCGTGCTCGGCGAGCGTGCCGTAGATCCGGACCTCCGAATCCCGCTCGGTGCCGAGGCTCAGCAGCCGGTGCGGCAGGTCCGCCAGCGCCGCCGACGCGTGATGTGCCGACGTGCCACGCAGATACGGCTCCACCAGTGCAACGTCCGGCACCCCGGTCACCGCGCGACGCAGGCCGGCCGCGTCGAACGGGCGCACGGTGGAGGCGTAGAGCACGGTCACGTCGAGGTGCTCGGTCGCCGCCAGGACGCGATCCAGCATCGGCCCGATCGCGGCGACCACCCCGCGGCTGCCGTGCCGCATCGACTGGAAGCCCACGCCGAAGTACGCGGATGCGTTCTGCTGCGCGGAAAGCCGGAGGTACACACGGCTGTCGCCGGGCACCGAATCGAGCAGCAGCCTGCGGGCCTCGTCCGGATGTCCCGGCACGTGCACGTGCCAGCACGGCAGCGAGTCGATCAGCGCGACGTCGCCGGGCGCCTGGTGGGTACGGCCTTCGGCGGGCATGTCGTAGGACGCGCCGTAGGAAACGAGCACCGCGCCGAGGTCCTGGTGGCTCAGGTCGAGCTTGATCTGTTCGAACGCCCGCTCCACGAGGAACGGCGAGAAGGTGTGCACGATCGGCCGCAGCCCGGCGAGCGCGAGTCCGGCACCGGTGCTCACCAGCAGCTGTTCGCGGATCCCGACGTTGAGCACCCGGTGCGGATGCCGCTGTGCGGCCTCGGCGAGCTGGGCTGCGGAGATGTCCGCGAGGACCACCGCCACGTCCGGGTCGGTGTCCACGATTTCTTCCGTGGTGGCAAGGAAGGTGCTCCGCATGTCCGGCATCAGTGCCCGCCTTTCGGCTCCACGACGGCGACCACGGCGAGTGGCCGTCCCGGGTGTTCGGTGGTGCACGCCGCGTAGAGCGCTTGGTGGTCGCGGCCGGAGACGGTGCGCGTCACCCAGCCCTCCGTTTCGAAGCGGCGTGCGATCCCGCCCGGCCAGCCGTGCGTCGAGGACTGGTTGTCGACGACCACGGCGCTCAGCCGGTCGAGGCCCATCCGTGCGGCGACGACGATCGCCTCGTGGTTGGAACCCTCGTCCAGTTCGGCGTCGCCGACCAGGGTCACCACCCGTGCGTCCGCCGCACGGGCACGCAGGCCGAGCGCCGTGCCCAGTGCGATCGGCAGGCCGTGGCCGAGGGATCCGCTGGAGATCTCGACGCCGGGCACGCGGGTGCGGTCCGGGTGGTGGCCGAGCCGGGAACGGGCGGAACTCCAGTCGGCGAGCTCCTCCTCGTCGAGGAACCCCTTGGCGGCGAGCACCGCGTAGTAGGCCATCGGACCGTGTCCCTTGGACAGCAGGAACCGGTCGCGGTCCGGATCGTGCACGGTCTCCGGAGTGATCCGGAGCACGCGGTCGAACAGCACCCACAGAACGTCCACCGTGGACTCGGCGGCCGCATGGTGTTTGTCGTCTCCGGTCATCAGTGAAATCAGCCGGGGCAACCGTGCATAGCCCGGCATCGGTGTCGTGGTGGTCATGTACCGACCATGCAACCTCGACCAAACTGTAGGTCAACGGCTAACCTGGACCAATGACGAGGTTGGCGGAGATGCTGAGCATCGGGCAGGTCGCGCAGCGCAGCGGGGTCCCGCACACGGCGCTGCGGTTCTACGAGGAGAAGGGCTTGATCAGCTCGGAACGCTCGGCGGGCAACCAGCGCCGCTACTCGCGTTCGATCCTGCGCCGGATCGCGTTCATCCGTGCGGCACAACGGGTGGGACTGTCACTGGAGGACATCAGCTCCGCACTGGCCACACTGCCTGCGGACCACGCTCCCACGAAAGCCGATTGGGCCCGGCTGTCCCGCGAATGGCAGACCGAACTGGACGCCAGGATCGACGCACTGCAACGCCTCCGCGACCGCCTGACCGGCTGCGTCGGCTGCGGCTGCCTGTCCCTGCGCAGCTGCGGCCTGTACAACGCGGAAGACGAACTGGCCCGCTTCGGCCCCGGCGCGAGCAAACTGCGCCCATCGACCGAGGGCGGAATCTGAGCCTTCCCGGCCGCCGCCGAAGTACCCGGCTGCCGGGAACAACACACGCCGACAGCGGCATCCACCGCCACGGCAGTACCCGGCGGCCCGGCTACGCCCGGCGCGTTCGCGGCACCCGGCGGTTCCGCGGCGCCCGACGGCCCAGCTGCACCCGCCGGCTCCGCGGCACTCGGAGGTGCCCAGCGGCCTGGCGGTTACGCGGCGCCCGATGGTTCAGCGGCGCCGGGGGCGGCCCATCAAGCGGCGGCCCACGTCGATGAGTTCCCGGCGCAACGTTTCGTCGTCCAGCTCGGCGAGATCGGGGGAACCGCCCGCCATTGCGACGCCGGTCAGGGTGACCATCGCGGTCACCCTTGCGGCCACGTCGGGTTCCGGACCGGCCAGGATCGCGATCAGCGCGTTCTTGAAGCCCTCCATGCCGTGCGCCGATTTCTCGATCGCGCGGTTGATCCCCGGGTCACTGGAGAACAGCGCGACCAGCACGCGGTGACGCACCACGAGGTCGACGAAACCGTCGAGCAGGTGGTCGATCTGCGCGCCGCGGCGACGCTGCTTCGCGGCCTCGACCACGAGCACGTCCAGCTCGCGGATACCGGGCTCGGCCACCGCCTCGGTGATCTCCGCTTTGGTCTTGAAGTGGTAGTACACGGCCGCCTTGGTGACCCCCAGCGCGGCGGCGATCATCTGCAGCGACGTGCCCTCGACGCCGTGCTCGGCGAACAGCTTCAGCGCAGTGCCCAGAAGCCGCGTCCGAGTGTCTTCTGCCGGGGCGGCGGTCGTCATCGTTCCTCCTCGTCGAAGCGGTCGGAGCCTACGTCACCGCCTTCTCGATCGGCAAACCGCTTACCTGCCGATCGACAGGTGAACCACTTGCCGTGCGGCTAGTCACACACTTGCCGATCGGCTTGGCAGTCCCCTGCCGATCGGCTAGCTTCGAGGTAACCAGAACGAGTGACGAAGGCCCTCATCGGGCGAACGGAGACAAACCCCGTGGCGACCTTTCTCTACTGGCTCGGCAGGCTGTCGTTCCGCCGCCGCGCCCTGGTCACGGCCGTGTGGGCGGCTGTGCTCGTGGCGCTCGGTGTCGGTGCGCTCACGCTCTCGGGCAAGCTTTCGGACTCGGTGACCATCCCCGGCACCGAATCGCAGCAGACGATCGACCGGCTGGCCGAGCGGTTCCCGCAGGCCGCGGCCGGTGGCGGTACGGCACGCGTGGCGATCGCCGCGCCGGACGGGCACACCGTGACCGACCCGGCGGGCAGGGCCGCCGTCGAGTCCGTGGTGAACCGGCTGAAGGCCGCGCCGAAGGTGGCCACGGTCGCCGACCCGTTCCAGGCCAGGTCGGTCTCCCCCGACGGCCGGGTCGCGCTCGCCCAGGTCGGTTACCAGATCAAGGGTTACGAGCTGACCGACGGCGAACGGCAGGCGCTGCTCGCCAGTGGCGATCAGGCGAAGCAGCAGGGCTACGAAGTCGAGTTCGGCGGCGACGCGGTGCAGGGCATCCCGGAGACCGGCGCCACCGAAGGGCTCGGCGTGGCGGTGGCCGCGGTCGTGCTGATCATCACCTTCGGCTCACTGCTGGCGGCCGGTATCCCGCTGCTGACCGCACTGATCGGCGTGGGCATCGGCATGGCGGGCATCCTGCTGGCCTCCGGTTCGATGGAGCTGAACTCCAACACCCCGATCCTGGCGCTGATGATCGGGCTCGCAGTGGGCATCGACTACGCGCTCTTCATCGTCTCCCGGTACCGGCACGAGCTACGGGAGGGCCGAGCTCCCGAGGAAGCCGCGGGCCGGGCGGCGGGCACCGCCGGGTCCGCTGTGGTGTTCGCCGGGCTCACCGTGATCATCGCGCTGGCCGGGCTCACCGTGGTCGGCATCCCGTTCCTCGGCCAGATGGGCGTCGCCGCCGCGGCGACCGTCGCGATCGCCGTGCTGATCGCGTTGACGTTGCTGCCCGCCATCCTCGGGTTCGCGGGCTCGCGCGTGGCCGGCAGCCGGATCCGGGTGCGCCGCAAGGTCAGTGAACCCTCGCACGGCGAGCGCTGGGCACGCTTCGTCGCCCGGCACCGGCTGCCGGTGCTGCTGGCCGCACTCGTCGGCCTTGCCGTGGTCGCGATTCCGGCGCTGAGCATGCAGCTCGGCCTGCCCAACGACAGCACGGCTGCCCCGGACTCCACCCAGCGCAAGGCATACGAGCTCACCAGCGCGAGTTTCGGCGAGGGCGCGAACGGACCGCTGCTCGTGGTCGTCGACACCGGCCCGAACCACGATCCGGATGCGCTGAAGCAGGCGAGCGCGGGCGTCGGGCGGTTGCCCGACGTCGCCGCGGTGACCCCGCCGCGGGTCAATGCCGCCGGAGACACCGCACTGCTCACCGTGATCCCGAAGAGCGGGCCGAGCAGCACGCAGACCGAGGACCTGGTGGCGGCGATCCGGGCGCAGTCCGGTCCGCTGCACGACGCCACCGGCGGCAGTCTCTCGGTGACCGGGCAGACCGCGGCCAACATCGACGTGTCGCAGAAGCTGTCCGACGCGATGCTGCCCTACCTCGGGCTGATCGTGGGGCTGGCGTTCCTGTTGCTGATGCTGGTGTTCCGCTCGGTCGTGGTGCCGCTCAAGGCCACGCTCGGCTTCCTCGGCTCGGTGGTCGCGACGTTCGGCGCGGTGGTCGCGGTGTTCCAGTGGGGCTGGCTGACCGATCTGCTCGGGGTCACCTCCACCGGCCCGATCATGAGCATGCTGCCGCTGCTGCTGATCGGTGTCCTTTTCGGACTCGCGATGGACTACCAGGTGTTCCTGGTGACGCGGATGCGCGAGGAGTACGTGCACGGCGGGGATCCGCAGGAGTCGATGGTCACCGGGTTCCGGCACGGGTCGCGGGTGGTCGTGGCGGCCGCGTTGATCATGATCTCGGTGTTCGCCGGGTTCGTGCTGGCCGAATCGTCGCTGATCCAGTCGATCGGGTTCGCGCTCGCGTTCGGCGTGCTGGTGGACGCGTTCGTGATCAGGATGACGGTGGTGCCCGCGGTGATGTCGCTGCTCGGCCGCGGTGCCTGGTGGCTGCCGCGCTGGCTGAACCGGATCCTGCCGAACGTGGACGTCGAGGGCGCGAGCCTGACCCGCAAGCTCGACACCCCCGACGACGAGCACGAACTCGCCAGGGTCTGACGAAATCCGGGGCGTGGCCGATCCGTGCGGATCGGCCACGCCCCGGTTCGTTCGGGTTCCGCAGCCCCCGGTGTCCTCCCCGCACAACGGCCGCAGGTCCGGCCGGTTCCGCGAGCCCGGGTCCGGCGAGCCAGGGTCGCGCCGGGTCAGCCGGCCAGCCAGGCGACGGCTCCGCCGACGGCCAGCACGGCCGCGACGCCCAGTGCCACCGCGATGACCTTGGCCGTCTTCCACGTGGAGTAGACGCCGCCGATCAGGAAGCCGCCGAGGGCCAGCAGCAGGACCGCGATCACCTCTTTGCTCACCAGGTCAGCGTGCCACACACGAAACGGCGCGGCCCCGGCGGGCGGTCAGAGCACGCCCTTGGTGGACGGGACTCCGCCCGCACGCGGGTCCGGTTCGGTCGCCGCCCGCAGCGCCCGTGCCACGGCCTTGTACTGCGCCTCCGCGATGTGGTGCGGATCGCGCCCGTGCAGGACACGGACGTGCAGTGCGATCTGCGCGTGGAACGACAGCGAGTCGAACACGTGCCGGGTCAGCACGAATGGGTAGTTGTTGCCGATGGTGAAGGTGTGGAACTGCTCCGGTTCGCCCACGTGCACGCAGTACGGCCGGCCGGAGACGTCGATCGCGGCGTGTGCCAGTGTTTCGTCCATCGGGATCCACGCGTCGCCGAACCGGCGGATACCGCTCTTGTCGCCCAGCGCCTGGCGCAGTGCCTGGCCGAGCACGATCGCGGTGTCCTCGACGGTGTGGTGCGCGTCGATGTGCACGTCGCCTGCCGCCTCGACCTTCAGGTCCAGCGAACCGTGCACCCCGAAGGCGGTGAGCATGTGGTCGTAGAACGGCACGCCGGTGGTGATCTCCACCTGCCCGGTCCCGTCGAGGTCCAGCTGGACCAGGATGGACGATTCCTTGGTGCTGCGCTCCACCTTGCCGATGCGGCTCATCGCGGGATTTCCTTACTGGCTTCGAGGAAGGCGTCGTTCTCTTCCGGGGTGCCGATGGTCACGCGCAGGTGCTGCTCGATGCCCACGTCCCGGATCAGCACCCCGTTGTCCAGATAGGACTGCCAGCTCGCCTTGGCGTCCGCGAACTGTCCGAAGAGGACGAAGTTGGCGTCACTCGGCACCGGGGTGAAGCCCAGTCCCAGCAACGCTTCCACCACACGGTCGCGTTCGGCGGCGAGCTGGTGCACGGTGGCGAGGGTGGCATCCGCATGCCGCAATGCGGCTCGTGCGGCGGCCTGGGCGATTTTGGACAGATGGTACGGCAGCCGGACCAGCTGCAGTGCGTCCACCACGGCCGGTGCGGCGGCGAGGTAGCCCAGCCGTCCGCCGGCGAAGGCGAACGCCTTGCTCATCGTGCGCGAAACGATCAGCTGCGCGGGGAATTCGGCGATCAGCTCCACCGCGCTCGGCTGCGAGGAGAACTCCGCGTACGCCTCGTCCACCACCACGATCCCCGGCGCGGCCGCCAGCACGCCGCGCAGCTGCGCCAGCGGGATCGACCCGCCGGTGGGGTTGTTCGGGCTGGTCACGAAAACGATGTCCGGCTGCCGTTCGCGCACGGTCTCGGCGGCCCGCTCGGTGTCCAGCGTGAAGTCCGGCCGCCGCGGCACCGGCACCCAGTCGGTGCGCGTACCGGAGGCGATGATCGGGTGCATCGAGTAGGACGGTTCGAACCCGAGCGCGCTCCGGCCGGGCCCGCCGAAGGCCTGCAGGATCTGCTGCAGGATCTCGTTGGACCCGTTGGCCGCCCACACGTTCGCCTCGGACAGCACCACCCGCGTGGACACCGTGAGGTAGTCGGCGAGGTCGGTACGCAACGCCACCGCGTCGCGGTCCGGGTACCGGTGCAGGGCCGCGGCCTCGGCGCGCACCGCCTCCGCGACGTCGGCCACCAGCTCCGGCGGCGGCGGGTACGGGTTTTCGTTGGTGTTGAGCCGAACCGGTACGTCGAGCTGCGGCGCACCGTAGGGCGTCTTGCCCCGCAGATCCTCGCGCAGCGGCAGCTGCTCGAGGGTGACGTCGGCGCCGGGGATGGCGGAAGTCATGCCACCTCCGTCGGGAAAAGTACGTCGGTGGAGGTCATGACCGGTCTCCTTCGAAACGGGCGGTGACGGCTTCGCCGTGTGCGGGCAGGTCTTCGGCGTCCGCGAGCGCGACCACGCGCGGGGCGACCTCGCGCAGTGCGTCGGAGGAGTAGTCGACCACGTGGATGCCTTTGAGGAAGCTCTGCACGGACAGCCCGGAGGAGTGCCGGGCGAACCCGCCGGTGGGCAGCACGTGGTTGGAACCCGCGCAGTAGTCGCCCAGCGACACCGGGGCGTAGGCACCGACGAACACCGCGCCCGCGTTGCGCACTCGCGCGGCGACCTCGCGGGCATCGGCGGTCTGGATCTCCAGGTGCTCGGCGGCGTACGCGTCGACCACCCGCAGTCCGTCCTCCACAGTGGACACCAGAATGATGCCGGACTGCTTGCCGCCCAGTGCTTCGCCGACCCGTTCGGAGTGTTTGGTCGCCGCGACCCGGGTGCTCAGCTCGCGCTCCACCGCGTCGGCGAGCTGCTCGGAGGTGGTGACCAGCACGCTGGCCGCGAGCGGATCGTGCTCGGCCTGGCTGATCAGGTCCGCCGCCACGTGCACCGGGTCGGCGGTCTCGTCGGCGAGGATGGCGATCTCGGTGGGGCCGGCCTCGGAATCGATGCCGATGGTGCCGCGCACGAGCCGCTTGGCCGCGGTGAGGTAGATGTTGCCGGGGCCGGTGACGATGTCGGCCGGGGCCAGTTCGGTGCCGTCGGTGTCGGTGCCGCCGTAGGCGACCAGCGCCACCGCCTGCGCGCCGCCGACCGCCCACACCTCGTCGACGCCCAGCAGCGCGGCGGCGGCCAGGATCGTCGGATGCGGCAGGCCGCCGAACGCCGCCTGCGGTGGCGAGCAGACCACCAGCGATCCGACGCCGGCCAGCTGCGCCGGGACCACGTTCATCACCACGGTGGACGGGTAGACGGCGAGACCGCCCGGCGCGTACAGCCCGACGCGCTCCACCGGGACCCAGCGCTCGGTGACCGTGCCGCCTGCCACCACCTGCGTGGTCACGTCCTGGCGGCGCTGGTCGGCGTGCACCTTCCGCGCCCGCGCGACGGACTCCTCCAGCGCGGCCCTGACCTGCGGGTCGAGCTGGTCGAGCGCCCTGGCCAGCTCGGCCGCGGGCACCCGGACGGTCGCCGGGCGCACCTTGTCGAACCGCTCGGTGAACTCGAGCACCGCGGGCACACCCCGGTCCCGCACCGCCTCGACCACCGGCCGGACCTGATGCAGTGCCGCGTCCACGTCGTATTCGGCGCGGGGCAGCGCGGCACGCAGTTCGGCGGAGCTCGGTACCTGCCCACGCAGGTCGGTGCGGTTCAGCATGGTCACCAGGGTACGAGGTGGCCCGCGGGCGCCGGGCAGGGATACTCGGTGCTGACCGCTGTCCCCTGACGAGGAGGCCACCGTGCCCCGGATCGCGTTGTGCCAGCTCAACTCGGGCGACGATGCGGAAACCAACCTGGAATCGGTGCGTGCGGAGGTGGCCTCCGCGGCGGCGGACGGCGCGCGGGTGGTGGTGTTCCCGGAGGCCACCATGGTGCGGTTCGGCCGGGCACTCGCACCGGTCGCCGAGCCGCTGGAGGGCCCGTGGGCGTCCGCGGTGGCCGAGCTCGCGCGGGAACACGACGTGCTGGTGGTCGCAGGCATGTTCACCCCGGCCGGTGGCGGGCGGGTGCACAACACGCTGCTCGTCACCGGGCTCGGGCAGCACCTCGGCTACCACAAGATCCACCTGTACGACGCGTTCGGCTTCGCCGAATCGGACACCGTGGCGCCCGGTTCGAAGCTGGTCACGTTCGAGTCCGGCGGCACCGTGTTCGGCGTCGCGACCTGCTACGACCTGCGTTTCCCCGAACTGTTCCGCCGGCTCGCCGACGACGGGGCGGACGTGCTGCTGGTCCCGGCGTCCTGGGGAGCCGGCGAGGGCAAACGCGAGCAGTGGGAACTGCTGGTCCGGGCCCGCGCGCTGGACTCCGGCTGCTGGGTGCTGGCCTGCGACCAGGCCGATCCGGCGGCAACCGGACTGGAGGTCAACCCGAAAGCCCCGACCGGCATCGGCCACTCCCTGGTGGCCGACGGTTTCGGCCGCGTGACGGCGGCACTGGGCCCGTCGCCGGACAGGCTGGTGGTGGACGTGGATCCGGCCGGCGCGGTCCAGGCGAGGGGCGCCACCGGGGCACTGGCCAACCGCCGGCTCACCGGCGGGCCGGCAGGCACCGGCGGACGGCTCAGCTGAACCGTCCCGGTCGCGGGCCGGACGGCACCGCGTCCGGCCCGATCCGGAAGCCCACTGCCCGAGCCATGCCGGGCCGGATGCACACCGGGCCGGGAACCCCGCGGAAACCCTGGGACTAGCCCGAACGGCCTACTACGGACGCCGGTCGGGAACCCGACTTCAGTAGGTTATCCGGTTTCCAAGATCGACCTACGGTTGGGAAATCATTTCCGACCGGAGGGAATTCCATGCGTTTGGCTAAGGCGGTGGCAGCAGTCGTCGGAACGGCGGCGGCGCTGGGCATCGGGGCGGTCGCGCCCGCGAACGCCGGCCCGGCGATCATCGGCGGGGACACAGTGGACTCCGCTCCCTGGGGCGCGCAGGTCTTCTGGGACGACCAGACCGAGTACGGCGGCTTCGAATGCTCGGGCACGATCATCGCCTCGCAGTGGGTGCTCACCGCACAGCACTGCCTCAACGAGCCGGGCATGCACGTCAAGATCGGTGATGTCGCGCTGGGCAAGGGCACCGAGGTGGCGGTGGACAAGCAGGAGGCCTCGCCCAACGGGGACCTTGCGCTGCTGCACCTGAAGACCGAGGTGGACACCACCTTCATGAAGCTCGCCGACGCCGATCCGGACAACGGCGCGACCAACCAGATCTACGGCTGGGGCCGCACCGAGGGCAACAGCCCGCCCTCGGACACCCTCAAGACCGCCGACGTCAAGGTGACCGGTGACAGCACCGATGCCTTCGGCGGCAAGGCAATCGCCAGCGAGGGCGTCACCGGCGCCTCGTGGCACGGCGACTCGGGCGGCCCGCAGGTGTCCGACGGCGCGCAGGTGGGGGTGTGCTCCACCGGCGAGAACTCGGGCAGCGACCCGAACGGCACGCAGAACTACGCGAGCGTCGCCGGCAGCCGCGACTGGATCAAGCAGACCGCCGGCGTCTGATCCTCCCTCCGGCGAACCCCGTCCGCTGTACCGGAATTCCGGTGCGGCGGACGGGGTTTTCCGGCTCTGCGGACTATCCGCTCACCGCAGGGACAGCAGTGCCTGCTTGTCCGGCTTTCCGGACGCCCCAACGGGAACCTCGCCGATCACGGTGAACGACGCAGGCACCGCCGCCGCGCCGAGGTCCGCCGCGACCAGCTCGCGCAGCTTCGCGAAGTCCGGGGTTCGCCCCGCAGCCGGGACGACGAACGCGTGCGCGGCTTCTCCGGTCTGCTCGTCCGGCGCCGCCACCAGATAAGCCTGGTCCACGTCGGGGTGCGAGGCGAGCACGCGCTCGATCGGGCCGGTGTAGTGGAGCACCGCGTTCACGATCACCACGTCTCGCGAACGTCCGGTCAGGTAAAGGAATCCACGCTCGTCGAGCCGGCCGATGTCCTGGGTGCGGACCCAGCCACCGTCCAGTACCGCGGCGCTCTGCCCGGGGTCCCGCCAGTAACCCGCGAACGCGGTGGGCGTGCGCACGTGCACCTCCCCCGGCGTCCCGGCCGGCACTACGTTCCCCGCCGCGTCCCGAATCTGCAGGGTCACGCCTTCGCAGGGCAAGCCGGCCGAAGCGAGTGCTTCCGGGTGGGCGGCCACGTCGGCAGCGCTCAGCACGGTCAGCTTGCCGGTCTCGCTCTGGCCGTAGCCCTGGCGCAGCGCAGGCCCGATCCGTTCGAACGCCTCCGCCAGCAACCCCGGCTCCACCGGCGAACCCGCGACGGTCAGCATCCGCAGCCCGGACAGGTCGACGTGCTCGGCGCGCAGTACGTCCAGGATCCGGTACAGCCGGGGCACGGTCACCAGCGCCGCCGTCACATCCAGCCGCGGCAGGATCCACGGGAAGTCCGGCAGTCCTTCCGGGATCACCACGGTGCCGCCGGCGAGCAGGCACGCCTGCAGGTGCATCACCATCACCGCGCTGGTGAGCGTGCCGAACAACAGGAACCGCCGGTACTCCCCGGCCAGCTCGGCTTCGGTCTGTCCCCGGTGTTCGACACCGAGCGCGGCCAACGCACCGAAATCGAACGCGACGCCCTTGGGCACGCCGGTGCTGCCGCTGGTGAACACCACCCAGCCGAGGTCGCCGGACCTGCCTTGCGGAACCGGTTCTTCATACGCGGCAAGCAGTTCCGGGCCGATCCGGAGCGGCTCGACGGGTGCGGCCGCACGCAGTTGCGGGGTTGCGGATGCCTCGTCGGTGACCACCGCACTCACCCCGTCCAGCACCGCACGCAGGTGCGCCGGCGAAAGCCCCGCCCGCACCCCCACCGCCCGAGCACCCACCGTCTGCACGGCCAGCTGCGCGGCCCATCCTTCGGGCGTGACGCCGGTGGCGAGCGCGACCCCGTCGCCCGGCCGCACCCCGGCCGTCCGCAATCCGGCGACGAACCGGCCGATCAGCTCGAGCACCTCCGCCCGCGGCACCCGGCGGGCACCGTGCTCGAACGCCACCGTGTCCGGCGCCCGTCGCAACTCCTCGAGCAGTGTCTGCGGATATCCCATCGCACTCGTCCTTCCGCCTCCGCACCAGAGGTACCGCAGGGTTCTCAGAATCCCCTCAGCGCGCCGGCAGGTCCGCGAGCTGCACCAGCTTCGGCACCCGCAGTGACAGAGCCACACCCGTGGCGACCACCGCGAGCAGTCCGGCCACCGCGGCCAGCGTCCAGAAGTCCGGTCGCACGATCGACTGGCCGCGCAACGCCTGCCACGTCACGATCGCCAACGTGCCCGCGTAACCCGCCGCAGTGGTCCACACGAGACGGCGGCGCACCACGTCGCTCGACAACACCGGGTAACGGCGGGACAGGGCCAGCAGAGCGAATGCGACCAGCGGCACCACCTGGATCGCATGGATCCCCACGAAGTGCGGGATGCGCAGGTCCCCGCCGACCGTGCTCCAGCCCAGCAGCGGCAGCCCGGGTCCGCCGTCCGCGAGCCCCACGGTGTGCCCACCGGACGTGGGTGGCTTGATCCCCTGGGCGTACAGGGCCTTCTGCGATGGCGTCGCCGAGAACATCAGCAACGCCAGCCCCATCCCGGTGGCCGCGAGCGCGGTTCCCCAGCGCAGCGCGGAAACCAGCGCGCGATCCGGCAGCCTCTGCCACAGCAGCAGGACCACCACGGCCGCGGTCGCACCCCACGCGGTGAACGCCCCGGTGGCAATGAAGTTGTTGATCTGCCGGTCCGTCGGGGTCTCGACGTTGAAGTGCAGGGTGCGGGCACGGAAGATCACCTGCCACACCAGCAACGCCATGTCCATGCCGATGCCGACGGCGAACACCGTGCCCAGCCACCACCCCACCCGGCGGCCACGCCGCAGCAGCGACAGCAACCACGCCAACGTGCCCGCATACATCCCCACCGAGACCGCGAACTTGAACGGCTTGGCCCAGATCGGAGCGTTGACCAGAGTGCGATCGTCGACGAGCAGGCCCACCGCCGAAACCACCAGCAGCACAGCCATGACCGCAGCCAGCACCATCAGCGGACGGTGCAGTGTGCGGAAAACCGGTCCCCAGGTAATCATGGCCGCCAGCATCACCCGCCCCGGCAACGGAAGCACTGGTGCGCACCACCGCCCGCGGGGTAGGGCGCTCCCCACCCCGCGGGCACCACGGCTGTGTGTGCAGCATCGCCCCGGCCCCGCCCGCCGGACCCCGCAACCACCGCACGCAATGCGGCAGGATCACGACCACGCGGCCCAAGCCGCCAGGCCTCGCCACCGCCGATTCCGACCACACCAGCCCGAGCGACCAGCCGCAGCGCAGCCCACCCCCCGACGCCCTCGCCAACGCTCCGCCGCCCCGCAACCACCGCGCACAATGCGACACCCCGGCCAAGGCAGCCGGCGCCCTGCCGCTCTCGGCCGGGGCCGATCCCCTCCGACCGAGGGTTCCCGGGGCGATGGTTCAGCGGCGGTCGTGCAGATCCATGCCGAGGTCCAGTGCCGGTGCGGAGTGCGTGAGTGCGCCTACCGCGAGGTAGTCCACTCCGGACTCGGCGTACGCCCTTGCCCGTTCCAGGGTCAGGCCGCCGGACGATTCCAGCCGGGTCTTCGGGGCCACCTCGTCGCGTCGGGACACCGCTTTCGCGCATTCCTCCGGGGTGAAGTTGTCCAGCAGCACCTCGTCCGCGCCCGCGGTGAGTGCTTCCTCCAGCTGGGCCAGGTCGTCCACCTCGACCTCGCACGGCAGCTGCGGCGCGTGTTCCCTCGCCGCCGCCAGCGCCGCGCCGACCGAACCGGCCGCGACCACGTGGTTGTCCTTGATCAGCACCGCGTCGCCGAGGCCCATCCGGTGGTTGACCCCGCCGCCGCGGCGCACCGCGTACTTCTGCAGCAGCCGCAACCCCGGCGTGGTCTTGCGCGAATCCCGTACCGCTGCACCGGTTCCCTCGATCGCGGAAACCCAGGCCGCGGTTGCAGTGGCGATCCCGGACAGCTGGCACAACAGGTTCAGCGCCGCACGCTCCGCGGTGAGCAGCCCCCGCACCGAGCCGCGGAGCACCAGCACCGGCTCCCCCGCAGCCGTCCGCGAACCGTCTTCGCAGACGGACACGACCTCGTAATCCGGCCCCAGCACGGCGTCGAACACCGCCAGCGCCACCGGCACCCCGGCCACCACACCCGCGACCCGAGGCGTCAGCTCCGCCACCGCTCGCGTGTCCGCCGGCACGGTCGACGCCGTGGTGGCGTCCGGGCCGTAACGCAGGTCCTCCCCCAGCGCCGTGGTGACCACCCGGCGCACGTCGGCCACGTCGAGCCCGGCGTCCGCCAGCGCTGCGGTGACGACGTCGGAAAACGGGAACAAGTCGGTCATGCCGCCCCCTCCAGCAGGATCGGGTCCGCCAGCACCGGCTGGCCGGACGGGCTGAGCCGGATCAGCTGGCTGCGCTGCCAGCGGTGCTCGTCACGGTCCGGGAAGTCGGTCCGCACATGCGAACCACGCGATTCGGTGCGCCGCGCGGCAGCGGCGAGCAATGCCTGTGCCACCACGGTGAGCGCCGCGTCCTCGACCGCCCGATGCGTCCACAACGGACTGTCCTTCGTGGACAGGTCGAGCACCGATCCGGCCGCCGCGAGCCCGTCGGCATCCCGGCCGATCGCGGCGTACCGGCTCATCACCCGCTGCAGCGCGTCGCGTTCGGCGACCGGCGCGGAGGTCCGCTGCGGCATCCGGCCACGCGAGGGATCCGGCAGCAGCCCGGCCGCGAGATCCGCCGCCACCGCCTCGGCCGCCCGCTCCCCGACCACCAGGCCTTCGAGCAGACTGTTGGATGCCAACCGGTTCGCACCGTGCAATCCGGTACGCGCCACCTCACCCGCCGCGTACAGGCCACGGACGGTGCACCGTCCGTGCACCGTGCTCACTACGCCACCGCAGGCGAAATGTGCGGCCGGGGTGACCGGAATCGCGTCCACGGCCGGGTCGAGACCCAGCTCCGCACAGGCCGCGTACACCGTCGGAAACCGGGTCGCGAAACCGGAAACTCCGGTGGCGTCGAGGAAAACGTGGTCGCCGACGCCACCGGGAGCCTGGCTCATCCGCCGCGTGATCGCCGCCGACACCACATCCCGCGGTGCCAGGTCGCCCAGCGGGTGCACACCTGCCATCACCGGCACACCCGCACCGTCGACCAGCGTCGCACCCTCACCGCGCACCGCCTCGGTGACCAGCGGGCACCGCCCGCGCGCACCCGGGGTGTAGAGCACCGTGGGATGGAACTGCACGAACTCGACGTCCGCGACCGACGCCCCTGCCCGCAACGCGAGCGCGAGCCCGTCGCCGGTCGCCAGGTCCGGATTCGACGTCGCCTGGTACAGCTGCCCGAACCCGCCGCTGGCGAGCACGACCGCGGACGCGCGCACCACCCCGGGCACCCCCCTGCGGTCCAGCACGGTCACGCCGGCCACCTCGCCCGCGGGCGTGCGCAACGCGTCGACCGCGATGTGGTGCTCCAGCACCGGCACCCGCCGGTCGGTCACCTGCGTGACCAGCGCGCGCTCGACCTCCGCGCCGGTGGCGTCGCCGCCCGCGTGGATCACCCGGAACGCGCTGTGCCCGCCTTCCCTGGTCCGGGACAGCCCGTTCATCCCGCGGTCGAACATCGCGCCGTTCGCGAACAGCTCCGTGACCGCAGACGGCCCGCCGGCGAGGATCGACCGCACGGCGTCCTCGTCGCAGAGCCCGGCGCCGGCGGCGAAGGTGTCCTCGGCGTGCTTCGCGACCGTGTCGTCGCGGTCGCGGTCCCCGTCGAGCACCACGGCCACGCCGCCCTGCGCCCACCGGGTGTTGCCGTCCTCGACCGCAGCCTTGGTCACCACGAGCACGTGCAGGCCGAGCTCCTGCGCCCGCAGCGCGGCGGTCAGCCCGGCCACCCCGCTGCCGATCACCACCAGATCGGCCCGAGCCTCCCAGTGCGGGGTTTTCGCCTCAAGATCGCTAACCGGGGTGTTCATTCGCCACCGCCCGGACGGCCGATTTCGATCATCCGCTGCACCGAGGCCCGCGCCCTCGCGGCGGTGTCCGGGTCGACGTGCACCTCGTCCGCGCCCTCGGTCAGGCACCGCAGCAGCGCGGCCGGGGTGATCATCTTCATGTACCGGCACGACGCCCGGTCGTTCACCGCGCGGAAGTCGATCTCCGGCGCGGCCTTGCGCAGCTGGTGGATCATGCCGATCTCGGTGGCCACCAGCACCGAACGCGCCTTGGTGTCCCGCGCCGCGTGCACCATGTCGCCGGTGGAGAGGATCTTCACCCGGTCCGGGGCCACCGCGCCCTCCCCTGCCAGGTAGAGCGCGGAGGTCGCACAGCCGCACTCCGGATGGATGAACAACTCGGCGTCCGGATTCTCGTTCGCCCGCGCGGCCAGCTCGGCGCCGTTGATGCCCGCGTGCACATGGCATTCGCCGGCCCACACGTGCACGTTCTCCCGTCCGGTCACGCGCTTGACGTGCGCGCCGAGGAACTGGTCCGGCAGGAACAGCACCTCCTGCCCGGCCGGGATGGACGCGACCACGTCGACCGCGTTCGACGATGTGCAGCAGATGTCGGTTTCGGCCTTCACCTCGGCCGTGGTGTTGACGTAGGAGACGACGACCGCGCCCGGATGCTCGGCCTTCCACTCGCGCAGCTGTGCGCCGGTGATGGAGTCGGCGAGCGAGCAGCCCGCCCGCGCGTCCGGGATCAGCACGGTCTTGTCCGGAGCGAGGATCTTGGCCGTCTCGGCCATGAAGTGCACACCGCAGAAGACGATCGTGTCCGCGGCACTGCTCGCCGCGATCCGGCTGAGCGCGAGCGAGTCGCCGGTGTGATCGGCGATGTCCTGGATCTCCGGTACCTGGTAGTTGTGCGCGAGCAGCACCGCGTTGCGCCGGTCGGCGAGCTCCCGCACCCTGGCGGCCCAGTCCGCGTCCGCCTCGACCCCGCCGTAGGGGGTCAGGTCCTGGTCAAGCGTGGTGGTCATGTGGCCCTCCTGGACCCCGGAACCGGCCGTCGCCGGCCGGTTTCGTTCTGCCTGGTTTTCGCCTTATAATCGAAAACTGTGCGAAGTCATCTTAACACCCAGGCCCCGCTCGCCCACGAGGTTCTCGCTGCCGTCCTGCAAGTGCGCTCGGACACACTGCAGGTGCTGCTGTGGCGGCGGGCGCTCGACCCGCACCTCGGCCGCTGGTCACTGCCCGGCGGACGGCTGCGGCCGGACGAGGACGTGGAGACCTCCATCCGCCGCCAGCTCGCCGAGAAGGTGGATGTCCGCAAGCTCAAGCACGTGGAGCAGCTGGCCGTGTTCAGCGCACCCGACCGGGTGCCGGGCCCGCGGGCCGTCGCGACCGCGTTCCTCGGCCTCGTCCCGTCCGGGGTCGACCCGGTGGTGCCGGAAGACACCCAGTGGCACGACGTGAACGCCCTGCCGCGCACCGCGTTCGACCACGAGGCCATCGTGCTGCACGCCCGCGACCGCCTGCGTTCGAAACTCAGCTACACCAACCTCGGCTTCGCGCTCGCCCCCGAAGAATTCACCATTTCGGCATTGCGCGGCCTGTATTCCGCGGCGCTGGGCTACAAGGTGTCCGCGACGAACCTGCAACGCGTGCTCCAGCGCCGCGGGTTGCTGGTGCCGACCGGCCACACCGTCTCCCCCGGCCGCACCGGCGGCCGCCCCGCGGCGTCGTTCTCCTTCGCGGGCAAGGGGATGCAGGTGACCGACCCGTTCGCGGTGCTGAAACCCCCGCCACGCAAGTGAGGCTGCACGCACGGACTGCGCGGCCGCCCGGCTGCCCGTACCGTGGACGCGTGACCGAGCCGGAGCAAGTTCCCAGCGGAACGGCGATCCTGCCGTTGTTCCCGCTGCAGACCGTGTTGCTTCCCGGCACCCACCTGCCGCTGCACATCTTCGAACCGCGCTACCGGCAGCTCACCGCCGACCTGATGAGCGGTTCCGTACCGGGCAGCGAGTTCGGCGTGGTCGCACTGCGCGCCCCCCTCGTGCGCGAGGTGAGTGGTCTGGACCATGTGTACGAGGTGGGCTGCAGCACCGTGTTGAAGGAGGCGAAACGCCATCCGGACGGCCGCTACGACGTGATCACCAAGGCCGCGCGACGGTTCCGCCTGCGCGAACTGGACCGCACCTCGGCGCCGTACCTGGTGGGCGTGGTGGAGTGGGTGCCCGACGGCCCGGTGCCCGCCGCGGCCGAGCCGGCCGGCCGGCAGCTCGGCGAGGTCGCGCGCACTGCCCACCAGCGCTACTGCGAGGCCGCCTGGCACGAGGACGACTGGCGTTCCCCGGTCGAGGACGCCGATCTGGCCGAGCTGGCCTACCAGCTGGCCGCGGACTGCCTGCTGCCGCTGGAAGACCGGCAGCTGCTGCTCGAGGAGACCCATCCGCTGCGCCGGCTGCGGATCGCGTGCCGCCTGCTCACCAGGGAAGCCGGATTCCTGGAAACGCTCGGCGCGGTCCCGCTGCCGCCCACCCAGCTGAGCACGTTCACCAAACCGTCCGACCTGAACTGACCCCGGACCTCAGCCCGGCCGAGGGCCTGCCGGTCGCGCCGCGGCGACAGCGGCGGTGACGGCGCTGGTGAGCCGGGCGAGGTAACCGTCGTCGACCTGTCCACTGGTGAATCCGAGCCGGAACACCAAGGGTGCCAGCAGCAGGTCGATGGCCAGTTCGTGGTCGATGTCGGCGGGCAGTTCCCCGCGTCCGACCGCGCGGGACAGCAACGCATCGGCTGCGGCGCGACGAGGCCCGCCCACCTCCTCGCGTAGCGCCTCGGACAGCGACGGGTTTCGCTCCGTCTCGGCGATCATGTCCAGCACGATCCGGATGACCGCCGGACGGCGCGCCTGTTCGAGGGTGACTTCCAGGTACTCCCGGACGTCGCCGGCCAATGTGCCGGTGTCGGCGACCTCCGGCAGGTTCGCCCGCACCACGGCACCGACCAGGTCGATCAGCATCGCCTGCTTGGACCGCCAGCGCCGGTAGACAGCGGCCTTGCCGACACCGGCACGCCGCGCCACCGCCTCCATCGACATCCGGGCGTAGCCGGTCTCCGCGAGCTCGGCGAACATCGCCGACGCGATCGCTTCGGTCACCGATTCCTGGAGCACCGCGGCTCCGGCCGGCGCACGGGCGGTCCGGCGGTTCGGCTTGGTCGACATGGGTCGGCACCCTACCCACAACGGAACGGTTGCGTCTCGACGCAGACGCGGATAACCTCGATTTCGCACGTCGGAACGATCCCGTTCCGTCGTTGATTCAGGAGGTGGGTGCATGACCGCGGTCAAGGTGTTTCCGCTGCGGATCGGCCGGACCAAGGTGCCCTACGGGCAGTTCTACGGCGGGCTCGACACGTTCTCGCTCACGGAGTTCGTGCAGGACAAGGACCATTTCATCTGGGTCCCGATCCACGCGTTCCTGATCGAGCACCCGAGCGCGGGCCCGTTCCTCGTCGACACCGGCATCGGACCGGGTCAGGCGGACGAGCACGCCCGGTACTACGGCGGCTCGATCATGGAATACCTGATGGACGACGACGAGTACGACCTGCCTGCCGGCGAGCGGATCGAGGTCCAGCTCGAACGGCACGGCTACCGGCCCGCCGATATCCGGGGTGTGGTCGTCACGCACTTCCACGAGGACCACATCGGCTCGCTGAAC
Source organism: Amycolatopsis ultiminotia (assembly GCF_039536925.1). Taxonomy (NCBI): domain Bacteria; kingdom Bacillati; phylum Actinomycetota; class Actinomycetes; order Pseudonocardiales; family Pseudonocardiaceae; genus Amycolatopsis; species Amycolatopsis ultiminotia. The sequence goes on along the minus strand of NZ_BAAAZN010000023.1, from coordinate 60,034 downwards.
CTCTTCCCCGGTGCCGAGGTGTACCTCGGCAGGGACGAGTACGAGGCACGGGATTCGAAGGCGCTCGGCCTGGTGCCGCTGGCGTACCCGCGGTCGATCGAGGCGGTCGAGAACTGGCGTCCGGTCGATTTCACCGGGCCGGCCATCGGCGGCTTCGACCGCTCGGCGGACATCCTCGGCGACGGCAGCCTCGTGCTGCTGCCCACGCCCGGACACAGCCCCGGCAGCACCAGCGCCCTCGTCCGGACCGACAGCAGTGATCTGCTGCTGACCGGGGATGCGATGTACACCATCCGGCACCTGGCCGTCGACCACGTCCGCCAGATGCAGACGGACAACGCGGAGACGTTCGTCGACTCGATCCGGCGGATCCAGTGGCTGCACCGGGCGTTGCCGAACCTGGTCATCCTGACCTCGCACGACCACACCGAGTACGGCGAGCACCTGCGCGGCGCGCTGGCAGGCGGCGAGTTGTCCGAAGCGGACCTGTCCTGGGCGAAGGCCTGGGAGCGCGAGACGTTCGATCCGGTGTTCGGGATCAACCCCGCGAAGCTGCCGCGCTTCGTGCCCGCCGCCGACGGCGATCCGGTCGGCCTCGCGCGCTGACGCCGGGTGCGGGACCTCAGCCCAGCCGGCGGCCGAGGTCCTCCCGGCCGTTCCATGCGGTCATCAACGCGTAGACAAGACAGGTGAGCAGCGGCGCGGCCAGCACCACCCAGCCGGAATCCAGCCGTGGTGCCTGCGCGACGACCGCGCCGAGCGCGGGCGGGCTGTCCACCGAGTACCGGGAGTTCGCGAAGGCCGGGCCCATCTGGGTGCCCAGCCAGGCGGCGACCAGCGCCCCGGCCACCGCGGCCACGAACACCACCGGTCCCCGGCGTTCCCGCAGGAACCACGCGACGATCCCGATCAGCAGCCCGGTGGCCATCGCGAGGAAGCCGAAGACGGCCAGGTCGTCGAAGCGGTGCCAGCTTTCCAGTTCCAGCGGCGCGAGCCCGCCGTCGGCGGTCACCAGCCGCATCCGCTGCGGCGGTGCCATCAGCGACCACAGCCAGCCGAGCGGGATGCCGAGCAGTGCCGCGGTGGAGAGCACGCTCACCGCGGGCAGCAGATCCGCCTTCACCACGACCCGTGGCCGCTGCGGAGGGAACAGCACCGGCACCGACCAGGTGTCGGCCACGGCGGACGACCGGTGTGCAGCCTTGCCCGCGGAATCGACCACCCCGGACTCCCTCCCTGCTCGTGTGCGGACCGAGCGTAACCGGTCTCGCCCGCCGGGGTCACTCGCGGTTCACCCGCCGGCGGTCTCCCCATGCCGGCTGCACCGTGCGCTCCACCCGAGCGGCGTCACCTGCACCACCATCCGGCGCGCACAGAACCGGCAGAACCGCGGCGGTTCCAGCGCCGTACGCGGGGTGTGGCAGGCCGTGTGCCCGGCACCGCCCGCGGCGCGTCCACAGTGGACACAGTAGCCGGACTGACCGGACGGTTGCGATTCGCCGGGACACTCGGACCGTCCCGGTTGACCCTGCGGTTCGGGCTGTCCCGGCCGGCTCGACAGCCCGGATTGTTCCGGTCGGGCGGGCCGGGTCGGTTGGCCGGGGTCCGGTTGGTCGGGTTCAGAGGCTGTCACTGAGCGCCTTCACCGGCATCTTCAGCTCGGCGAGCATCTCCAGGTCCGCGGCGGCCGGGCGGCCGAGGTTGGTCAGGTAGTTGCCGACGATGATCGCGTTGATGCCGCCGAGCATGCCCTGCTCCGCGCCGAGGTCGCCGAGGGTCAGCTCCCGGCCGCCGGCAAACCGCAGCATCGTGCGCGGCATGGCGAGCCGGAAGGCCGCGACGGTGCGCAGCGCGTCCTTGCCCTCGACGATCTCGTAGTTCTCATACGGCGTGCCCGGCTGCGGGATGAGGAAGTTCATCGGCACCTCGTGCGGGCTCAGCTGTGCCAGCTGCACGGCGAACTCGGCGCGCTGCGCGACCGTCTCCCCCATCCCGACGATGCCACCGCAGCAGACCTCCATACCCGCTTCGGCGACCATCCGCAGGGTGTCCCAGCGCTCTTCCCAGGAATGCGTGGTGACCACTTCGGGGAAGTGCGAACGAGCCGTCTCCAGGTTGTGGTTGTAGCGGTGCACGCCCATCTCGACCAGCTCGTCCACCTGCTCCTGCGTGAGCATGCCGAGCGAGCAGGCGATCTGGATGTCGTTGCCGTCCGCGCGGATCGCTTCGACGCCCTGGCGGACCTGCGCCAGCAGCCGCGCGTCCGGCCCGCGCACGGCGGCGACGATGCAGAATTCGGTCGCCCCGGTCTCCGCGGTCTGCCGGGCGGCCTTCACCAGGCCGGGGATGTCCAGCCACGCCGAACGCACCGGCGTCGGGAACCGGCCGGACTGCGAGCAGAAGTGGCAGTCCTCCGGGCAGCCGCCGGTCTTCAGGCTGACGATCCCCTCGACCTCGACCTCCGGACCGCACCAGCGCATCCGCACCTCGTGCGCGAGCTGCAGCGCCTCGGACAGCCGCTCGTCCGGCAGCTGCAGCACGGCGAGCACCTGCTGCTCGGACAGCCCCTCCCCGCGGCCGAGCACCTGCTCGCGGGCCACGGCGAGCACGTCGCCGAGGTCGGGGCCGGTGGTCTCCGGGACTGCGGTCACGGTTTCTCCTTCGGGTGGGGTGCGGACCGGTGCCATGGTGCCCGAGCCTGCCGGGACCCGGATGCGACTCTGCTCACGTCCGGCGGGCCACCGTGGCGGCGAAGGCCTCCGGGTCGAACTCCCCGCCGAACCACGGGGAGAGGCCGAGCCGCGCCCGGTCGACGAACGCATCGTGCCCGGCCTGCCCGAGCCCGGCAGGCAGTACGCCGAGCAGCGGCGCCCCCGCGGCGACCGGCAGGTCGGTCAGGTTCTCACCGGCGGCCAGGTCCGGTTCAGCGGGCCAGGAGCCGATCACCACGCCGACCACGTTCAGCCCGCGCCGGGTGGCGACCTCGGCGGTGAGTGCGGTCGCGTTGAGCGTGCCGAGCTCGGCCCCGGCGACGATCACCACCGGCGCGCCCAGCGACCACGCCACGTCGGCAAGCCCGCTGCCCTGTGCGTCGAACCGGACCAGCAGGCCGCCCGCGCCCTCGACGATCGTCAGGTCGTGCCCGTCGTCGAGTTCGCTCACCGCGGCGGCGGCCTCACCGGGACCGAGTGCCGGCAGGCCGCTGCGCCGGGCCGCGGCCTCCGGGGACAACGGGTCCGGGTACCGGCGCAGCTCCCTGGTGGTGACGCGCTTGCCTGCCAGCCGCACGATCTCGTCCAGATCGCCCGCCTCGCCCGGTGCCACCCCGGTCTGCGCCGGTTTGAGCACCGCAACGCGCTGTCCCCGCTCGAGCGCCAGCGCCGCGATCGCCGCGGTGGCGATCGTCTTGCCGACCCCGGTCCCGGTCCCCGTCATCACGAGCATGGTCACGGGCCACCAACTTAGTCACCCGCACCCGGCGGGCACCACGCCCGTCCTGGATCACCCACCGGTCGGGGCGGGCAACGACGGGGCCGGCGACCCCGCGGACACGAATGCGCCCCGCTTCGGACCGGACAGATACACCTGTGCGGCGCCGACGTCGAAGTACAGTCCGCTCAGCAGCAGTTCACCGCGCGCCTCGGCGTCGGCGACCAGCGGATACTCGCGCAGGTGGTCGAGCTGCTGCAGCACGTTGTGCAGGGCGAGCCGGTCCCGCTCCCCGGCCGGCAGCTGCCCGTCGAGAGTCACCGGGCCGCTGCTGTGCTTGCTCGGTTCGGCGTGCGCCAGCCAGGCGGCCAGCGCGGTGCCCGGCGGCGCACCCTCGGCGAGCGCACCCATCGCACCGCACGAGGAATGCCCGCAGACCACGATCTCCCGCACGCCGAGCACGCCCACCGCGAACTCGATCGACGCGTTCATCGACGGATCGGCCTGCGCAGGCGGTACCAGATTGCCGATGTTGCGGATGGTGAACAGATCACCCGGCCCGGACGTGGTGATCAGGTTCGGCACGATCCGCGAATCGCCGCACGTGATGAACAGCGTGTGCGGCTGCTGGCCGTTCGCCAGCCCGCTGAGGGTGTCCTTGAGCAGTGGTGCGGCGCGGCGCTGGAACTCGGTGGCACCCCGGTGGGTCCGCTGCCCCGGCAGCGCCACGTCCACTGCCTGCCACGCGGACCACGGCGCGAGCCAGCGCGGCACGGCACTGGCGGCCGCATTCCGCCGCAGCGTCGGGCTGCCCTCCTTGCCCTTGCCGAACCACGGATGCCCGACCTCGTCGACGGTCACCACGCCACCGGCTCGTTCGTGCGCCTGCTGCCAGGTGGTCAGGCTCTCGAAGGCCGCGTGGTCCAGGTAGTCGACCACCAGGTCCAGGGTGACCGTCGCACGTTCCGGGACCGAGCCGAGCACCTTCGTCAACCGCGGCACGGACAGGAAGGTGAGCACGCCTTCGACGACCACCCGCCATTCACTGCCGTGCTGTTCGACGTGGATGCCGGACCACACGGTGCGGCGCACCATCAGCAGCACCGCGAGCACGACCCCCGCGAGCACGCCGGTGAGCAGGTCGAACACGACCACGCCACCGAGCGTCACCAGGTACAGCGGCAGATCGCCGTGCCGCAGCACCTGCCGCAGGTGCGCCGGATTGACCAGCTTGGCGCCCACGTGCACGAGCAGACCGGCGAGTGCGGCGAGCGGGATGCTGCCGAGCACCCCGGCGAGCGCGACCACGAACACGAGCACCCAGACCCCGTGCAGCACTGCCGAAGCCCGGGTGCGCGCACCGGCCGCGACGTTGGTGGAACTGCGCACGATCACCCCGGTCACCGGCAGCCCGCCGAGTGCACCGGACACCATGTTCGCCGCGCCCTGGCCGAGCAGCTCCCGGTCGAGGTTCGCACGCGGGCCGTTCTGCAGTTTGTCGACCGCGACCGCGGAAAGCAGGCTTTCCACGCTGGCGATCAGCGCGATGGTGATGGCGGCGACCACCACGTCCACCCAGCCGCCGCCGGGCAGCTCGGGCGCGAAGCGGATCTGCAGCAGATCGCCCGAAAGCTCCACGCGCGGCAGGGTCATGCCCGCGAGCAGCGAGACGCCGGTGGCGATCGCGATCGCGGCGAGCGGACCGGGCACCTTGCGCACGGCCGCGGGCAGCTTCGGCCAGATCAGCAGGATGGCGATGGTGAGCAGGCCGATCGCCGCGGCCGCGTCGTGGTGGGCAACGATCTGGCCGGGCAGTTCGGCGATGTTCTCCAGTGCCGAACTCTGCGCGCTCCCGCCGAGCACGACGTGCAGCTGGCCGAGCACGATCGTCACGCCGATCCCGGCGAGCATGCCGTGCACGATGGCAGGCGAGATGGCGAGCGCGGCCCTGGCGACCCGGCTCAGTCCGAGCAGCAGCTGCAGCGCACCGGCGAGCATGCTGATCAGGCAGGTGACCTGCCACCCGAACGTTTCGATGGTCTCCGCCATCAACACGGTCAGCCCCGCCGCGGGCCCGCTGACCTGCAGCGGGGAGCCACCGAGCAGCCCGGCGACCACCCCGCCCACGACCGCGGCGATCAGCCCCGCGACGATCGGCGCCCCGGAGGCGAGCGCGATCCCGAGGGAAAGCGGCACAGCGACAAGAAAAACCACGAGCGAGGCGGGTACGTCGTGGCGAAGCACGGCTAGACGTCTCATGATCACCAGGAAACCTGGGAACGCGTGAAATGTCCGCTATGCCTCATACCGTAGAGTGAATTTGTATTGGATCTCCCACTTTCCGGTTGCGTAGATCGTCAAGACGTGGATTGCAGGGCAGGCTGGATCGGGCCGGACTGGGGCCGCCACCACCGGGTGCGCACGCAGGTGCGCGAGTTGCTGCCCCACGTTGCGCAGGGCCGGCTGGTCCGCCGGGGTGACGGGTATTTTCCGCCAGCCGCGGACGACTCCTCGCGTCCGGCCCGGCGCGTCCGCTGCTTTCCGGTGAATTCACGCTTTCCGGGCCACCTCGAGCATCGCGGAGGTGATCGCGGCCAGGTCGGCGTCGCCAGTGAGGTATGGCGGCATCGCGTAGACGAGATTCCGGAACGGCCGCAGCCACACCCCGTGTGCGGCCGCCACGTCCGTCGCCACGCCCATGTCCACGTCGTGGTCGAGTTCCAGCACGCCGATCGCGCCGAGCACCCGCACATCGGTCACGTTCGCCACGTCGCGTGCCGGGTCCAGTCCGCTGCGCAGGCCGGCCTCGATCCGCGCGACGTCGGTCGCCCAGCCGCCGTCGGCGAGCAGGCCGAGCGACGCGTTCGCGACCGCGGCGGCCAGCGGGTTGCCCATGAACGTCGGCCCGTGCGCGAGCACCGGCAGCTCGCCCCTGGTGATGCCGTCGGCGATCCGCGGCGTGCACAGCGCGGCGGCCATCGTGAGGTAGCCGCCGGTCAGCGCCTTGCCGAGGCACAGCACGTCGGGGCTCACCCCGGCGTGCCCGGCCGCGAACATCCGCCCGGTACGGCCGAAACCGGTGGCGATCTCGTCGAAGATGAGCAGTACGTCGTGTTCCCGCGTCAGCTCACGCAGGGCCCGCAGGTACCCGGGGTGGTGGAAGCGCATTCCGCCCGCCCCCTGCACCACCGGTTCCACGATCACCGCGGCCAGCTCGTGCGCGTGCCGCTCCAGCGTGCTCGCCAGCTCGTCCACATAGGACTGATCCGGCGGCTCGGCGAATCCGGACGGCGGTGCGGGCACGAACACCTGTTCCGGCAGCACCCCGCGCCACAGCGAGTGCATGCCGCCGTCCGGGTCGCAGACGCTCATCGGCGTGAAGGTGTCGCCGTGGTAGCCGCCGCGCCAGGTGAGCAGCCGCCGCTTGCCTGCCAGCCCGCGCGAACGCTGGTACTGCAGGCACATCTTGACCGCGACCTCGACCGACACCGAACCGGAGTCACACAGGAACACGTGCTCCAGCCCGTCCGGGGTGACCTCGACGAGGGTCCTCGCGAGCGTGATCGCCGGCTCGTGGGTGAGCCCGCCGAACATCACGTGGCTCATCCGGCCGGCTTGTTCGGTGAGTGCCGCGTCGAGCACCGGGTGCCGGTAGCCGTGCACCGCCGCCCACCAGGACGACATGCCGTCGACCAGCTCCCGGCCGTCGGCCAGCCGCAGCCGCACGCCGCTCGCCTCGGTGACCAGCAGCGGCGGCACCTTGCCCGGCATCGGGGCATAGGGATGCCAGACGTGGGCGGCGTCGAGGGCGAGCAGGTCGGCGGGATCCACGCGCCGACCCTAACCACCCGCCGCAGCGGGTGGATGTGACTGTCGCTACCGGCGCGCCGCCCCCAGCCGCACGGGCAGTTCGCGCAGACCGTGCACCAGCGTGCTCGAGCGGTACCGCAGCTGCTCCTCCGGCACGGCCAGCGCCAAATCGGGGAACCGGTTCAGCAGGCTGCCCAGCGCGACCTCCGCCTCGAGCCTGGCCAGCGGGGCGCCGACGCAGTAGTGGATGCCGTGGCCGAACGCGAGGTGCCCGCCTGCCGGACGGGTGACGTCGAGGTCGGCCGGATCGGGGAACCGGCCCTCGTCGCGGTTCGCCGCGAGCAGCGAGACGCGGACGAACTCGCCTGCCGGGATCGTGGTGCCGCCGACCGCCACGTCCTCGGTGGTGTAGCGGATCGTCGCGATGTTGATCGGCCCGTCGAAGCGCAGGAACTCCTCCACCGCGCCGGGCAGCAGGCTCGGTTCGGCACGCAGCTTCGCCGCCTGGTCCGGGGCCCGCAGCAGGGCGAGCGTGGCGTTGCCGATCAGGTTCACCGTGGTCTCGTGGCCCGCGACGAGCAGCAGGAACGCCATCCCGACCAGTTCCTGCTCGCTGAGCGCGTCACCCTCGTCGGTGGCCTGCACGAGTTCCGACAGCAGGTCCTCGGCCGGTTCGACGCGCTTGTCCTCGACCAGCTTCACGAGGTAGCCCTGCATCCGGGCGGCCGCGTCCTCGATCACGGCCGGTTCCTCGCCGCCGCCCGAGAGCAGGGTGTTCGACCAGCCGGAGAACTCGCCGCGGTCCTCGGGGCGCACCCCGAGCAGCTCACAGATCACCGTGATCGGCAGCGGCAGGGCGAACGCGGCCATCAGGTCCAGCTGCTCGTGCCGCGCCATCTCGTCCAGCAGCTCGCCGGTGATCTCCTCGACCCGCGGCCGCAGCCGCGCGACCGTCCGGCTGGTGAACGCCTTGTTCACCAGCTTGCGCAGGCGTGTGTGGTCCGGCGGATCGCTGTTCAGCATGTTCGCGCTGAGCAGCTCACCGAAGCCGGCACCCAGGTTCTCCTCGCCGAGCTTCGCGGCCATCAGCTCGTGGGCACCCTGGTTGTTCTTGCTCACCCGCGGATCGGTGAGCGCCGCCCTGGCGTCCTCGTAGCCGGTGATCAGGTAGGACGGCCAGCCCCAAGCCGTGTGGACCGGGCACACCGGGCCGCGCTGCTCCGCCAGCCACTCGTGCGTGTGCTGCATGAACCGCTCATCGATGGCGGGGATTTCCTCGACGCTCAAACCGGCCTCCCGGGTGTCGGTCGTCCTCAGCGCTCGGCCAGTGCGGCTTCGACACGCTCGATCACGTCCTGCCAGTATGCCCGCGCCTCGGTGCGCTCCGCCGCGTCCGCAAGCCACTCCTGGTGGATCTTGACGGTGGCCCGCTTGCCGAGGTCGACGACGGTGAGCTGCACGGTGGAGTCGTGGTCCCAGTCCTTGGGCCGCCAGGTCAGCCGCACCCGGCTGCCCTCGTGGAAGCTGCGGATCTGGCCGCTGGTGCCGTTCGCGGTCTCGTAGCCCGCGCCCCGTTGCCGCGGCAGCTCGACGCCGGGACCGAGCCAGATCTCCAGCCCCTCCCTGCCCAGCAGGAACTCCCACAGCCTGCTGCCCGGATACGGCAGCGTGCGGGAAACCCCTATCTCCCAACCACTTCGTGCGGTCTTGCCCGCCTCGTCGGCCATACCGCCATGATGGCACCGGACACCGACGAAAACCGGTGCGGGACCATGAAGTGTGCGCTATCGCCCGATTTCCCCCGACGTATTGACGGCCGAGCTGACCGACCGCATCGCCGCGCTCACCCACCGCCGCCGGATCGCGGTCGCCGTCGACGGCGCGGACGACGCGACCGCGGCTGCCGCACTGGCCGACTCCCTCGTCGACCCGCTGCGGACGCTGGGCAGGGCAACACTGCGGGTGCCTGCCCGCGGTTTCCTGCGCCCGGCGTCGCTGCGATTCGAACACGGGAAGCACGATCCGGACGCGCGCTACACGGACTGGCTCGACGTCGGCGGCCTGCGCCGGGAAGTACTGGACCCGCTCGGCGAGCACGGCACCGGCGAAGTCCTGCCCGCGCTGTGGGATCCAGCCCGCGACCGCGCAACCCGGCTGCCCCGGGTACCGCTCCCGGACGGCGGCGTAGTGCTGGTCGACGGGGAGTTCCTGCTCGGTGCCGGGCTCGCCTTCGACTTCGTGGTGCACCTGTGGCTCTCCCCGCCCGCGCTACGCCGGCGGGTGCCCGAAGACCGGGGTTGGGCCGTGCCGGCGTACGAGCGGTACGAGGCCGAGGTGGACCCGAGCGCACTTGCCGACGTCGTGGTCCGCGTGGACGACCCCCGCCACCCCGCGGTCTACGAACCCTGATGGCGGGGCCAGCGTGCGCCGATCACGGTCGAGGTGCAAGAGCCCGTTACCTGCTCGGGAGAACCGATGTATCTCGAGATTCAAGCTGACGACATCGAACGCGCCGCATCCCGGACGGAGCTGGCAGGGCTACTTTCTCGACACCGAAAGCAACACCTTCGGTGCGTTCGAAGTCGACCAGAACGCCGCCGAGCAGCACCGAAGGTCGCGGGGACGGAGACCGACCGGCGCAACCATCCACAACGGACACAACCCTGACCGTGGACCTGGCACCACCGGCAGGGGGCAGACCGCAGGCTCAGCGGACCGCGGCGACCGGTGCTCCCTCCAGCAGCGTCGAAAGCCGCCGCGCCATCGTGTCCCAGCGCCAGTGTTCGGAAACCCAGGCGCGGCCTGCCTCGCCCATGCGGCGGGCGCGGACCCGGTCGGTCAGCAGCGCGGCGAGGGTGTCGGCCAGCTGGGCCACATCGCGGCCGTCGACAACGTGGCCGGTCACCTCGTCGAGCACGGTTTCCGGGGCGCCACCGGAGCGGCCTGCCACCACCGGAAGACCGGTCGCCGACGCCTCCAGGTAGACGATGCCGAGACCTTCCACGTCCAGGCCCTTGCCGCGGGTGCGGGCCGGCATCGCGAACACGTCGCCGGCGTTGTAGTGCGCGGGCAGTTCCTCCCACGGCACCGAGCCGGTGAGCACGACGTCGCGGGCCACGCCCCGTGCCTCGGCCAGCTGGGTCAGGTGCTTGCCGTGCGGACCGCCGCCGACCAGCAGCAGCGCCGCGTCCGGCACCCGCTCGCGGATCGCGGGCAGCGCCTGCACGAGCATGTCCTGGCCCTTGCGCGGCACCAGCCGGGAAACGCACACCACGGTCGGCCGGTCACCGAGACCGTGCCGGGCCCTGATCTCCGCGCGGGCAGCCGGATCCGGCGAGAACACCGTGGTGTCCACCCCGCTCGGCAGCAGCTCCAGTCCGGCCCGCGGGCCGAACGCCGCGGCGAACCGGCGGCGGGTGTACTTGCTGACGTAGGTGACGACGTCGACCGTGTCGCCGATCCGGCGCAGTGCCTGCCGCGAGCCGGGCAGCATCGACCAGCCGACCTCGTGCCCGTGCGTCGACGCCACCACGCGCCGTGCGCCGGCCTGCCGCAGCGGCTGCGCCAGCAGGGCGAGCGGGGCGGCCGCGCCGAACCACACCGCGGTACAACCGCGGGCACGCATGATCTCCTTCGCCCGGCGGAGCACGTCCGGCGTCGGCAGCATCAGCGACGTCGGATGCCGCACCACCTCGAACGGCGCCGCCGCGTCGAATTCGGGGTGCGAACCGCTGCGGCCCTGCCACGAGGGGGCGTAGACCACGAGCTCGTCCGCGGGCAGCCGGGTGGCCAGCGAGTTGAGGTAGTTCTGGATGCCACCGGGCCGCGGCGGGAAGTCGTTGGTCACGAGCAGGGTCCTCAGCACACTGGCAGGCTACTTTCCGGTGGAGACGACGACGGGGCGGCACCGCGTGTGCGGTACCGCCCCGGTCGAGGACGTGCTTCAGGACACCCTGCGGGCACCCACGTACTGGCTCTGCAGCGGCGAGATCTTCACGACGTCACCGGAGGTCGGCGCGTGCACCATCTTGCCGTTGCCGAGGTACATCCCCACATGCGACACCGGCGAGTAGTAGAACACCAGGTCACCCGGCTGCAGCTGGCTGCGCTGCACCGCCGTGCCGAAGGTCGACTGCGCACTGCTCGACCGCGGCAGCGAGATGCCGGCCTTCTCGTACGCCCACTTCATCAGACCCGAGCAGTCGAACTGGTTCGGACCGGTGGCACCCCACACGTAGGGGCTGCCCAGCTTGCTGAGCGCGGCATCGAGCGCGGCCTGCGCGGCGGGACCGGGTGCCTTGATGTTCGTCGGCGCCTCGCCGCCGGTGTCGCCGCGCAGCGCCCGGTCGAGCGTGCTGAGCGACGGCTCGGTCTTCTTCAGCTGGTCGATCTGGTCGTCGAGCGTCTTCTTCTTGGTCTTGATGTCGTTGGTCAGCTTCTGCGCGCCGTCCCGCGCCGCGGTGGCCCGCTGCGCGGCATCCGAGGCGAGCTTTTCCGCGTCCTTGGCCTGCTTGACCGCACCGGCGAGCTTCTGCAGCGCGGCGTCCTTTTCGGACGCGATCTGGTCGAGTGCGGCGGAGCGGTCGAGGAATTCCTGCGTGGACGAACCGGCCAGCAGCGCCGACATCTTGTTCATCTGCACACCGGACAGGAAGGACGCGCCGGCGAACTTGTCGACATCGACCTTGTACTTCGCCTCGTCGGCGGCGGCGCTCGCGGACTGCGAGTGCGCGGTGTTCACGTCATCGCCGGCCTTGTCGAGGTCCTTCTGCTTGGCGGCGAGGTCGTCCTGTGCCTTCAGGAGTTCCTCGTTCGCCTTCTCGGCCTGTGCCGAGAGGTCACGGTATTTGGCCAGTGCGTCCGAACCGGAGTCCGGCGGGGTCTGGAGGGCGGGGAGGGGGGCGGCGGTGGCGGTGGCCGCTGGTTGCGCCACGGTGACGACCGCGATCACGGACGCCGCTGCGAGGGCACCTGACACCACGCGCTTCACTGGATGCGACTGCACGGTCGCGCGGGTCTCCTTTGCTGTCGGGCCGCCGTCTCCGGAACCGCGACGCAGCAGCAGAGGTCGGGGGCCCTCAACATCAAGCGTCCGCGCCGTCCGTGTTCCGGCCGTGGTGCAGTGCACCAGCCTTTCCACGCACGGTGTGGTTCCGGTAATGGCTCCCCGACAAAGCCGTCCCGGCGGCGATCCCGCGTCGCCACCCTGCGGGCGGCTACCTGTCGCGAGATCTCGGCCAGGTTACGAAAAGACCAGGAGCTCGTCCACCGGACCCCCCGTAAAAACTCTCCGTAGTTCCCGGAAACACCATCGGACCAGCGAAGGAGCCGAATGTGACGAGTGTCATACGCTGCGCTGGCGCTGGGAGTCGGGATCATTACGGACCGTTCACCGCACCGACCCGACCGCTCGTCGAGCAGCCGTCACCCACTCGAGTCACGCCGGCTTACGGTCGGACGCCGGCACCAGCCGCAGCCGAGGCACCATCCCCGCCTCGGCGAGTGCGTCGACGGCTCGCCGTTCGTCGGCGTCCCAGACCACCCCGACGGGAGGCCCGAGCAGCACACTCACCACGCAGTCGTGACACGCCGCGCCCCGCACCGCACACCGGTCGCAGTCGATGACGAGCGTGCCGATACCGTCCGCCCCGACGTCGACCGCCCCGACCGGACGATGTCCGGGATCCGGCGGCCGCGGACGCCGGACCGCAGATTGCGCCACCGCCCCACGCACCCCGGCGACAGGCTGCGGTCCAGGAGTGCCGTGCGGTCCCGGAGTGCCGTGCGGCCCCGGAACGTCGTGCGGCCCCGGAACGTCGCGCAGCCCAGCTGCGGGTCGTGGCGCAGCAGCATGGCGCGGTCCGGTGGCAGGTTGCCGCCCGGCAGCGTCGTCCTGCCCCACGGCAGCTCGCGTCCCCACGGCAGCTTGCGGGCCAACCGCGGGTTGCCGCCCGACCTCGGGTTGCGGCCCCTGGGCAGCGGCTGATCCGGCCGCCGACGGCGGTCCGGCCGTTGCTCCCACTGCACCGACCGTGCGGTGCGTGGTGGTCGGCTCGTCGGTTGCTTGCTCGATGTTCTCGTCCACCGCAGGCTCCTCCGGTTCACGGGCGTCCGGATCGGGCTTCCGGATCAGCACCCGTTCGCACGGTAGGAACCACCACCGACAGTTTCGGCGTGCTCGTCTCGCCTGCGGGTCAGACTCGACCCAATCGGCTGACCAGCACCGCCGACGGGACGGGGTGGGCGCCGTTCGCGCGGACCGAATCGGCGACCGCCCGGTCGGACGTCGCCACGACCATCGGACGGCCCTTCGGTTCGGCGGACACCAGTGCGCGAATGACGTCATCGGCCAGCACCCCGCGTTCGGAGAACAACACGCGCACCCCGCGTGGCACCGAAGCCGGTACCGACAGCACGCCCGCGCCGTCGAACACCACAGTCACCTCCGCCGACGTGCGTGCGGCCAGCGCGGACAGCTGGTGTGCCAGCCGGTCGCGCTGGTCGGCCAAGGCCAGCTCGGGATAACCGGTCTTGGTGACGTTGTAGCCGTCGACGATCAGGTGCACGTTCGGCAGTGCGAGGTGCCGGTCGAGCGCAGCCACGTCCGGGATCCGCCCGCCGGGGCCGAGGCCGGACCTCGCGCCGCCGACCATGTCGGCAGGGCGGGCACCGCGGTCGCCCAGTGCCAGCTCCCGGCGCAGACCGTGCACGGCACCGTCGATGGTGTCCACGAGCAGTGCCAGCCGGACTTCGTCGGCTTCACGGGCCTCGCGGGCCGACTGCCGGGCGATCTCCGCATCTGCGACCGCGCGTTCGGCCCGGCTCCGTTCGGCCACGACGCGCTTTCGCTCCCGTTCCAGACGGTCGGTGAGCACCTCGATCTCACGCTGCCGCTCCGCTCCCCCTCCGGCCAGCTCGGCGCGCGCAGCCTCCGCCGCGTCCTTCGCCTGCCGCAGCTGCACACCTTGCTCACGTAGCCGCCGTAGCAGCTTCTCAACCTCGCCCTCGCGCTCGCCACGCGCACTGTCCGCGGCTTCGCGGGCTCGCTTGAGCTCCGCGCGCAGCTCCGCGACTTCGGCCTCGAGCCGTTGGTTGCGGGCCAGTACGGCGTCCCGCTCCGCGCGCAACGCCGTCTCCTCGGCGTTCTTCGCAACGAGCCGGACCCGCCCCTCGGCGCTGGACTCGCCGAGCAGCACGGCCGCCGCTGCGGCAGCCACCGAGTCGGCGATGTTCGGGTCCAAGGCGTCGGTGCGATGCTCGCGCAGCCATTCGAGCACCGCGATGCGGAACTGGGTCGAATCGCCGAGTGCGGACAGCAGCGCGGTACCACCGAGCTTCGCGCGTTTGGCCGGGGCGAACTTCGCGACCGGCCGCAACTGCCGGGGCACGTCGGCGATCGGCAGCTTCGCGACGGCCGCCGCGGCCAGTTCGGCGATGCGCTCACGCACCGCCTCCGGCAGGTTCACCCACGACGCCGGCTCGGGGGCCGGGGCGTCCGGTTCCGCCCGCGCCGGAGCCGCCGAGGGGCCTTTGGCCTCCTCGGGTTCCTCCGGTTCCACCGGCTGCGGGTGCATTGGTCCAGGGTAGGCCCCGGCGCAGGATCGTGCGCCGTGCGGGACGCGCCGGTCCAGCAGTGCGGGACAAGCGGGTCCACCACTGCGGAACGCGCGCCGGTCCAGCAGTGCGGAATCCGGTTCAGCCTGCCGCCACCACCCGGCGGACGCTCTCCCGGAGCAGCGCGCGGCGCCGCTCGTGCACCTCTTCGGGCTCTTCGGCGGTGGCTGCGTAGACATTGCTCACCGGCGACCACGCCATGGACATCGCGATGACCATGGCCATCACGTCGAACGGGTCACCCGGCCGCACGGTTCCCGCCTCCTGGGACGCCGCGATACCGCGCACCTTGTGCTCGTTGCGCTCCCCCTCGTCGTCGACCAGGTGCCCGGCCGGACGGCGTTCGAGCCGGGTCCAGGTGGCCAGCCGGATGAGGTCGGGACGGCGCAGGTACTCGTCGTAGAGGCGGACCGCCCAGTCCGCGAGATCGTCCCCGATCGGGGCGGCGTCGACGATCCAGTCCAGCGACTCGGCGAAGAGCGTGTCGAACAGCCCTTCCTTGCTCCCGAAGTACGCGTAGAGCTGTGCCTTGTTGGTGCTCGCTGCGGCCACGATCCGGTCGACGCGCGCGCCGGCGATGCCGTACTCGGCGAATTCCCGGCTCGCCACTTCGAGGATGCGCTCTCGCGTGGCGACACCGCGGGCGGTGCGGGGCTGGGCAGGCATCCCCCCACGCTAGCAACAGACCAGTCGGTTTGCGCTGCCTCCCCTACGGAGGCTACGGTCAAATAAACCGAACAGTCTGTCTGAAAGGAATCCCGCGATGCGCACCACGACCGGATGGCAGGCCGGCGGCGACCCGGTGGTCCTGCACCGGACCGCCCTCGAGCGGCGGGACCTGCGCGCCGACGACATCGCCGTGCGAGTGGATTACTGCGGCGTCTGCCACACCGACCTGCACGCACTCAACGGGCACTCCCCCGACCGGCCGCCGCTCGTCCCCGGCCACGAATTCACCGGTGTGGTGACCGAAACCGGGCCCGCCGTCACCCGGTTCCGGCCCGGCGACCCGGTCGCGGTCGGCAACATCGTCGACTCCTGCGGCAGCTGTCCGCCGTGTCGCGCCGGGCAGGAGAACTTCTGCCGGGAGTACCCGACGCTGACCTACCAGGGCACCGATCGCCACGACGGTTCGACCACGCTCGGCGGGTACTCCCGCGAATACGTCGTCCGCGACGCGTTCGCCTACCCGCTGCCCGCCGGTCTCGACCCGGCAGGCGCCGCACCGCTGCTCTGCGCCGGGATCACCGTGTGGGAACCGTTGCGCGCGCTGGGAGTGGGGCCGGGCACCCGGATCGCGGTGGCCGGGCTCGGCGGGCTGGGGCACCTGGCGGTCAAGCTGGCCGTGGCGCTCGGCGCGGAGGTCACAGTGCTCACCCGGTCGGCGGAGAAGACGAACGACGCACTTCAACTCGGCGCGAAGGATGTCGTCGTGTCGACCGATCCGGAGCAGGTGGCCGCCGCCCGAGACCGGTTCGAGGTCGTCCTGGACACCATCGCGGTCGCGCACGAGCTGAAGCCGTACCTGGGGATGGTCGCGATGGACGGGACGCTCAGCATGGTCGGGTACCTGGGCCCGGTCACCGTCGAGGCGATGGACCTGCTGATCGGGCGGAAGAAATTCGGCTCGGCAGGCAGCGGCGGCCGTCCGGCGACCGCGGAGCTGCTGGACTTCTGCGCGGACCACGGCGTGACCGCCGACGTCGAAATCCTCCCGTCCGCACGGGTCGGCGAGGCACTGGACCGGCTCGGCCGCGGCGACGTGCGGTACCGCTTCGTGCTCGACCTTTCCGACCTGTCCTGAACCAGCCTGCCCGGGAATGTCGGTGGGCGGCCCTACTGTGCGCGATCATGGAGACGCGTCCGGACCGCTCCCCGGCACAACTGGCGTTCGACGAGCTCGGCACGCCGTTGCGGGACACCACCTTCGTCGTGTTCGACCTGGAGACCACCGGCACCAAACCGGGACCGGACGGGATCACCGAGATCGGCGCGGTCAAGGTGCGCGGCGGACGGGTGCTGGGCGAGTTCGCCACGCTGGTCAACCCGGGTGCGCCGATCCCGCCGCAGATCGTGGAGCTGACCGGGATCACCCAGGCGATGGTCTACGACGCCCCGCGCATCGAACGGGTGCTGCCCGCGTTCCTGGAGTTCCTCTCCGGTGCCGTGCTGGTGGCGCACAACTCCGGCTTCGACACCGGGTTCATGAAAGCTGCGTGCGAAGGCCACGGCTACGTCTGGCCGCGGGCCACGGTCGTCTGCACGGTGAAGCTCGCCCGGCGGGTGATCCCGCGGGAGGAGGCCCGCAGCTACCGGCTGTCGTCGCTGGCAATGCTGCTCGGCGCGCGCACCCGGCCGACGCACCGCGCGCTCGACGACGCACGCGCCACCGTGGACGTGCTGCACGCGCTGCTGGAGCGGGTCGGCAACCTCGGCGTGCACACCGTCGAGGAGCTGGTCGACTATTTGCCCGAAGTCACCCCCGCGCAACGGCGCAAGCGGCATCTGGCCGCCGATCTGCCCGCGCGGCCGGGGGTGTACCTGTTCAAGGGGCCCGGCGGCGAAGTGCTGTACGTCGGCACCGCGCGCGATCTGAGAAGGCGTGTGCGCACGTACTTCACCGGTTCGGAAAGCCGCGGCCGGATCCGCGAGATGGTGGCGCTGGCCGAGAGCGTGGACGCCGTTGAGTGCTCGCATTCTCTCGAGGCCGAGATCCGGGAGCTGCGGCTGATTGCGGCGCACCGGCCGGCGTACAACCGGCGTTCGAAGAACCCGCACCACGCGTGGTGGGTAGGGCTCACCGACGAAGCATTCCCCCGGCTCTCGGTGGTACGGCTGCCGCGGGCGGGCACGCTCGGACCGTTTCGCAGCCAGGCCGACGCACGCACCGCGGCCGAGACTCTCGCCGATGCGACCGGGCTACGCACCTGTACGCAACGCATTTCGGCCACCGCCGCGCACGGCACCCCGTGTGTGCTGGCGGAGCTGGGACGCTGCGGTGCGCCGTGTGCGGGACGGCAGAGCGTGGCGGAGTACTCCCCTGCTGTCGAGGCCACCCGCGGCCTGATCGCCGGCCAGGACGGTCGTCCACTGCACCTCGCAGCGGCCCGGCTGGAGCGGCTGTCCGAAGCACAGCACTACGAGCAGGCCGCGCAGCACCGCGACGAGCTGGCCGGTCTCGTCCGCGCCGTCGGCAGGGCACATCGGCAAGCCGCGCTCGCCGCGATCGCAGAGCTGATCGCCGCCGCCCCGGACGGCAACGGGGGCTGGGAACTCACCGTGATCCGCCACGGCAGGCTTGCCTCGGCCGGCGTCGCCCGCCGTGGTGTACCCCCGATGCCGGTGGTCGAGGCGCTGGTGGCTGCGGCCGAGACGGTGCTGCCCGGCGAGGGCCCGCTGCACGGCGCCCCCGGTGAGGAGGTCGCCATCCTGCTGCGCTGGCTGGCCCGCCCCGGCGTCCGGCTCGTCCGCACCACCCGTCCCTGGGCCGAACCCACCGCGATCGCCGGGTGGCGGGCCTGGCTCGACCGCGTCAGCGACGCCCGCACGCTCGAGCACCTCCCCGGCTGACGGGAACCGCGAGCCGGGTGGTGATCCCGGCTACGATCGCGCTCATCGGGTTGTCCCCAGGGAGCGGAGGAACGCTGTGATCACGGCGATCGTGCTGGTCAACGTAGAGGCCGAGGAGATTCCGGAGGCCGCGCAGGCGATCGCGGATCTCGAGGGGGTCGGCGAGGTCTACTCCTGCGCCGGGGATGTCGACCTGATCGCCACCGTGCGGGTGCAGGCGCACGAGGACCTGGCCGACCTGATTCCCGGGCGGATCGGCAAGGTCCGCGGGGTACTCGACACCGTCACGCACATCGCGTTCCGGTCCTACTCGCGGGCGGACACCGATTCGGCGTTCGAGATCGGCGTCGAAGGCGCCTGACCGGTACGCAGAAGGCCCCTTCCGCCGGGCGGAAGGGGCCTTCTGCGTACCGAAAAGCGGGTCAGTGCCCGGAGCCGACCTCATGCGATTCCGCACGGTCCTGATCCGGCGCATCCGGGGCGTGGCCATCCCCGTTGCCGCCCGCGTGCCCGTTGCCGTGCGCACGCTCCAGCGCGGCCGTCTCCTCCGGCGGGTCCGGAGTCCACAGCGAGCCGGGAACGGCCTGTCCTGCGGTGCCGAGCTTGTTCATCTTCTTCGGCACGGCCGCGCCCTGGTACTCGAGCGGGATCGCGTGCCCGTGGTCGTCCACGCCGCCGAGCGGCTGGTGGATTTCGATGAACTCGCCGTGCGGCAGCCGCTTGATGATGCCCGTCTCGACGCCGTGGTCCAGCACTTCCCGGTCGGCCCGCTGCAGCCCGAGGCAGATCCGGTAGGTGAAGTAGTAGGCGAGCGGCGGCACCACGAGGACGCCGATGCGCCCGGCCCAGGTGGTCGCGTTCAGCGAGATGTCGAACTGGTCGGCGATGATGTCGTTGAAACCGGACAGTTCGATCACCGCGAAGAACCCGAGCGCCATCATGCCCAGTGCGGTGCGGACCGGTGCGTCCCGCGGCCGTTGGAGCAGGTTGTGGTGCGCGGTGTCCTTCGACAGCTTCCGTTCGAGGAACGGATACGCCAGGAGGAGCCCGATCAGCACCGGCATCCCGATCGCACCGGGGAAGAACACCGCCGGGATCGTGTAATTCCCGAGGTAGACCTCCCAGGCCGGCCAGATCCGCAGCATGCCGTCGGCCCAGGCCATGTACCAGTCCGGTTGCGAACCGGCGGAGACCATGGACGGGTTGTACGGACCGAAGTTCCACACCGGGTTGATCTGGAACAGCCCGGACAGCAGCGCCAGCACCCCCACGACCAGGGTGAAGAACGCCCCGCCCTTGAGCGCGAAGTACGGCACGATCCGCACGCCGACGACGTTCGTCTCCTTGCGCCGCACGCCGGGGAACTGCGTGTGCTTCTGGTACCAGACCAGCGCCAGGTGCGCACCGACCAGCGCCAGCATGATGCCCGGGATCAGCAGGATGTGCAGCGTGTAGAGCCGCGGGATGATCTGGTCACCCGGGAACTCCCCGCCGAACAGCGCCCAGTGCAGCCAGGTGCCGATGACCGGAACGGACAGCACGATGCCGGACAGCGTCGCGCGGATACCGGTACCGGAGAGCAGGTCGTCCGGCAGCGAGTATCCGAAGAAGCCCTCGAACATGCCCAGGACCAGCAGCAGGCCGCCGATCACCCAGTTCGCCTCGCGCGGCCTGCGGAACGCACCGGTGAAGAAGATCCGGAACATGTGGATCATCATCGCCGCGACGAAGATCAGCGCCGCCCAGTGGTGCAGCTGGCGCACGAACAGGCCGCCGCGCACGTCGAACGAGATGTCCAGCGTCGTCCTGAACGCCTGGGACATCTGCATGCCCTGCATGTTCTGGAAGCTGCCGTGATAGGTGACTTCCTGCATGGAGGGGTCGAAGAACAGCGTCAGGTACACCCCGGACAGCAGGATCACGATGAAGCTGTAGAGCGCGATCTCGCCGAGCAGGAACGACCAGTGCGTGGGGAAGACCTTGTTGAACTGGTGCCGCAGGCCCTTGGCGAGGTGGTAGCGCTGGTCCGCGTTGTCCGCGGCCTCGCCGAGGTGCTGCTCGAGTGCGCTCGTGCCCTTGGTCGGCGTGGTGAGTGAACTCATGACTTACGCTCCCAGAAGGCCGGGCCGATGGCCTCGATGAAATCGCCCTTCGCGACCAAGTATCCCTCTTCGTCCACCGTGATCGGAAGCTGGGCGAGCGGACGGGTGGCGGGACCGAAGATCGGCTTGGCGTAGTGCAGTGCGTCGAACTGCGACTGGTGGCACGGGCACAGGATGCGGTTCGTACGCTGTTCGTACAGCGAGGTCGGGCACCCCACGTGGCTGCAGATCTTCGTGTACGCGTAGTAGTCGCCGAAGTTGAAGTCCTCCTGGCCCTTCCGCTTGACCACGCGCGCGGCGTCGGTCGGGCGCAGCCGGATGAGCATGACCGGGTTGTCGACCCTGGTCAGCGCGGCGGCGAGCGCCTCGCGGTCGCCCTTCTCCGAATCGCGGTACGGGAACACCGTCTCCATCGCGCCCGCGTCGAGGTCCTCGACCCGCAGCAGCGTGACGCCCTTCTCGACCTCCTGGTCGAGGCTGCCGACGTTGCGCCGCAGGTAGACCTTCTCGCCCTTGAACTTCGGCTGCCAGCCGGTGTGCCAGAGCGAATCCTCGCTCTCGGTGTCCTTCCACGGGTCCTTGATGAAGGACGCGACGGGAAGGGCCGCGACGGCGAGGCCGAGCGCACCCGCCCCGGCGCCCGCGGTGCGCTTGATCAGCGACCGGCGGGCGATCGTGCTGCGGGTCCCCGCGTCGGCGAGGTGCGCGAGGATGGTGGCCCGGTCGACCTCCTTGGACGGGCCGTCGCCGCGCTCCTGCACCGCGGTCTCGTGCGGCACGAACTTCTTCGTGTACACGATCACGCCGATGCCGAGGCACAGCACCGCGAGGCCGAGCGAGACACCCAGCGCCGGGGTGTAGAGGCTGTAGGTCGAGTGCCCGGTCGGGTCGCTCGGGTCCTTGTACTCCCACCAGTGCGGCCACGCCATGACGACGACGAACGCCAGCCCGAAGAGCGCGGACAGCGTGAACCAGAGCGCCACCAGGCGCTGCGCCCGCCGCTCCGCGCGGGTGTTCTCCACCGGCCACGGGGTGGGGTAGTCGACGATCTCGACCCCGTCCAGCTGCCCGCCGAGCTTGAGCAGCTGGTCCCGGTCCATCTCGGCCAGCTCCGCCTCCGAGGGCGGCTGGGGCCCTTCGGCACTCATGCCTTCGATCCAATCCACAGGGTGATGCCGACGAGCGCGGCGATTCCGACGACGAACGCGATCACGCCCTCGGACGCGGGGCCGAGCCCGCCGAGGCCGTTGCCACCTGGGTTGTTGTTGCCGTCGGACACCGACTTCACGTAGGCGACGATGTCCTTCTTCTCGTCCGGGTTGAGCTGCCGGTCGGAGAATTTAGGCATGTTCTGCGGCCCGGTGAGCATCGCGTCGTAGATCTGTTCCTCGGTCGCCGGGTCGAGGTTCGGCGCGTACTTGCCCGCCGACAGCGCGCCACCACGGCCGGTGAAGTTGTGGCACGACGCGCAGTTGAGCCGGAACAGCTCGCCACCGCGGGCGGGGTCGCTGCCGCGCAGTGCCTCGCCGCGTTCCGCCGGCCGCTGTGCACCGCCGCCGTGCGCCTGCACGTAGGCGCCGACGGCGTCGATCTCGCTCGGGGTCAGCTTCGGCGGCTTCCGCTCGACCTGCGCCTCCTGGCGGGCCGCGGGCATCCGGCCGGAGGAGGTCTGGAAGTACACGGCCGCGTCGCCGATGCCGATGAGGCTCGGACCGCGGTCCTTGACGCCTTCCAGGTTCGCACCGTGGCATTCGATGCAGGTGTTGTTGTAGACCTGCGCACCCTGGCGCAGCAGCGCCGGGTCACCCTGCGCCTGCGCGGTCTGCGGCTCCGGGGCGAACACGGCGTACAGGGCCCCGGCCCCCACCAGGGCGACGCCGAGTGCGAGCACGCCCGCGAAGCGCCTGCGCAGCTTCGAGCGCGCGCGGAAACGGCGCTCCGGGGACTTGTTCGTGGTGGTCATCTTGCGGCAACCCTTGCTGTCAGTTCAGGCCGATGTGCTGGTGGGCGGCGGAGGCGGATCAGGGAAGGATGTAGATCACCGCGAAGAGGCCGACCCACACGATGTCCACGAAGTGCCAGTAGTACGACACCACGATCGCCGAGGTGGCCTGCGCGGGCGTGAACTTGCTGAGCTTGGTGCGGATCAGCAGGTACACGAACGCGACGAGCCCGCCGATGACGTGCAGGCCGTGGAACCCGGTGGCCAGGTAGAACACCGTGCCGAACGGGCCGGACGGGATGGTCAGTCCCTCCTCGACCAGGTTGTGGTACTCGTTGGCCTGGCCGAAGACGAAGATCGCGCCCATGATCAGCGTGACGATGTACCAGCGGCGCAGGCCGTAGACATCGCCCCGCTCCGCGGCGAACACGCCGAGCTGGCAGGTCAGCGAGGACAGCACGAGGATCACCGTGAACGGGATCGCGTATCCGACGTTGAGGTGGAATTCCTCGCCGTGCAACGGCGGCGGCCAGGCCGCCCCGGCCGGGTTCTGCGCCTTGACGGTGAAGAACATGGCGAACAGTCCGGCGAAGAACATCAGTTCGCTGGACAGCCACACGACGGTGCCGACACTGACCATGTTCGGCCGGTTCAGCGAGTGGACCCGCTGGCTGATGGTGGGAGCTGCCGTTGTCACGAATCGCATTATGTCCTCCCGCGGCCGCACCCCGCCCGTCGGGTCCGCGGCGGGTCGTGGGAGCTTCGCATCACACCCGGAACGGGCGGAGGGAACGGCTACTCGTGAGTTGGCTGCAACGGCTGCGTGACCTGGCCGGAAAGCGGGAAACCGCCGGTCTGACGCCCGACACGCCCGATTTGCGGGTCGTCGTGACGGCGTTCGACCCGGCGGTCGCGGACTCCGCCGCACTGGCGGATGCACCCGGCTGGACCGCCGCCGCGCCCGCGGTGCTGACGCACCACCTGAGCCTGCCCGCCGACCGGATCGCCGAAGCGGCCGCGATCCTCGCCCAGGACGGCTACGAACTGCGCGAGCAGGAGCGCGACGGGGATCGGGTGCGGGTGCACGCGGTGCGGGTGCAGGTGCTCGACGCGCTGCACTGCGCGCAGGAACGCGCGCGGATGGCCGGGCTCGCGCAGCGGCTCGGCGGCGACGCACTGGGCTGGGACGCACGGCAACCGGGTGACTCACCCACCGCATCCGCGTGACATGTGTCTCGGCGGATACCATCGCGGACGTTCCACCCGTGACGAGACGAAGGCGGGCTCAATGAGCGAGCAGTCCCAGCGGATCCTGGTGTTCAGCCACAAGGCCGGGGTGCGGGAGGCGATCATCAACGCCATCGGCCGCAGGCCGGCCGCCGATCTCGGCCGGGTCGAGTACGTCGAGGCGGACGGGGTCTCCGCTGTCCTCTCCGAAGTGGACGCCGGCACCGTCGACCTCGCGATCCTGGACGGGGAAGCGCAGCCGACCGGCGGCATCGGCCTGACCCGCCAGCTCAAGAACGAGATCACCGACTGCCCGCCGATCGTGGTGACCGTCCGGCGGCGCGACGACCGCTGGCTGGCCACCTGGTCGCAGGCCGACGCCGTGCTGGAGCACCCGCTCGACCCGCTGACCGCGGCGGAGACCGTCGCCGGCGTGCTGCGCGCCGGGCGGGTCCCCGCCGTCAACGGCTGAACCGGGGATGGGCACCACCCCGGTTCCGCCCGGCCCGGCCTCGCAGACCTGGCCCGCACTGCTCACCCGGCTGATCGCGCGGGCCGATCTGCCGGCCGAGGACACCGCCTGGGCAATGGACCAGATCATGTCCGGCGCGGCCACCCAGGCGCAGATCGGCGGCTTCGCGGTCGCGCTGCGGGCCAAGGGCGAGACGCCGGAGGAGATCTCCGGGATGGCCGACGCGATGCTCGCGCACGCGCGCCGGATCGAGCTGGACCGGCCCGCGGTCGACATCGTCGGCACCGGCGGCGACCGCTCGAACTCGGTGAACATCTCCACCATGGCGACGATCGTCACAGCCGCGGCAGGCGCACCGGTGGCCAAGCACGGCAACCGCAGTGCGTCGTCGAAGTCCGGCGCCGCGGACGTGCTGGAAACCCTCGGCGTGACGATCGACCTGCCGCCGGAGGTGGTGCGCGCGTCACTGGAGCAGATCGGCATCGGGTTCTGCTTCGCACCTGCCTTCCACCCGGCGTTCCGGCACACCGGCCCGCCGCGCCGCGAGCTGGGCGTGCCGACCACGTTCAACCTGCTCGGCCCGCTGACCAACCCGGCGCAGCCGCGCAGTGCGCTGATCGGCTGTGCCTACGCGGACAAGACCCACGTGCTGGCCGAGGTCTTCGCCCGCCGCGGGATGTCGGTGCTGGTCGCCCGTGGCGACGACGGCCTCGACGAGATCACCACCACCACGACCACGTCGGTGTGGGTGGTCTCCGGCGGCACCGTGACGGAGCGGACGTTCGACCCGGCTTCGCTCGGCATCGCCAGAGCCACCGCCGAGGATCTGCGTGGCGGTGACGCGGAGGCGAACGCCGAAGTGGTGCGCGAGCTGGTACGCGGCAAGACCGGTCCGGTGCGCGACGCGGTGGTGCTCAACGCGGCCGCCGCACTCGCCGCGTTCAGCGGCTTCTCCGGCTCCCTCGAGGACGATCTGGCCGCCGGCCTCGACCGGGCGGCGCAGGCGATCGACAACGGTGCCGCGGCGGCGCTGCTGGACCGCTGGATCGCGTTCGGCCGCTGAACCCGCACCCGGTGCGTCCGACGACGGCCGGCACCGCGCAGCTGCGATTCAGCGGGCGAACGCGGCCCGGTAGGCACTCGGCGTGGTCGCGCGCAGCCGGGAGAACTGGTGGCGCAGCGCGGCCGCCGACGAGTAACCGCACGCGGTGGCGATGTCCTCGATGGACAGCCGTCCTTCTTCGAGCAGTGCCTGGGCCCGGTCGAGGCGACGTTCGGTGAGCCAGCGGTGCGGGGTCGTCCCGGTGGCGGCGGAGAACCGGCGCAGGAAGGTGCGCTCCCCCAGCCCGCTGCGACGGGCCAGTTCGGCGACCGTGAACGGCCGGTCGAGCCGCCGTTCGACCCATTCCAGTGCTTCGGCGACCACCGCGTCGTCCGGTGCCGCAGTGGCGGGGACCGGCGCCTGCACGAACTGCGCCTGCCCACCTGCGCGGTGCGGCGCGGCGACCATCCGCCGGGCGAGCGCAGTGGCCGCCGCGACCCCGCGCATCCGCCGGACCAGGTGCAGGCACAGATCCACCGCGGCGACCGTGCCTGCGCTGGTGAACACGCCGTCGTCCTCCGCGTAGAGGGCCTGCGGATCGACTTCGGCCGCCGGGAACTGCCGGCGGAACTCCGGTTCGTAGAGCCAGTGCACGGTGCAACGGCGACCGTCGAGCAGGCCGGCGTGGCCGAGGGAGAACACGCCCGCGCAGAACCCGGCGACCCAGGCGCCGTGGTCCCGTGCCGCGCGCAACGCGGCCAGTACGGGCTCCGGCGGCGCGACGGTGCGGGGCGCGCAGGTGGGCACGATCACCAGCTCGGCCGACGTGGCGAAGTCCAGGCTGTGCAAGCCGTTCAGCCCGAACCCGGACCAGCTGGCCACGTCGGTGCCGCCGGGTGAGCACACCCCGAAGTCCCAGCCCGGCATGCCTTCCGCAGTGCGGTCGGTGCCGAACACCTCGCAGGCGACCCCCAGTTCGAACGGGGAGACCCGGTCCGCCAGCAGCACCGCGACCCGTCGTACGTCCATACCGGACAGCTTGTCACAAGTTTTGTGGCCGTTGTCATCTCTGACACTGGTCGGACCGGGGCGCGCAGCCGAGCCTGGATGGCATGAAGAACCCCGAATCCCGCCCGCTCGTGCAGTGGTCCGCCGCGATGGCGCTGTCCGGCACGATCGGCGCGGTCGTGCTCGAAAGCGGTGCCGCCGCACCCTTGGTCGCCTTCGCGCGCTGCGTCGTCGGCGGTGTCCTGCTCGTGTTGTGGTGCCTCGCGCGCGGCTGGTTCCGCGACTGGCGGCCACCGCCAGTCGCGGAACTCGTGACAGCCGTGCTGGGCGGGCTGCTGCTGGTCGGCAACTGGGTGCTGCTGTTCGCGTCCTACGCGCTGTCGTCGATCTCGGTGAGCACCGTGGTGTATCACACACAGCCGTTGATCCTGGTCGGCCTGGCGACGGTGTTCCTCGGCGAGAAGGTGTCCCGTTCGCATCTCGTACGGGCGGGCGTGGCCTTTGCCGGCGTCGTGGTGATCGCACTGTCCGCGCATGCCGACGACGGGCAACCGGTGCGGCTCGCGGGGATCGCGCTCGCGCTGGGCGCAGCAGTGCTCTACGCGGGAGCGTCGATGGTGGCGAAGCAGCTGAAGCACATCCGGCCACATCTGCTCGCCGCAGTGCAGCTGACCGCGGGCGCGGTGGTACTGGCACCGGCGCTGGCTTTCACGCCGTTACCGCATGCCGCGTCGGGCCTGCTGTGGCTGGTGCTGCTGGGCACGGTGCACACCGCGGTGATGTACGTGCTGATGTACGCGAGTATCGGCAGGCTGCCGACCACCACGGTGGCACTGCTGTCCTACCTGTACCCGGTGGTCGCGGTGGTGGTGGACGTACTCGCGTTCGGCCACGAGCTGAGCTGGCCCGAGGGCCTGGGCATGCTCGCGGTGCTCGCCGCCGCACTGGCTCCGCGGCGCGGCGGCGGATCGGCTGCGGTCAGTCGTGACTCGGGCCGGTGTGGTACTCGAACACCAGCCCGCCCACGGTGAACAGCAGTGCCACGATCGCGAGGACGAGCAGCCAGATGTGGAAGAAGGCCAGCGCCAGCCCGCCCAGTGCGGCCGAGGCGGCCAGCCCGATCGGCCAGTAGCTGCCGGGGCTGAAGAAGCCCAGCTCACCGGAGCCGTCGCTGATCTCGGCGTCCTCGCGGTCCTCCGGGCGCGGTTCGATCCGGCGGGACACGAACTGCAGGTAGCTGCCCGCGAGGAAGGCGAGACCGCCGGTCAGCAGGAGCGCGACGATGCCGACCGGCTCGGCCTTCTGATCGGTCGCGTAGAGCGCGGTCATCACCCAGTAGATGGCGGACATGATGACGGCGAACACCGCCACCAGGTAGAAAATCCGGGCCTCGACCTTCATCGGATTGGTCCCCTACTCCTCTGGATCGCCGGAACCGGTCAGTTGGACGCGGTGCGTGCGGTGCGGTCGGTGTTGAACGGCTTGGTGGTCACCGCGTACGGGCTGCACAGCTCGCCGCAGTTCATCTCCGTCAGCGCCTCGGAGGCCGTGGTCGGCTGGCCCGTCTTCGGATTCGTCTGGGTGCGGAGCTTGAGGTACTGCTCGTACTTGTCCGGGGACAGCGCCCGCACCTCGAAGTTCATCACCGAGTGGTAGGTGCCGCACAGTTCCGCGCACCGGCCGACGAAGGAACCCTCGCGGTCGATGGAGTTCTGGAAGGAATTGTCCTGGTTGTTCTTCTCCGGGTCCGGCATCACGTCGCGCTTGAAGTGGAATTCCGGGACCCAGAACGAGTGGATCACGTCGGTGGAGCGCAGCCGGTACTCGATCGTCTTGTTCGTCGGGAGCACCAGCAGCGGGATCTCACCGGAGGAGCCGACCGTGCTCACCTGGCTGCCGTCCGGGCGCTTGGCGTTCGCGTCGTCGTACTTGAACTCCCAGTTCCACTGGAAGGCCACCACGTCGACGGTGACGTCCGGGTCCGGCTTCTTGTCCAGCACGTTGTTCTCGGTCGTCGCGGTGAAGAAGAACAGCACGCAGACCATGATCGTCGGGACGACGACGGTGAAGATCTCCAGCGGGATGTTGTACTGGAACTGCCTCGGCAGGTCTTGCGGCCCCTCCACCGCGGAGTTCTTCTTCTTGCGGTGGAAGGTGGCGGTCCAGAAGATCAGGGCCCACACGATGACACCGACGACCAGCGCGGCGATGACCGTCCAGGTCCAGAGGGTCCGCATCTGGTCGGCCTGCGGGGTCACCCCGACCGGCCAGCCGAAGCGGAGGACCTCGTCCCCGGAGCAGCCTGTCGCGGTCAGCGCGACGAGCGCGGCCAGGGCGGCGATCCGCCCGGTTCGCTTGACCACCGGGGTGCGCTCTCGCTTTCCCACTGCGCCCTGCCCTTTCACCCAACAAAGGCCCCCGTCATTCAGGGCCTCCTGCACCGATCTTCGTGACAGGCGGAGCCTAGCCGAGTTCACGCTTCCCGCTGTCCAAGGGGTGACCAGTTGCGCCACGCGTCACCCGCATTCCGGGCATCGTGGCCTGCCCCGGCATACTGGGCCCTTCCCCGGACCGGCCCGACCCAGAGGTGTGTGAATACACGTGTGCGGCCTGCTTGGACTGATCTGCGCGACCGAGAGTGACGCGGCGAAGGCCCGCGCAGCCGTCGGCTCGGCCATGCACTGCCAGCGCCACCGCGGCCCCGACGAACAGGACACCTGGGCCGAGGCCGAGGTCGTGTACGGGTTCAACCGGCTCGCCTTCATCGACGTGGACCATGCCCACCAGCCGCTGGTGTGGGGCCCGCCGGAGGCACCCGGCCGGTACACGCTGAACTTCAACGGGGAGATCTACAACTACCGCGAGCTGCGCGACGAGCTGGCCGCGGAGTTCGGCGCGAAGTTCGACACCGAGGGCGACGGCGAGGCGATCGTCGCGGCGTACCACTACCTCGGCGCGGACGCAGTGAAGAAGCTGCGCGGCATGTTCGCCTTCCTGATCTGGGATTCGGCCGAAAAGGTCGTTTTCGGCGCTCGCGACCCGTTCGGCATCAAACCGCTCTTCTACTCCGCCGGTCCGCAGGGCGTGGCCTTCTCCAGCGAGAAGAAGAGCCTGCTGGAGCTGTCCGGCACGCTCGGCGTCGCGCGCGAGCTGGACCGCACCGCACTGCAGCACTACCTGGTCCTGCAGTACGTGCCGGAGCCGGAGTCGCTGCACACCGCGATCCGGCGGGTCGAGTCGGGCACGTCGTTCCGGGTGGTTCCGGGCGGGCAGGTCGAGTTCACCCGGTACTTCCACCCGCAGTTCACCGCCCGTCCGGTGCACGGTGCGGCCGAGGCCGAGCAGCTGTACCAGCGGATCGCCGACGTGCTGCGCGATTCGGTCGGCAAGCACATGATCTCCGACCCGGACGTCACGGTCGGCGCGTTCCTGTCCGGCGGCATCGACTCCACCGCCACCGCGACGCTGGCCAAGGAGCACAACCCGAACCTCATCGCGTTCACCACCGGGTTCGAACGCGAGGGCTACTCCGAGGTGGACGTGGCCGCCGAATCGGCCGCGGCGATCGGCGTGCGGCACGTGGTCCGCACGGTGTCCGCGGACGAGATGATGGCGGCGCTGCCGCTGATCGTCTGGTACCTCGACGACCCGGTGGCCGACCCGGCGCTGGTGCCGCTGTGGTTCATCGCGCGCGAGGCGCGCAAGCACGTGAAGGCGGTGCTCTCCGGCGAGGGCGCGGACGAGCTGTTCGGCGGGTACACCGTCTACAACGAGCCGATCTCGCTGGCGCCGTTCGAGAAGGTGCCGGGCAGCGTGCGCAAGCTCCTCGGCAAGGTGTCCACGAAGATCCCGGAAGGCACCCGGGGCAAGGACCTGCTGCGTCGCGGCGCGCTGTCGCTGGAGGACCGCTACTACGGCAACGCGCGCAACTTCCGCGACGAGCAGCTGCGCGCGGTGCTGCGCACCTACCAGGAGGGCGTCGGCTTCAAGGACGTCACCGCGCCCTGGTACGACGTCTCGCGCGGCTGGGACCCGGTGGCCCGGATGCAGCACGTGGACCTCTACACCTGGCTGCGCGGCGACATCCTGGTCAAGGCGGACAAGGTCACCATGGCCAACTCGCTGGAGCTGCGCGTGCCGTTCCTCGACGCCGAGGTGTTCAAGGTCGCCGCTTCGATTCCCCTCGACCAGAAGCTCGCGCACGGCACCACGAAGTACGCACTGCGCCAGGCGCTGGCGAAGATCATCCCGCCGCACGTGCTCAACCGGCGCAAACTGGGCTTCCCGGTGCCGATCCGGGCGTGGCTCCGCGGCGAGATGTACGACTGGGCGCGCGGCATCATCAACGACTCGAAGACCGACGAGCTGCTCGACAAGGCCGCCGTGCTGCGGTTGCTGGAGGAGCACAAGGCAGGCCAGCTCGACCGCAGCCGCCAGATCTGGGCGCTGCTGGTGTTCATGCTGTGGCACGGCATCTTCGTGGAGAACCGGATCAAGCCGGAGATCCCGGAGCCGGTCTACCCGGTCAAGCTCTGACCGGGTCCGGGGGCGCGGTCCGCACCCCCGGACAGCACCCCCGGACAGCAGCGGTCAGGCAGGCAGCACCGGGGCGATCTCGTCGGCCGACTCCGGGCCGAACGCCTGGCGCAGCCGCTGCAGCGCGTCGGTGCGGTCGAACGTCCACTCCTGGGTGCCGACGGTCTCCAGCACGAGCACCGCGATCAGCGAACCGAGCTGGGCGGCGCGTTCCAGGCCGAGACCGCCGTCGACGGCGGCGAGGAAGCCGGCGCGGAACCCGTCGCCGACCCCGGTCGGGTCGGCTTTGCCGCGCTCCGCGACGGCGCCGATCTGCAGGGCGAGCCCGTCGCGGCCGATGATCTCCACGCCCTTCTCGCCGAGCGTGGTGATCCGCATGCCGACCCGCGCCAGCACGTCCGCCTCGGTCCAGCCGGACTTCTGCAGCAGCAGTTCCCACTCGTAGTCGTTGCTGAACAGGTACTTCGCGCCCTCGACGAACTCCCGCACCTGCGCACCGTCCATGCGCGCGAGCTGCTGTGAGGGATCGACTGCGAACTCGTACCCGCGCTGACGGCACTCCTGTGCGTGCCGGACCATGCCGTCCGGATCGTCCGGGCCGATCAGCACCAGCCCCAGCTCGCCGCTGCGGTCGGCGATCGGCTTGAGCTCGATGTTGCGCGATTCGCTCATCGCACCTGCGTAGAACGTGGCGATCTGGCACAGGTCCTCGTCCGTGGTGCAGACGAACCGCGCGGTGTGCGCGACCTCGGACACCAGCACCCCGTCGGTGTCCACGCCGTGCCGCTGCAGCCACGAGTCGTAGTCCGCCCAGTCCGCGCCGACCGCGCCGACCAGTACCGGCGCCACCCCGAGCACACCGAGACCGAACGCGATGTTGGCGCCGATGCCGCCGCGGCGCACCACGAGGTCGTCGGCGAGGAAGCTCAGCGACACCCGGTGCAGCTGCTCGGCCACCAGCTGCTCGGCGAACCTCCCGGGGAAGTGCATCAGATGGTCTGTCGCGATGCTGCCGGACACGGCGATCCTTGGCTTGTCTGCCACCGGGTTCTCCTCAGAGCTGTCGGGTACTCGCCTCGGCGCGGCATGCCCCTTCCGGGTAGTTCCCACGCCCGCGCCGACACTACCGGCTGGTACCGCTGTCGCCCTCGAGCACAGCTCAATAACGTGCTGGAGGTGAACCCCACGACCGAACCGGAAAACCTCGGCGAGCTGATCGCCGACTGCGCCCACATCCCGTCCGCACTCGCCGCCCGCACACCACCGGTCCGGCAGCTGCCCGCACCCCGCACCCCGCAGCCGTGGACGGTCGACGACGCCTGCCACGCCCAGGTCGCGGAGCTCGACGCCTACGTCTGATCCACCCGGGCCACGAGCCGGGTGGAGGCCGCATCCCGCAGTGCGGGGATGCGGCCTTCAGCGCGTCCGGAGGTCTTCGTCACACCCGGCGGACCGCTCACCGCAACGGCTCAGCACACTGGGACATTAGGGCAGGATTTCCGGTGAGCCGCCTCACTGACCGGAAGATTTCCGCTGATCACGGCGTCAAGATCGATTCAGTCACAGCTCTGCGTGCGGTAATTTCCGAGGTACGCCGACCGCGACCTGGCCGGCGTCCCCATTTCGCCTCGTCCCCCGGCCGGCAAACCCAGGCCGGGGGACAGTCCTGTGCGCGCTGGGGAAATCCGGTGATTCTCGAGGAGACCCCCCGTGTACCCGCATTTCGAGCCTGCCCGGCTCGACGACGTCGAGGAGCTGCTGAGCCTGTACCGGCGCGTGTACGGCAGCACCTACGCGCTCCCGCTCGGCACCGATCCGCAGGTGATGGCCGCGGAACTGGCTGCCGACACCACCACCTGGTTGCTCGCCCGTGACCACGGCCGGATCGTCGCGTCGATCCTGGCCACCGTCGCACCGGCCGACCGGCTGGGCAAGCTGCAGGGCCTGGTGGTCGATCCGGCCCGCCGCGGCGGCGGCATCGCGCACACCGCGGTCGGCGAACTGACCCAGCACCTGCTGGCCAGCGGCAGCGTCGATTCGGTGTACGGCACCGCGCGCACCACCGCCACCGCACCGCAGCGGATCTGCCTGCGCAACGGCTTCACCGCGCTGGGCCTGTTCCCCAACCTCCGCAAAGCCGCGCGGCACGAGACGATGGCCCTGCTCGCCCGCCACCGCGAGGGTCTGCTCGCCCGGCGCCATCCGGTGACCCGCGTGCCGGCGAAGCTCGGACGGCTGGTCAACGCGATCGACAAGACCGTCGGGCTGCCGATGTGGCCGGAACTGGTGGACACGCCGGAAACCCGGCCCGAATCCGACCGCCCGGTCCGGCTGGAGCTGGTGGACGCGCCGAACTACGTGCAACGCGAGTTCGACCGGCTGGTGACCGATCCGGTCCGCCGGTTCTACCCGCTGCACCGCCCGAACGTCCTGCTCGCCGACGTCGACGGCCACTTCGAGTCCTACGCGCACCTGAGCCGGACCGATGGCTACTGCACGCTGATCGGGGCGACCCCGGCGCCGATGTCGGTCGCACCGTACCTGGACACGCTGATCGACGAACTGAGCGGGCTCGGCGCGCACTACGTCGAGACGCTGGTCCCGCTGCATTGTTTCGCCGAGCTGTCCACCTTGCTGGCACACGGTTTCCTGCCCGCCGCGCTGTACCCGGCGATGCGCCGCGAGGGCGAGCTGTTCCACGACTACGTGGTGATGGCCCGCACGCTGCAGCCGTTGAACTTCCGCGGCCTGGCGATCGACGAGGCGTTCCGCCCGTTCGCCGAGCAGTACATCGATTTGTGGACCGGCCGCTACCTCGACACCCAGGGGGTCTTCCAGTCGTGAACCGGCACCTCACCGATCCGGCTGTGGTGCCGGATCCCGTTGCGCTGCAAGCGGTCCAGCGGTTCTGCGACGTCACCGACGCGTACCGGCACGATGCCGGGACGGACGCGTTGTTCCTCGAGGCGATGAACGAGTCGAACGCATGGCACGCCGCGCGTTCGCCGTTCGCGGCGAGCCTGCTGCGCGACGTCGCACCGCTGGAGTCCATTTCGGACCTGGTCCGCCAGCCGTTCGTGCACGCCAACTTCTTCAAAATGCACGAAGTGCTTTCGGTGCCCCGCGAGGACGTCGCGGTGCACGCGACGTCCTCGGGCACCACCGGGCAGAAGTCGCAGATGTTCTGGGACGCCTGGACGTTGCGTGCCGGACAGCGGATGGTCGCGCGGATCTACGACCACTACGGCTGGATCGACGGGACCGATCCGGTGCACTACCTGCTCTACACCAACCAGCCGCAGCCGGGGCTGAAGCTGGGCAGCTCGTTCACCGGACAGTTCATGACCGACTTCGCGCCTGCCGCCTCGGTGGACTACGGCCTCGCGCACACCGGCACCGGGCACGAGTTCGACGCGTTCGGCGCGATCCGCGCACTGCAGCGCTTCGCCGAGGACGGGCTGCCGATGCGGGTGTTCGGCTTCCCTGCGTTCCTCTCCTTCACCCTCGACCGGATGCGCGCGATGGGCATCGGCCCGCTGCAGCTCTCGCCGCAGTCGCTGATCCTGTTCGGCGGCGGCTGGAAGGGCCACGCGGACAAGCAGGTGCCGAAGGCCGAGCTGTACCGGCGCATCCACGAGCAGCTCGGTGTCCCGGACGGGCGGATCCGCGACGGTTTCGGTTCGGTCGAGCACTCCATCCCCTACCTCGAGTGCGAGAACCACCACCTGCACGTGCCGACCTGGTCGCGGGTGCTGGTCCGCTCGGTCCGCACGCTGGCACCGCTGGACTTCGGCGAGCGCGGCTACCTGCAGTTCGTCTCCCCCTACATCACCTCGGCACCGGCGCAGAGCGTGCTGATGGGTGACCTCGCGTCGCTGCACCCGCCCGAGGAGTGCGGATGCGCCACGCCGACGCCGTGGTTCGTGGTGCACGGCCGCGCCGGCGTGAGCCGCAACCGCAGCTGTGCCGTCGCCGCCGCCGAACTCCTGAAGGACAAAGCATGAAAAACCACTTCTGGCAAGGCATCTGGGTCACCGACGAGGAAGCCGCGCAGCGCCTGGAGACCCTCGAAACGACCACGCAGGAGCTCCTGCAGGCCCCGCGGCTGAGCCCGGCCACCGTGCTGGCCGCAGGCGACGCGCTGGCCGTCCGGCTGGCCAAGCCGGACGACGAACTGCGGGTCCGGCTCACGAAGCTCCTGCTCGAGCGGGGTGTGCCTGCCGGGGAGGCGGCGCGCACGTTCGACGACCTGCTGCGCGTGCTCGACCGCGCGGAGCTGGAGCGCAAGCTGACCAGTGAGCTGGGCGGGATCGACCCGGCCCGGCTGGCGCGGGGCGACTTCCGCCGCACAGTATTCGAGGCATGGGTCCCGGTCGGCCTGCTGGCGCACATCGCCTCCGGCAACGCACCCGCGGTCGGCGCGCTGAGCGTTGTCGAAGGGCTGCTTTCCGGCAACGTCAACGTGGTCAAGGCGGCCGGTGACGACTCCCGGTTCACCGCCGAGCTACTGGCCGCACTGGCCGCGCAGGACCCGACCGGGTCGATTGCCGAACGCGTCATCGTGCTGCACTTCTCGTCGTCGCGGCGCGACTGGCTGGCCCGGATGATCGAGCCCGCGGACGCGGTCGCGGCGTGGGGCGGTGAAGAGGCGCTGGCCGGTATCGCCGAGCTGGTCCGCCCCGGCACCCGGCTGATCGACTGGGGCCCGAAGCTGTCGTTCGCCTACCTGACCGAGGACGTCTGGTCCTCGCGCAGTGCGCTGCGCGGCGTCGCCGCCGACATCTGCCGGCTCGATCAGCAGGCGTGCTCCAGCCCGCAGGTGATCTACCTCGACACCGAGGACGAGGCCGAGGTGTTCGCCTTCGCCGAGCGGTTCGCGCCGGTGCTGGCCGAAACCGTCGCGGCGGGCGAGCCACGTGAGCCGAGCCTGCCGGAATGGGCCGAGATCACCAACACCACGCTGGTCGCGCAGCTGGAGGAGCACCTCGGGCTGACCAAGGTGCTCGCCGCCGAGGACGGTTCGTGGCGGATCATCGCAGACGTCCGGGACACGCTGCGGGCCTCGCCGCTGTATCGCAGTGTGTGGGTAAAACCGTTGCCGCGCAAGAACATCACCGCGGCACTGCGGCCGATGCGCCGGTACCTGCAGACCGCGGGGGTCGGCGCGACGCGCCCGGACACCGCCGCGCTGGCCCGGCTGCTGGTCGCCATCGGCGTGCAGCGCGTGACCGTGCCCGGTGAAATGCTGAGCGGGTACGCGGGTGAGCCGCACGACGGCGTCTACGCGTTGCAGCGCTACAGCCGCCGCGTCGACGTGCAGCTGGACGAGCGGTTCGCCGCGGACGCCGCGCTGGACGATCTCGGCACCGCCGAACAGTTGCCGGTGCCGGATGTCCCGGTCACGCCCAAATCGGAGTTCGAGTCCCTTCAGGACGGTCGCGGCGAGGTGTTCTTCCTCTCCGGCGGCAGCACCGGCAAGCCGAAGCTGTCCGCGTTCACCTGGGCCGACTACGACGAGCACATGCGCTTCGGCGCGGAGAGCCTGCTCACCAGCGGACTGGATCCACGCACCGACCGCGTGATGAACCTGTTCTTCGGCGGCCGGATGTACGGCGGGTTCGTGAGCTTCTTCTCGTCGCTGGAACGGCTCGGCGCGGTGCAGTTCCCGATGAGCGCGGACCTTTCCCGGCTCGACGCGATCGCCGAGGCCATCGTGCACAACCAGGTGGACACCCTGGTGACGCTGCCGAGCTTCACCACGGCGCTGTTCACCGAATGCGCCGACCTGCTGCGCCGGTACCGCGGCGTGCGCAAGATCTTCTACGCCGGCGAGCACTTCGGCACGGCCCAGATCGCCTGGCTGCAGGCGGAGTTCGGGATCGAGCTCATCCGCTCGGCCGCCTACGGCGGGGTGGACGCCGGGCCGATGGCCTTCCAGTGCCCGCAGTCCCCCGCGCGCGTGCACCACGTCTTCACCGGTCTGCAGACGCTGGAGATCCTGGACGGCAACGACGAACCGGTGCCGGCGGGCGAACCGGGACGGCTGGTCTTCACCGCGCACACCCGCCGTGGGCAACGGCTGGACCGCTACGAGATCGGCGACCTCGGGCGCTGGATCGCCCAGCCGTGCGGGTGCGGCAGGCGCAGTCCGCGGTTCGAGCTGCTCGGCCGGGTCGGCGACGTGTTCCGCACCGCCTTCCAGACGATGAACTACCGCCGGTTCGTCCAGCTGGCCGAGCAGGACTGCGGGTACACCGGCGCACTGCAGCTCATGCTGACCGACGTCGCCGGTGGCGAGCACCTCACCGTCCGGGTCGAGGACGGCACCGATCCGAACGCGCTCGAACAAGCCCTGATCGAGGGCTACGACCAGCTCGCCGAGGCGGTGCACGGCACCCGGCGGCTGCGGCTGGAGGTGGAATCCGTCGCGCGCGAGGGGTTCGTGCGCACCGCGACCGGCGGCAAGGTCGTCGCAGTCGTCGAGAACCGTGCCGGCCGCAACCATTCCGGGAGCACCACGTGACCATTTATCCCGCACTGGACGGGCACGTCAGGTTCGTCCGCGCGCACTCGCCGTTCTACCGCGCGCTCTACGCCGGACTGACCGGCCCGTTCGCCCTCACCGACCTGCCGATCGTCGACCAGCCCGCGTTCTGGGCGGCGAACACCGTACGGGACAACGGAATCCTCACCGGTCCGCAGACCGGCGGGATCGTCTTCAAGACCGGCGGCACCACCAGTGCCCCGCGGGTGTCGGTGTACACCCGCGAGGAATGGCGGGAAATGGCACGCACATTCGCCACCGGACTTGCCGCGGCCGGGCTGCGCTCGGGCGACCGGGTGGCGAACCTCTACCACGCGGGCGAGCTGTACTCCGGATTCATCTTCACGCTCAACGCCTTGCAGGAGGCCCTGACCGACACCGTTCAGCTGCCGATCGCGGGCAACGCGCCGCTCGAGTTCGCGGTGCAGACGATGCTGGACTTCGCCGCGACCGTGGTCGCGGGCTTCCCGACCTACCTGGTCGAGCTGGCCCGGAACGTCTGCGCCGGGGTGGGCAGCCTGCCCGGCGTCCGGCTGCTGCTGTTCAGCGGCGAGGCGTTCTACGACGACCAGCGTGCGGTGATCGCCGCGGCGTTCCCGAACGCCGTGGTGCGCTCGATCGGCTACGCCAGCGTCGACGCCGGGATCCTCGGCGCGCCGGTGGAAGGCGAGGACCTCCGGGTGTTCCGCGGTTTCGGCGGGCAGCGGATCCTGGAACTCGTCGACCCCGACACGGCCGAGCCGATCACCAAGGCCGGCCGGGCGGGCAGGCTGCTCCTCACCGATCTGGGCCGCCGCCTGCTGCCGATCATCCGCTATCCGGTCGGCGACCTGGTCGAGTGGACCGATTACGCGGCACGCACGTTCCGCCTGCTCGGCAGGGCGGGCGAGGGCGCCCGTATCGGGCACGTCACGCTGCACCTGGACTATCTGCGCGAAGCGGTCGACAACGCGATCGGCGACGCCGTGGTCGACGGCTTCCAGGTGGTGCTGCGCCGGGCCGCGGCACAGGACCAGCTGGTACTGCGGGTTGCCGCCGGTGCCGCCGACCGGCCGGCCGCGGAAGCCGATCTGCGGGCTCGGGTCGACCTGCTCAGCCCGCGCTTCGCCGACCAGGTCCGCACCGGCGTCTGCCCGCCACTGCAGGTGGAATGGGTACCCCCGGCCGGGATCGTGACAAACCGGCGTACCGGCAAGGTGCTGCGGCTGATCGACGAGCGGCCAGTCTGAGCGGGCCGTCCGCGCGGTCGGGTACGGCACGTCGACGCAGCCCGGTGGCGAACTTCGCCGGGGCCGCGTTCGGCGCCATGGCCAGCTTCGGAAGCACCGCAACGCCGTGAGAACACTTGAATGTTCTTTGGCACGCTGCCGCGCGTACGGCCGGTACTCGTCTGCTTCGCGCAGGTGAACTTCTTCAGCGCGCCGACGCTGCTGCCGCTGTACACGAAGGTGGCGTTGCAAGAGGGTCCAGCGACACTCGCGGTGCTGAAGCGTCGTGGCTCGGCCTGCTCACCGGAGCGCGGCTGCTCCGCTTCGGCCAGGCGGCGGGCCTGCTGGTGACGGCACTCTCCCGCCTGCCCGCGCCGGAACCGCGGACGGCGCTGCCACGACTGAGGGCACACGCCGCCCGAAACGCGCAAAAGCCGCCCCCCGGGGTCTACCCGGTGGGCGGCTTTTGCGCTGGTCAGCTCAGTGGAAGCTGTCGCCGCACGCGCACGAGCCGGTGGCGTTCGGGTTGTCGATCGTGAAGCCCTGCTTCTCGATCGTGTCCACGAAGTCGATCACCGCTTCGGACACGTAGGGCGCGCTCATCCGGTCGACGGCCACGCGCAGGCCGTCGAAGTCACGGAACAGGTCGCCGTCGAGCGTGCGCTCGTCGAAGAACAGCTGGTAGCGCAAGCCTGCACAGCCGCCGGGCTGGACGGCGATGCGCAGGTGCATGTCGTCGCGGCCCTCCTGTTCGAGCAGCGCCTTCGCCTTGGCGGCGGCGGTGTCGGTCAAGGTCACGCCGTGGGTCTCCTCGGCGGTCTCGGCCTGTGTCGCGCCGGTCTGCTCAGCGGTCGTCATGGCACTCCCTCTAGGTCGAACTCGCTGCGGGTACTTCTCATCCGCCACGTTCAACACGCGCGGCACCCGATCTGTTCCCACCCCATCGTCGCACATGCCACGACCTGGTGAACATCGCCGTGACGTCTGCAATACCCTGGTGAAGTGAGGTTCCTGCGCCGAAGCACCGAAGACACCGCCGCCGACGAGTCCGCGGCCGAGGCCGTCGAGGCCGAGGCAGGCTCCGCCGCCAGGGCGTACACGCCCGGCAAGGGGAAGGCCACCCCGAAGCGACGGGAGGCCGAGGGGCGCAGGCGCGGGCCGGTCGCGGCCCCGCCCACCTCCATGCGCGAGGCGATGAAGCGCAACCGGGAGCTGCGCAAGGCCAACCCGGTGAGCAAGGACGAGCGCAAGGCGGCCGCCAAGCAGCGGCGCGACCGGATGATGTCCGGCGACGACAAGTACCTGCCCGCACGTGACCGCGGTCCGGTCAAGGCGTACGTGCGCGACCTCGTGGACTCCCGGCGCAACATCCTCGGGCTGTTCATGCCGCTGGCGATCCTGGTGTTCGTCGCGCTGCTGATCCCGGCGCCCGCCGCGCAGCAGTACATCACCCTGGTCTGCATGGCGATGCTGCTGGTCATGGCGATCGAGGGCGTGATCAACGGCCGCCGGATCGGCAAACTGGCACGCGAGCGCTTCCCGAAGGAGCCGCCTGCCGCCACCCGCGGGGTGGCCTGGTACGCGTTCGTCCGGGCCAGCCAGATCCGCAAGCTGCGGGTGCCCAAGCCGCGGCTGCGCCCCGGTGACCCGATTCCCGGCTGAGCCCGTTCGTCCGGCCGGGCGCCCGCACCTAGGCTGGCGGCATGGAGTTCCGACGGCTCGGCCGCAGCGGCCTCAACATCAGCGAGATCGCCTACGGCAACTGGCTCACGCACGGTTCCCAGGTCGAGGAAGACCAGGCGCACGCCTGCATCAGGGCGGCGCTCGACGCAGGCGTGACGAGCTTCGACACGGCCGACGTGTACGCGGACACCGTGGCGGAGTCGGTGCTCGGGCGAGGGCTGAAGGGGCTGCGCAGGGAAAGCCTGGAGATCTTCACCAAGGTCTTCTGGCCCACCGGTCCACAGGGGCCCAACGACCGGGGACTCTCGCGCAAGCACGTGCTGGAATCGGCGCACGCGTCACTGCGCCGGCTCGGCACCGACTACGTCGATCTCTACCAGGCGCACCGGTTCGACCCCACGGTGCCGCTGGAGGAGACCATGCTGGCGTTCGCCGATCTGGTGCGCCAGGGCAAGGTGCTCTACGTCGGGGTCTCGGAGTGGACCGCCGACCAGATCACCAGGGGCGCCGCACTGGCACGGGAGCTGCGGATCCCGTTCGTCTCGAACCAGCCCGAGTACTCGATGCTGTGGCGGGTCATCGAAGCGCAAGTGGTGCCCGCATCCGAACGCGAGGGGCTGAGCCAGATCGTCTTCTCGCCGGTCGCACAGGGCGTGCTCACCGGCAAGTACCGGCCGGGCGAGCCGGTGCCTGCCGGTTCGCGGGCCACCGACGAGAGCGGCGGCGCCACTGCGATCCAGCGGCGGCTGACCGACCAGACCCGCACCGCGGTCGCGAAGCTGGCACCGTTGGCGGCCGAAGCAGGGCTTTCCATGGCACAGCTGGCCGTGGCGTGGGTGCTGCAGAACCCGAACGTCGCCTCGGCGATCATCGGCGCCTCGCGGCCGGAGCAGGTCCACGAAAACGTGAAGGCGGCCGGGGTGCGGCTCGAACCGGAGCTGCTCGGCGCGATCGACGAGGCACTTGCCGACGTCGTGGTCACCGATCCTTCGCTGACCCGCACCGTCTGATCCCCCGGTTCGGAACTGGCTCAGGAGCGGCTCAGCAGCCGTTCGGCGACCGCGAGGTCGTGCGGGTAGGTGATCTTCAGGTTCTCCGCACCGCCGGGCACCCAGTGCACGGGCAGCGCGGAAAACCGTTCCATACAGGAGGCCGTGTCGGTGCCGAGGAAACCTTCGGCCTCGGCCTGTTCGTAGGCCGCGAGCAGCGGCTGCGCACGGAAGCCCTGCGGGGTCTGCACGCGGATCGCGCCGGGCAGCGCGGCCGCCACGGTGTCCGGCGCGGCCATCGAGACCACGTCGTCGGCTGCGACACCCGGCACCGCTGCACCGCTGCACCGCGTGCGCGCCAGCACCGAGCCGATCAGCTCACGGGTGACCAGCGGACGGGCCGCGTCGTGCAGGAGCACCGCGTCGACGGTGCCGTCCTCGATCCGCGGGGCCAGGTGGCGCAGCGCGTTGAGCTCGGAGGCCTGCCGGGTGGCGCCACCGTGCACGAGCTCCACCGGACCGGGATGCGCGGCCAGCACTTCCCCGGCGAGTTCGG
This sequence comes from Amycolatopsis ultiminotia, assembly GCF_039536925.1. NCBI lineage: Bacteria > Bacillati > Actinomycetota > Actinomycetes > Pseudonocardiales > Pseudonocardiaceae > Amycolatopsis > Amycolatopsis ultiminotia. The sequence continues at coordinate 18,302 of NZ_BAAAZN010000023.1, read as the reverse complement.
TGTCCTGCGGGCGGATCACCAGCACGAGCACGCCGATCCCGGGCACCGCGTCGAACGCCGCGAGCGACCAGGCGACCACCCGCCGTCCCGCCACCGGCAGGTAGACCTTGTTGAGCGCGGCACCGACCCGGGTGCCCGCGCCACTGGCCAGTACGACCCCGGCCGCCGTCGTTTCCCGCACGCCGCCCGACCCTAAAGGGCCGCTCCGGCGAGCGGTAGGTTGGGCGCCGGGAGGATCCCGGCGAGAGGAAGGCCTGGCGTGGACGCGGAACCCAGCACCGAGTTCGGCGAGATCGAGCCGCCGAGCGACCAGGCCCGGTCGGCGGCGATCGCGTTGCACACCCAGCTCGTCAAGCCCGCCGGATCGCTCGGCAGGCTCGAGGAACTCGGCGTGTGGATCGCGGGCTGCCAGGGCCAGGCGCCGCCGCGGCCGTTCACCCGGCCCCGGGTGGTGGTGTTCGCCGGGGACCACGGCATCGCACGGCGGGGGGTGTCCGCGTATCCGCAGGAGGTCACGTCGCAGCTCGTGGCGACCATGCTCACCGGCGGCGCGGCGATCAACGTCCTCGCCGCCGCGGCCGGCGCGGGTGTGCGGGTGGTCGACATGGCAGTGGACACCGAAGAGTCCGCGATGCGCTCGATCGGCGAGTTCAAGGTGCGCCGCGGTTCCGGCTCGATCGACGTGGAAGACGCCCTCACCGACGCCGAAGTCCGCGCGGCCGTGGCGGCCGGGCGCAAGGTGGCCGACGCCGAGGTGGACGGCGGCGCGGACCTGCTGATCGCGGGCGACCTGGGGATCGGCAACAGCACGCCGGCCTCGGTCCTGGTCGCCGCACTGACCGGCAGCGAACCGGTGGCCGTGGTGGGCCGGGGCTCGGGCATCGACGACAACGCGTGGATGCGCAAGGCCGCCGCAGTCCGCGACGCGCTACGCCGGGCACGTGCGGTCCTCGCCGACCCGCTGGCCCTGCTGCGCACTTCCAGCGGCGCCGACATCGCCGCCATGACGGGCTTCCTGGCGCAAGCCGCGGTCCGCCGCACACCGGTGGTGCTGGACGGTCTCGTCGTCTGCTCGGCCGCGCTGCTGGCGGAGGAACTGGCCCCCGGCGCGCGTCGCTGGTGGATGTCCGGCCAGCTGACCGGCGAACCGGCGCACGCACTGGCACTGGAACACCTGGACCTCGGCGGCCTGCTGGACCTGGACGTCCGCCTCGGCGAAGGCACCGGCGCGGTGACCGCGCTTCCCCTGCTGATGATGGCCGCCCGCATCCTGGCGGAAATGACGACCCACGAACAGTCCGGCGTAGCCGGACCACTCACCCCGCTTCCGGCTCCCTGACCGGACAGCTCGATGATGTCCGCCGCCTCGCGCACCAGGTGGGCGTCGTGCCCGGGATCGGCGAGAAGACGGACGAGGTAGCAGGCACGCCGCGTTTCGGCGCGCAGCCCACCACGACGGAGCCGGGGCGGGGAATCGGTCGCGGCTCCCCCGCCCCGGGCTCATCGACGATGGGTCAGCGCAGCGGCACCATCCAGCCCTCTGGGTCCTTGACGGCGCCTTCCTGGATGCCCACCAGTTGTTCCCGCAGCTGCATCGTCACCGTGCCGGTTGCCCCGGCGGAGACGGAGAACTCGCCGCCGCTGTGCTTGACGTGGCCGACCGGGGTGATCACCGCCGCGGTGCCGCACGCGAACACCTCGGTGAGTTCGCCCGAGGCTGCCGACTTCTCCCACTCCTCGGTGGAGATCCGGCGTTCCTCGACCGGGTACCCGGCCGAGGAGGCCAGCTGCAGCAGGGACTTCCTGGTGACGCCGGGCAGCAGCGATCCGGTCAGCTCCGGCGTGACGATGCGGGTGTCGGCACCCGAGCCGAAGACGAAGAACAGGTTCATCCCGCCCATCTCCTCGACCCAGCGCCGCTCCACCGCGTCCAGCCAGACCACCTGGTCACAGCCCTTCTCCACGGCCTGCGCCTGCGCCACGAACGACGCCGCGTAGTTGCCGGCGCACTTGGCCGCGCCGGTACCGCCGGGGGCCGCGCGGACGTACTCCGTGGACAGCCACACACTCACCGGCTTCACGCCACCGGTGAAGTACGACCCGGCAGGCGAGGCGATGAGCGTGTAGACGTAGTCCGCGGCCGGCTGGTTGACGCCGAGCCCGGACGAGGTGGAGATCATGAACGGCCGCAGATACAGCGAGTCACCCTGACGGGTCGGCACCCACCGCTCGTCCACCGCGATCAGCTCGCGCAGCGAGGCGAGGAAGAGTTCCTCCGGCAGCTCGGGCATGGCCAGCCGCGCGGCGGACTCCTGGAACCGGCGGGCGTTCGCGTCCGGGCGGAAGGCGGCGATCGTGCCGTCCGGCTGTCGGTAGGCCTTGAGCCCCTCGAAGATCGACTGCCCGTAGTGCAGCACGGAAGTGGCCGGGTCGAGCGTGAACGGCGCGTACGGGCCGACCGTCGCGTCGTGCCAGCCCTGCTCCCGGTTCCACTTCACGGTGACCATGTGGTCGGTGAAATACGTACCGAACCCGGGCTTGGCGAGTACTTCGGCGACGCGGTCCGCGCTCGCAGGGCTCGGGTGCGGGACATGGGTGAACGACGTCGCTGTGATCATACCCAAACGATAGCGCTTGGTCGGATGAGCGTTAGTCGGATGTCCTCGGGTTTTTCCCGCGACCTTCGCCACCTCTGCCGTCGGCGGTGCCACCGCTCTACGATGGCCTGGTGAGCACCCATCCCGCGCAGCCGGCGAACACCGGCATCGGCACCGACGTGAAGACCTTCGCGACCGCAGTCCTGCTGACCTTCGGCGCCGGCATGCTCGGCATGGTCGGCTGGGGGCTGCTCGGCAGCGGCTTCGGCTTCTTCCTGGGCCTGGTCGCCGCAGGCTTCGGCATCTACTGGTGGCACAGCCTGCACGGCAGCGTCATCTCGAGCACCCTGCCGGTCCGCTCGGTCGTGCTGCTGTTCGTGGTCGACGCGCTGCTGATGGGTGCGCTGCTGCTGATGGTCGGCTGACCGGACGGCTCAGATCAGCCCGGCGGGCAGCGGCGGCGCGGGCCAGTCCGGGTCCGGCCGGAAATCGGTGTACGTGCCGTCGAAGGGAAATGCGCCGCGGTCGGCCAGTTCCCCGATCCGCTCCCCCTCGCCGCGCAGCCGGGCGAGCTGCCCCGCGGTCAGCCGTCCGGCCTGCACCGCCTCCTCGGCCTCGTCCTCGTCGTCCCAGCGCCAGCCCGCGCCCGGGGTGACCACCACGTCCAGCACGCCGTCGATGCGGTCCGGACCGGCCGCGGTCCGGCCCACCGGCACCTCGAGGTTCACGTACCACTCGCGGAACCGCCCGTCCGGCCCGAAGAACCACCAGACCGACGACCAGGTGTCCTCCGGGATCATCCGCAGCGTGGACGATCCGTGCCAGGTGTCGCGCACCGGCGTCCGAGGCACCCGGAAACGCTCCGCCAGCGGCGCTTCGTGCATCTTCCTGCCGTCCACGAGCCTGCTGCCGACGATCGGCGTGTCCATCGGGAGCCAGCCGAAGAGCACCTGCCCGTCGTCGGAGACCACCCGCAGCGGATGGTGCTGGCCGATGCTGCCGTCCGGCCGCAGAAACCGTTCGACGACAACCTGACCCGGCTCCCAGCGGTGCTCACTCATGCGCGTCACGGTAGCGGCGGGCCCGCGTCCGCAGCAGCACTTCGGCGACCGCGCCGAGCCCGGCCACGAGCAAGGCTGCGAACACCGGGATGAACGCTGCCGCCACCGCGGCCACCAGACCACCCGCCAACCCGGGTAGACCTCCTGACGGAGCGAACCGTTCCCGGGCGTCGGTGAAGGTGGTCAGCGCGGCGGGGACGGTCGCGAGCGCTGCGATCACGGTCAGCAACGGCTGCAGCTGACCCGCGTCCGCGGCGTAGAGCAGGTCACGGAACGACGACTCGGCGAGCCCCAGCCGGATCGGGCCGAGCTGCACCAGCGCCACCACGGTCACCAGCACCGCGACCACGCCGAGCGTCAACGCCCGCACGGTGGCCCGTTCGCCCTGGCCCGGCAGCAGGAACGGCAGCACGACGAGCGCGGCCACCACGATCGCCGCCACGTTCGGGGCACCGATCCCCTCCGCCGTGACCACCGGCGTCACCACTGCACACAGCACCACCAGCACGGCCGCGGCGATCAGCAGCACCACCGTGAGCCAGCGGACGAGTGCAGCAGGCAGCCGTAACCCGGCGAGGTCGGCCGCCGCGGCCAGCACGACGAGACCGACCGCGGCGTATCCCGGCTGGGTCGGCACCACATACGCACCGAAGACGAGCCCGAACACGACGACCTGGGCCAACCGCGCGATCCCGCCTGTGTACCGGTCGAGCCCGCCGGACCCCGGCGGCGGCAGCCGGGAGGCGAACGCGGCGGCCAGCCCGGCGAGCACCACCCCGGCGAGCACCCAGTAACCGGCCCCGGCAGCACCCACCGCCAGCGCCACCAGCAGCCCTCCCCCGAGACGCACGACGGTCCCCTTCCCACGTCCGGCCGAACGTGTCATTAGCATGGCTCACGATTGACCGGACGAATCCGCCCGGTACCACCGCGACGTCGCGAGGAGCCAGAAGTGACCGTGCCGAAGCTCGCCCTCACCGAGAACACCGATGCGGCAGTGGGCAAAGCCCGCGCCGACGTGGTCGTGATCGGCACCGTGCAGGGCGAGGACGGCCCTGCGCTCGCCCCCGGTGCCGGCGTCGCCGACGCGGCTTTCGACGGCAAGCTCGTCGAGGTGCTGGCCACGCTCGGCGCGACCGGCAAGGCCGAGGAAATCGTGAAGCTGCCGACGCTGGGCAAGCTGCGTGCGGGCGTGGTGCTCGCCGTCGGGCTCGGCAAGGAGAAGGACGGCACCGTCACCGCCGAGCAGGTGCGCCGTGCCGCCGGTGCCGCCTCCCGTGCACTGGCGGGCACCGACCGGGCGTTCGTCACGCTCTCCGCGCTCGACCTGCAGGCCGCGGTCGAAGGCACCGTGCTCGGCACCTACGCCTTCACCGAATACCGCTCGGAGAAGGGCGACGGCCCGCTGGCCCGGGTCGACTTCGTGAGCCCGGACGAGGGCGCCCCGCGCGAGCACAAGGCCACGCTCAAGGCGGCCACCTCGATCGCCGAATCCGTGATCATCGCCCGCGACCTGATCAACACCCCGCCGAACGACCTCTTCCCGGCCTCGTTCGCGGACCGGGCGAAGAAGCTCGCCGAGGCGAACGGCCTCGACTTCGAGGTGCTGGACGAGAAGGTGCTCAAGCGCAAGGGCTTCGGCGGCATCCTCGGCGTCGGCGGCGGATCCACGCGTCCGCCGCGGCTGCTGCGCGTCGGCTGGAAGCCTGCCAAGGCGGGCAAGAAGGTCGCGCTGGTGGGCAAGGGCATCACCTTCGACTCCGGCGGCATCTCGCTCAAGCCCGCCGCGGGCATGGACGACATGACCTCCGACATGTCCGGCGCGGCCGCGGTGCTCGCGTCCGTGGTGCTGGCCGCGAAGCTGAAGTACCCGCTCGAGGTCACCGCGCACATCCCGCTCGCGGAGAACCTCCCCTCGGGCAGCGCCTACCGCCCCGGCGACGTGCTGACCATGTACGGCGGCAAGACCGTCGAGGTGCTCAACACCGACGCCGAGGGCAGGCTCGTGCTGGCCGACGCGATCGTGCGCGCGGCTGAGGAGAACCCGGACTACCTGATCGAGACGGCCACGCTCACCGGCGCACAGGTGGTCGCGCTCGGCAACCGGACCGCCGGCGTGATGGGCTCGGACGAGTTCCGCGACCGGGTGGCGGGCATCATGCAGGCCACCGGCGAGGGCGGCTGGGCCATGCCGCTGCCCGACGAGCTGCGCGGCGACCTCGACTCGCGGCTGGCCGATCTGGCCAACGTCACCGGCCACCGCTGGGGCGGCATGCTGGCCGCGGGCATCTTCCTGCGCGAGTTCGTCGCCGAAGGCCTGCCGTGGGCGCACATCGACGTCGCGGGCCCGGCCTTCCACAAGGGCGGGCCGTACGGCTACACCGCCAAGGGCGGCACCGGCGTGCCGGTGCGCTCCATTGCCGCGGTGCTCGCGGACATCGCCGACCAGGGCTGAGCCGGGGCCGGAGGCGCCATGGAACGCAGCGACTACCTCGAGACCGCGGTCCGCGATGTGCTCACCGCCGACGAACCGGCGGCCGATCGGCGGATCGGGCACGCAGCTCTGCTGCTGGCCACCGCCGGTGCGGCCGGCCCCGCGGACCGCTTGGTCACGCACTGGCAGGCGGTGACCGACCGCCCGGCGTCGGTGCTCGCCGAGGACGCCGTGCGGGCCCGTGCGTGGGCGATGCTGTTCGCGGCGCGCGGTGACCGTCCACAGTGGGCGGAGTCGCTGCCGCCGCTCGACCTCGACGCGCAAGAGCGTGCGCACACTGCGTTCCTCGCCCGCACAGTGTCCGATCTGGACGGTCTGTTCGAGGGTTCCCCGGTGGCGGGCGCGGTCTCCGCGCTCGCCCCGGGCCGGCCCGATCCGGTGCGCACCGCATTGGCCGAGGGCGACCTGGACCGCTGGGCCGAACTGGTCGCGAACCAGCCGGACCCGGACGTCGCGGCGCTCGCCGCCACCCGTGCGCTGACCCCGTCGCTGGTCGCCGGCGCCGATCCGCTCGGGCTCGGCGCGGAGTGGCCGGAGCAGTGCGCGGGCGCGTTGATCGCCGCGTTGCGCGAGCGGTACCCGGCCGGTCCGGACAGCTGGCCGGACCTCGTCGCGGCGATACTGCGGCTGCGCGGGCAGCAGTCCCCCGGTCCGGCCGCACCCGCCGAGGTCGCGGCAGCCGAACAACGGCTCGGCGTCCGGCTGCCGGAGGACTACCGGGAGTTCCTCGCGGTGACCGACGGTCTGCCCGCGGACGTCGTGTTCCCGCGGCTGCTGCCCGCCGGCGAACTGCGTGCCGAGGGCGACGTGGTGATCGTCGCCGACCCGGCGGTGGTCCTGCTCACCCGCACCGGCGGCGACTGGCGTGCGATCGAGGTGGACCTCCGGCTCGGCAGCAGCGCGCATCCGTCGTTCCGCGCGCTGCTCGAACACCACCTCCGGCTGCTGGAAGCGAGTGCCTGAGCCGCGTCAGCGACCGGGACGGCGCTTCTGCCGCTCGGTGTAGTCGCGCATGCGCTGCGGGTAGCCGACGCGGGAAACCTCGTAGACCGGAACGGTGTTGCGGTGCCCGAACCGCTGCGCCGCCTCGAGGCTGCCGATGCGGCGGCGGGTCCACTCGCCGTCGTGCGCGACGAGCACGACGGTGGGTTCGGTCACCGTCGTGCGCGGCTCCACGAACGCCTCCACCCCGCGCCTGGCCGCAGTCCATTCCTCCAGGTAACGGGTGTCCTCGGAGCCGGCGCGCCGGACCGAGGACCGGCGGTTGCCGCCCCGGCCACGCCGCCGCAACGAGTCGAAGATCCCCATTCCGGCCACCTCTCTTCCTGCGGGAGTCCCGGCTCCATTATTCCCGGCGACAGGTGTGGCCGGTGTCGCATGCCCTGCTTGGTACGGCTAGGTCGCAAGCCTGATCGGCGTAGTGACAAGATGGCCTTGTCGCGCGCGCGTTTATACCGGGTGCCGCGGCAACCGAGAGCTTCACCCCATCGCTGCCGAGGAGTTATTGAAGTGAGCGACACCTCCGCCGACCTCGTGATCCTGGGAGGCGGATCGGGCGGCTACGCCGCGGCTTTCCGCGCGGCCGAGCTGGGCCTTTCCGTCACCCTGATCGAGAAGGACAAGCTGGGCGGGACCTGCCTCCACCGGGGCTGCATCCCGACCAAGGCCCTGCTGCACGCCGCGGAGGTCGCCGACGAGGCTCGCGACGCCGAGTCGTTCGGTGTCAAGGCCACGTTCGAAGGCATCGACATCGCGGGGGTGAACAAGTACAAGGACGGTATCGTCTCCCGCCTCTACAAGGGCCTCCAGGGCCTGGCCAAAGCGCACAAGGTGAACCTCGTCGAGGGCACCGGCCGGTTCGTCGGCGGCACCACGGTCGAGGTCGAGGGCACCCGCTACACCGGCAAGAACGTCATCCTGGCCACCGGGTCGTACTCGCGCACGCTGCCCGGCCTCGAGCTCGGCGGCCGGATCATCGCCAGCGAGCAGGCACTCACGCTGGACTCGGTGCCGAAGAAGGTCGTGGTGCTCGGCGGCGGTGTGATCGGCGTGGAGTTCGCCAGCGTGTGGGCCTCCTTCGGGGTCGAGGTCACCGTGGTCGAGGCCCTGCCGCGGCTGGTCCCGAACGAGGACGAGTTCGCCTCCAAGCAGCTCGAGCGCGCGTTCCGCCGCCGTAAGATCGCCTTCAAGACCGGGGTGCGGTTCACCGGTGCGAAGCAGGACGACAACGGCGTGAGCGTTTCGCTCGAATCCGGCGAGACGCTGGAGGCCGATCTGCTGCTGGTCGCCGTCGGCCGTGGCCCGAACTCCGCAGGGCACGGGTACGAGGAGGCCGGCGTCAAGATCGACCGCGGCTTCGTGCTCACCGACGAGCGCCTGCGCACCAACCTGCCGAACGTCTACGCGGTCGGCGACATCGTGCCGGGTCTGCAGCTCGCGCACCGCGGGTTCCAGCAGGGCATCTTCGTGGCCGAGGAGATCGCCGGGCACAACCCGCGCGCGATCGACGAGAGCGGCATCCCGCGGGTCACCTACTCCCACCCCGAGGTCGCGTCGGTCGGGCTCACCGAGACCCAGGCCAAGGAGCGCTACGGTGCGGACGTCACCACGTTCACCTACGACCTCGGCGGCAACGGCAAGAGCCAGATCCTCAAGACCTCCGGCGGGGTGAAGCTGGTGAAGGCCCCGGACGGCCCGGTCGTCGGCGTGCACATGGTCGGCGATCGCGTCGGCGAACTGATCGGCGAAGCGCAGCTGGTCTACAGCTGGGAGGCCTTCCCCGAGGACGTCGCCCCGCTGATCCACGCGCACCCCACCCAGACCGAGGCCCTCGGTGAAGCGTTCCTCGCCCTCGCGGGCAAGCCGCTGCACGTGCACAGCTGACGTCTCACCAGCAGAATCCACATCACGTCTTAGAGAGCAAAGGGAGTCAGCGAACAATGGCCTACTCCGTCACCTTGCCGGAGCTCGGCGAGAGCGTCACCGAGGGCACTGTCACCCGGTGGTTGAAGCAGGAAGGCGACACGGTCGAGGTCGACGAGCCGTTGCTCGAGATCTCCACCGACAAGGTGGACACCGAGGTCCCGTCGCCGGTCGCCGGCACCGTGGTGAAGATCAGCGCGGGCGAGGACGAAACCGTCGAGGTCGGCGGTGAGCTCGCGGTGATCGACGACGGCACCGGCGGGGTGCCGGAGTCCTCCTCGGGTGCGCAGCAGCAGGAGGCGCCCGCCGAGGAACCGGCCGCACAGCAGGAGGCGCAGCAGGCCCCGCAGCAGGAGGCGGCACCCGCGCAGGCGGAAGCGCCTTCGCAGCCGGACACCGCACCCGCAGCCGGTGGCGAGGGCACCGAGGTGAAGCTGCCCGAACTGGGCGAGAGCGTCACCGAGGGCACGGTCACCCGGTGGCTCAAGCAGGTCGGCGACAGCATCGAGGTCGACGAGCCACTGCTGGAGATCTCCACCGACAAGGTCGACACCGAGGTCCCGTCGCCGGTCGCCGGCACCGTGCTGGAGATCCGCGCGGGCGAGGACGAGACGGTCGAGGTCGGCGGGGTGCTCGCGGTGATCGGTGACGCGGGAGCGGCGCCGAAGTCCGCTCCGGCACCGGCCGCTCCGGCACCGGCCGCACCCGCAGCTCCCGCACCGCAGCCCGAGCCGACGCCCGCGCCGGTCCAGGAGAGCAAGCCCGAGCCGAAGCCGGAACCGAAGCCGCAGGCCGCGCCGGCCCCGGCGGCGCCCGCCCCGGCTGCCCCGGCGGCGTCGTCGGGCAACGGTGCCGCCGACGGTCCGTACGTCACGCCGCTGGTGCGCAAGCTCGCCACCGAGCACGGCATCGACCTCGCCACGCTGACCGGCAGCGGGGTCGGCGGCCGCATCCGCAAGCAGGACGTGCTGGCGGCGGCCGAGGAGAAGCAGCAGGCCGCGTCCGCTCCGGCGGCCGCACCCGCCGCGGCTCCGGCGGCGCCGGCCGCTTCGGCACCCGCACCGTCCGCCCCGCGGACCGGTCCGTCGCCGGAGGTCGCCGCGCTGCGCGGCACCGTGCAGAAGGCGAGCCGGATCCGGCAGATCACCGCCACCAAGACCCGCGAGTCGCTGCAGGTCTCCGCGCAGCTCACGCAAGTGCACGAGGTGGACGTCACCAAGATCGCCAAACTGCGCCAGCGGGCGAAGGCGGCGTTCAAGGAGCGCGAGGGCGTCAACCTCACCTTCCTGCCGTTCTTCGCCAAGGCGACGGTCGAGGCGCTCAAGCAGCACCCGAACGTCAACGCGTCCTACAACGAGGACACGAAGGAGATCACCTACCACGGCGCCGTGCACCTCGGCATCGCGGTGGACACGGACAAGGGTCTGCTGTCGGTGGTCATCCACGACGCGGGCGAGCTGAGCCTCGCCGGTCTCGCGCACCGCATCGCCGACCTGGCGGCGCGGGCACGGGCCAACCAGATCAAGCCGGACGAGCTGTCCGGCGGCACCTTCACCATCACGAACATCGGCAGCAACGGCGCCCTGTTCGACACGCCGATCATCGTGCAGCCGCAGTCCGGCATGCTCGGTACCGGCGCGGTGGTGAAGCGTCCGGTCGTGGTGGCCGACGCCGAGGGCAACGACACGATCGCCGTGCGCTCGATGGCGTTCCTGCCGCTGACCTACGACCACCGCCTGGTCGACGGCGCGGACGCGGGCCGCTTCCTGACCACCATCAAGCAGCGGCTGGAAGAGGGCAACTTCGAGGACGAACTGGGCCTGTGACCCGGTAACCGCCTCGGCGAAGGCCTCCGCACCCGAGGGTGCGGAGGCCTTCCTCATTTCCCGGCACTCTACTATTCCGGAATTACGGATTTCCGGAGTATGGTGGGCGCATGCTGACCCGACGCCGTCTGCTGACCACTGTGGCCGCCACCGCGCCGGCGGCGCTGTTCCTGCCCGGAGCCGCGCACGCCGGCGAACCGGATCTGACCACGCCCGAGGGCTGGCTGGCCCGGCTCGCCGCACACCGCGGTGACGTGTCGGCCGTGCTCGACGACGGCATCGGGCACCGCGTGCGCCACCTTCCGGCCGTCAAGCGCCCGTTGGCGTCGACGATCAAAGTGGTGCACCTGCTGGCGTACGCGACCGCGGTCGGCGCGCGGCGGCTCGATCCGGACGAGCAGGTACGTGTCGGCGACTGGGATGCCCGGCACCCGTACCTCGGCGACGGCCCGCTCGGCGCCGGTGCGCATCACAGCGCGCTGACCGAGCTGGGCATCCCGTGCGACGAATACGGCGTCGCGAAGGACCCCGAACAGCGCGTGCCGCTGGCGAAGATCCCCGAAATGATGATCCGGTTCAGCGACAACGCGGCAGCCGATTACCTGCGTGCGCGGCTGGGGGACGTGGCGTTGCACGCGGCCGCGGCTCGCGGCGGATGGACCGCGCCGGATGTGCGGATGCTCGGCGGTGAAACGCTTTTGCTGTTCTTCCCCGAATACTGCCCGGCACCGGGCAGCCCGGTCGTGGTGCGGCGGGCCGCGGGCGACGCACTGTCCGAACGCTTCGCCCGTGATCTCTCGTTCCGGGCCAAGGTGCTGCCGCGGGCTGCGGCGAAACCGCCCACCGCGGCGGAGCAATGGGCGTGGGCCGCCCGGACCGGCACCGGCGAAGCCGCGCGGCTGGCCGGGCTGCACCACGAAATCGCCGGAAGTCCCGATCCCGCCGCGGCGCTGGCGCGGGAGGTGCTCGGCAGGCAGTTCGCCGGGAGCCGGCCGCCGGGTACCGACGCGATGCTGTTCAAGGGCGGCGACCTGCCCGGAAACCTCTCGATCGGCCTCGACCTGGTGTGGCCGCACCGCCGTCCCGGCACTGCCGTGGTGCAGCTGGTGAACTCGACGGCCGCGGACCTGCAGCACGCCGACGTACTGCTCCGGCTTTGCGCGGACGCGCTGGACACCCCGGCCACATTCGCCGGGTTGGAGCGTGCACTGGGACACTGACCCGCATGACCGATGATCTCACCGAGCGCGTGGCGGAACTGGAACGCCGGGTGGCCGCGCTGGAGGAGCGGTCCGCCGAGTCCACTCCGGACAGTCCGAACGGGATCGTCGGCTACCAGGGCGAGCTGACCGATCCGGAGCTGCGCTGGTCGATCCGGCTGACCGCGCCCGCGGTGCTGGCACTGCCCGACGGTCCCCGCGTCGAGGTACTGGCGGCACTGGCCAGCGCCGACCGGATCGCGCTCGTGCGGCTGCTCGCCCGGGACGGCCCGCAGACCGGGGCCGCACTGCGCGAGGCCGCCGAACTCGGTTCCCCCGGACGGCTCTACCACCATCTCAAGGCACTCACCGGGGCCGGGCTCGTCGAGCAGGATCGCCGCGGCAGTTACCGGCTCCGCCCGACCGCCGCGATCCCCGCACTGGTGCTGCTGACCGCCGCCGCGGACGTGGCCGGCCAGCTGCGGCCGGGCGTGCGCGGGACCGGCGGATAGGACACGATCAGGGGTATGCGGGTACTCATCGCGGGATCCGGCGGGCTCATCGGCACGGCGCTGACCGCGCGGCTGCGCGAATCCGGCCACGACGTGCGCCGGCTGGTGCGACGGGCCGCGCGCACCGCGGACGAACGGGGCTGGGACCCGCCGTCGGGCCGGATCGACGAGGGCGCGTTCGCGGGTGTCGACGCGGTGGTGAACCTGTGCGGCGCGCCGCTGCTGTCCGGCCGGTGGAGCGGCATGCGCAAGCAGCTGCTGCTCGACAGCCGGGTGGAACCCACCGAAGTACTCGCCGAAGCCGTCGCCGAACACGGCGTCGGGGTGCTCGTGAACGCGTCCGCGGTGGGCTTCTACGGCAACACCGGAGCCACTGAGGTCGACGAGGATTCCGGCTCGGGCGGGGGTTTCCTGGCCGAACTGTGCCGGACGTGGGAATCCGCGACGGCGGCCGCCACGGCCGCGGACGTCCGGGTGGTCTCGATCCGCACCGGGCTGGTCCTCTCCCGCAGCGGTGGTCTGCTGAACGTGCTGCGGCCGCTGTTCCGCTTCGCGCTCGGCGGCAGGCTCGGCGCCGGTCACCAGTTCATGCCGTGGATCTCGCTGGACGACGAGATCGGCGGCCTGCTCCACGTCCTGTCGCACGACATGATGTCCGGAGCCGTGAACCTCACCGGTCCGGCGCCGGTGACCAACGCCGAGTTCACCCGTGCACTCGGACAAGCGGTGCACCGGCCCGCGCCGTGGTGGGTGCCGGAAATCGGGCTGAAGCTCGCGCTCGGCCAGGCCGGCGAGGAAATGGCGTTGTTCGGGCAGCGCGCGGTGCCGCGACGGCTGCAGGACAGCGGCTACGAATTCCGCCACCGCACCGTGGAGAGCGCGCTGGCCGCGGCGACATGACCGTCCCCGGGCTGCGGTGGGCGCTCACCGGTCTGCTGGGGTTCGCCGCGTTCATGGGGCTGGGCGTGCTCGTCGCCCGTCAGCCGCTGCAGCTCGACGTCGAGGTCGCGAACGCCCTGCGCGGGCAGTACCGGCAGGCGGCCGGCGCCGTCGCCGGAGTGCTCACCGAAGTCCTCGGGCCGGCGCTGCCGTATGTGCTCGCCGTGGCGCTGCTCGCACTCGTGCTGCGTGACCGGGCACGGCTTTCGCTGTGCCTGCGGCTGGCCGGGGTGCTGGTGCTGTGCCGGCTGACCAGTCCGGTGTTCAAGCCGGTGTTCCTGCGGCAACGTCCGCGCGAATACCCGGACCTGAGCTACCCCAGCGGGCACGTGGTGTCCGTGGCCGCCACCGGACTGGTCGTGGTGCTGCTGTGCGGCTGGCTGCGGCCCCGGCTCGTGCGCTGGGCGGTGCTGTGCGCGGCGGTCGCGACAGTGCTCGCCGCGACCTGCCGGATCGTGCTCGGCGTGCACTGGGTCACCGACACCGCAGGCGGCGTGCTGGCGGTGCTCGGCGTCGGCCTGGTGTCGGCGAGCGCACTGCGGTTGCTGCCCTTTCCCGGACCGGAAAGGCGTAGCCTCGACGGGTGAGTTCTTCGAGGACAAGCTGCCGCGCCGCGGCCGAACCCGTTGCCGTGCGCGAGCTCGGCACGATCGAGTACACCGAGGCATGGGACCTGCAGCGGGAGGTACTCACCGCCCGCGCCGACGAGACCGGTCCGGACACCATGCTGTTGCTGGAGCACCCGTCGGTGTACACCGCGGGCAAGCGCACCGAGGCCGCCGACCGGCCGACCGACGGCACCCCGGTGATCGACGTCGACCGCGGCGGCAAGATCACCTGGCACGGGCCGGGACAGCTGGTCGGCTACCCGATACTGAAGCTCGCCGACCCGATCGACGTCGTGCACTACGTGCGCAGGCTGGAAGAGGCGCTGATCGCGGTGTGCGATCGGCTGGGCGTGCGCACCGGCCGCGTCGAGGGCCGCAGCGGCGTGTGGATCCCTGCCGACGACCGCGGCATCGAGCGCAAGATCGCCGCCATCGGCATCCGCGTGCAGCGCGGCGTGACGATGCACGGCTTCGAGCTGAACTGCAATGCCGACCTCGGCGCGTTCGACGCGATCGTGCCGTGCGGCATCCGCGACGCCGGGGTCACCTCGCTGTCCTACGAGCTGCAGCGGGATGTGCCGGTCGCCGAGGTGCTGCCGCTGGCGCGGGACCTGGTGCTCGCCGCGCTCGAAGGCGAGCTGCCGGTGAGCGACGACCGCTGGCTGCCACGGCCGGAGGCACCGCAGGCGGCCGGCGTCACCTTCGCCCTGCAGAACTGACCCGACGCGGCCGCGTACCGGGGCCCGGTACGCGGCCGTCGCGGTCAGCCGAGCTGCGGGGCGACTTCGGCCGCGATGAACTCGATGTGCTCGAGGTCGGTGAGGTCGAGCACCTGCAGGTAGAGCCGGGTCAGGCCGGTCTTCTCCTGCCACTGCCCGATCCGGTCCACGATCTCGGCAGCCGTGCCGGCCAGGCCGTTGCCACGCAGTTCGTCCAGGTCCCTGCCGACCGCCTCGGCCCGGCGCGCCACCTCGGTGTCGTTCCTGCCGATGGCCACGGTGAGCGCCACCGAACGCACGATTTCCTTGGGGTCACGGCCGATCGCGGTCGCCGCCGCGGAGACCCGGTCGAACTGCGCGAGGACGGTTTCCGGGTCGGCGAAGGGCAGGTTGAACTCGTCGGCGAACCGCGCGGCCAGCTCCGGCGTGCGCTTCTTGCCCGCGCCGCCGATGATCACCGGCGGCGCGGGTGACTGCGCGGGCTTCGGCAGCGCCGGCGAATCGGTGAGCGTGTAGTGCTTGCCGGAGAACGAGAACTTCTCCCCCACCGGGGTGCGCCACAGTCCGGTGATGATCTCCAGCTGCTCGGCGTAACGGTCGAAGCGCTCCTTCAGCGGCGGCAGGTCCAGCCCGTATGCGGTGTGCTCGGTGTCGAACCAGCCGGCGCCGAGGCCGAATTCCACGCGCCCGCCGGACATCTGGTCCACCTGTGCAACGGAGATCGCGAGCGGGCCGGGGTGGCGGAAGGTGGCCGCGGTGACGAGCGTGCCGAGCCGGATCCGTTCGGTTTCGCGGGCCAGCCCGGCCAGGGTGAGCCACGCGTCGGTCGGCCCCGGCAACCCGTCCGCCCCGCCCATCACGTGGTAGTGGTCGCTGCGGAAGAACGCGTCGTAGCCTGCCGCTTCGGTGGTGCGCGCGACTCGCAGCAGGTCGTCGTAGGTCGCCCCCTGCTGGGGCTCGGTGAAGATCCTCAGGTCCATGGCCGTCAGCCTAGCCACGGCAGGGTCAGCCGGCGGCGGGTCGCTCCGGCACCTCGTCGGCAGGACGGCGCACGCGCAGCAGCATCCGCACGATCACGTCCTCGATCTCCGCGCCGACCTTCTTCGGATCGGCCGCACTGGCGATTTCGGTGGCCGCACTGGACAACGCGCCGAACAACAGCCGCGAGGTGACCTCGACCGGCACCGGCTCCACCTCGCCCGCGTCGACGAGCAGCTGCAGC
Organism: Amycolatopsis ultiminotia; assembly: GCF_039536925.1. NCBI lineage: Bacteria > Bacillati > Actinomycetota > Actinomycetes > Pseudonocardiales > Pseudonocardiaceae > Amycolatopsis > Amycolatopsis ultiminotia. Next base: position 2,203 of record NZ_BAAAZN010000023.1, on the reverse strand, counting down.
CCGGAGCGCACCAGCCCGAAGCTGCACTGCTCCTCGGCCTCGCGCCAGCGTTCCCAGCCCATCACCACCGGCGCCTCGTGGATCGCAATCCGCTGGTACGCCGGGTCGAGGCAGCTGCCGATGAACGCCTTCAGCCCGCCGAGCGCCCGCTCCCACGCGGTGCCCTTGCCGGTCATGATCTTCTGGAGCCGGTCGTAGACCAGGCTCTCCACCGCGTCGAACGCGGCCTCGAACAATGCCTGCTTGCCGCTGAAGTGGTGGTACAGCGCGCCTTTCGTGACCCTGGCGCGTTTGGCCACCTCGTCGAGCGAGGTTCCGGCGTAACCGCGTTTGGTGAACAGCTCCACCGCGGACTCGACCAGCGCGGAGCGGGTCGACTCCGAATAGTCGAGACGTCGGGACCTCAATGTCGGCACGAACACAACCTTACGCCGGACACTGCCCGGCCATACCCGTGGTATGTTGGCCGGGTCAGGTCCGTACCGAGAGTATGCCGCAGACCTGCGGTATGGCCCGGGTCACGGAAGGGGAGCCCACACCATGAGCTGGACCGACTTCTACCGACGACGAGAGATCCTCCAAGCAGCCGTCCGGCACGCGCAGCACACCCCGGCCGAGCCGCTGGCGCTCGACGAGATCCCGGGCGCCGCCGATGTGTTCGGCACCGAGGAGAACCTGCTGCTCGCCCTGCACTACCAATGGACCCAGCGGCTCGGCGGCCATCTGCGTGCCGAGCTCGCCGACCCGGAGGACGCCGCGGCGGACGGCGCCGGCGACCAGGTCGACGCGGTGTCCCGCGCGTGGCAACGGGCGCAGTCCGGCCACGAGACGCTGCGGGCGCTGCTGGACGGTGCCGTGGAGCGCTGCCCCGCGCTCGCACCGCTGCACGAAAGCGAGTTGCGCATGCTGGCGATCACCGCCGGGCTCGCCGACCCGGCCGAGCCGCGCGCGGAGATCACCAAGGTGGGCCACGCGCTCGGCTCGCTGCTGCGGGCAGGCGACCTGCGTCCCGCCCGCCGGCGCAGCCCGATGGGCCATCTGATGCGGCTGCTCGCACCCAGCGCGTGACGTGTAGTTAGCTGAACCCATGAACCGGCGCTGGACCGAGACCGACATCACCGACCAGAGTGCCCGGACCGTCCTGATCACCGGCGCGAATTCCGGCCTCGGCCTGCGCTCGGCCGAGGTGCTCGCCGGACGCGGCGCCCGGGTGCTGCTCGCCTGCCGCTCGCCCGAGCGCGGTCAGGCCGCCCTCGGGCGGGTGGCCGCGGTGGCCACCGGCGAGCAGCCCGAACTGGTCCGGCTGGACCTCGCCGACCTCGCATCGGTGCGGGAAGCGGCGAGCGCGGTGCGCGAACTCACCGGCGACGCACTGGACGTCCTGGTGAACAACGCCGGCGTGATGGCCACCGCGCGCGGCCGCACAGCCGACGGGTTCGAGCTGCAGTTCGGCATCAACCACCTCGGGCACGCGGCGCTGACCTGGCTGCTGATGCCCGCGTTGCGGGGCACATCCGCAGCCCGCGTGGTCACCGTGTCCAGCGTGGTCGCCTACGGCGCGCAAATCCGGCTGGACGACCCGAACACCGAGCACCACCGGTACAACGCCGGCGCGGCGTACGGACAGTCGAAGCTGGCGAACCAGGTTTTCGGGGTCGAGCTGGACCGGCGCCTGCGCGCGGCAGGCTCGAGCGTGCTGAGCGTGCTCGCGCACCCCGGTTACACCTCGACCGGGCTGGTCGGGAACATGGCCGGCTCGTACCGCAATCCACTGGCACGCCGGGCGATCGCAACCATCGGCAGGCTGGGCAACCCGGTATTCGGACAGCGGGTCGAACAAGGCGCGCTGCCGCTGTTGTGCGCAGCCACCGATGCGGACGTCGAAAGCGGCGATTACCTCGGCCCGGATCGCTTCTTCGGCATCCGCGGCCTGCCCACGAAAGTCCGCACCCTGGCGGCCGCGCGCGACCCGCACACCGGTTCCGCATTGTGGGAACTGACCGCGCGGTTGACGGACGTCACCCCGGACCCCAGCTAGCAGGACTCCACACCCCGCCGGGCGTAGGGTGGACCCCGTGAACGTGACGCCTGAGGGGCGGAAGTTGTTGCGGCTTGAGGTGCGTAACAGCGAGACGCCGATTGAGAAGAAGCCGTCGTGGATTCGGACGCGGGTGCGGATGGGGCCGGAGTTCACGGAGTTGAA
>NZ_BAAAZN010000022.1:0-151351 GCF_039536925.1 Amycolatopsis ultiminotia | reverse complement strand
CGAGGATTCTCCAAAAACAAAAAAAACTCTACTGGCTTAGTTCACTAGCACACTGTTGAGTTCTCAAGCAACACACCAACAACCAACCCACAAACGAGCCAATCGCCAGCATTGTTTCAAGCTTTTGTTTTCCGGAGACGACCCGGGACCCACTCTGAAGCTCAAGGCTTCCTCAGTGGCCGGTTCAGGTCCGGAAGTTTTGGGACCACCCACTCTACCACTACTGTGGGAGCTTGGTTCGTGGCCCCTGGCGGCCGCCCGGTTTCCCTGGCGACGAAGAGAAGATTACACACCTCGCAACAGCCCGCGAACAGGGGGGTCCCGTTTTCCGCGTCAGCCGTCTGACCTGCACCGATAGCACGCGGTGCGGACAGGACGACCAACCCGGCCAGTCGCGGCGCCAGCCCACCGGACCACCGCCCTACAGCGCCGCAGCACTGGTGCAGCACCGCAGCACCGCAGCACCGCAGCACTACAGCACCGCCGCAACACCCACAGCCGGTCGACGTGCGACCGGCGGTCAGCCCGGTTCGGGCTCGCCGTGGGTGGCCGTCACCGTGACGGCCACGAGAAGGGCCGCGATCACCGCTGTCACGTGGATGGGTGCCGGGCCGAAGGAAGCGGCCAGAGTCAGTACCGCGGCCACCGGGAAGCCGATCGCGATCGGGCGGCATTCGTTGGTCGGGCCGATGTGCAGCAGCCAGACGCTCAGCAGGAACACCGCGACCGGGATGGTCACCGCCAGCGCAGTCGCGGTACCGCTGATTTCCGTGTGGTGGCTGTCGAAGCCGACCGCCAGTTCCAGTCCCGCACCGACCGCGGCGGCAGCGGAGAAGATCAGGTAGTGCCCGTACCCCCAGCTCATGGAGGTGAACAGGGAGTTGCCGCGGATCAGGCGTGCGTGTCCCGGCTGGTCGAAGTACAGCCACCACATCGCGAACACGAGCACCAGGCCGGCCACCGCGAGCGACACCAGATCGCCGATGTGCTCGCCCGAAGCCAGGCCCTCCTTCACCGCGTTCGTCGCGCTCAGGACCGTTTCGCCGAGCACGATCAGGGTGAACAGGCCATAGCGCTCGGCAATGTGGTGCGGATGCCAGGTGGTCCCGGCGCGGAGTTCGGCCAGCACGGGCACCAGGAGTTCCAGCACCACGAGCACGAAGAACCCGATCAGGCCGGCCGCTCCGGGCAGGGCGAGCCGGGCGATCCACAACACCTGCACGATCGTGATGCCGACGGCGTAGAAGTACGCGGTGCTCCGCGTTTCCGGTGCCTGCCGGGCCGCGCGCAGCCACTGCACGACCGCGGCCAGCCGCAGCAGCACGTAGCCCGCGACGACCACGTCGTAGTTGCCCTCGAACGCCCGGTCCACCCCGGCCGCGACGGTCAGGCCGCCGGCGATCTGCACCAGCGTCGCGATCCGGTACGGCACGTCGTCGGTGTCGAAGGCGGACGCGAACCAGCTGAAATTCAGCCAGCCCCACCAGATGGCGAAGAACACCATCGCGAAGCTGAGTACCCCGGATCCGGCGTGCCCTTCGCCGAGTGCGTGGTGCAGCTGGGCCGCGGCCTGGCCGACGGCGACCACGAAACACAGGTCGAACAGCAGCTCCAGTGGTGTGGAAGCGCGGTGCTGCTCGCTCTGGCTCCGCGGCCGCATCGGCCGGTACCACACCCGGATCCGCTTGTCCGGCAACGATTCGTGGGCCATGCACGCTCCCCGTGTCCGCTTGCTTCCGGCCCACATCCCAACATGCTGCGTGGTACGGCGCGAGCGCGACATCCGGAGAACCACAACCCAGGAAAACGGGCGGGCCCGGCTCCCCCTCTACCAGGCCCGCCCCCTGCCTTCACCGCACTCGGACACCACCCGGTGGCGCTCCCGGCGGTCGCCGTACGGTCCCCCGCGGACGCCGACGATCCTCTGCCTGGGAGGTGACCTTGGGTGTCCATTCCCCGTAACTCCGGACTCCCTCGGCCGCCCGGCCGATCGACCCATCCCCGGTCGACCGATCGAATTGCCACTGTAGGTAGCGAAAGTGTCGTTCTGAAGGCTCCACAAGGTCTACCCGGTTGCTCTGAGTAGCGCCAGGGCCTATGGACGCGTGTCACTCGGATGGAGCATCACCCAGTGGCGGAAAGTAGTTTACTGATAGTGCACGGTGAGAGTGATCAGCTCACTCTCCGCTGGTGCACCTCCGCACGCTGCCGCCCATCCGCACTCGCGGAATTCGTACCGCGGCGCTCACCGGACCGCCGTTGCGGGTTCGCGCCGGGTGTGCGGAGCCGGCCGGGGACGGCGCCGTGGATCGTGCCCTCAGGTGTTCGCGGTGATTCCGCGGATGCCCTTCAGCTCACCGATGAGCATCGAACTGACCTTCACCGGGTAGTCGTAGAGCGCGAACACCGTCTGGTTCCGGCCGACCAGCTTGAGGTGCACCGGCGTCTCGCCCTTGTGCGCCAGCAGCGTGGACTTCAGCTCACTGACCACCGATTGGTCGATCTTCTCCGCGGCAGCCAGCAGGACCAGCGGCGGCTCCTCGTCTCCGGAGCCGATCTCCGACAGGTCCAGTGGCACGAGACCGCCGCCGAAGATCGACATCTTGTCCTCGCGCCAGTTGACCCTGCCCTTGACCAGCACCGCGTTGTCCTCGACGAGGTCGGCCCCGAACATCGAGTACGCCTTGGCGAAGAACAGCACCTCCACCGCGGCGTCCATGTCCTCCACGGTGCAGATCGCCCACGGCTCGCCCTTCTTGTTCACCCGCCGTTCCAGCGAGGTGAGCAGGCCGGAGATGACGACCTCGCCCTCCTTCGGCGGATCGGCCAGCAGTGCCGCGATCGGCTTCGGTGCGTGCTTGCGCAGGATCCGCTCCGCACCGTCGAGCGGGTGGGCCGACACGTACAGGCCCAGCATCTCCCGCTCGTAGGCGAGCAGCTGCTTGCGCGGGTACTCCTCCTCGCCGAACTTCAGGTGCGCGAGCGGGGACGACGACGGCGCCGCCTCGGCCGCGGCGTCCTCGGACCCGTCGCCGAACGAGCCGAACAGGTCGAACTGGCCCATCGCTTCCTGGCGCTTGAGCGGCACGACCGCTTCCACCGCGTCCTCGTGCACCTGGATCATCGACAGCCGGGTGTGCCCCATCGAGTCGAAACCGCCCGCCTTGATCAGCGATTCGATCACCCGCTTGTTGCAGGCCACCAGCTCCGATTTGTCCAGGAAATCGGTGAACGAGGAGTACTTCCCCTTCTCCTCACGGGTGGCGATGATCGACTCGACGACGTTCGCCCCCACGTTGCGCACCGCGCCGAGACCGAACCGGATGTCGTCGCCGACGGCCGCGAACCGCATGGCCGATTCGTTCACGTCCGGCGGCAGCACCTTGATCCCGAGCCGGCGGCACTCGGAGAGGTAGACCGCCGACTTGTCCTTGTTGTCCCCCACCGACGTGAGCAGCGCGGCCATGTACTCCGCGGTGTAGTTCGCCTTGAGGTAGGCGGTCCAGTACGCGATCAGGCCGTAGGCGGCGGCGTGCGACTTGTTGAACGCGTAGCCGGCGAACGGGAGAATGGTGTCCCACAGCGCCTTGACCGCCTCCGGGGAGAATCCGCCCGGCACCTGCCCGCTGGCCCGCATGCCCGCCTCGAAGCCCTCGTACTCCTTCTCGAGGACTTCCTTCTTCTTCTTGCCCATCGCGCGCCGCAGCGTGTCCGCTCGGCCCATCGTGTAGTCCGCGACCTTCTGCGCGATCTGCATGATCTGCTCTTGGTAGACGATCAGGCCGTAGGTCTCGGCGAGGATCTCCCGCAGCGGTTCCTCCAGCTGCGGGTGGATCGGCTTGATCTGCTGCCGGTTGTTCTTGCGGTCGGCGTAGTCGTTGTGCGCGTTCATGCCCATCGGACCGGGCCGGTACAGCGCGAGCACCGCGACGATGTCCCCGAACCCGGTCGGCAGCATCCGGCGCAGCAGGTCGCGCATCGCGCCGCCGTCGAGCTGGAACACGCCGAGCGTGTCACCGCGGCCGAGCAGCTTGTACGCCTCCGGATCGTCGAAGCCGAGCCGGTCGAGGTCGATCTCCGCACCGCGGTTGGCCTTGATGTTGGCCAGCGCGTCGCCGATGACGGTGAGGTTGCGCAGCCCGAGGAAGTCCATCTTCAGCAGGCCGATGGCCTCGCACGACGGGTAGTCCCATCCGGTGATGATCGAACCGTCGTCGCGCTGCCACACCGGGATCGCGTCGGTGAGCGGCTCGCTGGACATGATCACCGCGCAGGCGTGCACGCCGGCGTTGCGGATCAGGCCCTCCAGCCCGCGCGCGGTGTCGAAGATCGTCTTGCACTCCTCGTCGGTCTCGACGAGCGTGCGGACCTCGGCGGCCTCGGCGTAGCGATCGTGGTTGGTGTCCACGATGCCCGACAGCGGGATGTCCTTGGCCATGATCGGCGGCGGCAGCGCCTTGGAGATCTTGTCCGCGATCGAGTAGCCCGGCTGGCCGAAGTGCACCCGCGCGGAGTCCTTGATCGCCGCCTTGGTCTTAATCGTGCCGAAGGTGATCACCTGGGCGACCCGGTCCGCGCCGTACTTCTCGGTGGCGTAGCGGATCATTTCACCGCGGCGGCGGTCGTCGAAGTCGATGTCGATATCGGGCATCGACATCCGCTCCGGGTTCAGGAACCGCTCGAACAGCAGCTTCTGCGGGATCGGGTCGAGGTTCGTGATGCCGAGCGCGAACGCCACGAGCGCACCCGCGGCGGACCCACGGCCGGGGCCGACCAGGATGCCCACCTCGCGCGCGTGCTGGATGAGGTCGGCGACGATGAGGAAGTAGGCGGGGAAGCCCTTCTGCTCGATGACGCCGAGCTCGTACTCGCAGCGCTGCTCGTAGCCGTCCGGGATGCCGTCCGGGAAGCGCCACTTCAGGCCGTCGGCCACCTGGTGCCGCAGCCAGGACGCCTCGTCGTGGCCGGTGGGCACGTCGAAGACCGGCATCCGGTCCTTGTGCGCGTAGACGTCCTCGTAGGATTCGACCCGCTCGGCGACCAGCAGCGTGTTGTTCGCCGCGCCGGGTACCTCCTTGTCCCAGTACTCGCGCATCTCGGCCGCGGACTTGAGGAAGTAGCCGTCCCCGTCGAACTTGAACCGGGTCGGGTCGTTCAGCGTCTTGCCCGCCTGTACGCACAGCAGCGCGGAGTGCGTGTCCGCCTGGTCCTTGGTGACGTAGTGCGAATCGTTGGTGGCCAGGGGTTTCAGGTCGAGCAGTTTGCCGATCTCGAGCAGGCCCTCGCGCACCGACCGCTCGATCGGCAGGCCGTGGTCCATCAGCTCGAGGAAGAAGTTGTCCGCGCCGAAGATGTCCTTGTAGTCCGACGCCGCCTGGATCGCGGCCTCGCGCTGGCCCAGCCGCAGCCGGGTCTGCACCTCGCCGGACGGGCAGCCGGTGGTGGCGATGATGCCCGCCGCGTTCTCCGCGATCAGCTCCCGGTCCATCCGCGGTTTGCGGTAGTACCCCTGGATCGATGCCAGTGACGACAGCTTGAACAGGTTCCGCAGGCCGGTCGCGTTCGCCGCGAGCATCGTCATGTGCGTGTAGGAACCGGCACCGGAGACGTCGCCGCCCTCACCGAACTCGTCCGAGCCCCGCTGGCTCGCCTGTCCCCAGAACACCGGCTTCTTGTGGAACCGGCTCTCCGGCGCGATGTAGGCCTCGATGCCGATGATCGGTTTGAGGCCGTGCTTCTTCGCGGTCTGGTAGAACTCGTCGCCGCCGTACATGTTGCCGTGGTCGGTCATGCCCACCGCGGGCATGCCCAGCCGCGCCGCCTCGGCGAAGAGCGGGCCGATCTTCGCCGCACCGTCGAGCATCGAGTACTCGGTGTGGACGTGCAGGTGGACGAAAGAATCGTTCGACACCAGCGAAAACCTCCCCTAGGCAGACGGCTTCCCGGCTACTGCTGCGGCGTGGCACGGGCTGGTTCACCCTAGTCCGCCGCACCCGGGTCGATCCTCTCCCCCCGACGCCGCCGGGACCGCGTGCGACGCGCCGGGGCGAGCGATTCGCGCTCGCTCGGGTCCGCACCCTGCCACTCGCCACCGACAGAATCGGCGGGGCGGCGAAACCGCGCTCTTGACTTCGGCCCCGGCCGGACTCCACGATCACCCGGGTGAACCTGTCTGACAGCCGGATAGCCGGACCGATCCCCCGGCGGATCAGCGCCATGGAGGCGGTGCTGGCCCACCTCCGTGCCGCGATCGAACGCGGCGAGTACGCGGTCGGCGACCGGCTGCCCGCGGAAGCCGCGCTGAGCCGTGAGTACGAGGTCAGCCGCTCGGTCGTGCGGGAAGCGCTGCGGGGGCTGCAGGCACTCGGGCTGACCGTCTCGCGGACCGGGCGGGGCACCTTCGTCACCGCGGACCACCCGCCGGACAACCCGATCTTCGGCGGCTACTCGGCACCGGACCTCCTGGAAGCACGCAGGCACGTCGAGGTCCCGGTCGCCGGCTATGCGGCACGGCGGCGGACCGCCGGGCAGCTCACGCTGCTCGGCGACCTCGTCGACCGGATGGACGCCGAACGTGACGAAACCGCGTGGGTGGAGCTGGACTCCCGGTTCCACGTCGCGGTCGCGCAGGCCGCGGGCAATCCGGTGTTCGAGAAGGTGATCGAAGAGATCCGCGACGCACTCGCCCGCCAGTCCGCATTCCTGAACCGGCTCGACGGACGGCGCGCGGAGTCGAACCGCGAGCACCGGCGCATCGTCACCGCGATCGCGGACGGTTCGGAAACCGCTGCGGCAGCGCAGATGACCACTCACCTCGACCACGTGGAACAGACGCTGAGCACGCTCGTACAGCCGGGCCGTGCGGCATCCGGACGGGCCGAAGGGTGACGCCGCCGCAGCGCGAACCGCGTCATGTGCCCCTGGTCCACCTGCTGCGCGACGGGCTGATCGAGGGCGTGCACCACGGATCCGTCGTGGTCCTCGCGCCGGACGGTTCGACGATGTTCGCTGCCGGCGATCCGGACGTGGCGATGTACCCGCGTTCCACTGCGAAGCCGCTGCAGGCCGCCGCGATGGCGCGGCTGGGGCTACGGCTGACCGCATCGGGGTTCGCGATCGCCGCGGCCAGCCACTCGGGCGAATCGCGGCATCTGACGGCCGCGTCGGAGGTGCTGGCCGTCCACGGGTGCACCGAGGACGCGCTGGGCACTCCCGCCGATCTGCCGTTCGACCCGGTCGAACGGGACGCCTGGGTGGCCGCGGACCGCAAGCCGTCCCGGCTCGCGCACAACTGCTCCGGCAAGCACGCCGCGATGCTCGCCACCTGCCGGGAGCGGGGCTGGGACACCGAGGGTTACCTCGAACCAGGGCACCCGTTGCAGCGGGCGATCCGCGAGACCGTGGAAGACCTCACCGGCGACACCGTGGCGCGAGTGGCCGTCGACGGATGCGGCGCGCCGTTGTTCGCGGTGTCCCTGCACGGGCTGGCGCTGGCCGCGTCGCGCATCGCGAGCGCACCCGAGGGAACGCCGGAATTCCTTGTGGCAGAAGGGATCCGACGGCACCCGGACCTCGTCGCCGGCACCCGCCGAGACGTCACCGGCCTGATGCGGGCGGTCCCGGGGCTGATCGCGAAGGACGGTTTCGAGGCCGTGCAGCTCGCCGCGCTGCCCGACGGCACCGCGGTCGCGCTCAAGATCGCCGACGGTGGCGACCGGGCCCGCCGGGCCGTGCTGACCGCCGCACTGACCCGCGCCGGGGTGCCCGCAGACCGGCTCGTCCCGTTCGCCGATCCCACCCTTCGGGTGACCGGCGGGCTCGCCACCCCGGTGGCGTCGGACGAGTAGCTTCGGAAAGGTCCGAGCTGGGAAAGGGGTTGGCGCGTGCTCAACCGAATCATCGACCGGGTGCTCGACCGGGTGCTCGGCCTGCCGGTGACCGACGGCCCTGCGCCGGAAGTCACCAAGGGCCTGCGGATCCCGATGTCCGACGGCGTGCACCTGCTGGCCGACCGCTACGCCCCGGCCGGGCTCCGGTCCGGGCCGGTCGTGCTGATCCGCACGCCCTACGGCCGCACCGGTCCGATGGCCAAGCTCTTCGGCGACACCTTCGCCCGGCACGGCCTGCAGGTCGTGCTGCAGAGCACCCGCGGCACGTTCGGCTCGGAGGGCGAGTTCCGGCCGTTCCATCTCGAACGGGAGGACGGCATCGCGACCGCCGAATGGCTGCGCGAGCAACCGTGGTGCGACGGCAGGCTGGGCACGGCGGGGGCGAGCTACCTCGGGCACACGCAGTGGGCGCTCGGCCCGTACCTCGACCCGCCGCTGGCGGCCATGTGCCTCGGCGTGACGGCCTCGGAGTTCACCACCGTGTTCTACCCGGGCGGGGTGCTCGCGGCGGACAACATGGTGTCCTGGTCCTCGCTCATCGGCACCCAGGAGGAGCCGCTGGCCGGGCTGCCGAACCCGCTGCAGACGCGGCGGACCCGGCGGGCGATGGCGCACCTGCCGCTGAGCGGCGCGGACGTGGCCGCGATCGGCCGTCCGGTGCAGTTCCTGCAGGACGTGACCGAGCACGCCGAACCGGACGACGACTACTGGGCGATGTCCGACCACAGCGCGGAAGTCGCCGGGCTGAGCGTGCCGGTGACCATGAGCACCGGCTGGTACGACCTGTTCCTGCGCAGGCAGCTGCGGGACTTCCGGATCCTGCAGGACGCCGGGCGCGCACCCCGGATCACCATCGGGCCGTGGGCGCACAGCGATCCGGGCGGGATGCGGGCGATGGTGCAGGACCAGATCGGCTTCCTCACCGCGCAGTTCACCGGCAACCGCACCGGCCTGCATCGCTCGCCGGTGCGGATCTTCCTGCAGCAGTCCGGCACCTGGCTCGACTTCGACCGGTGGCCGCCGCCGGCCACCGGCACGCCGGCGCACCTGCGGCCGGTCGGCGGGCTCGGCGAAGCGGTGTCCGGGGACACCGCGCCCACCCCGTTCACCTACGACCCGGCGGACCCGACGCCTGCCGTCGGCGGCCCGTTGCTCACCGGCAAGACCAAGCAACGCGACAACTCCGAGGTCGAGGCGCGCGACGACGTGCTGGTGTTCACCGGCGAACCGCTGGCCGCGGACCTCGACGTGATCGGCGAGGTGGCCGCGACCGTGTTCGTGCGCACCGAACTGGGCCACGCGGACGTGTACGTGCGGCTGTGCGACGTCGATTCCGGTGGCGTCTCGCGCAACGTCACGGATGGCATCCTGCGGCTGCGCCCGGACGCTCCGGAAGTCGGTGCGGACGGTGTGGTGCGCGCGGAAGTGGAGCTGGACCCGACCGCCTACCGCTTCCGCCGCGGCCACCGGCTGCGCGTGCAGGTGGCCGGTGGTGCGTTCCCGCGCTTCGCGCGCAACCACGGTACCGGGGACGCGGTGGCCTCCGCGGTGGCCGGCAAGCCGAACCGGTTCGAGGTGTTCCACGACGAGGCCCGTCCGTCGCGGATCACGCTGCCGGTCTTCACCCCGTGACCACCCGCTGATGCGTCGTCAGCCGTCCGTCGTCGTGCAGTACGTGCAGCAGCAGCGACGGCGGACGGTCGAATTCCAGCGGGCCGCCCTCGGCCCAACCGCGGCCTGCCCCCGGTTCCGCCGGCAGCAGTGATCCGGAGACGACGCCCGGCGCGATCCGCACCGGGACCCCGGCGAACGTCGTGGCCGCGCCGGTGTGCACGTGCCCGCACAACAGCGCGCGCACCTCCGGATGCCTGTGCAGCACCTCGGCAAGGCGCTCCTCGCCGGTCTGGCGGATGGCGTCGACCAGTGGCACGCCGACCTCCACCGGCGGGTGGTGGAACGCGACGAGCGCCGGGCCGTCGTGTCCGGTCAACACACCGTCGAGCCAGTCCAGCGTCTCGTCGGCGAGGTAGCCGGCGCCGCGGCCGGGGATCGACGAATCGCAGGCGGCGAGCAGTACGCCGGCCACCTCGGTCGCCGTGTTCACCGGCGCGTCCCCGGCCGGTTCGCCCAGCAGTGCCTCGCGAAACGGCCCGCGGACGTCGTGGTTGCCGGGGCAGACCACCACCGGCGCCGGGTACCGGAGCAGTTCGGCTGCCCGCCGGTATTCCGCGGGCAGCCCGTGGTCGGCGACGTCGCCGGTGACGAGCACTGCGCTCACCTCGCAGTCATCCAGGAACCGCAGCACGGCGGCCGTACGCGCGTCGGCTCGGTCCCCTCCGTCGAGGTGGAGATCGGACAGGTGGGCGAAAATTCGCATCGAGATCAGTCCTTTTCCAGTGTGGCCAATGCCTTGACCCAGTTCCGCACGAGCAGTGCGGACGCGGCGGACAGATCGCCGCTGCGCAGCGCATCCGCGATCGCCCGATGTTCACCGACGCTCTCCGCGGCCCGCGCCCGGCCGCCGAGGTAGTGCGATTCGTAGCGCTTGAGCAACGGTTTCGTCTGCTCGATCAGGCGCAGCAGATACGGGTTGGCGCACCGGGACAGCAGCAGCGCATGCCATTGATCGTCCACATCGGACACGTTGCCGCCGTCGAGCGGTTCGGCCATCCGGTCCGCGAGCAGGTCGAGCGCGTCCGGCAGGGTGGCCAGCTCGAGTGGCGAAGTCCAGCGCAGCGCAAGCGACTCCAGTTCCGCGACCAACGGGTACAGCCTGCGGGCCTCGTCCGGATCGAGCGGCGCGACGAGGAAACCCCGGCCGGGGGCGGCGACGAGCATCCCGCGGTCGGCGAGGCCGATCAGCGCTTCACGCAGCGGCGTGCGGCTGACGCCCAGCTCCTTGGCGAGGTGCACCTCGTTGATCCGGGTGTCGGCGGCGAGCCTGCCGTCGAGGACCCGCGTGGTGATCTCGTCGATGAGCTCACCGCGGAGTGGGCGCTTCGTCATGCCGACAGTATTGCATGCAGTAGCGCATTACTGTATTCAGTGGGCATGACCAGCATGCAGCCTTTCGACGTGGCCCGTGCGCGGGCCGACACGCCCGGATGCGCCGGTGTCACGCACTTCAACAACGCCGGTGCCGCGCTTCCGCCGTCGCGAGTCACCGACACCGTCGTCGACTACCTGCGCGTCGAGGCGCTGGCCGGCGGCTACGAGGCCGCAGCCGCGGCGGCCGATCGGATCGAGGCCGTGTACGCGTCGATCGCCCGCCTGCTCGACGCCGCACCGGAGGACATCGCGCTCACCGACAGCGCGACCCGCGCGTGGCAGGCGGTGTTCTACGCACTGCCGTTCGGACCAGGGGATCGGATCCTCACCTCCCGCGCCGAGTACGCCAGCAACGCCATCGCCTACCTGCAGGTCGCCCGCCGCACCGGCGCCGTGGTCGAGGTCGTGGACGACGACGAGAGCGGCCAGCTGGACGTCGCGGATCTGCGCCGCCGGGTGGACCCGACGGTGAAGCTGATCGCGGTGAGCCACGTCCCGACACAGGGCGGTCTGGTGAACCCGGCCGAGGAGATCGGCGCGATCGCCCGCGAGGCGGACATCCCGTTCCTGCTCGACGCGTGCCAGTCGGCCGGTCAGCTGGACCTGGACGTGACCCGGCTCGGCTGCGACGCGCTGAGCGCCACCGGCCGCAAGTACCTGCGCGGCCCGCGTGGCACCGGGTTCCTGTACGTGCACCCACGGCTGCGGGAGCGGCTGGAGCCGGCAATGCTCGATCTGCACTCGGCCACCTGGACCTCTCCCACCGAATACGTGGTCGACCCCACGGCCAAGCGGTTCGAAGTGTGGGAACGCGATTTCGCGGCAATGCTGGGCCTCGGCGCGGCCGTGGACTACGCGCTCGGCTGGGGCCTGCCCGCGATCGAACAGCGCGTCGGCGCGCTCGCCGCCACACTGCGGGACCGGCTCGGCGGCATCGGCGGGGTCTCGGTCCACGACTCCGGAGCACGCAAGTGCGGCCTGGTCACCTTCAGCGCGGCCGGACTGGACGCATCCGAGGTCCGCCGCCGGCTGAGCGCGGCGAAGATCAACACCAGCACCACGGACGCGACCTCCGCGCAGTACGACTTCGCCGCCAGGAGCCTGCCGAATCTGGTGCGCGCTTCGGTGCACTACTACAACACCGAAGAGGAGATCGACCGGCTGGCCGGCGAGGTCGCACAACTCGTGCGCTGAGATCACCCGATCGGCGTAGTATCCGCGGGCCGCGAAGCCCCCTCCTGTACTGCGTACTCCCGTGGAACGCTGCGGCCGGGCTTGTCGAGGGGGCAGGCCCGGCGGGTGGGAAACGAACGGCCTCCCTGGCCGGCGAGTGGGGGACGCCGGCCGGGGAGGCCGTTCACGTACCCGCACACCGCCAACGGCTCGCACCGCCAGGTCCGGGGGCGGCACCGGAAACGAAAGGACCGGGCTCGCGTGCTCCGCGAACCCGGTTGGCCGGGAAACCGCCGGACCTGCCGGGTCATGATCGCCTACGAGCCGGGGGGTCCCCCGGAATCATCACCACGAGATCCCGGCGAAGCACCGCGCAGGATGAAGCCGATCGAGTGGGCGCAGCAGGGTTCGAACCTGCGACCGCTCGGGTGTAAACCGAGTGCTCTTCCGCTGAGCTATGCGCCCGCACCGGCCGGGACCTCCGCGGTCCCGGCCGGGCGAAGACCCTGGTCAGGCCAGTTCTGCGACGGCTTTCTTCCACGCCGACTGATCGCGCGCCTCGCCGGGCTGGTTGACCTCGGCGAAGCGGACCACGCCGCCGGTGTCGATCAGGAAGGTACCGCGCAGCGCGAGGCCCGCCTGGTCGTTGAACACACCGTATTTCTGCGCCACCTCGCCGTGCGGCCAGAAGTCCGACAGCAGCGGGAACTGGTAGTTCTCCTGCTCGGCCCACACCTTGAGGGAGAAGACCGCGTCACAGGAGACACCGAGGACCTGCACACCCGAGGTGTCGTAGTCGGAGAACTCGTCCCGCAACTGGCACAGCTCGCCGGTGCACACCCCGCTGAACGCGAACGGGAAGAACACGAGCAGAACCGGTTTGTCGCCCTTGAACTGCGACAGCGTGACCGGCTGCTTGTTGTAGTCGTTGAGCGTGAAGTCAGGGGCCTGTGAACCGACCTCGACGGCCATACCTGCGTTTCCTCTCCCGAGCGGACACTGCCTGCTCCGACCACCCTATCGTGCCCGGCGGGCGGCGGAACGGGCGTTCACCGCTGCTTGGCCTTCGAGGACTTCGGCGAGACCAGCCGGGTGCCGAGCCAGTCGGCTCCCACGCTGATGTTGGCCGTCTGGGCGAGGCCCACCTGGGGCACCGCCTCGGCGATCTCGCTCGGCTCGACATGCCCTGGCTGACCGGTCTTCGGCGTCAGCACCCAGATCACGCCGTTCTCGTCCAGGGGGCCACGGGCGTCGACAAGGGCATCGCCCAGGTCACCGTCCTCGTCGCGCCACCACAGCAGGACCACGTCGATGACCTCGTCGGCGTCCTCGTCCAGGAGGTCCCCGCCGATCGTTTCCTCGATCGCCGCGCGAACGTCGTCATCGACGTCCTCGTCCCAGCCGATCTCCTGGACCACCATGTCCGGCTTGATGCCAAGCCTCTCGGCGACGCTGGCGCTGCCTGCGTCTCCCGCGGCGACCACTGCTTCCACTCCTCCAACTACGACGGAGCGCGACGGACGTTCGGCTCCTCCGGAGCCGGCGTGCCCGCCACCCTCGAGTACACGGTTGTCGATAGCGAACACTGGCGAGGCGCTGCGCGCAACCGTCCACACCGGATCTTTCACAACTCGTGTCGCAGCGCAGCGGCCCGGCACGCCCTCTCCGGCACCCCCGGACACCCTCTCCTCTAGGGTGGGAGGAGAAAAACGCGCGCGCGATACACCGCGCACGGGGAGTGGTGCACTCGGGGCGACCCTTGTTACCGGACAGTAAAGGTGACGGGAGCCGGGCCGGGGCCGACCACAGCCGTCGGCGAACACTCCCGCCCACCAGCACGACCAGCTATCACCAGCCTCAAGGAGACCCCTTGGCCCCGCAGAACGACGGCGCCTCCGGCAAGGAGACCCCGGCACGCGTACGCGTCATCCGTGACGGACTCGCGGCGCACCTGCCCGACATCGACCCGGAGGAGACCGCCGAGTGGCTGGACTCCTTCGACGAGGCGCTGGCCCGCGGAGGCCGGCAGCGCGCCCGGTACCTGATGCTGCGCATCCTGGAGCGCGCTCGCGAGCGCAACGTCGGTGTCCCGGCCCTGACGTCCACCGACTACGTGAACACGATCCCCACCGAGAACGAACCGTGGTTCCCCGGTGACGAGGAGATCGAGCGCCGCTACCGCCGCTACATCCGCTGGAACGCGGCGATCATGGTGCACCGGGCGCAGCGGCCCGGCGTCGGCGTCGGCGGGCACATCTCCACCTACGCCTCCTCCGCCGCGCTGTACGAGGTCGGTTTCAACCACTTCTTCCGCGGCAAGGACCACTCCGGCGGCGGGGACCAGGTCTTCTTCCAGGGGCACGCCTCACCCGGGATGTACGCCCGCGCGTTCCTCGAGGGCAGGCTTTCCGAGCAGCAGCTCGACGGATTCCGCCAGGAGTACAGCCACGCGGGCGAGGGCGGCGGCCTGCCGTCGTACCCGCACCCGCGGCTGATGCCGGAGTTCTGGGAGAACCCGACGGTGTCCATGGGCCTGGGCCCGATGAACGCGATCTACCAGGCGCGGTTCAACCGCTACCTGCGCGACCGCGGTCTCAAGGACACCTCCGACCAGCACGTGTGGGCCTTCCTCGGCGACGGCGAGATGGACGAGCCGGAATCGCGCGGCCTGATCCACGTGGCCGCGGGCGAGGGCCTGGACAACCTGACCTTCGTGATCAACTGCAACCTGCAGCGGCTCGACGGCCCGGTGCGCGGCAACGGCAAGATCATCCAGGAGCTCGAATCGTACTTCCGCGGCGCGGGCTGGAACGTGATCAAGGTCATCTGGGGCCGCGAATGGGACTCGCTGCTCTCGGCCGACCGTGACGGCGCGCTGGTCAACCTGATGAACGTCACCCCGGACGGCGACTACCAGACCTACAAGGCCAACGACGGCGCCTTCGTCCGCGAGCACTTCTTCGGCCGCGACCCGCGGACGAAGGACCTGGTCAAGGACCTCACCGACGCGGAGATCTGGAACCTCAAGCGCGGCGGCCACGACTACCGCAAGGTGTACGGCGCCTACAAGGCGGCGATGGAGCACCACGGCCAGCCGACGGTGATCCTGGCGCACACGATCAAGGGCTACGGCCTCGGCCCCGCGTTCGAGGGCCGCAACGCCACGCACCAGATGAAGAAACTCACCCTCGACGACCTCAAGCTGTTCCGGGACGCACAGCGGATCCCGATCAGCGACGAGGAGCTGGAGCGCGATCCGAAGCTGCCGCCGTACTACCACCCCGGCGCGAACTCCGCGGAGATCGAGTACATGATCGGCCGCCGCAAGGCGCTCGGCGGCTTCCTGCCGGAACGCCGTCCGAAGGCCGCGAAGGCGCTCGTGCTGCCCGGCGACAAGGTCTACGAGGGCATCCGCAAGGGCTCCGGCAAGCAGGAAGTCGCCACCACGATGGCGTTCGTCCGGCTGGTCCGCGAGCTGGCCAAGGACTCCGAGATCGGCAAGCGGGTGGTGCCGATCATCCCGGACGAGGCGCGCACCTTCGGTCTCGACTCGATGTTCCCCACGGCCAAGATCTACAACCCGCACGGCCAGACCTACACCTCGGTCGACGCGAGCCTGATGCTGGCCTACAAGGAGTCCGAGAAGGGCCAGCTGCTGCACGAGGGCATCAACGAGGCCGGTTCCACCGCGTCGTTCACCGCGGTCGGCACCTCCTACGCCACGCACGGCGAGCCGATGATCCCGATCTACATCTTCTACTCGATGTTCGGGTTCCAGCGCACCGGCGACGGCCTGTACGCGGCGGCCGACCAGATGGCACGCGGTTTCGTGCTCGGTGCCACCGCGGGCCGCACCACGCTGACCGGTGAGGGCCTGCAGCACGCGGACGGGCACTCGCTGCTGCTGGCCGCGGCCAACCCGGCCGTGGTGGCCTACGACCCGGCCTACTCGTTCGAGATCGCGCACATCGTGCGGGACGGGCTGCGCCGGATGTACGGCGAGGCCGGGCCGAACGGCAACGGCGAGAACGTCTTCTACTACATGACGATCTACAACGAGCCGTACCAGCAGCCTGCCGAACCGGAGAACCTCGACGTGGACGGCCTGCTCAAGGGCCTCTACCGGTACGCGGAGGCACCCGAGGGCGACGGGGCGCAAGTGCAGATCCTGGTCTCCGGCGTGACCATGCCGGACGCGCTGAAGGCGCAGCGGCTGCTGGCCGAAGACTGGGGCGTACGGGCCGCGGTGTGGTCGGCCACCTCGTGGGGCGAGCTGCGCCGCGACGCGGTCGAGATCGACCACGAGAACCTGCTGCACCCGGAGCAGACGCCGCGGGTGCCCTACGTCACGCAGAAGCTCTCCGAGGTCAGCGGCCCGGTCGTGGCGGTGTCGGACTGGATGCGCGCGGTACCGGACCTGATCCGCCCGTGGGTGCCCACCGACATGCTCACGCTCGGCACCGACGGGTTCGGCTTCTCCGACACCCGCCCGGCCGCGCGGCGCAAGTTCCTCGTCGACGCCGAGTCGATCGCGGTGGGCTCGCTGGCCGCGCTCGCCAAGCGCGGCGAGGTCGACCAGGCGAGGGTCGCCGAAGCCGCGCGCCGGTACCGGATCGACGACATCGCGGCCGCCGGGCCGCAGACGTCCGACTCCGGTAGCGCGTAACCCCGCTCGCGCCGGTGGCCTTCCAGGGCAGAGACTGTCCTGGAAGGCCCCGGCGTGCGAGTCCCGTCCGCGGCGCCACCCGGACCTCTGAGGAAGGATGGTCGAGCGTGCCCCAGCGTCGCCTGCCCCGGCCGAGCGAGCTCAAGCAGATCCTGCGGCCGAAGCCGATCGTGGTGAACCCGACCGATCGCCGGCTCGCCACCGCGCACACGATCGCCGATCTGCGCACCATCGCCCGCAAGCGCACCCCGCGCGCGGCGTTCGACTACACCGACGGCGCCGCCGAGCTCGAGGACAGCCTGCGCAGGGCGAGGCAGGCCTACCGGCGCGTGGAATTCCACCCGAACGTACTGCGCGGAGTGTCCGATGTGGACACCAGCAAGGAGATCCTCGGGGTGCGCTCGGCACTGCCATTCGCCTTCGCCCCCACCGGGTTCACGCGGATGATGCAGCACGAGGGCGAGCGCGCGGTCGGCCGGGTGGCACAGCGCAACGGCATCCCGATGGGCCTGTCCACCATGGGCACCACGTCGATCGAAGACCTCGCGGCCGCCGCACCGCAGGCCAGGAAGTGGTTCCAGCTCTACGTGTGGCGTGACCACGGCGCGGGCGAGGACCTGATGAACCGGGCCTGGGAAAGCGGCTACGACACCCTGCTGCTGACCGTCGACACCCCGGTGGCCGGTGCCCGGCTGCGGGACGTCCGCAACGGCCTGACCATCCCGCCGGCGCTGACCCTGAAGACCTTCGCCGACGGGGCGACGCACCCGGCCTGGTGGTTCAACCTGCTCACCACCGAACCGCTGAACTTCGCCTCGCTCAACCAGTTCGGCGGCACCGTCGCGGAGCTGCTGGACAAGCTGTTCGATCCGACGCTGGACTACGACGACCTCGACTGGGTGCGCCGCACCTGGCCGGGCAAGCTGGTGATCAAGGGCGTGCAGAACGTGGACGACGCCGGCGAGATGGTGCGTCGTGGTGCGGACGGCGTGGTGCTGTCCAACCACGGCGGCCGCCAGCTCGACCGCGCACCCACGCCGATCGAGCTGCTGCCTGCCGTGCTCGACGAGGTGCAGGGCGGCGCCGAGGTGTGGGTGGACACCGGCATCCTCTCCGGCGGCGACATCGTGGCCGCGCTCGCCCGTGGCGCCGACGCCGTGCTGGTCGGCCGCGCGTTCCTGTACGGCCTGATGGCCGGTGGCGAACGCGGCGTGCAGCGCTGCGTGGACATCCTGCGCACCGAGATGGTGCGCACCATGCAGCTGCTCGGCGTCCGGCGGGTGGCGGATCTGCGGCCCGCACACGCCACGATCCGCTGACCGGCTGCCCCGGTTCCGGCCCCGCGGCCGGAATCAGGCCTGGCCCGCCTCGAACCGGGCCACCTTGCCGTCGCGGACGGTGAACCTCCAGCGGGTCCGCATCGCACCCCAGGTCGAGTTGGCGTAGTTCGCCACCAAGGTGCGGCCCTCGTCTTCGGCGGTTTCCACGTCGAGGTGGCCCTTGCTGGTGAAGACCTCGCGTTCGGTCCAGTCGGTCAGGTCACGGTCGGTGCCGTCGTCGGACATGGTGGCGTCCGGGGTGAGCGCGGCGCGGAACGCCGTGCGGTCACCCGCGTTGAGAGCTTCGACGAAGGCGCGCACGGCAGGGTCGGCGATCTGGTCGGTCATGCGCCCCAGTGCAGCATCGAGCCGCCGACCCTGCACCTTTTCGGGGGAACCCGGCCGGATCCGCGTACTCAGTGGCCGCGGTCACGTCTCCTTCCCGGCGGCAGCACGGAGGGGGAAGTCATGTCCAGCACGCTGAACGGCAGAGCGCTCGCGATGTTGCGAGCGGTCGCGGCCGGCCGAGCCGAACTGACCTGCAGTCGCGAGCCCGATCTGCGGGTGGACGGACTGCCCTGCTGTGACCAGGCGACCGCGCACGCCTTGGCGAGGGCAGGACTGATCCGGCCACGCGAGACCGTCGCCGCCGGAGTGTGGACCCACGCGGAACTGACCGACGACGGCCGGCTGGCACTCGACGATCCGGCCACTGCCGCCTGATCCCACCACGGCGCCACCGGTCGTGGCCTCGGTGCCGAACGACCTCGGGCACTGCGCTCGACCGCGCCGCCCGCCGAGCGGCGCCGATCTCCACCTTCCGTTCGGCCGAACGCACGACACGGACTTGACGGGGCGACGCACATGTGACCACTATCTCAGCCACCTCGTGAAAGGCTGTTTCCGTGATGCGGAAACACCGGTCCCCCCGGAGGTTGCCGTGTTCGTGCAGGACCTGACTCCGCTGGGTGCACTGGGGTTGTCCGCGCTGGTCGCCGTCGTGCCGCTGGCCGTGGTGCTCGTGCTGCTCGGCGTGGTCCGGACGAAGGCGCACCACGCCGCGGTGGCCGGGCTCGTGGTGGCGCTCGTCGTGGGGATCGCGGCTTACCGGATGCCGGTCGGCCAGGCGCTGTCCGGCGCCGTGCAGGGCGCGGTGTTCGGGCTGCTCCCGATCCTGTGGATCGTGGTCAACGCACTGTGGGTGTACCGGCTCACCGTGCACACCGGGCACTTCGACGTACTGCGCCGCTCGTTCGGCCGGATCTCCGACGATCCCCGGTTGCAGGCGCTGATCATCGCGTTCTGCTTCGGCGCGCTGATGGAAGCGCTCGCCGGGTTCGGCGCACCGGTCGCGATCAGCGCGGTGATGCTCGTGGCAGTCGGATTCGGCCCGGTGCGGGCGGCGGTGGTGGCGCTCGTGGCGAACACCGCCCCGGTCGCGTTCGGCGCGATGGGCACCCCGGTCGTCACGCTCGCCCAGGTCACCGGCCTGCCGTTGGACCAGGTGTCGTCGATCGTCGGCAGGCAGACACCGGTGCTGGCCCTGTTCGTGCCGCTGCTGCTGGTGCTCATCGTGGACGGCCGCCGCGGCCTGCGCGAAACCTGGCTGCCCGCGCTGACCTGTGGGATCGCGTTCGCCGTCGTGCAGTTCCTCGCCTCGAACTACGTGTCCGCGCAGCTCGCCGACATCGGCGCCGCGCTGGCCGGGGCGGCCGCACTGGTCGCGCTGCCCGCGACCCGCCGGGCCGTACCGGCGGAGGTCCGAGCCGAGGTGCTCACCGGCACCGCGACCGGCACGCACGACCGCCGGGACGACCGCGGCGAGGTCGTGCGCGCCTATCTGCCGTACGTGCTGATCATCGTGATCTTCTCGCTCGCCCAGGTGCCGCCGGTGAAGAACCTGCTCGACACGGCCACCTGGAAGTTCCACTGGCTGGGTCTGGACGTGCACGGACCGGACGGAAAAGCGGTGTCCGGCAACAGTTTTTCACTGCCGTTCCTGAACACCGGCGGCACCCTGGTGCTGCTCGCCGGGCTGATCACCGCGCCGGCGCTGAAGATCGCCGGACGCGCCGCGGTGCGGGAATGGCTCGCCACGGTGGCCGAACTGCGCTTCGCGATCCTCACCGTGTCCGGGGTACTGGCGTTGGCGTACGTGATGAACCTGTCCGGGCAGACCACCACGATCGGCATGTTCATCGCGGCGGCAGGCGCCGGGCTCGCGTTCCTCTCTCCGGTACTGGGCTGGTTCGGCGTCGCGGTGTCCGGATCGGACACTTCGGCGAACGCGCTGTTCGGTGCGTTGCAGGTGGCCGCCGCACAGCAAACCGGCCTGCCGGCCCCGCTGCTCGCGGCAGCGAACAGCTCCGGTGGCGTGCTCGGCAAGATGATCTCGCCGCAGAACCTCACCATCGCGTGCGTGGCGGTGCACCTGCCCGGTGAGGAGGGACGGCTGCTGCGGAAGGTGCTGCCGTGGAGCGTCGGACTGCTGGTGCTGCTGTGCCTGATCGTGCTCGGGCAGAGCACCCCGGTGCTCAGCTGGATGCTGCGGTGACCCGCTGCTGTGCACCGACCCGGCGCGCCGATCGGTTCCAGCTGACCCAGCCGTGCACGACCAGCAGGGCGAACACCACGTAGATCGCGGCCGAGAAGTACAGCCCGGAACTGATCTGCAGCGGCACGCCGATCGCGTCGACCACCAGCCAGACGCCCCAGAACTCGACCAGACCGACGCCCTGTGCGGCGAACGCGACGAGCGTGCCCACGAAGATCGCCGCGTCCGGCCACGGCGCCCACGAGGCGTCGAGGGCCTGGAGCGTGAGCGCCATCGCGACCGTGCCGACGGAGAACGCCGCGAGCATCGCGACCCGCTCGGTCCACCGGCCCTTGCGCACGACCATGCCGTACACCGGATCACTGCGGCGGTGCCAGTGCCACCAGCCGTAGAGCGAGATGAGCAGGATGGCGATCTGCCTGCCGGCCAGGCCGCCGAGGTGCGCGGAGGCGTAGACGGAGAACAGCAGCACGGTGGCCGCCACCTGCACGGGCCAGGTCCACAGCGTGCGACGCTCGGCGAGGAACACCACTGCGAGCGCGAACAGCTGGCCGGCCAGCTCCGCGATCGAGATCCACTGGCCCAGCACGGTCACGCCGTGGTGCAGCAGGAAATCCACGTCCGCCCACCCCTTCCGATCTACGCCTCCCAACATGCGCCACGGCGGAGCCATTCCCTCGCGGATGTGAGACACCGGACAGTCCCAGCCGGTGGAACGGCGGAGGTCCGGTACCCGAACCGGGCACCGGACCTCCGCCGGGAGCACGACCGCGTCAGCGACCGCCGGGATCGAACCCCGACGGCGGCGTCGGCGGCTCGTCGGACCGTCCGGCGCCCGGCGGGGGCTGGGTGCCGGGGCGGTACGGATCGGTGGGCGGGAGCGTCCCGGACTGACCGCCGGAGGGGTACCCCCCGGTGGGCGGCTGCGCACCGGACTCGTGCGCCCCCGGCTGGGACGTCCCGGCGGACGACTGCGTACCGGACTGGTGCGCGCCCGGCTGGCCGGTCCCGGGCTGACCGGTCCCCGCCTGGCCGGTCCCGGCAGGTGCCTGGGTGCCTGCCGGGTACGCCGCGGTCTGGCTCGCGGCCTGGTGCGCGCCCGCCTGGGACTGGCCGCCGACCTGGCCGGACACCGCGCCGCCGGAACCGAGCTGGCCCTGCAGGTTGTTCAGCCAGCCGCCCCAGCGTTCCTGTGCCGGCTTGATCAGGCCGCCGCCGAAGCCGACGACGATCACCCCGCCGATCGTCGCGAGCACCGTGACCAGGACCGGTCCGGTCACCGCGGTCGCGATGTTCACCTGGCCCAGCGCAGCGATGATGCCGAACGCCATGATCAGCCAGTAGCTGATCGTGCCGAGCAGCCGTCCGGCGGACCGGCCCGCCAGCGCCGAGGTGACCACGTCGCGCACCACTTTCGCGATCGCGGCGGCCACCACGATGAGCACCAGCGCGACGACGATCCGCGGCAGGAACGCGATGATGTCGTTGATCAGCTGGCTGACCGGATTCGACTGCCCGAACACCCCGAATGCCAGCTGCAGCGCGATCAGCAGAATGAAGAAGTAGACGAGTTTCACCAGGATCGTGGTGGCGTCGAGATTCGCCTGCTTCAGCATTCCGGTCAGCCCGGTCTTCTCCACCAGCCGGGAGAAACCGAGTTTTCCGAGAACGAGCTCCAGCCCTTTGGACACGGCTTTCGCGATCAACCAGCCGATCAGCAGGATGATCAGAAAGCCCACGAGTTTCGGGACGAACGTGGCCACCAGATTCCAGGCCTGCCCCAATCCGTCCTTCAGCTGCTCACCCACGCTGGCTCCCTTCGCCGTGTTTCGCTGTGGATGCAGGACAGGTACCCAGCCGACACCGGTGCTGCGCACCACGATCGAGTGAGACGACTGGCGCGGGAAGATCAACCACGGCCATACTTGTCCTACCGGTGGGGACCGGGGAGACGAGGCCGTCCGGCGCAGCGAAAACCGCTCAGCGCCGGGCGGCCTCGAGCATTTCCGGCAGATATTCGACCGCGATACCGGCGGTTGCCGCACGAATACTGTTCGCGTTTTCCGCTCGGCCAGGCCGAGTTCACCCGGCGATCATGCCGATAGCCGTACCGGCGCACTCCAGGGCAAAGGTGGAGCTGTGACTCCGAATGCGGTCACGGCCGGGAAATTCGGCATTCCGCGGCAATCCACCGCCCCGGCGGGACCCTCCCGATTCCGGACATTACCGACACCCGTGACGGTAACCCGGCCGGCACGCACTGCCGCCGGTAGCCGCGAGCGAGGTGACCACGGGCGAGGTGGCCACGGGCGCGGGATGGCCACGGACGAGGTGACCACGAGCGGGACGGCCACGGACGAGGTGGCCACGAGCGGGACGGCCACGGACGAGGTAGCCACGAGCGGGACGGCCACGGACGCGGAAACACCGGCCCGGCCGTGCGGAACCCCGGTGCCGAAACGGGGCCGGTCGCTGTCGAGGGATGTCCCCGCGACAGCGACCGGCCCCAGCCGGCACCCGACCCGACCGCCACCCGGGCGGCCGGAAGAGCTCAGGCGGCCCGCAGTGCGTCGCGGAGTTTGACCTTGGCTCCGGTCCGCATGACGGCGTTGCGGTAGATCCGGGCGGCCAGCCAGATCAGCACCGGGATCAGCAGCACCACCAGCCCCACCGAGACCACCGCCTCCCAGACCGGGACGCCGCCCATCGCGAGCCGCATCGGCATCAGGGTCGGGGCGAAGACCGGGATCACCGACAGCACCTCGGCGAACGAGTTCGACGGATCCGAGGGCAGCACCGAAATGCCCACCACGTACCCGGCGATCACCAGCATCAGCGCCGGCATCGTGGTGCCGCCGACGTCCTCCTGGCGCGAGACCAGTGCACCCAGTGCGGCGAACACGATCGAGTACATGAAGAACCCGAGCAGATACCAGACGATCAGCCACACCACGGTGCCGACGGCCGCCGACAGCGAAATCGTCAGCACCCCGAAACCGAGGCCGGCGGCAAGGCCGACCACCCCGATCGCGAGCATCTGGAGCAGCCCGACGGTACCGATGCCAAGCACCTTCCCGGTCATCAGCTGCCAGGGCTTGATGGTGGACAACAGCAGTTCGACCACCCGTGACGTCTTCTCCTCGACCACCCCCTGCGCCACGATCTGGCCGTTGAGCATGAGCGACAAATAGATCAGGATGCCCGCGACGATGCCCAGCACGAGCTGCTGGCTGTCGTAGTCGTAGGGCTTCTCCAGCGGCGGCAGCTCGTCGACCGACGCGCTCGCCATCGCCTGGCGCACCTGGGCCGGATCGCCGTGCAGGCCGATGATCTGCTGATCGAGCGCGACCTGCCCGGCGAGCACGGTCAGCGCGTTCTTCAGCTTCGCGTCGAGGGTCTTGTTCACCTGGACATGCACCCGCTGCGCGTCCTGCACCAGCAGCGCGTCGAACGAACCGTCCCGCAGCTTCGCCTCGCCGGCGGCACGGTCGGGTACCTGCTGGGTGGCGACTTCCTCGTCGAGTGTCTTCGCGGTCGCGGTCAACGGCGCGGCCAGCGGGGCCGCGGACGGCAGGTAGCCGACCGTCACGTCCGCGCCGCCACCGCCGCCGATGAGCTTGAACACCGCCACGACTGCGACGACGAGGATCAGCATCACCAGCGTGGTGATCCGGTAGGCCTTGGACTTGAGCCGGGTGCTGATCTCACGGGAGGCCACCAGGCCGACCGCGGACGCCGGGCTCATCCGGACATCGGGCGTGCTCACGCGGCCGCCTCCTGGTGCTCGGTCACGACGGAACGGAACAGATCGGTCAGCGACGGCTGCTTGCGGGTGAACTCCCGCACCGGCCCGGTCGCCAGCGCGGCGCGCAGCACCGTCTGGTCGTCCGCGCCGGCACCCAGTTCGAGCTCGGTCACCGCACCCTTGCGGCCCAGCACGCGCACCCCCGGCAGCCCGGCCGCCCAGTTTTCCGGTGCCTCGGGGGCGTCGACCAGTACCCGCGGTGCACCGCCCGCACCGGAACGCAGCTCCGGCACCGTGCCGCAGGCCTCCATCCGTCCACTCCGGACGATCCCGATCCGGTCGCACAGCCGTTCCACGAGATCCAGCTGGTGGCTCGAGAACACGACCGGCACCCCGTCCGCCGCCTTCTCCCGCAGCACCGCGCTCAT
Source organism: Amycolatopsis ultiminotia (assembly GCF_039536925.1). Taxonomy (NCBI): domain Bacteria; kingdom Bacillati; phylum Actinomycetota; class Actinomycetes; order Pseudonocardiales; family Pseudonocardiaceae; genus Amycolatopsis; species Amycolatopsis ultiminotia. The sequence continues at coordinate 126,529 of NZ_BAAAZN010000022.1, read as the reverse complement.
CACGTCCACCGCCACCGGATCGAGGCCGGAGAACGGTTCGTCCAGCACCAGGATGCGCGGCTCGTGCACGAGCGCCGCGGCCAGCTGCACGCGCTGCTGGTTGCCGAGGCTCAGCTTCTCCACCTCGTCGTCGCGGCGCGCAGCCACCCCGAGGCGTTCGGTCCACCGCTCGGTCGACGCCTTTGCCTCGGCCGGAGGCATCCCGTGCAGCCGGGCAAGGTACGTCAGCTGCTCGCCCACCTTCATCTTCGGGTACAGCCCGCGCTCCTCGGGCATGTAACCGATGTGCCGCCGGGTCTCGTGCGTGATCCGTTCCCCCGCGTAGCGGACCTCGCCGGAATCGGCGCTGAGCACCCCGAGTGCGATGCGCATGGTGGTCGTCTTGCCCGCGCCGTTGCTGCCGACGAACCCGAACAGCTCGCCCTGGCGCACGTCGAAGGTCATCCGCTGCAGCGCCACCACGGCGCCGTACTGTTTGGAGATCCCGTCGATCTCCAGTCCGGGCTCTGCCATCGCCCGTCCCCCTTTGCTCGTTCACGGGTGATGCACACCACCCACGGCTGGGATCGTAGGCAGTTCCCGGCTCGCCCGCCCACCACCGCCGGTTGCGTGTCCGCCGCCGAAAGTTGCAGGTCGCCGTCCCCGTAGGATCACCAGGACATGGCTGACACGACGGGCGGGCGCCGGGTACCCAAGCACCACGGGCTGTCCGCGAAGACCCTGCGCGAGCTCGAGCGCGCCTCCGGGCGGCTGGCCAGCGCGAGTGTCGCGGTCATGGAGCAGCGGCTGGTGGGGTTCGGCAGGCTGCCCGCCGACCAGCGGGCCAGCGTCCTGCTCATCACGCAGGCCGGCGCGGCCGGGTTCGTCAGCTGGCTGCGTGATTCGAAAGAGGCGCTGAAGTTCACCACCGAGGCGTTCCGCGACGCTCCTGCCGAGCTGTCCCGCTGGATCAGCCTGCGCCAGGCGGTGGGCATGGTCCGGCTGGCGATCGAGGTGTTCGAGGAGCAGCTGCCGGAATTCGCCGCGAACGAGACCGAACGTGCCGCGCTGATCGAGGGAATCCTCCGCTACGGCCGGGAAATCGCCTTTGCCGCGGCGAACTCCTACGCGGCCGCGGCGGAATCCCGTGGTGCGTGGGATGCCCGGCTGGAAGCGCTGGTGGTCGACGGCATCGTGCGCGGCGACGCGGAGGAGGCGGTGCTCTCCCGTGCCGCGGCGCTGGGCTGGGATCCGGCCGGAGCGGCGACCGTGCTGGTGGGCAATCCACCGTCGGAGGACCCGCCGACGGTGGTGTTCGAAGTCCGCGCCCGCGCCGCCAGGGTCGGCCGTCCGGTGCTGCTGTCGGTGCAGGGCACCCGGCTGGTGCTCGTGATCGGCGGGGTCACCGAAGGCGGGCCGAAGGAACGCGAAATCCTGTCGCGAATGTCCACTGTGTTCGCCGAAGGACCGGTGGTCGCCGGCCCGACCGTGCCCACACTGGCCGAGGCGCACCACAGCGCGGCGGAAGCGTTGTCCGGGCTGCGCGCGGTGGTCGGCTGGCCCGGTGCGCCGCGGCCGGCCCGTTCGGACGATCTGCTGCCCGAACGCGCGCTGTCCGGCGATCCCGGTGCCGAACGGCTGCTCGTGGACCAGGTGGCCCGGCCGCTGGAGGAGGCGGGCGTGGCCCTGCAGCGCACCGTCGAGACCTATCTGGACAACGGCGGGGTGCTGGAACGCTGTGCGCAGGCGCTGTTCGTGCACCCGAACACCGTCCGCTACCGGCTCCGCAAGGCCGCCGAGATCACCGGCCGCAACGCCACCGACCCCCGCGACGCGCTCGTGCTGCGGGTCGCGCTGACCGTCGGCAGGCTGGCCCGCGCCCGCGGACTCTGGTGACGGACTTCACGGCAAGTGCTGGTTGAATCCCACAAGGCGATTGGGTTAAGGACCGGGATCCACGGCGGGTCTTTGGAGGTATCCTCCAATAACGCCGCACGGACTTGGTGACCGCCCGCATCTGAGCAGGAGGGTGGTCCCGTGGTCTCATAGACACCGTGACACGTGCAGTCCTCTCCCCCGGCCAGGGTTCCCAGGCTCCCGGCATGCTCACCCCGTGGCTCGAGCTCGACGGCGCTCGCGCGCGCGTCGAGGAGTGGTCCGCCCGCGCCGGGCTCGACCTGCTCCGGCTCGGCACCGAGGCCGGCGCCGAGGAGATCCAGGACACCGCGGTCGCACAGCCGCTCATCGTCACGCTCTCCCTGCTCACCGCGGAGTACCTGCCGCTGCCGGACGACGCGCCGGTGGCCGGGCACTCGGTGGGCGAACTGGCCGCCGCCGCGATCGCGGGCGTGCTGGCCCCCGCCGAGGCGATCGCGCTGGCCGCGGTGCGCGGCGCCGAGATGGCCAAGGCCTGCGCACTGGAACCGACCTCGATGGCCGCGGTCATGCTCGGCGACCCGGACGAGGTCACCGCATGGCTGGAGAGCAGGGGCCTGGTCGCGGCCAACCGCAACGGCGCGGGCCAGATCGTGGCCTCCGGCGCCGCCGAGTCGATCGAGCAGATCGTCGCCGAACCGATGGAGGGCACGAAGATCCGTGCGCTCAAGGTCGCAGGCGCCTTCCACACGCCCTACATGGCACCCGCGGAAGACGCCGTCCGCGAGCACGCTGCCGGCCTCACCCCCGCCGACCCCGCGCGCCCGCTGCTGTCCAACGCCGACGGCCAGGTGGTCACCAGCGGTGCGGAGTACCTGCGGCGGCTCGTCGCACAGGTCACCCGTCCGGTGCGCTGGGACCTGACCATGGCAGGCCTCACCTCGCTCGGCGTGGACCACACCGTCGAACTCGCGCCCGCGGGCACCCTGACCGGACTGGTCCGGCGGCAGCTCAAGGGCGTCGTCACCACTACCACCGCGCTGAAGTCGCCGGCCGAACTGGCCGCGCTGCGCGAGGAGGACGCCCAGTGACCGACCGTCACCGCCTGCGCCAGACCACCGGCGCCGCCGGCACCCGCATCCTCGGGTTCGGCAGCCACCAGCCGGACAAGGTCGTGACCAACGACGACCTCTCCGAGCTCATGGACACCAACGACCAGTGGATCCGCGATCGCGTCGGCATCATCGAACGCCGGTTCGCGGAGAAGGACGAGCTGCTGGTCGACTTCGCGGTCGCGGCAGGCACCGCGGCGCTGGCCGACGCCGGCGTCGAGCCGTCCGAAGTGGACACGGTGATCCTGCCCAACTGCACCATGCCTTCGCAGATCCCGAACGCGGCCGCACAGGTCGCCGCGCGGATCGGCATCACGAGCCCCGGTGCGTTCGACCTCAACGCCGCGTGCGCCGGGTTCTGCTACGGCCTCGGCCTCGCCTCCGACCTGATCCGGGTGGGTTCGGCGAGGAAGGTACTGGTGATCGGCGCCGAGAAGCTCACCGACTCGATCGACCCCACCGACCGGGCGAACGCGATCATCTTCGCCGACGGCGCGGGCGCGGCGGTGGTCGGCGCGGCCGACGAGCCGTCCATCGGCCCGGTCGTATGGGGCAGCGCAGGCGATCTGGTCGACCTGATCTACATGCGCGAGCACAAGTACATCTACCAGGAGGGCCAGTCGGTCTTCCGGTGGGCGACCACGCAGATCGCGCCGATCGCGCTGCGCGCGCTGGAGGCGGCCGGACTGCAGGCCTCCGATGTGGACGTGCTGGTGCCGCACCAGGCGAACCTGCGGATCGTGGAGTCGATCGCGAAGAAGCTGCGCGCCGCGGGTGCCCGCGAGGACCTGGTGGTGGCCGACGACATCAAGTACTCCGGCAACACCTCGTCCGCCTCGATCCCGCTGGCGCTGGACCACATGCGCAAGGCGGGCACCGTGAAACCCGGCGACGTGGTGCTCGCGGTCGGCTTCGGTGCCGGATTGTCCTATGCCGGGCAGGTCTTCGTGCTGCCCTGAGTGAATACTTCGCCCGCGGGCGCCGTGCCCGCGAGCGGACCTCCAGTAAGAACCGAGAAGGGAACAACACCGATGGCTGACAACGCTGAGATCCTCGCCGGCCTCGCCGAGATCGTCGAAGAGGTGGCCGGGGTGGCTCAGGACGACGTCACCGCCGAGAAGTCGTTCGTGGACGACCTCGACATCGACTCGCTGTCCATGGTCGAGATCGCCGTGCAGGCCGAGGACAAGTTCGGCGTCAAGATCCCGGACGACGAGCTCGCCAACCTGAAGACCGTCGGCGATGCGGTGAACTACGTGTCCGCCAACGCGAAGTAAGTCCTCTTCGTACCCGGGCCGGGGTGTCCCGGCCCGGAGCCGACCTTGGGGAGACTCTCCATGAGCAACATCGACGTCGTGATCACCGGCATGGGTGCGACCACTCCGCTGGGCGGAGACGTCGCATCCACCTGGGACGGCCTGCTGACCGCCCGCAGCGGGATCCGCAGGCTCGAGGCGGACTGGGTCGAGGAACTGGGCCTGCCGGTGCAGATCGGCGCTACGCTCGCCGTCGAGCCGACGGAGATCCTGCCGCGGGTGCAGGCCCGCCGGCTGGACCGCTGTGAGCAGGTCGCGTTGATCGCCGCCCGCCAGGCGTGGTCCGACGCCGGGTTCGCCGAGCAGACCGACGAGCACACCGACGTCGAACCGGAACGCCTCGGGGTGTCCCTCGGTACCGGCGTCGGCGGCCCGGTCACCCTGCTGTCCCAGAACGAGCTGTTGCACCAGCAGGGTCTTCGCAAGGTGTCACCGTTGACCGTGCCGATGCTGATGCCCAACGGCCCCGCGGCACACGTGAGCATCGACCTGAAGGCACGGGCAGGGGTGCACTCGCCCGCTTCGGCGTGTGCCTCCGGCGCCGAGGGCATCGCGAACGGCTTCGAGATGATCCGGTCCGGCCGGGCCGATGTGGTGGTCGCGGGCGGTACCGAGGCGTGCATCCACCCGATCACCCTGGGCGGGTTCGCCCAGGCACGCACGGTGTCGACCCGCAACGACGATCCGGCGGCCGCGTCCCGGCCGTTCGACGTCAGCCGCGACGGCTTCGTGCTCGGCGAGGGCTCCGGCGTGGTCGTGCTGGAGCGGGCCGACCGCGCCAAGGCCCGCGGCGCGCGGATCTACGCGAAGCTCGCCGGTTACGGCATCACCTCCGACGCCTACCACATCACCGGCAACCACCCGGACGGCATCGGCCAGATCGCGGCGATGCGCGCTGCGATGACCATGGCCGAACTGTCCCCTTCGGACATCGGCCACGTCAACGCGCACGCGACGTCCACAGTGGTGGGTGACATCGGCGAGGCGGCCGCGATCCGGACGGCGATCGGTGACCACCCGGTGGTCACCGCCCCGAAGGGCGCGCTCGGCCACCTCGTCGGCGGGGCCGGTGCGGTGGAAGGCATCGCCACCGTCCTCAGCCTGCACGAGGGCGTGGTGCCTGCGACGTTGAACCTGACCGACCTCGACCCGAAGGTGCAGCTCGACGTGGTGTCGGGCGAGAACCGGAAGGTCGAGCTGACCGCGGCGATCAGCAACTCGTTCGGCTTCGGCGGGCACAACACCGCACTGCTGTTCGTCCCTGCGTCCTGACGCTGCCCGAGCAACGAAGAAGGGCCCTTCCCCGAGTCCGGGGAGGGGCCCTTTTCGCGTGGTCTCAGCAGCGCTCGTGTTCGGTGGTGGTACCGGAGTCGACGGCGTCGATCCGGTACGCGCCGCGTTCGAACTTCATCGGCAGCACCAGCCGCCAGCGGATGCACGGGTACTGGAAGTTCACCGGCGCCTCGTTGAGCGACTGGGTGCTGGTGAACCCGACGAGCACCCGCAGCGAGTTCTGCGCGCCCGGTTCGATGCGGTACAGCAGGATGCTGCCGTCCTTCGTGGACTGGAAATCGCGCTTCCAGTCCGCCAGCGTCGTCTGGTCCCGCCGCGCGTCGCTGACGGTTTCCGACCACGCCTGGTAGTCCTTCGAGTTCAGCGCGTCGAAGTAGGCTTGCAGCACCCCGCGCACGACCTCGTCCTGCGGATGGTTGGCCACATCGGGGGTGATCTCGACGCGGGGCGGCCCCGGTTCCTCGCGCGGTTCGTCCGAGGTGGACGGAGGCACGGTGATCGGGGCGATGGCGTCCGCCTGCTCGCCGGCGCCGTGGTAGAGCTCCCGCGCGAGCAGGCCCCCGGCCACGGTGACGGACAGCACGACCACGAGCACGGGGATCAGCCACCGCTGACGGGACGGCGATTGGGCGCTCACCCGGGTGAGGGTACCGCCCCGCATCAGCCGACCTGGTGCAGCCAGGTGACCGGGGCGCCGTCGCCCGCATGCCGGTACGGCTCGAGCGCTTCGTCCCACGCAGCGGCGAGCAGTCCGTCGAGCTTGTGCGCGAGCGACTCACCCCCGCGGGTCATGCTGACGAGGGCACGCAGCTGGTCCTCACCCACCACGATGTCGCCGTTGGCGCTGGTGCGGCCGTGCCACAGGCCGAGGCCGGGGGCGAAGCAGAACCGCTCGCCGTCGACGCCTGCGCTGGGTTCCTCGGTGACCTCGAAGCGCAGCATCGGCCACGCCTTGAGCGCGGCGACCAGCTTGGCGCCGGTGCCCGCGGGCGCGCGCCAGCTGCACTCGGCACGCAGCTGTCCGGGACTGGCCGGCTGGGCCGTCCACTTCAGCTCGACACGGGCACCCAGGGTGCCCGAAATGGCCCACTCGACGTGCGGACATACCGCAGACGGCGACGAGTGGACGTACACCACGCCTCGGGTGTTGCCACGGGTGCTCACTGCTGACCTCCGCTTGTTCGACGAGGGACGTCTTCCCCTACGACCTCTCGAACTGCGCAGGCTGCCTGCCACCGCGGCTACCCCGACTGTGTAGCACATTCTGCACCCCAGCAGTGCGGTTTGGCCACACGAACACCACAAGTCGCACGCGACCCCCCGTTGAGGTGAGCCACGCCGACGCGTGCGCGTTTACCACGGTCCCAGCGCTCCGGCACGCTAGCGTGGGGCACCGGAAACGGACGGGTGAGGGAGGGTTTCGGTGCGACTGATCCGCCTCGGGCAGCAGCCCTCGCGCGTCGCGGAGGACGTGCGGGCTGCGCTGGCCTCCCTCGGCAGGGGGAGCACCGTGATCGGCGGCGTCGCGCTGGTCGGGGCACGCCCGACCGGGGACCGCCCGGTGGAAGCGGTGGTGCTGCTGCCTGCCGGCGTGCTGATCGTGATCGGCGTCGACCTGCCCGATCCGGCGCTGCGCCTGGAAGCCCCGCTGAGCGGTCCGTGGAAGGCCGACGGCTGGCCACTGGTACACGGCGACGACGCGGTCAACCCGGCCACCGAATCACTCGACCTGGCACAGGACTGCGAACGCCGGATCGCGGAACTGGGCGGCGGCCCGGTCGGCACGATCATCGCGGTGGGCCCGTACGTGGAGACGGTCGAGCAGCCACCGGGCGACCTGGCAGGCCCGGTCCGCGTCCTGCACCCGACCCCGACGGCAATGCTCGCGGCGACCGTCTCCCTCGCGACCGCCCGGCACCCCCGTTCCATCGACCAGGCACGAACCCTGATCGCCGCACTCGCCCCGGACACCCAGGACCTGTCGGACGAGACCCTGCTGGGCGAAGGATTCGTCCGCTTCGCCGACGACACCCCGTCCCCAGCCCCCACTCGCGCACCCAGGACCGGCCGGTCCACCCCCGGCACCGGCCACGCCCCCGGTGCGGCCGCGGCTGGTGCCGGTACGGCCGCGGCTGGTGCCGGTACGGCCGCGGCTGGTGCCGGTGCAGCCGGTGCCGATACGGCCGGTGCTGCAGCCGCCGGTACGGCCGCTGCAGCCGCGGCTGGTGCCGGTGCCGCAGCCCGCAACCCAGGCGCCACGGCCACCGCCACCGGCCCCGCCAACCGACCGGCGACACCTCCGACCCCGGCCCCTTTCCCTCGCAACGCCACTCCCGCAACCCACCCAGGCGACACCACTCCCCCGACCAGCGCGACCCACCCCGCCGACACGACTTCCCCCACCAACGCGGCGCGCCCAGGCGACACCGGCTCCCCAACCAGCACGAACCCCGCCGACACCACTTCCCGGACCGGCGCAAACCGCCCAGGCGAGGCCACTTCCCCCAGCGCCGGTACCGCCCACCGGTCCGCACCGGCCCCGCAACCGGGGCGCCCCGCGATCGCCCGGCCGCGGATCGTGTCCGTGCCACCTCCACCGCCGGTGATCCCGCCGATCGCACCCATCCCGACGCCGGCACCGGAGTCCCCCACCCCGGACGAGTCTCCGGCCCTCTCCGACGCGCCGACCGAATCAGTGGAATCCCCCACGGAGAAAATGCCGGCACCCGGAACCCGGACACCCGATAATCCGACAGCCGGGGCAACCGGGGCAACCGGGGCAACCGGGGCAACCGGGGCTCGGGCGACCGCGCCGCTCGACTCTCGGGCCGCGACGTCTTCCAGCGGTGCCGGTGGCGCACCGGGCTCGGCGGGGGCGGGCCAGACTGCGGCAGCTCCCGGCACTGCGGCTGCCTCGGATTCCGGCCGCTCGACCGGGTCGGCCGCCGCGGCGACCGGGGCTCAGGCCGCCGCACCTTCCCGCTCCGCTGCCGCTGCATCGGGCTCGGCGAGCGGGGCTCAGGCCGCCGGGGCTCGAGCCGCTGCGCCCAACGGTCCGGTCGCCTCGGCGTCGTCGGGGTCCGGGGCACGGGCTGCCGCGGGACCCGGCACTTCGGGTGGTTCACCGTTCGCGGGTCAGTCGGCCGGGTCGTCGGCGGATGGTCGGCCGACTGAGTCCGTTCCTCGATTGCGGGACGACGATCAGTCCGTTCCTCGGGCAGGGGGCGGAGAATCGCCGGGGTCGGCGGCGGGCGGTGGACGGCCCTCGCCGCGTCCGGCACCGGTCTCGGCCGGGGCTGCGGCGGGTGCGCCTTCCCCCCGCCCGGCACCGGTCCCGGCCGCTGCCGGGGTCGCCGCGGCCGGGGAACCCGGGCGACCTGGACAGTCGCGGACGGTGCGGTGGGTGCCGCTCGCCGCGATCGCGTTGCTGGTGGTGCTCGTGGCGGCCGCGGTGGTCGTCGCGACGAGTGGCGGCGGTGCCGACGACGGGACGACTGCGGCAGCGCCGGTCAGCAGTGCGGCTCCGGCGAGCAGCGCCGCGCCGTCCAGCAGCGCACCGCCGAGCAGCGCGACGCCGAGTCTCGGTTTCCAGCCGCTGGCGAGCAGTGCCGACCAGCGCTGTGCCTCGCACGCCTTCGGCGACGTCCAGGCCAGCCTCCAGCAGACGAGCTGCTCCGCGGTCCGCCGGGCGAGCTACACCGCCGAGGTGGACGGGCGGCCCGCCGCGGTCACCGTCGCCGTGGTGGAGTTCGCCGACTCCGCACAGGCCTCCCACTTCAAGGAAATCGCGGACAACCCGGGCGGCGGCGGAATCCTCGACGTCGCCACCGAGACCGGCAAGTGGCCGAATGCCGCACCGCAGTTCGACGGCGCCGCCTACGCCAGCAAGATCGAGGGCAAGGGCGTGCGGCTGGTCCAGGTGGTCTGGACCCCTGGACCGTCCACTCCGGACGATCCGGGCCTTGCCCGTGCCGCGAACGGCGCGCTGGACCTGTCGCTGCCCTCCTGAACGGCTCAGAGCCCGTAGGTCTCCAGCAGCCGCAGCCACACCTCGCTGATCGTCGGGAACGCCGGAACCGCGTGCCACAGCCGCTCCAGCGGCACCTCCCCGACCACCGCGATGGTCGCCGAGTGCAGCAGCTCGGACACGTCCTGGCCGACGAACGTCACCCCGAGCACCACGCCGCGTCCGGTGTCCACGACCATCCGCGCCTTGCCCGCGTACCCGTCGGCGTGCAACGACGAACCGGCCACCGCGATGTCGATGTCCACGACCCGGTCGGCGGACCCCTCGCGGGCCTCGGTCAGCCCGACCGAGGTCACCTCCGGATCGGTGAACACCACCTGCGGCACGGCGTGGTGGTCGGCCGTGGCGCTGTAACGGCTCCACGGCGCGGTCGAGATCTGTTCGCCACGTGCCCGCGCGGCCACCGAATCACCGGCCACCCGCGCGCCGTACTTGCCCTGGTGGGTCAGCAATGCCCGGCCGGTCACGTCACCGGCCGCGTAGAGCCAGCCACCGTCCACAGCGGACACCCGGCCGCTTTCGTCCACTTCGAGCGGACGGTCGGCCGGCAGGCCCAGCACGTCGAGACCGACGTCCCCGGTGGCCGGCGCGCGGCCGGTGGCCACCAGCAACTCGTCCACCACCAGCTCCTCGCCGCCGGAAAGCCGCAGCACGGTCCCGCCGTCGGAGGCCGACACCTCACTCAGGCCGGAGGAGGTGTGCACGCGCACGCCGGCCTCGCGCAGCCCGTCGAGCAGCAGATCGCCGGCGAAGTCCGGCAGCTTCGGCAACGGCCGCGGCCCGGTGAGCACGAGGTCCACCTGCGCACCCAGCCGCGCCCACGCCTGCGCCATCTCGACCCCGACCACCCCACCGCCGAGCACGCCGAGCCGGGCAGGCACCGCCGAGGCCGACGTCGCCTCGCGCGAGCCCCACGGCCGGATCGTGTCCAGGCCCGGAATCGACGGTGTCCGCGGAACACTGCCGGTGCACACGATCACCGCGTGCCGCGCGGTGAGCACCGTGCCGTCGTCGAGCGTCACCTCGCGTTCGCCGCTGATCCGTGCGTGCCCGCGCACGGGTTCGATGCCGGCACCGCGAGCCCAGTCCACCTGCCCGGTGTCGTCGCCGCGGCCGGTGAACCAGTCCCGGCGCGCCAGCACCGCGGCCGGGTCGAGTGCCCCGCCGACCGGAACGCCGGGCACGCGACCGGCCGCGGCGAGCAGGTTGCCCGGACGCAGCAACGCCTTGCTCGGAATGCACGCCCAGTAGGAGCATTCCCCGCCGAACCGTTCGTGTTCGACGAGCGCCACCTTCAACCCGCCGCTTGCCGCGCGTTCGGCAGCCACCTCGCCCACCGGACCGGCACCGATCACCACGACGTCGAAAGTCTGTTCTGCCATGCGCCCAGCGCACACCACCGGGCGGGTTCGCGCAAGCCAGCCGCTATTGTCGTCGGTGAGCCGCAAGACCGGCGGCACCGGGGAATTCCGGAGGGTCGCCGTGCCGGTTGCAAGCACGATCGATCGAGCACGGGAGACTCCCATGGCCAAGAACACCGCCGTCCGCGTCCTGGACGACCTCACCGGCGAACCGGCGTCGGAAACCGTGTCGTTCGCCCTCGACGGTGCCGAATACGACATCGACCTGGCCGCGGGCAATGCCGCCGCACTGCGCGAATTCCTCGACCGCTACCGCATCCGGGGCCGCCGGGTGGGCGGACGCAAACTCCGCACCCGCTACGTCCCCGGCGCGAAGCCGGTGACGAAAACCAAGCGCACCAAGGCAAAGCCGGTCGCCGGTACCAGGAGCGCGGCGACCGCTGCGGTCTCGCGAAAGACCAAGCCCGCCAAGGAGATCGGCACCACGACCGCCCGCGGCAAGACAACCGCCGCGAAGGCCACCGCGGCCAAGCCGGCCCCGGTGAAGACGACCCGTCCGGCGAAGGCCACCACGACAAAACCAGCTGGCACCGAAGCGGCCGGTACCAAGCCGAGCGGGAGCAAGACCGCGAACGCCAAGGCACGTCCGGCGAAAGCGGCCGCCAAGGTGGCCGGTACCACCACGAACCGCGCCAGGGCGACCGGCCGCACCACCACAGCCAAACCGACCGCCGCAGCCAAGCCGGCCACCGCCAAGACCGGCAGCAGCACCCCGGCCCGCGGCAAGGCGGCCACCGCCAAGACCAAGGCGACCGGTTCGGCCCGCGGCCGGACGGCCGCCAACAAGACCGGCGCCGCCAAGACCGCCCGCGGCAAAGCGACCAGTGCCGCGGCCATCACGACCGCCGGCACCGGAGGCGAGACCGCCGCCCCGGCAGGCCGGACACCTCGCGCCACCACGACCCGAGGTACCGCCCCCAACACACCCGCTCCCGTCCGGACGAAGGCTGCTCCGGCCGAAGCACGCCCGGCCGCCCCGCAACCCGGCTTCACCGACCCGTCGGCGGGCCCGGTGAAAGCACCCCGGGCGGCGCGGAAGGTGCCCGTGGTGCAGTTCTCCGCCAAGAGCTGACCCGCACATCCCGGCGGCACTCCCGAAAACACCCGCAACACAGTTCCCGGCCCGGAGACTGCCCTCGCGCCACGGCAGTCCCGGAACAGCTCGCGGTGCAGTCCCCGCCGTAAACCGACCCCAGCGGCGCTCCCGAAAAGCACCCCACCGGAACCGGGCTCACGCCGGGCGTTGCCGTCCCTCGGTGTGCCAGGGTGCGTAGTGGTAGCGCGTTCGCAGGAGTTCGCGCTGGCGGGTCAGTTCTCCTTGCGCCGGGCTGCGTGGGGTGAGCGGGCCGAGCAGGTCCGCCGCGACCGTGCGGATCACCGATTCCGCCACACCCGGCGCCGGGCGCACACCGTGGTCCGCCAGTGACGCGACCTTGCTGCGGTGGGAATCCAGGGGTTTCGGGTCCGGCGGTGCGCCGGTGAGATAGGCGCCCACGCGTGCCGCATCCGTGTCGACGAGCAGGGTCGAGTGCGCGAGCAGTCCCTCCTTGGTGCGGAACACCGCGAAACCGCACAGCTTCTCCTCGCCCACGAACACGCCCCGCTCGCCGAGCCGCGGGGGCACACCCAGCCGTTCCGCCGCGCCGGTCATCAACAGGCCGAGCATCTCCATCGGCCGGTCCACCGGGCCGGGCAGCAGCAGCGTCACGTTGAGGTTGCCGGGGTCGTGGAAGACCGTGCCGCCGCCACTCGCACGACGCAGCACCGGCACGCCGTCCCTGGCGCATTCGGCCACCCGCACCTCGCGCGCAATCTTCTGCCCGCGCCCGAGGACCACGCACACCGGATTGCGCCACAGCCACAACGTCGGCGCCTGCGGGCCCGCTCGCAGCAACGCCTCGTCGAAGGCGAGGTTCTCGGTCGGATCCGCGAACTCGGCCCGCACATCCGACCCGGCGCTCATAGTGTCTTGAGTTCCTCCACGATCTCGCCCACCGACGACTTCGCGTCCCCGAAGAGCATGCTGGTCTTCGGATCGTAGAACAGCTCGTTGTCGATCCCGGCGAAGCCCGAGCTCATCCCGCGCTTGAGCACGATCACCGAACGGCTTTCGTTCACCTTCAGGATCGGCATCCCGTAGATCGGCGAGCTCGGATCGGTCTGCGCGGCCGGGTTCGTCACGTCGTTCGCGCCGATCACCAGCGCCACGTCGGTCTGCCCGAACTCGGAGTTGATCTCGTCCATCTCGCGCAACTGCTCGTAGGGCACGTCGGCCTCGGCGAGCAGCACGTTCATGTGCCCCGGCATCCGCCCGGCCACCGGGTGGATCGCGTAGGCGACCTCGATTCCCTTGCTCTGCAAGAGTTTCGCCATCTCGCGCACGGTGTGCTGAGCCTGTGCCACCGCCATTCCGTACCCGGGCACCACCACGACCTTGCTCGCGTAGGCCATCTGGATCGCGGTGTCCGCGGCGCTCGTGCTGCGCACCGGCCGCACCTCGCCGGCACCCGAAGCGCCCCCGGCGACGGCAGTACCGCCGCCGAACCCGCCGGCCACGATCGCCGGGATGGACCGGTTCATCGCCTTCGCCATCAGGTTGGTGAGGATCGACCCGGACGCGCCGACGATCATGCCCGCCACGATCAGCGCGGTGTTCGACAGCGCGAGCCCCATCGCCGCCGCGGACAGCCCGGTGAACGCGTTCAGCAGCGAGATCACCACCGGCATGTCCGCACCGCCGATCGGCAGCACCACCGTCACGCCGAGCACCGCGGCCGCGACCAGCAACCCGATCATCAGCAGTCCGGCGTCACCACCCGCGGCGATGACCACCGCGCAGGCCACCGCGATCAGCAGGACCAGCACGTTCAGCGGCTGCTGGAGCTTGCCGAGCGTCACCGGCCGTCCGGTGATCAGCTCCTGCAGCTTGCCGAACGCGACATTCGAACCCCAGAACGAGATCGACCCGATCAACGCCGCGAACAGCGACGCGATCGCGACGTACAGCGGTTCGTGCGCATAACCGTCGGTGTTGCGGAACTCCACCCACGCGATGAGCGCGACCGCACCGCCGCCGACGCCGTTGAACAACGCCACCATCTGCGGCATCGCGGTCATCTTCACCTTGCGCGCGGCCGGCACGCCGACCAGCGCGCCGATCGCGACGCCGAGCACGATCAGCAGCCAGTTGCCCATGCCGGGCGTGAGCAGGGTCGCGATCACCGCGATGCCCATGCCCGCCGCGGCGATCCAGTTGCCGCGGACCGCGGTGCGCGGACCGGTCAGTCCCATCAGGCCGTAGATGAACAGGGCGAACGCGACGATGTAGAGGACCGCGATCAGCTGGGTCACTTCGCCGCCTCCTCGTCGTCGTCCGGCTGCGGTTTCTTGCCCTTGAACATCGCCAGCATCCGGTCGGTGACAAGGAATCCGCCGACCACGTTGATCGTGCCGAACGCGATCGCGATCACCAGCAGGATCTTGTTCAGCACCCCGTCCACGCCGAGTCCGAGCACGATCAGCCCGCCCAGCAGCACGATGCCGTGGATCGCGTTGGTACCCGACATCAGCGGCGTGTGCAGGGTGTTCGGCACCTTCGAGATCACCGCGAAGCCCACGAAACCCGCGAGCACGAGCACCGCCAGGTTTTCCACCAGCGTCACGACTGGCTCCCTTCCCGGCCGGCCACGCAGGCGCCGGCGACGACCTCGTCGGAGAAGTCGAGCTTCAGCTCGCCCTCGGTGGTCACGAGCAGTTCCAGCAGCTCGGTGACGTTGCGCGCGTACAGCTCGCTCGCGTGCGCCGGCATGCCGGCGGGCAGGTTCAGCGGCGCGCTGATCGTCACGCCGTGCTCCACCACGTCCTCGCCGGGCCGGCTCAGCTCGCAGTTGCCGCCGGATTCACCGGCGAGGTCGAGCACCACTCCCCCGGCAGGCATGCCCCGCACCGCCTCTTCGGTGACCAGCGTCGGCGCCTTGCGGCCGGGCACCAGCGCGGTGGTGACCACGACGTCGAACTTCGTGATCGCCTCGGTGAGCCTGCGTTGCTGCTCGGCGCGTTCCTCCTCGGTCAGCTCCCGCGCGTAGCCGCCTTCGCCGACCGCCTCGATGCCGAGATCGAGGAACTGCGCACCGAGCGAACGGACCTGCTCGCCGACCTCGGGCCGCACGTCGTAGCCGGTGGTCTGGGCACCCAGCCGTTTGGCCGTCGCCAGCGCCTGCAGACCGGCCACCCCGGCACCGAGTACGAGCACCTTCGCCGGCGGCACGGTGCCCGCCGCGGTGGTGAGCATCGGGAAGAACCGGTTCAGCTTCTCCGCCGCCAGCAGCACCGCCCGGTATCCGGCGACGCTGCTCTGCGACGAGAGCGCGTCCATTGCCTGTGCCCGCGAAATCCGGGGCACCGCTTCCATCGCGAACGCACGCACGCCTGCCCGTTCCAGTGCGGCGATCCCGTCCGGATCTCCCCGCGGATCGAGGAATCCGATCAGCACCCCGCCCCGCGCCAGCTTCGGGACCTCTTCCGCGGTCGGCGGCGCGACCTTGACGACCACGTCCGCCTGCCAGGGATCACCCACTTCGGCGCCGGCTTCGACGTACGCGTCGTCGGGCAGCTGCGCACCCGCGCCTGCCCCGCGTTCGACGATGGTGGTCAGGCCGCGTTGTGCGAGCCTCGACACCAGCTTCGGCACGAGTGCGACCCGGCGTTCGCCGGGCCGTGACTCGGTGACCACACCGACCGTGAGCCGGCTACCGCTCTCCGCCACGCGACCTCCTCGACCGTGAGGATCATCGAACGTGCGAGTTCTACCACGCGCAGAGCGGCTGCCCTAGTCACCACGATCACGTTGACCGGCGGACGGCTGCCAGTGCGGCACCCCGACCAGGATCATCCGCAGCCGTTTCTCCGCGACGGCCACCGTGCGCTCGTCCGCCGCGGAATCACCTTGCCGGGTCTCCAGCAGGTCGACGACGGTGGCGATCATGGCCGTGACGATCAGATCGGCCAGCAGGTGCAGATCGTCGGTCGGCCAGCCGCGCAGGTGCTCGAACCGGGCCAGGTCCACCGCCAGGTCGCCGGCGAACATCCGCAGTTCCACCGCGATCGCCCTGGACACCGGCCCGGAACCCGCGTAGCGCTCGCGCGTGACGAACCGGAAGTGCCCCTCGTGCGCGCGGACCTGCCGGTAGAGGGTGTGCACCGAGGCCCGGATCATGCCCTGGTAACTGCCCGGTTCGGTGCGGTCGGCGCGGAGCATGCCGCGCAGGGTGCGGGTGGTCTCCTCGACCAGCGCGATGCCCAGCTCCTCCATCGACGAGAAGTGCCGGTAGAACGCAGTCGGCACGATGCCGGCGCGCTTGGCCACCTCGCGCAGCGACAGGCTCGCGAACCCGCGATCGGCCAGCAGGTCCAAGGCGGCGTCGAGCAGCGCCTGCCGGGTGCGCTGCTTGCGCTCCTGCCGGCTCACCACACCGGCCGGTTCCCCGGCTGTCGACACGTCGGGAAGCGTACTGGCGTCCGTCGCGTGCCCCACGTCACATCACCTCGCTCCCACGTTGACAGCCGACCCGGTTCTGCCTCTTACTGGTCAGTGTACAGCTGTGCACTCAAATCCTGGAGGCGTGATGACCATTCAGCTCCCGCGCCGGATACGCGGGCTCGTCTCGCTCGCCGAGGCACTGCTCACCCCGCACGGTGCGGACCGGTACCTGGAACTGGTCGATCCGATGCTGGTGCGGCGCGAAATCCGCGGCCAGGTCACCGCCGTGCGGCGGCAGACCCCGGACAGCGTCACCTTCACCGTGCGGCCGAGCCGCGCGTGGCAGGGTTTCCGCGCCGGCCAGTACGTCCGGCTGCAGGTGGAGATCGACGGCGTGCGGCGGACCCGCTGCTACTCGCCGTGCGGCGCCGAGGGCGGCGAACTGGAGTTCACCGTGAAGGCGGACCCGGACGGGCTCGTTTCCCGGCACCTGCGGGACACCACCCGGGTCGGCACCGTGGTCGGGCTTTCCCCCGCGGACGGTGACTTCACCCTGCCTTCGCCGCGGCCCTCGCGGATCGTGCTGATCAGCGGCGGCAGCGGGATCACCCCGGTGCTCGCGATGGTCCGCACACTGGTGGCCGAGGGACATCCGGGCGAGATCGTGTTCCTGCACTACTCCAACTCCCGCGAGGACGCGCTCTACCGCGAGGAACTGGCCGCACTCTCCGCGCAGCACCCCGGGCTTCGGGTGGTGCACGCGCACACCCACACCCGTACCGGCGAACTGACCGGCCGGTTCTCGAAGGCGCACCTGCAGCAGGCCGCGCCGTGGTTCCGCACCGCCGAAACGTTCGCCTGCGGCCCGGCGCCGCTGATGACCGCGGTCGGCGACCTGTTCGCCGACGAAGGGTTGAGTGAACATCTGCACACCGAAGAGTTCACGGCTGCGCCGTTGACCTTCGACACCACGGCCGCCGAAGGGCGAGTGCGCTTCGCCCGCAGCGGCCGGGAATGCGACAACACCGGCAAGCCGCTGCTGGAGCAGGCCGAGGACGTGGGCCTGACCCCGGAGCACGGCTGCCGGATGGGCATCTGCTTTTCCTGCACGCAGCTCAAGACCGCGGGCCGGGTGCGCAACGCGCGCACCGGCGAGGTCTCCGGTGAGGAAAACCAGGAAATCCAGCTCTGCATCAGCGTCCCCCTCGGGGACGTCGAAATCGACGCCTGACCGCTCTGGAGGAGACGACCGATGACCGGCACACCGTTCCAGCTCACGCCCGACCAGGTCGAGGAATTCGGCCGGGAACTCGACGCACTGCGCCAGCGGATCGTCGACAACCTCGGCGAGCAGGACGTGACCTATCTGCGCAACCTCATCAAGACCCAGCGCGCACTCGAGGTGACCGGGCGCGGCCTGCTGTTCGCCGGGTTCCTGCCACCGGCGTGGCTGGCCGGGGTGGCCACCCTGTCGCTGGCGAAGATCCTGGACAACATGGAGATCGGCCACAACGTGATGCACGGCCAGTACGACTGGACGCGCATCCCGGAGCTGGGCTCGCAGCGGTTCGAATGGGACAACGTGGCGCCCGCGGACAACTGGCGGCACTCGCACAACTACATCCACCACACGTTCACCAACGTGCTCGGCAAGGACCGCGACATCGGCTACGGAATCCTGCGGATGGACTCGGCGCAGAAGTGGCATCCGTACTACCTGGGCAACCCGGTGTACGCCACGCTGCTGGCACTGCTGTTCCAGTGGGGCGTGATGCTGCACGATCTGGAGATCGAGCGGGTCGTCAAGGGCGAGCGCAGCTGGGCGGAGAACGTGCCGGTGCTGCGCAAGATCGCCCGCAAGGCTGCGCGGCAGATCGGCAAGGACTACGTGCTCTTCCCGCTGTTGACCGGCCCGCTGGCGCCGTTGACGCTGCTCGGCAACGCGAGCGCGAACCTGGTGCGCAACCTGTGGGCGTTCGCGATCATCTTCTGCGGGCACTTCCCCGCCGACGTGGAGAGCTTCACCGAGGAGGAGGCCGAGAACGAGTCACGCGGGCAGTGGTACCTGCGGCAGATCCTCGGTTCGGCCAACATCAGCGGCGGCCCGCTGTTCCACATCCTCTCCGGGAACCTCTCGCACCAGATCGAGCACCACCTGTTCCCGGACCTCCCGGCGCGGCGGTACCCGCAGATCGCCGGTGAGGTGCGGGAGATCTGCGAACGCTACGGCCTGCCGTACCACACCGGACCGCTGCGCAAGCAGCTCTGGTCGGTGGCGAAGAAGATCGTCCGGCTGGCGCTGCCCGGACCGGGCACCGGCCCGGAAGCTACCGTGGACTCCGACCGGCAACTCCGAGCAGCCTGAGGAATTCCCATGGTGGGTCAGTTCGAAAGCAGCAAGGACACCGTGCAGGAACTCACCGAGTCCGCGGCAACGCACATCGGCGCCATCGCCACCATCATCACCGGCGCGGTCCGCGACATCGCCCGCGAGACCGGCGATTGGCTCACCGACGTGATCGAAATGCGCGAAGCCGCCGCGCGCGCCCGGGCCGACGCGCCCGCCGAACCCGTCCCGGCAGACCCGGACCTGCCCTGACCCACCATCCGGGACCGGGGGTTTTCCCACCCGGTGGCCGGGACACCCCGGTGGCCCGGCCACCACGGGAACGGCAGACTCGGCCAGGTGAGAGCCGCACCCAACGCCGAACCCGGCCCGCCCGCCCGACGCGGCGGGCCGGCGGTGCGCTGCGGCAGGCCGACGGCCCGCCGCAGCACTCCGGCGATTCGGCATACCGGGCCGACGGCTCGGCACCGCAGGCCACCGACCCAGCACACCGGACCTGCGGTTCGGCACACCGGATCTGCGGTTCGGCGCGGCGAGCCGTCGGTTCGGCACGGCGAGCCGGCGATTCGGCACACCGGACCTGCGATTCGGCACGGCGAGCCGGCGATTCGGCACGGCGAGCCGGCGATTCGGCACACCGGACCTGCGATTCGGCACGGCGAGCCGGCGGTTCGGCACGGCGAGCCGACGGTTCGGCGCGGGACGTGGTGCTCGGCCGCCGTGCGGTCTGCCGCTGTGGCGGGATGGGCTTGCCAGGCGGCACTGCATACCTGCCTTGTCCCGGTCCGTTCAACCGCGCACCAACCCAGCTCGGCCACGCAGCCCGACGCTGCGGCGCCGAACCGGGCGGTCAGGTCGGGCGGTTCGGCCGTGCGGTGCGGTCACCGTGGCGGCGGGCCGGGCAACGCTTCTGACCGGCCGCCGGTCGCGGGTCGGTTCGGGAGGGCTCGGTGAGGGTTGCGGAATTCCCGAGGCTCTTGTGGCCCCCTTCGCGGCGTGCGGGGGTCGCCGAGGTGGGATGGCTGGTCGTTGCCGGCGCGCTGACGCCGGTGGCCTTCGTGGTGGTGCTTGCCGGGTTGCTGGTCGGGGTGGCGCTGACGCCGGTGCTCGCCGGGACGCTCGTGCTCGCCGGGGTGCTCGCCGGGGCGCGGCTGCTCGGTGGCGTGCACCGGCGGCTGGCCGGCGCTCTGCTCGGACTGCGCCTGCCCCGGCCACGACCGGCTGAGCTGCGTCCGGGGTTGTGGCGCTGGCTCGTCGCCCGGCTCGGCGATCCGACCGCGTGGCGTGCGGTGGCCTACCTGCTGGTCCGGTTCCCGCTCGGGATCCTCGGGCTGCTCATGGCCGCAATGCTGGCCGTCTTCGGCGTCGCCGCGGTCACCTACCCGTTCACCTGGTTTTTCCGGCACGGGCAGGAACTTCCGGTGTTCGGGGTGCACAGTGCCACCTGGCCGGGTTCACTGCTGTGGGCAGCGGCCGGAATCGTGGTACTGGTGGCGTGGCCTGCGTTCGTGCACGCCGTCGTCGCGGTGGACCGGCTGCTCGTGCGGCTGCTGCTCGCCGACCCCGGGCTCCGTGAACGAGTGCGCTTCCTGGAGGAGACCCGGGCGACCGCACTGGAGGACGCCGCCGGGCAGCTTCGGCGCATCGAACGCGATCTGCACGACGGCGCACAGGCCCAGCTCGTCGCGATGGCGATGAAACTCGGGCTGGCGAAAGAAGAGCTGGCCACCGACGAGATCGACCTCGCCCAGGTGCGCACCCTCGTCTCCGACGCGCACGGCAACGCCAAGCGAGCACTCGTCGAACTGCGTGACCTCGCCAGGGGCATCCACCCGGCGGCGCTCGACAAGGGTCTCGACGTCGCACTGTCCACTTTGGCCACCTCCGCCGGGATCGAGGCAACGGTGTCGGTCCAGCTGGCCCGCCGCCCGTCGCCATCGCTGGAGACGGTGCTGTACTTCGCCGCCGCGGAGCTGATGACCAACGCCGCGAAACACGCCGGAATACCTTGTGAGGTACGGGTTTCCGACCACGGCGCCGGACTTCGGCTGACGGTGACCGATCAGGGCGGCGGCGGGGCCGCGATCGTGGCCGGGGGCGGGCTCGCCGGCATCGCGGAACGGCTGCGGCCGGTGGACGGCGAACTCACCGTGCACAGCCCGCCCGGCGGACCGACCGTGATCACTGCCGCGATACCCGCGGCCCGCTAGGCTCGCGGCAGCGGGAGAGAGGGGTATGCCGTGCGGATCGTGCTCGCCGAGGACTCGGCCATCCTCCGGCAGGGGCTCGCCGAGCTGCTGTCGCTGCGGGGCCACGAGGTACTCGCCGCGGTGAACAACGCCGACGACCTCCGTGCCGCCGTGCGCGCCCACCGGCCCGATGTGTCCATTGTCGACATCCGGATGCCGCCGACGCACACCGACGAGGGCCTGCGCGCGGCCATCGAACTGCGTGGCGAACTGCCCGGATGCGCGATCCTGGTGTTCTCGCAGTACGTGGAGACGAACTACGCCAAGGAGCTGCTGGCCGGTGCAGCAGGTGCGGTCGGCTATCTGCTGAAGGACCGGGTGGCCGAGGTGTCGGACTTCCTCACCGCGCTCGACCGGGTCGCGGCCGGTGAGACGGTGCTCGATCCGGAGGTGGTGCGCCAGCTGTTCGCCGCCACCGGCCGTTCCGGCCCGCTCGCCGAGCTGACCCCGCGCGAACGCGAGGTGCTCGACCTGATGGCGCAGGGCCGGTCGAACGCGGCGATCGCGACCGAGGCGTACCTGTCCGCCGGATCGGTGGAGAAGTACGTGACGAGCATCTTCGGCAAACTCCGCCTGCCGCAGTCGGAGGGCCACAACCGGCGCGTGCTCGCGGTACTCCGGTACCTCGATTCGTGAGCCTAGGCTGAAGGCATGTACTCCACCGAGATCGAAGTGCACACCGGCGGCGAGGCCGTCGTGCACAACCTGACCCGCGAAGCCGAGGCGTTCCTGCGCGACGCCGACGCGACCGACGGACTCCTGCACGTGTGGGTGCCGCACGCGACGGCCGGTCTCGCCGTACTGGAAACCGGTGCCGGCAGCGACGACGACCTGCTCGCCGCCCTGGACGAGCTGCTCCCCCGCGACGAGCGCTGGCGCCATCGCCACGGCAGCCACGGGCACGGCCGTGACCACGTGCTGCCCGCACTGGTCCCGCCGTACGCGAGCATCCCGGTCCTCGGCGGCGTGCTGCTGCTGGGCACCTGGCAGTCGGTGTGCCTGGTGGACACCAACGTGGACAATCCGGTCCGCCGGGTGCGCTTCAGCTTCCTCGCCGGGTGAGCGCCGCGTCGGTACCATCCGCGGCGTGACCACGCGCGCGCACCGGCTGGTGCTCTGGGACATCGACCACACCCTGGTGGACTACACCGGGGTCGGCAGCGGCTGGTACGCCTCCGCGCTCGCCACCGCGACCGGGACCGAACTGCACACGCAGCCCGAATACGGCGGCCGCACCGAACGGGCCATCAGCACCGACATCCTGGCCCTGCACGGGATCGAACCGGAGGAGGAGACGATCCAGCGGCTCTGGCGGGAGCTGATCGCGGTCGCCGACCGGGACGGCGCCACGCTGCACGAACAGGGCCGCGCCCTCGAGGGCGCCGCGGCCGCGCTCGCCGACTTCGGCGGCCACGACGGGATCGTGCAGACCCTCGTCACCGGCAACCTGCCGGAGATCTCGCGGTACAAACTCGCCGCGTTCGGGCTCGACGAGCATCTCGACCTGGCGATCGGCGGTTACGGTTCGCTGTCGGCGCACCGGCCCGATCTGGTACCGCACGCGGTCGCGGCCGCGGCGGCCAAGCACCGCACCTCGTTCGCCCCCGAGACGATCGTGGTCATCGGGGACACGCCCAACGACGTGCACGCCGCGCTGGACCACGGCGCGATCGCGGTCGCCGTGGCCACCGGTCACTTCACCGCAGCGCAGCTGGCGGACGCAGGCGCCCGCACCGTACTGCCCGATCTCGCCGACCTGGACGCAGTGCGCACCGCTGTGCTCGGCTGACCGCGGGGCGTCAACCCCTGCTCCGGGTACTCCCGGAGCAACCCTGACCGGTCGGCGGAGGCGTTTGCGCAGGTGAACGCGGGCGGCCTCAGCCGGCATCCGCCTGTAGTCGAGACTTTCGTCCGTCCGGGGTAGCACTCCCTTAGGGGGAGAAGTCGGTCTGTCGCCGGATGTCCTGCGGCGCGTGCCACGCCAGACTCAAGGTCATGACGACCGCAACGCCGGCGGCGGGGACCGCCGACGGTGCCGGTACTGGGGGACGCGGGCGGGCGGCCACGGCGGCGCTCGAGCGGTTCGCCGTGCTGTGGCACCGGCTTCCGTTCACCACCATTGTCGTGCTCGCGATCCTGGTCGCGGGCTTCGTGAGCGGCGCGCTGTGGCATGCCGCCGAACACCAGGGCGCGTTCACCTACTACGCCTACGGACTGCCGTCGATGGAGCACGGCCGCTGGTGGACGCTGGCGACCGGGCCGTTCTTCGCCCTGCGGCCGCTGTTCTACCTGCCGATGGCGGGCAGCTTCGCGCTGCTGGCCGGATTCGCCGAATGGCAGCTCGGCACCCGGCGCGCGATCGCGGTCACCGTCGGCGGCCAGGTGGTGTCCACCGTCGCCGCGCTGCAGTTCCTCGAGCTGTGCCGGCACTCCGGGTGGGAGTGGGCGGACCGGATCGCCGGCACCCTCGACGTCGGGTTCTCCGGTGGCGCGCTCGTGGCGGTCGCGGTGGCCAGCGCGACGCTGCGGCATCCGTGGCGGTTGCGGCTGCGCGTGCTGCTGTGCATGTACGCCGGGGTGGCGATCGTGTTCGTCGGCACGCTCGCCGATCTCGTGCACTTCTTCGCACTCGTGGTCGGACTGCCGCTCGGGCACCGGCTGGCCGGTCCGGTCCGCGCGACGGACGGCCGCAGGCTGAGCTTGCGTGAATGGCGTTTCCTCGGCTGTGCCGGGCTGGTGCTGCTCACCGTCGCCGAGCTGGTGATGTGGCTGCTGCCCGGCGACGGCCCGTTCGGCTCGGACGACGGGGTTTCCCTTTCCGGCGTGGAGATCCTGGTGCTGTGCGTGATCGTGGTGCCGTTGCTGAACGGGTTGCGCCGCGGATCGCGGTTCTCCTGGCGGTGTGCGGTCACGCTCGGCGTGCTGGCGGTTTCGCAGGCGCTGGTGGTCGGCGGCCTGGTCACCGTCGCCCGGCTGTTCCGGGCGGGCTACGACGGCCACGGACTCGCGCTGTTCTTCGTGGACAATCTCTTGTGGACAGTCGAACTGGTGCTGCTGATGACCGCACGGCAGGCGTTCCGCGTGCCGTCGCGGCGCCGGCGCCGCAAGCTGTTCCGGCCGGGTCCGGACCGGGCGTTCGCGCGGCTGCTGCTGGGCCGCAACGGCGGCAGCACCCTCTCGTGGATGACGACCTGGCCGCAGAACGCCTACTTCGTCGCCTCCGACGGCGCGTCCTACCTGGCTTACCAGAACCACGCCGGCGCGGCCATCGCACTCGGCGATCCGGTGGCCCCGGACGGTTCGGGTGCCCGCACGCTGCGGGAGTTCGCGACCATGTGCGAGAACAGCGGACTGGTGCCGTGCGTGTTCTCCGCGACCGCGGAAACCGTTGCGGTGACCAGGGATCTCGGCTGGCAGCACGTGCAGGTCGCCGAGGACACCCTGGTCGACCTCGAGCACCTGCAGTTCCGCGGCAAGGCGTGGCAGGACGTGCGCACGGCGCTGAACCGGGCGAAGAAGGACGGCATCGAATTCCGTCTCGTGCGCCTTGCCGAACAGCCGCAGTCGATCCGCGACCAGGTGTGCGAACTGTCCCGGCAGTGGGTCGGCGAGAAGGCCATGCCGGAAATGGGCTTCACGCTCGGCGGTGTGGACGAGGCAATGGATCCGGCGACCAGGGTAGGACTGGCGGTCGACGCCGAGGGGGTCGTGCACGGGGTGACTTCGTGGCTGCCGGTGCACACCGGCTCCGGCACCGTCGGCGGGTGGACGCTGGACGTGATGCGCAGGCGCGGCAACGGGTTCCGGCCGGTGATGGAGTTCCTGATCGCCTCCGCGTGCCTGTCCTTCCGGGAGGAGGGCGCCCGGTTCGTGTCGCTGTCCGGCGCGCCGCTGGTGCGCAGCTGCGAACGCACTGCGGGCCGTGCGGTGGACCGGCTGCTCGACAGGCTGAGCTCGCTGATGGAGCCGTACTACGGATTCCGCTCACTGCACGCGTTCAAGGCGAAGTTCCAGCCGCGGCACGAGCCGCTGTACCTGGCTTTCCGCGACGTGGCGGATCTGCCACGGATCGGCATCGCGCTGGGCCGGGCCTATCTGCCGGACGCCGGGCTGAAGGATTTCGCGAAACTCGCCCTGCGCCGTCAGCGTACGGTCGGCGGCGGGGTGGTCGTGGACCGGTCGGCCGCGGGCACGCCACGGTAGCTGCGCAGGATCCGGACCAGATCGTCGCGCGTCGCACTGCCCTCGTCGGCGTACACGGCGAGCACGACCGAACCGGAACCACCCGCGATCGCGACCGCGCCGACCAGTGCGCGCGGCGGCTGGCACGGGGCGGCACCGCTCGCGGTCACCTCGGCGACGACCAGCCGTCCCGGCGCGGTCTTTCCGGACAGCGAGATCGAAGCCTGCTCGACCGGGCCGAACGCGACCTTGGCGGCCGGGGAGTGCTCCGCGGTGTAGGCGTCCACGCCGACCTCGGTCACCGCCTGGCGCGCGGCGGCCTCGGCGTCGTGCTGGTCCCCGCTGGTCACCCCGGCGCCGCCGCGGGTCGCGGTGGCACTGCCGGGGCAGCTGCCCTTGCCGACGAACGCGCTGGTGGCCAGGTTGATCCCGGCGGAACCGGCGGTCGTGTCCCAGCCGTGCACGATCTGCGGCGACGGCGTCCACGACGGCGGCACGTCGTAGGCGTAGGAGCCGTCGCGGCTCGCCACGGACTGCCAGCCCGCCACCACCGGCGGCACCACAACGCGAGGATCGGGTTGGTAGGTCTCCGGACCGCGGGACACCGGCGTCGAGTGGTCCCGGGACGAATTCCCGAGGTGCGACAGACCGTAGCCGGCCCCGGCGACGACGACCGCCACCAGTACGACCACCGGACGGCTGCCGCGTCGTCGTGGCCCGGCAGCCCCGCCACCGGAGGGGCCGGCCGGGACCGGCGCACCGGCTCGCCCACCCGGGTCCGGCGAATCCGGCCCACCGGCGAACGAACCCGGCACGCGGGTGGAAGGGCTTGGCGCACCCGGGAAAGGGCCCGATGCACCGGCGGAAGGGCCTGGCGCACCGGGGAAAGCGCCCGGCACGGAGGTGGCGGGACCCGGTGCCGCGGCCGGTCTGCCGGACGGAGCCGAGACACCACCGTCGGACGGCCGGCCGGCGGTGCCCGGCGGGCCGAACGTGGCGCCGTCGGCGGGTTCGTAGCCGCCGAACCCGCTCAGCGCGGCGTTGTCCTGGTACCCGCCGTCCCGGTTGCGGCGGCGCCGGAAGAATCCCACTGCCGGATCAGGCGCGCACGAGCTTGACGAGGTGGCCGACCACCGAATCGAGCGCGATCTCCTCGCTTTCCCCGCTGCGCCGGTCCTTCACCTCGACGACGCCGTTGGCCAGCCCGCGGCCGACCACGAGGATCGTGGGCACCCCGACCAGTTCCGCGTCGGCGAACTTGACGCCGGGGGTGGCCTTGCGGTCGTCGAGCAGGACCTCGATCCCGGCCTCGTCCAGTTCGGCGGCGAGCTGCTCCGCGCCGGCGCGCACCGTGTCGTCCTTGCCCGCGATGACCACGTGCACGCCGAACGGCGCCACCTCACGCGGCCAGATCAGGCCGCGGCCGTCGTGGTTCTGCTCGGCGAGCACGGCGACCAGCCGGGAAACGCCGACACCGTAGGACCCCATGGTGATCCGGATCGGCTTGGCGTCCGGGCCGAGCGCGTCCACCTCGAACGCGTCGGTGTACTTGCGCCCGAGCTGGAAGATGTGCCCGATCTCGATACCGCGCGCGGCGACGAGCGTGCCGTGGCCGTCCGGCGAGGCGTCTCCCTCGCGCACTTCGGCCGCCTCGATCGTGCCGTCCGGGGTGAAGTCCCGGCCCGCCACCAGGTCGAGCACATGGTGGTCGGGCTGGTCCGCGCCGGTCAGCCACGCCGTGCCCTCGACCACGCGCGGGTCGACGAGGTAGCGGACCCCGTTCTCCTGCAACGCCTTCGGACCGATGTAACCCTTGGTGAGGAACGGGTTCTTCGCGAAGTCCGACTCCTCCAGCAGCGCGACCTCGGCGGGCTCCAGCGCCGCCTCGAGCCGTTTGAAGTCCACCTCGCGGTCGCCCGGCACGCCGATGCCGAGCAGCTCCCACTCCTTCGCACCCGGCCGGCGGGTCTTCACCATGACGTTCTTGAGCGTGTCCGCCGCGGTGAACTCGCGGCCGAGCCCGGCGGCGTTGAAGAACGCGACGAGCGTTTCGATGGTCGGTGTGTCCGGCGTGTGGTGCACCTGCGCGGCGGGCAGCCCGTCGAAGGGGCGCGCCGGGGGCGCAGGCGTGACCACGGCCTCGACGTTGGCCGCGTAACCGGACTCGGTGCTGCGCACGTAGGTGTCCTCGCCGGTCTCGGCGACCGCGAGGAATTCCTCCGAGGCCGACCCGCCCATCGCGCCCGATGTGGCGGCCACGACCACGTACTCCAGGCCGAGCCGGTCGAACAGCTTGATGTAGGCGCTCCGGTGCGCGTGGTACGAGCGGTCGAGACCCTCGTCGTCGAGGTCGAAGGAGTAGGAGTCCTTCATCACGAACTCGCGGCCACGCAGGATGCCCGCGCGGGGACGCGCTTCGTCGCGGTACTTGGTCTGGATCTGGTACAGCGTGACCGGAAAGTCCTTGTACGAGGTGTACTCGCCCTTCACGGTGAGCGCGAACAGCTCCTCGTGCGTGGGACCGAGCAGATAGTCGGCGCCCTTGCGGTCCTTGAGCCGGAACAGACTGTCGCCGTACTCGGTCCAGCGGTTGGTCGTCTCGTACGGTTCGCGCGGCAGCAGCGCGGGGAACTGGATCTCCTGCCCGCCGATCGCGGCCATCTCCTCGCGCACCACCTGCTCGACGCGGCGCAGCACCCGCAGCCCGAGCGGCAGCCACGAATAACCACCCGGGGCGACCCGGCGGACGTAGCCGGCGCGGACCAGCAGCCGGTGGCTGGGTACCTCGGCATCCGCCGGATCCTCGCGCAATGTGCGGAGGAACAACGACGACATCCTGGTGATCACTGCGGACTCCCTGCGCTGAGCGGTTTCGCACAGGGTAGTCAACCCCCGCACCACCACGCATGCGGGTTATCGCCGGACGCAGGTCGAAGCCGGTGACCGGCAACGGCGGACACCCCGCGGCACACGGTCCCGCAGCCGGATTTCCCGGCGGCTACGCTCCGGGGTGTGCTGGTGCTCCTCCCCCCTTCCGAGACGAAGGCCGACGGCGGCAAGGGCGCTCCGCTCGACCTCGGCGCGCTGTCCTTCCCCGAGCTGAACCCGGTGCGGGCCAAACTCGCCGACGCGCTGGTCGAGCTGGCCGGTGACGTCCCCGCGAGCCTGTCCGCACTCGGCATCTCGGCCCGCCAGAGCGACGAGGTCACCCGCAACGCCCGGCTCTGGACCTCCCCCACGATGCCCGCGCTGCGCCGCTACACCGGCGTCCTCTACGACGCGCTCGACGTGCCGAGCTTCACCCGCGCGGGACTCGCCAAGGCGCAGCAGCGGCTCGCGGTGACCTCCGCGCTGTTCGGGGTGGTCTCGGCGACCGACCCGATCCCCGCGTACCGGCTTTCCGGCGGCAACACGGTGCCGTCGCTGGGCACCGTGCGCGGATTGTGGAAGCCCGCACTGGAGCCCGTGTTGCGCGCCGTCGAAGGCCTCGTGGTCGACCTGCGTTCGGGCACCTACGCCGCGTTCGCGAAGCTGCGCCCGGACGCGGTCACCGTCCGCGTGGTCACCGAGGACGCGCACGGCAACCGCACCACGGTGAGCCACTTCAACAAGGCCTACAAGGGACGGCTGGCCGCGGTGCTCGCCACCAGCCGCAGCGAACCGTCCACTGTGGACCAGCTGGTGCGTGTGGCGGCCAAGGCGGGACTGAACGTGGCACGTACCGGCGAGCACGCCCTGGAGCTGCTCACCGGCGACTGACCCCCGTCGCTCAGGAGAACCGGGCCGGGGCGCACGGGGCGAGCAGGTCCGCGGGCACGTCCTCGCCGAGGACCAGGTCGGCGATCAGCTTCCCGGCGTACGGCGCCAGGGTCAGCCCCGCCGGGCCGAAACCGGTGGCCAGGAACAGCCCGGAGGCGACCTGCCCGAGCAGCGGCAGCGTGTCCGGGGTCGCCGGGCGGAAGCCGACCCTGGTTTCCGCGAGGCTCGCCTCGGCCAGCCCCGGTGCGACGCTCAGCGCGTGGTCCAGCACCTCCCGCTGCCCGGCCACGGTCACCCGGTGGTCGAAGCCGGCGCCGGTCTCCCGCGTCGCACCCGCCACGACCCGGCCACCCGGGAACGACAGCAGGTAGTGACTGGTCCGCGGCAGCACGACCGGCCATCCCGAGGTGTCGGTGCCGGGCAGGTCGAAGTGGCTGATCTGGCCCCGCTGTGGCTCGACCGGCACCGGCACGCCCAGCGGCCCGGCCACCCCGGCCGACCATGCCCCGGCGGCGAGCACGACCGCGTCGCCGGTCAATTCCTCGTCGCCCGCGCGCACGCGCAGCCCCGGCAGCAGCGAGGCCTCCGCATCGACGAACTGCACACCCTTGTCGATCGCCGCGGAGATCAGCGCCCGGCGCAGCACGCGCCCGTCGACGCGGCCGGCGCCGGACAGGTGCACCGCGGCGAGATCCGGGGCCAGCGGCGGGAACAGCTCTCGTGCCTGTGCCGGGTCGAGCCGCTGCACGACACCCGCCTCCGGCGCGTCCGCGATCCGCGTGGCGATCCGCTCCCTGGCCGCGGCGAGCTCGTCCTCCGCCGCCGACACCACCAGGCCACCGACCACCTCGTACGACGGCTCGTGCCCGAGTTCCCGCAGCTCGGCGGCAAGTTCCGGATAGTAGCGGCCGGCCGCGGCGGCGAGCGGGTAGCCGGCCTCGTCCCAGCGCGACGTCCACGGGCTGACGATCCCGGCACCCGC
This sequence comes from Amycolatopsis ultiminotia, assembly GCF_039536925.1. Classification (NCBI taxonomy): domain Bacteria; kingdom Bacillati; phylum Actinomycetota; class Actinomycetes; order Pseudonocardiales; family Pseudonocardiaceae; genus Amycolatopsis; species Amycolatopsis ultiminotia. The sequence goes on along the minus strand of NZ_BAAAZN010000022.1, from coordinate 96,508 downwards.
GTCGGTGGCCACCCCGGGCAGGTCCGCGTCCACCACCACGACGTCCGCTCCGCGCGAAGCCAGGTGGTAAGCAGTGGCAGCTCCGCCCATCCCGCTGCCGATCACGATCACACGCATGCCCCTCACCTTGCCCGTCCGGCACCGAAACGTCGACCGAGTACGGCCATTGCCGCGTTGTGCCCGGGAATCCCGCTGACCCCGCCGCCCCGCACCGCGCCGGCGCCGCACAGCAGCACGCGCTCGTGTGCGGTCTCGACGCCCCAGGTCCCGGCTTCCCCGTACGGCCAGGACAGGTCGCGGTGGAAGATGTGCCCGCGCGGCAACCCCAGTTCGGCTTCCAGATCCAGCGGAGTCTTCGCCTCCACGCACGGGTTCCCGTTCGCGTCACGCAGCAGGCAGCCCTCGATCGGTTCGGCGAGCACGCTGTCGAGCGACGCCAGCGTTGCCCGCAGCGCTTCGGCTCGCGCACGTTCGTTGTCCGCCTCGAAAAGCCGGGCCGGCAGGTGCAAGCCGAACAAGGTGAGCGTCTGCACGCCGGCTTCCCGTTCGGCGGGACCGAGAATCGAGGCGTCGGTCAACGAATGGCAGTAGATCTCGCACGGTGGCACCGCCGGAATCCGGCCGGCCGCAGCCTCCGCGTAGGCGGTTTCCAGCTGGGAGAACGACTCGTTCACGTGGAACGTGCCGCCGAACGCGTCACGCGGGTGCACTGCGCGGTCCCGCAATCGGGGCAGCCGCCGCAGCACCATGTTCACCTTGAGCTGGGCGCCTTCCGGTGCCTCCCCGGGTTCTTCGCCGAGCAGGCGGGCGAGCGTGCGCGGCGCGACGTTGGCCAGGACGTGCCCGCCGGCCACGACGCGTTCCGCACCGTCGTGCGTGTAGTGCACCTCGCCGTCCGGGGTCACCGAACGCACCTCGGCCCCGGTGGCCAGCGTTGCCCCGGCCCGGCGCGCGGCGTCCGCCAGCGCACCGGTGACCGCGCCCATCCCGCCGACCGGCACGTCCCAGTCCCCGGTGCCGTTGCCGATCAGGTGGTAGAGCAGGCACCGGTTCTGCCGCAGCTGTTCGTCGCCGGCGGCGGCGAAGGTGCCGATGAGCGCGTCGGTGAGCACCACCCCGCGGACAGTGTCGTCGGTGAACCACGTGCGCAGGGTTTCCCCGGCGGGGCGCTCGAAGAACATCTGCCACGCCTCGTCGTCGCCGATCCGCGCACGCAGTTCGGCACGGGTCGGCAGCGGCTCGGTGAGGCTGTCGAAAGTCGCCGCTGCCACGCGTCCGGCCCGTGCGTAGAACCGTTGCCAGGCTTCGAAATCCTTTGTGGACCCGGTGACCTCCCGGAAGGATTCCGCGGTGCGCGCTTCGTCCGCCGTGTCGACAAGGAGACCGGTGCTGCGCACCGGCGTGTAGGAGGACATCCGGCGGCGCTGCAGCCGGATGTCCAGTCCCAGATCCGCGACGATCCGCCGGGGCAGCAGGCTCACCAGGTACGAATACCGGGAGAGCCGCACGTCGACCCCGTCGAAGGCGCGGAACGACACCGCCGCTCCGCCGATCTCGTCCCGGCGTTCGAGCACCAGCACCGAGCGGCCCGCCCGCGCCAGGTAGCCGGCCGCGACCAGCCCGTTGTGCCCGCCGCCCACGATCACCGCGTCGTAATCCATGGCGCCGAGGCTAGCCATCGGCGGGTGCGCGACAAATCGGTTGCGTGCCGCCGGTGCGGGCGGCACGCTGTGCGGTGACCGGAGAAGGTGCCGAGGTGAGGAGGTGCGTCATGGAGATTGTCCGGGCGCTGACCTGCCCGCTTTCGCCCGCCCTGCCCGGCTAGCGCGCCGCTCGCCCGGTGGGGCACCCCGATCGAGGAGAACCCACCAGTGCGCTGGCACGACTACGAAGACTTTTCCGATTCCTTCGACGACCGTTCCGGCAGGCGATCCCGCCGCCGGTACGCCGACGGGCCCGCCCCCGCCCGGCGCGGGCGGCTGACCGAGGGCGAGCGCGTCCGGCTCGCCAAACTGCGCGAGGACGCCTACACCGAGACCGAACTCCCGGACGGTGCCGACCGCTGGACCACCTGGGACGACGCCGACCACGGACCGCATCCGCGGCCGGACTGGGTGATCACCGGCCTCGGCGCGCTCGACACCGACCTCGGCGTGCTCAAGACCGGCAAGGAGGCCGACGTCCATCTGGTGCGCCGCCACGTTCCCGGCTCGGACGGCGTGCTCCTCGCGGCCAAGCGGTACCGCTCGGACGAACACAAGCTGTTCCACCGCGACGCGGGCTACCTCGAAGGCAGGCGGTTGCGCCGGTCCCGCGAGATGCGCGCGATCGCGGGGCGGACCACGTTCGGCCGCAACCTGATCGCCGAACAGTGGGCGGCCGCCGAATTCGCCGCACTGAGCCGGTTGTGGACGATCGGTGCACCGGTGCCGTATCCGGTGCAGCGCCACGGCACCGAACTGCTGCTGGAATTCCTCGGCGAGCCGGACGGCACGGCCGCGCCCCGGCTGGCCCAGCTCCGCCCCGATCCCGGCGAACTGGCCGATCTGTGGGAACAGGCCACCGCGGCTTTGGAACTGCTGGCCACGCAAGGACTTGCGCACGGCGACCTGTCCGCCTACAACCTGCTGGTGCACGAAGACCACCTGATGGTGATCGACCTGCCGCAGGTCGTCGACCTGATCGCCAACCCCGGCGGGCGGGAGTTCCTCGCCAGGGACGTGGCGAATCTCGCCGGATGGTTCCACAGCCGCGGGCTGCCTGCGGACGTGACGGCCGCCGAGGATCTGGTGTCCCGGCTGACCCTCGCGGCCGGGATCGGCTGAACGGCAGACGGCGGCGTCGCGGACGTGGCACAGCACACACCTGCGACGCCGCCCACAACCGTGGACCTGGGTGCGAAAGCACCAGGGTCGCTCCGGTACAGTGGACAAAGACCGCAACGGCGGCGTGGATGAGTTGGTGTCCGTCGCCTCCACAGCCCACTGCAGGGCTCGCGGTGCATCAGAAGCAATTTCCATCGGTGTCCGGCGCCGCGGCGTCGTGCATCGGGTCCGTCCCTGTGAACGCCCACCGCACACCATCTTGCCCTGCCTGCGAGCGGGGAGCCCGGGCCTCCTTGCGACGTGCCACGTCCGAGAGGCATTTGTGACAGTCACGTTCAATTCCGGCCACTCCACCCGCTCCCCGCGAGCAGGCCGGCCCGATCGCGCACCGCGGCACCGTCAGAGCGGCGGCGACCTGCGCGACGACGCGGTGGAAACCCCGAAGGCCCAGACCTTCGCCGAGCTCGGCCTGCCCGAGGGGCTGCTGCGGGCACTGGCCGACGCGGGCATCGCCGCACCGTTCCCGATCCAGTCCGCGACCATCCCGGACGCGATGGCCGGCCGCGACGTGCTCGGCCGCGCGCAGACCGGATCCGGCAAGACCCTCGCGTTCGGCCTGGCCATGCTGGCCAGGCTCGACGGCGGCAAGGCCCGGCCGAAGCGCCCGCGCGCGCTGGTGCTCGTGCCGACCCGTGAGCTGGCCATGCAGGTGGCCGACTCGCTCACCCCGCTGGCCAAATCGCTCGGCCTGTGGTGCCGCACCGCGGTCGGCGGGATGTCCTTCTCCCGGCAGGCCGAGTCCCTCGCCCGCGGGGTCGACCTGCTGATCGCCACCCCCGGCCGGTTGTCCGACCACGTCCGCCAGGGCACCGCGTCGCTGGGCGACTGCAACTTCATCGCGCTCGACGAGGCCGACCAGATGGCCGACATGGGCTTCATGCCGCAGGTGCGCGAGATCATGGACCTGACCCCGCCGCGCGGACAGCGGCTGCTGTTCTCCGCGACGCTCGACGGCGATGTCGACAAGCTGGTCCGGCAGTACCTCGCCGACCCGGTCACGCACTCGGTCGCGCCGTCGACCGCGAGCGTCACCACCATGGACCACCACCTGTTCCAGGTGTCGCACTCGGACAAGCAGGACATCATCACCCGGATCGGTGCCCGTGACGGCCGCACGATCATGTTCGTGCGCACCAAGCACCACGTGGACCGGCTCACCGAGCGGCTGCGCGAGCAGGGCGTGCAGGCGGCCGCCCTGCACGGCGGCAAGACCCAGGGCCAGCGCAACCGGGTGCTGTCGGACTTCAAGGAGGGCCACGCCGCGGTGCTGGTCGCCACCGACGTCGCCGCGCGCGGCATCCACGTCGACAACATCTCGCTCGTGCTGCACGTGGACCCGCCCGCGGACCACAAGGACTACCTGCACCGCGCGGGCCGCACGGCGCGGGCCGGTGCCTCGGGCGTCGTGGTCACGCTGGTCACCCGTGACCAGCGGCGCACCGTCGCCCGGATGACCGACCGGGCGGGCGTGCGTGCGGAGAGCACGATGATCCGGCCGGAGGACGCCGACCTGTCGCGCATCACCGGTGCCCGCGAGCCGAGCGGCGAGCCGGTCGTGGAGCGGCGCCGCGAGTCGCCGCGCCGTGGCCGTGGCTTCGGTGACCGCGACGACCGCGGCGGCTACCGCGGTTCGCGCGACAACCGTGGCTCGTACGAGGGCAGGCGCGGCAACGACGAGGGTTACCGCGGTCAGGCCCCGAGGGAAGGCCGCGGCGGCTACCAGGGTTCCCGCGAAGGACGCCCCGGCTACGGTGGCCAGGGCTCGCGTGAGGGCCGGCCGGGTTACGGCGGCCGTGGACGCCAGCAGCGCTTCGGCGGCGGCTCCGGCCGCCCGCAGCGCCCGAGCCGCGGACCGCGGCGCGGATACGACGCCTGATCCGGAAAAACGGCCCCGCCTTCCGGCGGGGCCGTTTTTCGTTGCCACCACGACGGTTTCGCTGTGGCGGGTCGCACGTCCGCGGAGGTGGCCCGGATGCGACACTGCCAGGCGTGACCGCCTCGTCCTCGCTGCCGCCCGAAACCGTCTTCGACTGGCTCGACACCGAAGCCGCGAAGCGGGCGGAGGCGGGTCTCACGCGACGACTGCGTCCCCGTCCCGCGCAGCAGGACGAACTCGACCTGGCCGGCAACGACTACCTGGGCCTGGCCAGGGACAAGCGCGTGGCCGGAGCGGCCGCGGCGGCCGCACTGCGCTGGGGCGCCGGGTCCACCGGGTCCCGGCTGGTGACCGGATCGACCGAACTGCACGCGGAGCTGGAACACGAACTGGCCCGGTTCTGCGGGGCGCAGGCGGCACTCGTGTTCTCCTCCGGATTCGCGGCCAACCTGGGTGCGGTCACCGCACTGTCCGGCGCGGAATCCGCGATCGTCAGCGACAAGTACGTGCACGCGTCACTCATCGAGGGCTGCCGGCTTTCCCGGGCCGACGTGGCCGCGGTCGCGCACGCCACCCCGGACGCGGTCCGGCACGCGCTGTCCACGCGACGCAAACCGCGCGCCCTCGTGGTCACCGAGTCGGTCTTCTCCGTGGACGGCGACCTCGCCCCGATCGAGGAGCTGGCCGGGATCTGCCGCGAACACGGAGCCGCCCTGCTCATCGACGACGCACACGGGTTCGGGGTCCTCGGCGAAGGCGGCCGGGGCGCGGTGCACACGGCGGGCCTGTCCGCCGCCCCGGACGTGGTGACCACCCTGACGCTGTCGAAGGCACTCGGCGCGCAAGGCGGCGCCGTCGTGGGTCCGCGCCGGGTCATCCGGCATCTCGTGGAGACCGCACGCAGCTTCATCTTCGACACCGCCCTCGCACCCGCGAGCGCTGCCGCCGCGTTGACCGCGCTGAGCGTGCTCAAGTCCGAGCCAGGCCTGCCGGAGAAGGCGACCAACCACGCGGTGGACCTGTCGATGCAGCTGAAGGCGGCAGGCCTGCACACCACCTTGCCGGAAGCCGCCGTCACCTCGGTCCGCGCGCCGTCGCCGGAAGCCGCCGTCAGCTGGGCGGAAGCCTGTGCGGAACACGGAATCCGCGTCGCCTGCTTCCGCCCGCCCTCGGTACCGGACGGGGTTTCCCGGCTGCGCCTGACCGCCCGCGCCGACCTGACCGAGTCCGATGTGGAGCGCGCGGTGAAGGTCATCGCCGAAACCGCACCACCCGGCGCCACCGCCTGATCCGGACCCGCCCCGGCAACGTCGGCACGTCCGGCCGGTCCCGGCTCAACCGCCCGCGCCTCCACGGGCCGGTCCCGGCTCAACCACCCACCCGCGCCTCCACGAGCCGGTCCCGGCTCAACCACCCACCCGCGCCTCCACGGGCCGGTCCCGGCTCAGCCACCCCGCCCCGGCTCAACCGCACGGTCCCGGCTCAGCCCGCCCCGGCTCAATCAGCCGGGTGACTCACCCGGCCGTCCAGCCGCCCGCGGCTGCGGCGACCCGGTCGGCCGGTTCGCCTGCCAGCAGATCCAGCAGCAGTCCGCGGATCCGCGCGAGTGCGCGGCGGGCCCGGATCTCCGCCTCGGCCACCGGAACCTCCGGCTGCGCCCGGACCAGCAGCGCAAGCCACTCCCGTGCGGACTCCCGCGCGAATCCTTCCCAGGGCCCCGGTTCGGCCCGCCAGGACAATGCGAACGCCTCGTAGGTCAGGCGGACCACCGGACGCTGGGCGGGTGCCGACAGCCAGTCCCACACCGCCGTCACGGCCGCCTCGAACCCGTCCACGACCTGCTCGGCCGCGGCCGACATCCGGGCCACCTGCCACCGCCGTGCGTGGGCCAGCACCGCGCGCAGCAGTTCTTCCCTGCTACCGAACAGGTACAGCAGCACCCGCGGACTGCTGCCCACCGCGGCGGCGAGCGGGCGCAGCGGGACCGCCAGACCGTGCTCCAGCATGTGCGCGTAACAGGCTTCGAGCAGTTCCGCGCGCCGCGCCGATTCACCGGACATCCGTCACCTCCGGACAGAGGATATGCTGACTGAAACGCTCGTTTCAGTGAGGTGGACCGGAATGGACGCGATCGGCGGATTCTCGCTCACCGGGCGGCGCGCCCTGGTCACCGGCTCGGTCCGGGGCCTCGGCTTCGCGATCGCCCGTGGCCTGGCCCTGGCCGGTGCGGACGTGCTGCTCAACGGGCGGAACCCGGACACGCTCGGCGAAGCGGCCGGTCGGCTGCGCGAGGAGGGCCTGGCCGTCTCCGCCGCCGCGTTCGACGTCACCGGTTCCGCGGCCGCGGACCACGTGGCGGCGCTGGGCGAACTGGACATCCTGGTCAACAACGTCGGCCACCGGGACCGGCGCGGTACCGAGGTGCTCGCGCCCGCCGAACTGGCGCGGCTGCTCGACGTGCACATCACCGCCGCGTACACACTCGCCCGGACCGTCGCGCCGGGGATGGCCCGGCGAGGACGGGGCCGGATCGTCAACATCTCGTCCGTGCTCGGCGGACTCGGCCACCGCGACGATGTCGCTTACGCCGCGGCGAAAGCCGGGCTCGACGGCCTCACCCGCGGCCTGGCCGCCGACCTCGGGCCCGCCGGGACCACCGTCAACAGCGTCGCAGCAGGCACGTTCGCCACCGACGTGAACCGGCACCTCGCGGAAGATCCACAGTGGACGGACTGGCTGCGGACCCGCACCGCACTCGGCCGATGGGGCCGGCCGGACGAGATCGCCGGCATCGTCGTGTTCCTGGCAAGCGCCGCGGCGTCCTTCGTGACCGGCCAGACGATCGCCGTCGACGGCGGGCTGACCGCCACGTTCTAGCGGTGTCCGCAAAGCCGGATGAGCAGCGTGGTCAGGTCGACCATCCCTCGGCAGGAGATCGCGGTCTTGTCGAACCGGGTGGCGATGGCACGGAACTGCTTGAACCGGTTGGCCTGCTGGTCACGGCGCTCCGGAATCGTCGCCGGGATGCGGCGTCGGCGCAGGTAGCAGCGGATGGCCGGCTGGAATAGCCCTTGTCTGCCGGGACCTGCACCTGCGTTGCCAGCGCGGACAGGGTGCCGGTGCGTGACCAGCGCCAGAACCGGTTGCAGACCGTCTTCCACGGCCCGTAGCGCTCCGGTAAGTCCCGCCACGCCACCCGGTCTTGGCCCTGAACAACATTCCGTTGATCACCCGACGGTCATCCACCCGCGGACGCCCCGTTCCCGATGCCGGCAGCAACGGCGCGATCACCTGCCACAGCTCATCGGTCAGCTCACGCCTGCGCACCACAACCGAGGACCAAAACAGAGCACCAGCAGCCACTTTGAAGACACGTTCCAGGAGCCGCAAGTCATCGGAGCCGGAGACCGCCGGCGGCGATCTGTGGCGGGGGCAAGTACGCCATGTCCACGATCACCGTCTCCGGTCGGTGGCGCTCAGTCCGCCGCAGCTACCGGACACCCCACCAACCACTGACCGGCCACGCCCTAGCTGTACTGACCTGTGAGGTTGGGGACGCGGGTGGCGGGTGGTTGGCCGCCGAGCGCCGCCGAGCGCGGTGTGGCCGCGGTGGTGATTGTAGGTGTGCAACCATCCCGGATAGGCGTCACGTCGCTCGCGTTCTGAGCGGTAAGGGCGTGCGTAGGCCCACTCCTCGAGCAAGGTGCGGTTGAACCGCTCGACCTTCCCGTTGGTCTGCGGCCGGTAAGGGCGCGTGCGCTTGTGGGCGATGTCCGCGTCGCACAGCGTGTCGCGCCAGAGGAAGGACTTGTAGCAGGACCCGTTGTCGGTCAGCACCCGCGCGACGGTGACCCCGGCGGCGGTGAAGAACGCGTGCGCTCGGGCCCAGAACGCGACCGCAGTTTCCTTGGTCTCATCGGGCAGGATCTCGCTGTAAGCCAGCCGGGAATGGTCATCCACGGCGTTGTGCAGATAGCTGGATCCGATCTTGGGTTTGCCGTGGCGGTAGCGAGCCGCGGTGGTGGCTTTCCTGTTCTGCAGGCCGGTGACGCGGTCGGTGACACGGTGGCCTCCGCCGTCGGGGATGGTGCCCAGCTTCTTGATATCGACATGCACCAGATCGCCGGGCGCGTCGTGCTCGTAGCGGCGGATCGGCACTGCGGTGGCCCGGTCGAGATGAGCCAGCCGGGAACACCGATAGCGCGTCAGGACCCGATGCACCGTGGACGGGCTCAGCCCCAGCAGATATCCGATGCGGGCCGGTCCCCACCGGCGGATCACCCGGACCTTGATGATCCGCCGCTCGAGTCGGGTGGGTGTCCGGTGCGGACAGGTCAGGGGCCGCGAGGAGCGGTCGGCCATACCGGCGGCGCCGTCGGCACGGCAGCGATCGGCCCAGCGTTTCGCGGTCGTGACCGCGACCTGGAACCGCTCCGCGGCGCGGCGCAGCGGCCATCGGTCATCCACGACACACCGGGCCAGACGGAGCCTGCCGGTCTCAGACAGCGAGGCATTACGGTGGGGCACGAGGGCCTCCTGGTAGCCGGTGCAGATGTCGCAATCCACACCGAACCCGCAGGCCCTCCCCTATTCCAAAATCATCCGATCACATGTCACCCCGTACCCAACCACCGTGGTCAGTACACCTAGCCCACCGCGCCATCCTTCGCCGGGCGGCGCATGGTGCGGTGCGGGATGCCGTCTTCCAGGAACTCCTCGCCCTCGGGCACGAACCCGAACCGCGCGTACAGGCCCTGGGCGTAGGTCTGCGCATCGAGGACGAACTCGCCGGTGGCGTCCGCCAGCGCGGCGGCCATCAACCGGGCGGCGAGGCCCCGGCCTCTGGCCGCGCGGGCGGTGACCACGCGGCCGATCCGGCGCAGGCCGCCGGGATCGGTCAGCACGCGCAGGTAGGCCAGCAGCTCGCCGTCCTCGCCGGTGAGCCACAGGTGCCGGGTGTCGGCAGGCAGGTCCCGGCCGTCGATGTCCGCGTAAACGCAGTCCTGCTCCACCACGAACACCTCGGAACGCAGGCGGAGGATCGCGTAGAGCTGGGCGGCGGTCAGCTCGGGACCGGCCGCATCGTGCAGAGTCGTCACGCGACCCTGCCTAACACACCTCAGCCGAACAGCCGGGACTGGGACTGCGCCTCGATGTCGTCGGAGAACGCGGCCACCCGGGTGTACACGCCCGGTTTGCCCGCCTTCGCGCAACCGTCGCCGAAGGACACAATGCCGATCAGCGTGTCGCCCGCCATCAGCGGACCACCGGAATCACCCTGGCAGGCGTCGGTGCCACCCTGCGGATAGCCGGCGCAGACCATGCTCGACGGGTCGTAGGAGTCGTAGGCGCTCTGGCACGTGGCATCGCTCACCAGCGGGACCTGCGCGCTGCGGAGCACGTCGGACCGATCGCCGCCCTCCGCCAACCGGCCCCAGCCGAGCACCGTCGCCTGCTCGCCCTCGGCGTAGAGCGACCGGTCGCCCGAGCCGGCGAGTTTCGCGGCCCGGTAGGGCAGCCTGCCGCGGACGGTCAGCACCGCGACGTCGTCGCCCTTGGTCGGATCGCTGAACCCGGGGGCGGTCCAGACTCGCGACACCGGGAGCACCACGCCGTCCGAACCGCGCTTGTCCTGCCGTCCGGCGACCACCCGCACGTCGGACTGGGACACCGCCTTCGCGCAGTGCGCGGCGGTGGCCACGGCCGACGAGCTGACGATCACCGCGCCGCAGAACTGGCTGCCGCTCTGGTCGGTCAGGTACACCGCGTACGGATGGTCGGACAGCGAGGCCTCACCGCCGCCGACGATCCGGGGCTGCGCGGCGGGCGATCCCGGATCCGCGGGACCGGCGGCCCACGCCGACCCGACCGGCACCGCCACCGCGGCGGCGAGCAGGGCCCCCACCGCGAGCAGGAGCGGACGGCGGAACTTGGCGGGCATCGGATTCCCCTTCGGCCGGCGGATACGTCACAGGAGCCCGGACGCGTCCGGGAGTCGGCCGACTCCGGCGCGTGAACACGGGACCGCGATTACCCTAAACGGAGCAGGCCCGAAACGGTGTCACTGGAACGGGTGGAGTCCGCGTTCACCGCCCGCGTTTGTTTAGCTGGTGCCATGCGACGGACAGCAGCCGCGGCAGCAGCCGCCCTGGCGGGCCTTCTGCCGGTCGCGTGCGGTGCGCCCGCGCCGGCCGCGGCTCCGCCGAGCCCGCTGCGGGCGCCTGCCGTCCCGTCGAGCCCGGCAGTTCCGGCAACCCGGACGAGCCCGGCACCGCCGCCGGTCACCTGGCAGGTGGGTGCCCATCCGCTGCCCCGCCGCGCGGACGGCTTCGGGGAGGTCGAGGCAACCCCACCCGAACTGGTGAACCGGTCGCTGCCCACCCGGGATCTGCTCCCGCCGCCGTCGGACAGCCGCTACACCGCGAAGATCTCCGCGGTGCCTGCCGACGTCCTCGCCCGCAGCACCTGGCAGCCCGCCTGCCCGGTCGCCGCGGCGGACCTGCGGTACGTCACGCTCTCCTTCTGGGGCTTCGACGGCCGCGCCCACACCGGCGAGCTGCTCGTCCGCCACGACGCCGCGCAGCCGGTGGCCGACGCGTTCGGCAAGTTGTTCGCACAGCGGTTCCCGGTCGAGGAGATGCGCGTGAGCAGCCCTGCCGAACTCGACGCCCCGCCCACCGGCGACGGCAACAACACCAGCGCGTTCGTCTGCCGTCCGGTGCGCGGCCAGACCAGCTGGTCCGCGCACGCGTACGGGCTGGCGGTGGACGTCAACCCGTTCTGCAATCCCTACACCAAGGGCGATCTCGTCCTGCCCGAGCTGGCTTCGTCCTACGTGGACCGTGCGCGGGTACGCCCTGGGATGATCGTCGCGGGCGGGCCGGTGGTGCGCGCGTTCGCCGGGGTCGGCTGGCACTGGGGCGGGACCGGGCGCTCGCCGACCGACCGGATGCACTTCAGCGCCACCGGCACCTGAGCCGGGAACACCGGGCCGGGTGCGCCGGTTGACCAGTCTGACAAGCCAGCAGCTCGAAAGGGACCACCGTGGCGCACTACGACCTGGTGATCGTCGGGACCGGATCGGGTAACTCGATCCTCGGCCCCGAATTCGCCGACCGGAAGACGGCCATCGTCGAAAAGGGCACGTTCGGCGGCACCTGCCTCAACGTGGGCTGCATCCCGACCAAGATGTTCGTCTACGCCGCGGACGTCGCGGCCACCCCCTCGGCCAGTTCGCGCTACGGCGTGGACGAACGGCTCGAGGGCGTGCGCTGGCCGGACATCCGGGACCGGATCTTCGGCCGGATCGACCCGATCGCCGAAGGCGGTGCGGAGTACCGGAAGAACCACGAGGACAACCGGAACGTCGACGTGTACCAGGGCGAGGGCCGGTTCGTCGGCACCAAGCAGCTGCGCGTTTCCTTCCCCGGCGGGCAGCCGGACGAGGTGCTCACCGCGGACCGGTTCGTGCTCGCCGCGGGCGGGCGCCCGGTGATCCCGGACGTGCCGGGGCTGGCCGAAACCGGCTACTACACCTCGGACACCGTGATGCGGCTGGAAGAACTGCCGAAGCGGATCGTGATCCTCGGCGGCGGCTACATCGCGGCCGAGTTCGCGCACGTGTTCGCGTCGTTCGGGGTGACGGTGACCGTGGTCAACCGCTCCGGCGCACTGCTTCGGCAGGAGGACGACGACGTCAGCGCGCGGTTCACCGAGCTGGCCTCACAGCGCTTCGACGTACGGCTGGAGCGCAAGACCCTCCGGGCGCGGCGGACCGGCGACGGTGTGGCGCTGGACCTGGAAGGCCCGCAGGGCGCCGAGACGGTGGCAGCCGATCTGATCCTCGTGGCCACCGGCCGCACGCCGAACTCCGACCTGCTCGACGTGGCCGCGACCGGCGTGGCCACCACCGAACGCGGACACGTGGTCGTGGACGACCACCAGGAGACCTCCGTCGCGGGCATCTACGCGCTCGGGGATCTGTCCTCGCCGCTGGAGCTCAAGCACGTCGCCAACCACGAGGCCCGCGTGGTGCAACACAACCTGCTGCACCCGGACGAACGGATCAAGGCCGACCACCGCTTCGTACCGCATGCGGTGTTCACCTCGCCGCAGGTCGCGTCGGTGGGCGTCACCGAGCGGGAGGCGGAAAGCCGCGGACTGTCCTATGTGGTCTCGAAGCAGGACTACGCAGGCATCGCCTACGGCTGGGCGATGGAGGACACCACCGGGTTCGCGAAACTGCTGGCCGATCCGTCGACCGGACAGCTGCTGGGGGCACACATCATCGGCCCGCAGGCCTCGACGGTGATCCAGCCGCTGATCCAGGCGATGAGCTTCGGCCTCGACGCGCGGGCGATGGCCCACGGCCAGTACTGGATCCACCCGGCAATGCCGGAACTGGTCGAGAACGCGCTGCTGAACCTGCCGCTGGACTGACCCGCGGCGAGCCGGGTGCCGCCGCGCTGACCCGCGGCGAGCCGGGTGCCGCCGCGCTCAGACGAAGCGGCGGCGTCCGGCCAGTGCACCGAAGACCATCTGCACCACCCAGATCACCAGCAGCACGATCAGCGAAAGCGCCCAGCCGCCGGTGGCGTCGTGCAGCAGCCCGAAGACGAACGGCCCGACCGCCGCGAGCAGGTAGCCGTAGCCCTGCGCCATCCCGGACAGGCGCGCGGTCTCCGCTCCGGTGCGGGCGCGCAGCGCGATCACCGTCAGCGCCAGGGAGAACACGCTCATCCCGATCCCGATCAGCACGCTCCACAGCAGCGGGGACCAGGTCGGCGCGACGAGCACCCCGACCATCCCGACGAACCCGCAGACACCCATGCCGACGATCCACGCGCTCTGGTTGCCCTGGCGCGCCGCAATCGGCGGGACCACCAGGCTGATCGGCACCGCGATCAGGGAGATCACGCCGAGCAGCAGACCGGACGCGCTCTTGCTCACCCCGGAGTCGATGAACACCTGCGGCAGCCAGCCCATCACCACGTAGGCGATGAACGACTGCAGACCGAAGAACACGGTGACGATCCAGGCGAGCGGGCTGCGCATCAGGGACCGTCCACCGGCAGTGCCCGCGGCCGGACGCGGCGGGCGCCCGGTGCCCCGTGCCGCAATCAGCCAGACGGCCAGTGCGACCGCGGCGAGCACCGCCCACGACCCGAGCGCGGGCCGCCAGCCGCCGAACGCCGTCTCGAACGGCGGGCTGAGCGAGGACCCGGCCGCGCCGCCACCCTGCAGCGCGGCGGTGTAGACGCCGGTCATCATGCCGACCCGGGCAGGGAAGGAATCCTTGATCACCACCGGGATCAGCACGTTGATCAGCGCGATCCCCGCGGTGGCCACGAGTGTGCCGCCGAGCACCACGTACGGCCCGTCGAGCACCCGAACGGCCAGCCCGACGGTCAGCACCCCCAGCGCGACCGCGATCGCCGCACCGATGCCGAACCGGCGCGACAGCAACGGTGCGGCGAGCCCGGCCCCGGCGAAGCACAGTCCGGGCAGCGTGGTGAGCGCACTCGCCCACAGCGCGGACGCGCCGAGGCTTTCCCGCATCTCGGCGAGCAGCGGACCGATGCTGGTGATGGCAGGCCGCAGATTCATCGCGGTGAGCACCACTGCGACCGCCAGCAGCACGCCGCCGGTGACCACCCCGGCCCTGGAACGGGAAGGCTCCGCTTCGACGCCGCCCTCCAGCTCGAGTTCGAGCCGCTCGGCGTAAGCGGACGGACGTGCGGAATCCCAGGAATCGACAGCCACGTGCGCTACTATGGCATACATAGGATGATTGGATGAGGGGATTAACCTGTGCCTTTGGCCACCACCCGTCGCGCGGGTCTCGTCGACCAGGTCATCGACCAGCTGCGCCAGGCGGTCCGGGACGAGGAGTGGCCGGTCGGGCACCGCATCCCGACCGAACCGGAACTCGTCACCCAGCTCGGAGTCGGGCGCAACACCGTACGGGAGGCGGTACGGGCACTGGCGCACACCGGCATCCTCGAGGTCCGCCAGGGCGACGGCACCTACGTCCGCGCGACGAGCGAAATGGGCGCTGCGATCCGCCGGCTGTGCGGTGCCGAACTGCGCGAGGTGCTGCAGGTGCGCCGCGTCCTGGAAGTGGCGGGTGCGCGGCTGGCCGCGACCACCCGCACCGACGAGGACCTGGCCGGCCTGCGCGAACTGCTCGACCGCCGCAACACCGAATGGCACGAAGGCCGCAGTGACGAATTCGTCCGCACCGACGCGGAATTCCACCTCGACATCGTCCGATGTGGACACAACGAGCTGCTGTTCGAGCTCTACCACGGCCTGATGGAAGCGATCACCGCGAGCGTGGCGTCCACTTCGGACCATCCGGAGCACGCAGAGCAGATCAAGCACGAGGGCCTGCTCGACGCCATCGCCGCCGGCGACGCCGACCGCGCAGCCACCGAGGCCGGCGGATTCCTGGACGAACTACTGACCCGAGTGGACTGACCCGGCAACCACGGAACGGCCTCCGAGCCCCGCAGCAACGCCGTTCCGGCAATTCGGGCACCGAGTCCAGACACCTCGGCACCACGATTCGGATGCTGCGGCAACGCCGTTCCGGCAACTCAGTCACCAAGCCCAGACACCTCGACACCACGATTCGAGTGCTGCAGCAACGCCGTCCCAGCAACTCAGTCACCAAGCCCAGACACCTCGACACCACGATTCGAGTGCTGCAGCAACGCCGTTCCGGCAACTCGGGCACCGAGTCCGGGCACTCGGCAACGCCGTTCGGGTGCCTTGGCAACGTGGGCCGGTCGGCAAGCCACCGTCCGCCGGCCGCGTCCGGGCCTCCGACTTTAACGTGAAAGACTCTCACGTCTCTTGCGATGTCTGCTCGCGGACGTCAGGCTTCGAACGTCATTCGCGGAGGAAGGGGCCGGTCGTGCGTCGTTCTGCGTTCGTCGTCGTGGGGGTGATCGCGGCGGTGCTCTTCGGGGCGGTGCCGGCCGGGGCGAGCGGGCAGCCGTCCTTCCGGAAATACGTCGCGCTCGGGGATTCCTACACCGCCGGGCCGCTGATCCCCTGGCAGCAGGCCAGCTGGTGCTTCCGCTCGAACAACAACTACCCGTCGTGGCTCGCCGCGCGGCTCGGGATCGCCTCCGGGAAGGGTGCGTTCACCGACGTCAGCTGCTCGTCCGCGGACACCACGAACATGACCCGGCCGCAGGTCACGCCGTCACCGGACATCCCGCTGTCCAGCCAGCCCGCGCAGTTCGACGCGCTCACCCTCGACACCGACCTGGTCACCATCGGGATCGGCGGCAACGACTACGGCGTGTTCGGCGACCTCATCGGCACCTGCCCCACGGTCCGTGACTCCGATCCCACCGGCGACCCCTGCCGCCGGCACTTCACCGTCGACGGCGTGGACACCATGGCCGCCGCGGTCGAGCACACCGGGGAAAACGTGCGCGCCGTCGTGCGCGGGGCCAGGGAACGCTCGCCCGGCGCGACGATCGTGCTCGTCGGCTATCCGAGGCTGGTGCCCTCCACCGGCTACTGTCCCGACGTGCTCCCCCTCGCCGACGGCGACTACCGCTGGGCCGACCACGTCGAACAGCAGCTCAACGCCGCGATCGCCGGAGCCGCGAACGCCGAGGGCGCCCGTTTCGTGGACACCTACGGACCCAGCCTCGGTCACGACGCCTGCGCCGGCGACGCGGCATGGGTCAACGGGCAGAGCACGAACCTGTTCGCCGCGGTCGCCTACCACCCGTACCGCGCCGGGATGGCGGCCGAGGCCGCACTCATCGCGCAATCCCTCGGCGTGCACAGCGACACCGGCGCGCCACCGGCACACGACCCGGCGAGCGCGGACCAGCTCGACCGGATGGCCCGCACCGCAGGGCTGACCCGCTAGGGCAGCGTGAGGACCTCCGCGCCGTCGGCCGTGACCACGAGGGTGTGCTCGAACTGGGCCGTCCAGCTCTTGTCCTTGGTGGTGACCGTCCAGTCGTCGGACCAGACGTCGTAGTCGATGGAGCCGAGCGTGATCATCGGTTCGATGGTGAAGGTCATGCCTTCCTCGATCACGGTGTGCACCGAGGGCTCCTCGTAGTGCAGCACGGTCGGCGCGGTGTGGAACGCCAGGCCGACGCCGTGGCCGGTGAAATCGCGCACCACTCCGTATCCGAACCGCTTGGCGTACACCTCGATCACCCGCCCGATCACGTTGAGCTGACGGCCGGGGCGCACCGCCTTGATCGCACGCGCCGTCGCCTCGCGGGTGCGCTCGACGAGCAGCCGCACCTCCTCGGACACGTCGCCGGCGAGGAAGGTCGCGTTGGTGTCGCCGTGCACGCCACCGAGGTAGGCGGTGACGTCGATGTTGCAGATGTCGCCGTCCTCGATCACGGTCGAATCCGGGATGCCGTGGCAGATCACCTCGTTCAGCGAGGTGCAGCACGACTTCGGGAACCCGCGGTAGCCGAGCGTGGACGGGTAGGCGTGGTGATCGAGCAGGAACTCGTGCACCACCTTGTCGATGTCGTCGGTGGTCGCGCCCGGTTTGACGGCCTTGCCGCCCTCCTCCAGTGCCTGCGCGGCGACCTTCGACGCCGTGCGCATCGCCTCGATCACCTCGGGCGTGCGTACCCCGTTGCCGGTGTCCCGTTTCGGTGCCGGCCGGTCTACGTACTCGGGGCGGACGATGTCGGCGGGGACAGTACGGCGCGGCGTCTGGACGCCGGGCCTCAACGGGGCGCGATCGGGCATGTCCTCCACCCTACGACGTCTCGGCCGACCTGGGCGAACCCGCTCAGAACAACACCGTCGCGTACTGGCCGACCTGCCGGAACCCGATCTTGCGGTAGGCCGACAGCGCCGGTGCGTTGAACGCGTTCACGTACAGGCTCGCGGTGCGGCCCAGCCCGTGCACCAGCTGGTGCACCACCGCTGCGGTACCGGCGGTGCCGAGGCCGCTGCCCCGGCGGTCCGGGTGCACCCACACTCCCTGGATCTGCCCCACGCCCGCGGACATCGCCCCGATCTCCGCCTTGAACACGACCTCGCCGTCCTCGAACCGGGCGAACGCACGGCCGGCGGAGATCAGCTCGCTGACCCGCGCCCGGTAGCTGGCCCCGCCGTCGCCTGCCCGCGGATCGACCCCGACCTCCTCGACGAACATCGAGACGGCCGCGGGCAGGTAGCGGTCCAGCTCGCTCTGGCGCACCGCACGCACGTGCGGATCGGCGGCCACGAACGGGCTGCCGTCCAGCGCCATCAACGGCTGGTCCTCGCGGACCTCGCGGGCCGGTCCCCATTCGCCCTCGAGCTCGTCCCACAGGCCGAGCACCTGTTCGGCAGGGCCGACCAGCGAGGAACAGGTGCGCTGGCGCCGCAACGCCCGATCGGCGAACGACCGCAACGCCGGTGCGGCGCCCCGCAACGGGATCAGGTTGGGGCCGGCGAAACACAGCCCGGACAATCTGCCGTACCGGGCCGGGCGGCTGTCCGCGGCCCACAGTTCGCCGCCGAGGCGCCACGGATCCAGGCCCGCGGCCTCCACCCGCGCGCTGACCATGCAGCTGCCGACCGGGTCGGCGGCCAGCGCAGCACGCACTGCCGGGTAGTCCCGATCATCGAGCAGCCGGGCACCGGCAAGCCGCAACACAGGGTCAAGAGTGCCAGAAGAAGCCGGTGAACGGAACGCAAGCCCGCCGACACGAGCAGATGAACGCCGCCGCCCGGCACAATCGGGACATGCAGCGCTATACCTATCAGGTCGTGGAACTCCGCGAAAAGATGATCGGCGGCAAAATGTCCGGCGGAAAACTCGAGAACCTGCTCAACGATCAGGCCGCCGACGGCTGGCAGCTGAAGGCGATCACCTCGGCGGAGGTGAAGGGCCGCGTGGGCCCCGGCGGTGTCGACGGGCTCTTGGTGACCTTCGAACGGCCGGTCCAGTAACCCGCCGCGCGTGCCCGCACCGGGCTGCCCGGCACGGACCGCGGTCAGGCGCCGCGGTACGTGCCGACGGTCCAGGAATTGCCCTCCGGATCACGGAGGCTGAACGTGTGCGAGCCGTAATCGGTGTCGTGCAGGTCCAGGGTGATCTCGGCGCCCGCGGCACGGGCTCGCGCGTGGATCTCGTCGACGTGGTCGGACACGACGTAGACCGCACCGGTACCCGGCTTCATCGCGTCGTGCACACCGTCGGAGTGCCCGCTGGTGCTGCCGAGCATCACGTTGCCGCCCTCGGGCCGGTGCAGTTCGGCGTGCGCGATTTCGCGGTCCGCCGAGCCGGGCACCACCAGCGTCTCCTCGAACCCGAGAACGTCGGTCAGGAATCGGATCGCCGCCGGGGCGTCGTCGTAACGCAGGGCGGGCCATACCGTCGGTTGTGGAGTCATGGCAGCGAGTCTGGTCGACCACCTGCCCGCTCGTCTTGGAGAAACGGGAACGCCCGCGCCGATTCGAGGTGCCCGGACAGGTCCGTGGGCTCAGCCGGGTTGCTCGTCGAGCTGATAGCCGAGTGCGGGCAGTTCCTCGGCCATCCAGGTGCGTGGTGAACACCCGGCCAGCGCACGCCATTCGTTGGACAGGTGCGCCTGGTCGTAATAGCCGGACTCGAGCGCGACGCCGGCCAGGTCACGGCGGCCTGCACGCAGCAGCCGTCCGGCCTGTTCGAACCGCAGTACCCTGGCCGCCTGCTTCGGCGGAAGGCCCAGTTCGGCGCGGAACCGCTCACCGAGGTGCCGTCGGCTCCAGCCGACCTCGTCCGCGAGTTCGCTCACCCGCACCAGTCCGGCGTTGTCGCGCAGCCGATGCCAGGCCCGGCCCAGCTCCGCGGGTGGTACGAACGGCTCGGCCGCCCGCGCGGCGAGCACGTCGTCGAGGATCGCGAAGCGGGCCGCCCAGTCCGGCGCCTCGGACAGCCGTTCCGGCAGTCGCGCGAGGTCGCCGCCGAACTCGGCGAGATCGTTCACCCGGCCGCTCAGCTCCGCAGCGGTCACGCCCAGCAGCGTGCGCACGCCGAGCGGGTCGAGTTCCAGGTGCAGGCCGCACTGCACCCGGCTCTGCGTGATCAGGGCCGGCGCTGTGTGCAGACCGCCGACCAGCGCCTGCCGCGCGCCCTCCCCCGGCAGCCCGGCGCACCGGACCGGCTCGGCAAGGCTGATGATCAGCGTGACGTGCCGGGAAGGCAGGCCACGGTGCACCGCCAGGGTCACGTTGTCCTGCGCGTAGCCGACGTAGCGATCCACAAGCGGCCGCAGCACCGGATGCGGCCGCCGGACCGCCCAGCTGTGACCCATCTGACCAGGTTAACCCCGTCCGTTTCTGCTACCACGGGAGAGCGGTCCCCACGACAGGAGAAGCGGATGACGATCCAGGAGCAGGCACACCAGCTGGAACTGCTCGCCGACCAGGTCCCCACCGGCATCGCACTGGCCACGAAGGGCGAGCTGGAAGACCTGCAGGCACAGGTGCTCGGGCTGCTCGGCCAGACCTCCACCGCGACCGCGGTGCAGGGCGCCATCCAGCTCGCCGGCCGGCAGATCGACGAGGTCGCCGCCTCACTGGAGAACGTGCGGGTGCAGATCCAGGACGCCGCCCGGCATCATCTGCAGGGCTGATCGGAGCGGCTCCCGGGACCGAGGGGTTCCGGGAGCATCCGGTAGCTCAGCCGACGGTGACGCTCGGGTTGCCCTCGCCGATGCCCTCGCCGGATTCCTCGGCGATGCGCATGGCCTCCTCGATCAGCGTCTCCACGATCGCGTGTTCCGGCACGGTCTTGATGACCTCGCCCTTGACGAAGATCTGGCCCTTGCCGTTGCCGGAGGCGACCCCGAGATCGGCCTCACGGGCCTCGCCCGGCCCGTTCACCACGCATCCCATCACCGCGACGCGCAGCGGCACCTCCATCCCCTCCAGACCGGCGGTGACCTGGTCGGCAAGGGTGTAGACGTCGACCTGTGCGCGTCCGCACGAGGGGCACGACACGATCTCCAGCTTCCGCGGCCGCAGGTTCAGCGACTGCAGGATCTGCGTGCCGACCTTGACCTCCTCGACCGGCGGGGCGGACAGCGACACCCGGATCGTGTCGCCGATGCCCTGGCGCAGCAGCGCACCGAAGGCGACCGCGGACTTGATCGTGCCCTGGAACGCCGGCCCGGCCTCGGTCACGCCGAGGTGCAGCGGGTAGTCGCTCTGCTCGGCAAGCAGCTCGTAGGCCCGCACCATCACGACCGGATCGTTGTGCTTGACCGAGATCTTGATGTCGTGGAAGTCGTGCTCGGCGAACAGCGACGCCTCCCACATCGCCGATTCGGCGAGCGCCTCCGGGGTGGCCTTGCCGTACTTCTCCAGCAGCCGCTTGTCCAGTGAGCCCGCGTTGACCCCGATCCGGATCGGCGTGCCGTGGTCCTTCGCGGCCTGCGCGATCTCCTTGACCTGGTCGTCGAACTTCCGGATGTTGCCGGGGTTCACCCGCACCGCGGCACAGCCCGCCTCGATCGCGGCGAACACGTACTTGGGCTGGAAGTGGATGTCCGCGATCACCGGGATCTTGGACTTGCCCGCGATCGCGGGCAGCGCCTCCGCGTCGTCGGCCGAGGGGCATGCGACGCGCACGATGTCGCAGCCGGCCGCGGTCAGTTCGGCGATCTGCTGGAGGGTCGCGTTGACGTCGGAGGTCAGTGTGGTGGTCATCGACTGGACGGAGATCGGGTGCTCGCTCCCGACCCCGACCGAACCCACCATCAGCTGGCGGGTCTTGCGGCGCTCGGCGAGAACGGGGGGCGGCAAAGCTGGCATACCTAGCGCGACGGTCACGCCATCCAGACTACTCACCCCACCCGCCCCCGGTTCAACGAAGTCGACCGTCGCGGTGAGCCGGATTACCCCCGGTCGGGAGCCCGCGGGACCGGGGGTGCCCCGACCGGTGCGCCCGGCTACTGCAGCCGGATCGGGTTCACGATGTCGGCAGTCACGGTGAGCAGGGTGACGCCGCCGCCGATCACGACGAGCACCATCGTGACCGCGGACAGCTTCGTGTAGTCGACCGGTCCGCCCGCCGGTTTCCCGCGCAGCCCGCGCAGCCAGTCGCGCACCCGCTCGTACCACGCCACCGCGATGTGCCCGCCGTCGAGCGGCAGCAGCGGCAGCAGGTTGAACACGCCGATGAAGAAGTTCAGGCTGGCCAGCAGGAAGAAGAACACCACCCACAGGCCCTGCTGCACCGCCTCGCCGCCGATCCGGCTCGCGCCGACCACACTGACCGGGGTGTTCGGATCGCGTTCACCGCCGAAGATCGCGCTCACCACGGCGGGCACCCGCTCCGGGAACTGCACCAGCCGCTGTGCGGTCTCGGCGAACATGGTGCCGGTGAAGGAGAACGTGGCCGGGACGCCCTGGAGACCGTTGTAGTGCAGGTACTGGGGCGGGATCGCGGTGGAGGCACCCATCATGCCCACCTCGTGCACCTGGCCGTCGGTGGTGAGCCGCTGCACGCGCGGGATGTCGACGGTGAAGTTCAGCGTCCGGTTGCCGCGCAGCACGGAGATCGGGGTCGGGCCGCTGGTGCCCTGCACGATCCGGAGCACGTCCTGCCAGGTCGGCGTTTCCTGGCCGGAGACGGACACGATCTTGTCGCCGGCGCGGATGCCCGCGGTCTGCGCGGGGGTCGGCGCACCGGCCGGGCACGTCTCGTCCTGCAGCTGCTGGCTCGTGGTGGCCGGGCGGGCACAGGACGTGGCGGCGAGCACCGGTTCGGTGGAGGGGTTGATGTTCGGCAGGCCGATGGTGATCGCCATCAGGTAGAGCACGACGAAACCGAGGATGAAGTGCGTCACCGAACCCGCGCACATCACGATCGTGCGCTTCCAGGTCTTGAACCGCCACATCGCACGCGGCGCTTCCTCCGGGGTGACCTCGTCCAGCGCGGTCATGCCCGCGATATCGCAGAACCCGCCGAGCGGAATCCACTTGAGACCGTATTCGGTCTCCCCCCGGCGCCAGGAGAAGACCGTGGGCCCGAAGCCCACGAAGTAGCGCCGGACCTTCATTCCGAACGCCTTGGCCGTCACCATGTGACCGGCCTCGTGCAGTGCGACGGAGATGCAGATCCCCAGCGCGAACAGCACCACCCCGATGATGTAGGCGAGCACGCGCTACTTCCCCTTACCGAGCATCGTTCCGGCGCGCGCGCGAGCCCAGCGCTCGGCGGCGAGTACATCTTCGACGTCGCGAGGCTCGCGACGCCATTCGTCGGCAGCTTCCACCACCTGCGAAACAGTGTCCACAATCGAGGTGAAACCGGCGTTCTGCGCGAGGAAGGCGGCCACCGCCTCCTCGTTCGCCGCGTTGTAGACCGCGGGCAGGCAGCCGCCCGCGGCACCGGCCGCACGGGCCAGTTCCACCGCCGGGAACGCCTCGTTGTCCAGCGGTTCGAAGGTCCAGCTCGCGGCGGTGTCCCAGGTGCAGGCCGCGGCCGCCCCCGGCACCCGGTCCGGCCAGTTCAACGCGAGCGCGATCGGCAGCCGCATGTCCGGCGGGCTCGCCTGCGCGATCGTGGAACCGTCGGCGAAGGTCACCATCGAGTGCACGATCGACTGGGCGTGCACGGTCACGTCGATCCGCGCGGGTTCGATGCCGAACAGCAACGCCGCTTCGATCAGCTCCAGGCCCTTGTTGATCAGCGTCGCCGAGTTGATCGTGATCAGCGGTCCCATCGACCAGGTCGGATGCGCCATCGCCTGTTCGACGGTGACCTCGGCCAGGTCGGCGCGCTTGCGGCCGCGGAACGGGCCGCCGGACGCGGTGAGCACCAGCCGGGCCACCTCCTGTTCCCGCCCGGACCGCAGTGCCTGCGCGATGGCCGAATGCTCGGAATCGACCGGCACGATCTGGCCGGGTTTGGCCGCGGCGAGCACCAGCGGGCCGCCGGCGATCAGCGATTCCTTGTTGGCCAGCGCGAGCGTGGCGCCGGTGGCGAGCGCGCGCAGCGTCGGGTCGAGTCCCTGCGAACCGGGCAGCGCGTTGAGCACCACGTCGACTTCCACCGTGTCGATCAGCTGCGCCACGGCGTCGGAACCGGCGAGGATGCGCGGGAGGCGGAACTCCCCCTTCGCATAACCGCGACGCTGCGCCTCGGCGTACAGCGCGAGCTGCAGATCCTCGACCACCGTGGGCTTGGTCACGGCGACTGCGGTCACGTCGTGCGCGAGCGCCTGCGCGGCCAGCGCCGCCGGATCGGAACCGCCCGCGGCAATGCCGGCGACGGTGAACAGGTGCGGGTTACGGGCGGCGACGTCGAGTGCCTGGGCCCCGACGGACCCGGTCGAGCCCAGCACGAGAACGCTTCGCGAGGTAGTCATCGAGAGTCATTATCGCCTGCGCGGGCCGTCTCCGCGGAGCACCCGGCCGTATGGGATCATTCGAGGGCACAACGTCCGGTGGGCCCGAAGGAGTGGTCGTGGCAGGCAAGGCGATCGAGAAGCGCCCCGAGGTCGACCCGCGCGACGAACCGTCCGCCGCATGGGGCTGGCACGGCTCGTTCCCGAAGGCCACCCGCATCGCGGGCTGGGTGAGCGCGGTCATCCTGCTGCTGATGCTCAAGGGCAACCACGAGAACAACACCGAGAACGTCTGGCTGATCGGGCTCGCCGCGGTCATCGTGCTGGCACTGGTGCTCGATCTGCGCCGCCGCCGCACCGCCTGGCGCAAGTAACTGCGCCGCCGTCCGGTCCGAGCGATCGGGGCGGAGCGCACCGCGGGTCACCGGTGTACAGAGCTGGCGCAAGGACCACTGCATTCGCTAGTTTGCGGGTCCATGAAGCCACGTTGGGCCGCGCTCGCCCTCGCCGTTTTCGCCACTTCGGTGCTCACCGCGGCGCCCGCTTCGGCCGCGCCGGCTCCGTCTGCACCGGTGGTCCGCTGCGAGTTCACGCCGACCCCGGACAACCCCGCCGCGCGTCCGGTGCTGCGTCCGCTGCCGCTGGCCCTCACGCACGGCACGGTGGAGGTGACCTTCCACTTCAACTACGGCCCGGTTACCGTGGCGCTCGACCGCGGCGGAGCGGCCCCGTGCGCGGTGGCGAACATGGCCAGCCTGGTCCTGCAGCACTTCTACGACCACAGCCAGTGCTGGCGGCTGACCGATTCGGAACGTCTCGGCGTGCTGCAGTGCGGCGACCTCAAGGAGGTCGAGAAGGGCGGTCCGGGCTACGGATTCCCCGACGAGGTGTCCGGCAAGGAGACCTACGAGCGCGGCACGATCGCGATGGGCAACCAGGGCCCCGGCACGAACGGATCGGAGTTCTTCATCGTGCACTCGTTCGCGCACATCCCGGCGCAGTACTCGGTGCTGGGGAAGGTGATCCGCGGACTCGACGCGATCGACCGGATGGTGGCGGACGGCATCATCCCCACCGACCCGGACGGACCGCTGGACGGCGCACCGGCGCATCCGGTGCAGATCGAACGCGCCGGTTTCGGGCGTTGACCTTCCTCAGCCGACCGGAAGACCGGCCGGATAGTCCTGGCCGAAGTCGGCGGACCGGCTGACCGCTGCCCACCTGGCCGCCTCTTCGAGCTGGCCACGCGAATAGCGCTGCGCCATCTCGACCGCGCCGGCCCCGAGCACGAGGTGCGAGGGCAGGTCCTCCCGCTTCACCACGCGGACCAGGATCTCGCCCGCCCGCTCGGGATCGCCCGCGGCACGCGACCGGCCCCGCAGATCGGCCATCGCGCCGACGGTCTGCCGGTACTCCGGCGCGATGTCGTGGATCTGCATGGACGAACCGGCCCAATCGGTGTCGAATCCACCCGGTTCCACCACCAGGAACCGGATCCCGAGCGGCGCGGTCTCGGCAGCCAGCACCCGGGTGAACCCGTCCACGGCGAACTTCGCCGCCTGGTAGGAGCCGAGGCCGGGGCTGCCGCCGACCCGGCCGCCGATCGAGGAGAACTGGACGATCGTGCCCGCACCCTTGGCTTTCAGCACCGGGAGCGCAGCGAGGCAGACGTGGTACACGCCCCAGAAGTTCGTGTCGAACTGCCGGCGGAAATCGTCCTCGGCCATGTGCTCCACGGAAGCGACGTTCGCGTAGCCGGCGTTGTTCACCACGACGTCGATCCCGTCGAATCGCGCGCATGCCGCCTCCACGGCAGCCACCGCGGCCGCGCGATCGGTGACGTCGAGCCGCACCGGCAGCACGCGGTCGCCGTACTGCCGCACGAGGTCGTCCAGCTGCTCCGGCTTGCGCGCCGTGGCGACGACCTGATCACCGGCCGCCAGCGCCGCAACGGCAAGCGCACGTCCGAAGCCGCGAGACGAACCGGTGATGAACCAAGTAGTAGTCATGCACTTAGTACAACACCGTTTCATTATTAGTGCAACGTGGTTGTGTTATGATCCGCGTCATGAGCCCGGCCGGTCCCCAGCGCGCCCGCAGCGCGGCGGCGAAACAGCAGCGTGAGCGTGCGATCGTCGAGGCGGCACGCGAACTGGGCACCGAGCGCAGCGTTCGTGAAGTCACCCTCACCGACATCGCCGCCGCGGTGGGCATGCACAAGTCCGCGATGCTGCGCTACTTCGAAACGCGGGAGCAGATCTTCCTGACGCTCACCGCCGAAGGCTGGCACGAATGGGCCACCGCGATCGCCGCGGAGCTGGGTGAACCCGCCGAGCCCCGGCAGATCGCCGGGGTTCTCGCACGGACACTGGTGGCCCGGCCACTGTTCTGCGACCTGCTCGCCCAGGCGCCGCTGAACCTCGAACGCAACGTCTCGCTCGACACGGCGTTCGAATTCAAGACCGCAGTACTCGGCGAAGTCGCCGGAATCGCCGCGCGCCTCCGCACCGCGGCCGGAATCGACGAGCAGGCAGCCTCCGACGTCATCGCCACCGCCACCGGCATGGCCGGCGCGCTCTGGCAAATGGCCGCTCCCGGCACCAAGCTGCGGGAACTCTACGAACAACACCCCGAACTGGCCCACGCCGTCGTGGCAGTCGAACCGCGGCTGACCAGCATCCTGACCGCACTGCTGACCGGCAGCCGTTGACCAGCACGGAAAAGGGCCGCCCCGGGGAAACCCCGAGGCGGCCCGTGCACCCAGTTCGGCCTGGTTACCGATCAGCGCGCGGGGACACCAGCTCGCTCGGCCCGCCGCCCGATTCGCCGGACACGGCGGCCAGTTCCTCGCCGACCGACTCCGGATCGGCGGGCTTCTTCTTCGGGTCGGTCGTCAGCAGCGACGCGATGGCGCCGATCAGGCAGACCACGATGGCGAACCCGAAGGCGACCGCGAGCCCGTCCTGGAACGGCCCGGAGATCAGGTTCGGGAAGAAGCTGCGCCCGGTCAGGAACGAGGCCTGGTCCGGCGGCAGGCTGCTCAGCTGACCGCCGAGCAGCTGCTGGATCGGGTTGTAGCCGAGGAACGCGGCGAACAGCACGGCGACCGCAGGCAGGTGCGCGATCTGGTCGGCCGAGCCGGCCGGCACCCCGTGCGAGGTGAGGCCCTGCGCCATCGCGGACGGCAGACTGCTCGACAGCCCGGCGATGATCAGGCTGAAGAAGAACCCGATGGACAGCACCATGGCGGCGTTCTGGAAGGTGGTCATCATGCCCGCGCCGGACCCACGGGAGTCCGCGGGCAGGCTGTTCATCACCTCGGCCCGGTTCGGCGAGGAGAACATGCCCATGCCGATGCCGTTGATCAGCAGGATCGCCGCGAACGCCCAGTAGTTGAAGTTCACCGGCAGCAGGATCAGCAGCAGGAAGGTCGCCGCGGTGATCACCAGTCCGCTGGAGGCCAGCGCCCGGCTGCCGATGCGGTCGGACAGGATGCCCGCGGTCGGCGCGGACGCCAGGAAGCCGATCGTCATCGGCAGCATGTAGATGCCCGCCCACAGCGGCGTCTGCTCGAAGGTGTAGCCGTGCTGCGGCAGCCAGATGCCCTGCAGCCAGATGATCAGGATGAACTGCAGGCCACCACGGCCGAGCGACGCGGTGAGGTTGGCCAGGTTGCCCCAGCTGAACGAGCG
Organism: Amycolatopsis ultiminotia; assembly: GCF_039536925.1. Classification (NCBI taxonomy): domain Bacteria; kingdom Bacillati; phylum Actinomycetota; class Actinomycetes; order Pseudonocardiales; family Pseudonocardiaceae; genus Amycolatopsis; species Amycolatopsis ultiminotia. Next base: position 68,724 of record NZ_BAAAZN010000022.1, on the reverse strand, counting down.
GATCCGGAACAGCGAGAGCCGGAACAGCGGGTTGTCCACCTTCGTCTCGATCACCACGAAGGCGATCAGCACCGCGATGCCGCCGATCAGGCAGGACAGCACCATCGGGCTGCCCCAGCCGGTGGCCGAGGTGCCGTAGGGCTGGATGCCGTAGGTGATGCCCACCAGCACCGCGATCAGGCCGACGGCGAAGGTGATGTTGCCCCACCAGTCCATCTTGGCGTGCTTGCGGATCCCGGTGTCGTGCAGCTTGAGATAGGCCCAGACGGTGCCGATGACCCCGATCGGCACCGAGACGAGGAAGACCAGGTTCCAGTTGATCGGGGCCAGCACCCCGCCGATCACGAGCCCGAGGAACGAGCCGGCGATGGCCGCGACGCCGTTCATGCCGAGCGCGAGACCACGCTGGTTGGACGGGAACGCGTCGGTGAGGATGGCCGAGGAGTTGGCCATCAGGAAGGCACCGCCGACGCCCTGCACGATCCGCCAGCCGATCAGCCACAGCGCGGCCGCGCTGCCGTCGAACCACGTGACGGCCAGCATGATCGACGAGACCGTGAACACCGCGAACCCGAGATTGTACATCCGGGCCCTGCCGTACATGTCGCCGAGCCGCCCGAACGCCACCACCAGCACCGCGGTGACCACGAGGAAGCCCATGATCATCCACAGCAGATAGCTGGTGTTCGACGGCTCCAGGGGGTTGATCCCGATGCCCTTGAAGATGTCGGGCAGTGCGATCAGCACGATCGACGAGTTGATCGTCGCGATCAGCATGCCCAGCGTCGTGTTGGACAGCGCGATCCACTTGTACCGCGGCCCCAGCTCCGCGATCGAATAAGTCCTGCGCTCCGCCACAGTCGAAGACCTCTCTCGTTGCGTTCCCTTAGCTAGGCTAAGCAAGTTGCTTGCGTTAGACAAGCAACTTTCGGAAACGGTTGCGAGACACGGGTCACAATCGCTTGACTGTCCTTTGTGGATTATTTACCTTCACTCGTCCGAGTTAACCCCCCGGACATCCGGGAACACCTTGCCCGGGTTGAGGATCCGGTGCGGGTCGAGCGCGTTCTTGACCGCGTGGTGCAGCTCGAGCACGGCCGGTCCCAGCTCCTCGGCGAGGCCCGGCTGTTTGAGCAGTCCCACCCCGTGCTCGCCGGTGACGGTGCCGCCGAGGGCGAGCGCATCGGCGACGATGTCGTCGAACGCGGCCTGCGCGCGGCGCCGGGCGGCGTCGTCGCCGGCCGGGGTGATCAGCAGCGGGTGCAGGTTGCCGTCGCCGATGTGCGCGATGTTCGCGATCTGCGTGTCGTGCCGCTCGGCGGCGGTCTCGATCCGCGCGAGCATCTCCGGGACCAGATGGGTGGGCACGCAGACGTCCTCGGTGAGCACCGGGCCCAGCCGCTCCAGCGCCGGGTAGGCCAGCCTGCGGGCGGCGAACAGGGCGTCGGCCTCGGTCTGGTCCGAGGACTGCACGGCAAAGGTGGCGCCGGCCTTCTCGAAGCACTCCAGCATCACCGCGGCCTCGTGCTCCCCCGCCGCGCCCGGCGCGTCGCTGCGGCCGAGCAGCACCACGTCGGCGTCGGCGGACAGGCCCATGTTCTTCCAGGCGTCGACGGCGGCAAGACAGTGCCGGTCGACCAGTTCGAGCGCGGACGGCACGATGCCGGCCGCCCGGATCGCCGCGGCGGCCTCGCCTGCCGCAACAGTCGAATCGAAGTACCCGGCGACCGTCGCCTCCGGTGAGCGCTGCGCGCGCAGCCGCACGGTGATCTCGGTGATCACCCCGAGGGTGCCCTCGGAGCCGACCATCAGCCCGGCGAGGTCGTAGCCTGCCACGCCTTTCGCGGTGCGCCTGCCCAGCCGGACGAGCTCACCGGTGCCGGTCACCACCTGCAGGCCGAGCACGTAGTCGCGGGTCACGCCGTACTTCACGCAGCAGACCCCGCCCGCGTTGGTGGCCACGTTGCCGCCGATCGTCGACCACGGCGAACTGGCCGGATCGGGCGGGTACCAGAGGCCGTGCCCGGCACACGCCGCGCGCAGGTCGTCGTTGACCACCCCCGGAGCCACCACGGCCAGCCGCTCCACCGGGTCGATCTCCTTGATCTCGGTCATCCGGTCGGTGACCAGCACAACGCATCCGGCGACGGCGTTCGCCCCGCCGGACAGCCCGGTGCCTGCACCGCGCGGGACCAGCGGAACCCCGTTGGCCAGGCACTGCCGCACGGTCGCCTGCACCTCTTCGGCCGAGCGCGGGCGGACGACCACCGCCGGTTCGGTGTAGGGCGCCCACTCCGCCTCGTCGTGCGCGTAGCTCCGGAGCACGTCCGGATCGGCCGTGACCCGGTCTTCCGGCAGGACTGCACGCAGGTCGTCGATCAGCATGAGCGCTCCGTTCGCGTTCGGTCGTCCCGCCAGGTTAGGCCGGGCCGCCCGAACACCGGCACCGGCGGACCGGCGGAAACGACGGCAGGGCCCCGCCGTCCTGCCCGAGCGCAGGACGGCGGGGCCCCGGTTCCGGGGTGGCTGCTCAGGTGTCGAGCGTGCCGTACACGATGATGTTGTCGAGGTAGCTGTGCGCCGCCGGATCGAACGCACCGCCACAGGTGATCAGCCGGATCTGCGGGTCGGTGGTGTTGCCGTACACCGCTTCGGTGGGAAACGTCTTCTTCGCGATCTGGTCCACGCGCGTGACGGTGAAGGTGGCCTTCGACCCGTCCTTGCGCCCGATCACGACCTCGTCCCCCTTCTTCACCTCGTGCAGCCGCCAGAAGATGCCCTTCCGGTGGTTGCCGTCGATGTGGCCGAGCACCACTGCCGGACCGACTTCGCCGGGTGTGGGGCCGTAGCGGTACCACCCGGCCTGCAGTGGCTGGTCCACCGGCGGCACCTGCACCGTCTTGTCCGCGTTGAGGCCGAGCGAGACCAGCGACGAATGCGCGTCGATGCTCGGCACGTCGACCGACACCGGCTCCGACTTCGTCAGCCCGACCGCGGCCGCGGACGACGGAACAGGCGCAGCGGCCGGCGCCGGCGTGGACGATCCGCAACCGACCAGCGCGAGGTTGGCGACGAGCGCCAGCAGCAGGGCCCACCGCCCGAACCGGGACCGCCGCGGGCGGTCACCGGCACACCGGGACTGCCTCACCGGGCGGCCACAGTGGCCAGCGAACCGTCCCCGGTCTCCGGTGCACCGGCGGGCACGACGCTCACCTGGCCGGGGCCTTCTGCGGGCGGTTGCGCGGGCGAGGTCGGCCGGCTGGGCGAGGTCGGCGGCGGGGTGGTCGTGCCGGCGACCTTGGCGCAGGTGGCGGAGGCAAGCACGATGTCGCCACTGCCGAGTGCGCCGGTCTTCTTGCCGCCGAGGAGTTTCACGTGCAGCGCGTTGACCGTGAGGCTGCCGTCGGAGTGCTTGATCTGCTCGTTCACGATCACCTGCAGCACCCCCGGCACGCCGATCTTCTGGTTCGGCGAGGTACCGACCGGCAGGTCACCGATCTTGCCGAGGTCGAGACCGACCAGCTTGGACGAGGCGGTGATGCCCTCCGGTGTGGAGGTGCACTCGGAACTGATCACGCCGGCCTTCGGCGTGCTGCCGGCGAGCGGGGCGAGCACCGGGAGCGCAGCGTCGACGATCGCGGCCTTCGCGGTGACCGGGCCGTCCTCCTTGGCCGAACTGCTGATCGCCTTGGCGGTGATCAGGCCCTTCAGCGGGACGTCCACCACCTGCGCCGACTCCGGGCCCGCGGTGGACGACCGGGCGAGCTTGCCGGTCTCCACCGAGATTCCCTTGTCTCCCAGCACACCGGGCAGCAGCGAGACCGAGGCCGACGCGCCGTAGGCCGATCCGGCGGGCGCTTCGTCGGCGACCGCCGAGGGGGCGACGGTGGCGAGCAGGGCCAGTGCGGGAACGGCGACCGCGACGGTCCGTCCACGCAGCAGGGCAGAACGCATGAATTGTCCTTTCGAACAGACAAGTTGGGAACCGCCCGCGAATCCCCGAATCCGCGCGTGATCGGCCGCAACTGGCGATCACCGGCGAGGACGCGACATTATCAAGAGCCTCGGGCAACGCAAAACAAGATCAGCCGGGACCGTCCGGCAAACACCGCACCGCAGTGACCGCAATTCCACAATTTCACCACTAAAGAGGTATGTAACGCGCGCTCGCAACCTGCGGTTTCTCACGCACTGCCACCGAATTGCCGGCCAGACCACCCGGTTGCCAGTCCGCCAACCCGGTTAGGTGATCCTGCAAACGGAGGGCTGCGGATACCGTGCGTCAGCTGGGCGTCACGCTCGCGGCCACCTCCAGGGAATTCGTCCCGCACTGCAGGCCCGGCCGGAAAATGTCCACAATGGAACTGTGGTACCGGATCGCACGGTTCCCTTCGCCGCGCGCCGTCGAATTGTCCGTGCCTCAGTCGGCCGGTCCGCGCAACGTCAGGACCACGCGCAATACGTGTTCGACGGCCGATTCGAAGACCGCACCTCGCAGCTCCCCGCGCGCGGCGAGGTTGCGCGCGGCGAAGTCCAGCATGCGCTCCGGCCCCACGCGCCGGACCACGAGCGAGGCGACGTCCTCCAGCTCGAGTCCGGGGTTGTCCATCCTCGTGAGCGCGAACTCGATGAGCAGCTCTTCGTCGGTCATGTTCCCGGGAACCACGCTCTCCAGCGTAGATCAGGTCCGGACGGGAGGGGACGGTGCAAATCGCGTACCCCCGCCGAGGGCGGCACCGCCTGCCGCTCGCCCCGGGGAGCCCATCGCGGTGGCTGTGCGCGGTGATCAGCGAGGTAAGCGCAGCGCAGGCGATACCGGCGCCGGACAACAGGGGGGAGATGAGCAGCCACCTGCGCCCCGGCGGGAGAAGCACTGCTCCTTGCCGGTACCCGGCGTCGTCACGCCGGCCGGACGCAGAACGGGTGTCCGGCCGGGCTGGCGTAGACCAGGGCACCGGGGTGCTGTTCCAGGTCGACGCCGGGCGCGGGCCGCAGCCGTCGGCCGCCTGCCTCGACCGCCAGCCGGTCCGTCGCGGCCGGGTCGTCCGTGCGCAGGTCGAAATGCATCTGCTGGTCGCCACCGTCCGGCCAGTCCGGCGGCAGGTGGCCGGGAACCCGCTGGACGACGAGCACGGGCATTCCTTCGACCTGCAGGAAGTGGTGGCTGTCGGTCGTGCTGAGCGAGCCACCCAGCAGCCGGTGCCAGAACGCACTTTCGGCGTCGGGTTCAGCGGCGTCGAGCACCAGGGAGAGCAGGGTCGTGTTCATCGTTGCCTCCGGATTCGAAAGCGCCGGTCACAGCGCGGGGATGATTCCGCCGTCGACCCGGAATTCCGCCCCGGTGAGCCACTTGGCGCGCCCGGAAGCGAGGAATGCGATCATCTCCGCCACGTCACCGGGATCGCCCGGCCTGCCCATGGGCACGTCCAGGTGGTCGACGATCTGCTGTTTCACCTCGTCGACATGCACGCCCTGCTCGTCGGCCAGGTGCTTGAGGTGGGCCAGCGCACCGTCGGTGACCACGAATCCCGGCAGGACGCACACCACCCGCACCCCGTGCTTGCCGACCTCGGTCGCCAGTTCGCGGCTGTAGGTGTTCAACGCTGCCTTGGCCGCGGCATAGGACGCCTCGGCCCGCTGCGGCAACCGGCTGGCGATCGACGAGACGTGCACGACCACGCCGGATCCCCGCTCCACCATGCCGGGCACGAGGGCGCGGTCGAGCCGAACCGCGCTCAGGAGGTTCAGGTCGAGATCCGCCAGCCACGATTCGTCGGACCGTTCGAGGGTCGGCGCCGGGGCACTTGCCGCGGCTGCGTTGTCGACCAGCACGTCCACGCCGCCGACGGCATCGACGACTCGCCGTCCGAGCTCGGCGACACCGCGCTCGGACGCCAGATCCGCGGCGATGAACGTGGCGGGCAGATCGTCGGCGGGCGCGGAACGGGACGCGGTGAGCACGCTCGCGCCTGCGGCTGCGAACCGCCGGACGGTCGCCTCCCCGATACCACGGCTGCCGCCGGTGACCAGCACCCGCAGCCCTTCCAGCCGCTCTGCTGATCCGGACATGGCACGCGCCTCTTCCGCAATAAGGTGAACCAGACTCCGGTAACCTTACACAAACGGAGTCAGACTCACCTTAAGCAGATCTGTTGCGGTCATCACGTTCACGACAAGCCGAGACACCGTCCGCCCGCCGAGGCGGGCTGACGTGGAGGAATCGGAGTGCTGGTACCGAACCGGCAGCCCGTGCGCGAGCTGCACCGGTCCGGGACTGCAAAGAGGACTCGAAGCGCTCCCGTTGGAGCGCCGGCTGCTCAGCCTTGTGCGGCGTGCGAAGCCGTTACGCTTCGGCGGCCAACTGCCCGCAGGCCGCGGCGATTTCCTGACCACGGGTGTCGCGCACGGTGCATGCCACCCCACCGGCGTTCACCAGCCGCACGAACTCCCGCTCCACCGGCTTCGGCGACGCGTCCCACTTCGACCCCGGCGTGGGGTTCAGCGGGATCACGTTCACATGCACCAGCTGGCCCAGGTGCTTACGCAGCCGCTTCGCCAAAAGCTCCGCCCGCCACGGCTGGTCGTTGATGTCCCGGATCAACGCGTACTCGATCGACACCCGGCGCCCGGACGTGTCCGCGTAGTACCGCGCCGCCGAGAGCACCTCGTCCACCGACCAGCGGTTGTTCACCGGCACCAAGGTGTCGCGCAGCTCGTCGTCCGGCGTGTGCAACGACACCGCCAGCCGCACCTGCATCTTCTCGTCCGCCAGCTTCCGAATCGCGGGCGCCAGCCCCACCGTCGACACCGTCACCGAACGCTGGCCGATGCCGAGACCGCCCGGCGCGGGATCGGTGATCCGCCGCACCGCCGAGACCACCCGCCGGTAGTTCGCGAGCGGTTCACCCATGCCCATGAAAACGATGTTCGACAGCCGTCCCGGACCGCCGGGCAGCTTGCCGTCGCGCATGACCGCGGCCGCGGAACGGACCTGGTCGACGATCTCCGCGGTGGACAGGTTCCGGTCGAGGCCGCCCTGGCCGGTCGCGCAGAACGGGCAGGCCATCCCGCAGCCCGCCTGACTGGAGATGCACAGCGTGGCCCGGTCCGGATACCGCATGAGGACGCTTTCCAGCAGCGTCCCGTCGTGCGCGCGCCACAGCGTCTTGCGGGTCGCACCGCCGTCCGCGGCCAGCGCGCGTACCTCGGTGAGCAGGGACGGCATCAGGTCGGCCACCAGACGTTCCCGCGCGGCGGCCGGGATGTCGGTCATCTCCGCCGGGTCGACGGTCAGCCGCGAGAAGTAGTGGTTCGACAACTGCTTCGCGCGGAACGCCTTCTCCCCCAGTTCGACGACGGCCTCGGCCCGCTCGGCGGCGGTGAGGTCGGCGAGGTGGCGCGGCGGGAGGCCGCGCTTGGGCGCGTCGAAAACCAAAGGGAGGGCAGTCATGACCTGCTCAGTATCCCATACCGGCCACGGTGCCAGGCAGCCGGACCACCCCGCCCGGGATGCGCCGCCGCGTCCGGACACCCCCTGAACGCCCGGTTCAGGGGTGGGGCCGCGGCGCTGCCCGGTTTAGCGTCCCGAACGTAGGCACGTCTCCCGGGGGTGGGCTCATGCGTTCCAGAACAGCCGTCGCGATGCTGGTTCTCCTGCTGCTCGGCACGGCACCGGCCGCGGCCACGGGTACCGGCGCCACGATCGCGGTGGACGGGCTGGCCCGGCCGGTCGATCTGCTGGTCGACGAATGGGGCGTGCCGCACGTGTACGCCGCCGACACCCGCGATCTGTTCTTCGCACAGGGCTTCACCGTCGCACGGGACCGGCTGTTCCAGCTCGACACCTGGCGCAGGCGCGGGCTCGGCCTGCTCAGCGAGGTGCTCGGACCGTCCTATGTGGAGCAGGACCGGGCCGCCCGGCTGTTCCTCTACCGCGGTGACATGCAGGCCGAATGGGCCTCCTACGGACCGGAGGCCAAACTGGCCGCGACCCGTTTCGCCGAGGGCATCAACGGCTACATCGACTGGCTCGGCAAGCATCCGGAGTCCGTCCCACCCGAGTTCCGCACGCTCGGCTATCAGCCCGCGCACTGGCGCCCGGAGGACGTGGTGCGCATCCGCACGCACGCGATCGGCGAGAACCTGATGTGGGAGGTGGCCCGCGCGCGGATGGTCTGCGCCGCCGGGGAGGGCGCGAGCCGGTACCTGCGCAGCCTGCACCCGGACCACGAGGCGAAGGTTCCCGCCGGGCTCGACCCGTGTTCGGTGCCGGCGGACGTGCTTTCGGTGTACGACAAGGCCACTGCGGCGGTGACCTTCCCGAAGGGCGTGACCACGACGAAGGACATCGCGGACGCCACCAGCGGCAGCAACTCCTGGGCAGTCGGTCCCGGCCGCACCGCGACCGGCCGTCCGATCCTCGCCAACGATCCGCACCGCGGCGCCGACGCGCTGCCGTCCGGCCGGTACGTGGCGCAGCTGTCCGCGCCGGGGCTGAACCTCACCGGTGCGGGCGAGCCGTGGAACCCCGGCATCGCCATCGGGCACAACGGGACTGTCGCGTTCGGACTGACGAACCTGCCGATCGACCAGACCGACCTCTACGTCTACGACCTCGATCCGGCCGACCACAGCCGCTACCGGTACCGCGGCGGCTGGGAACCGATCACCAAGGTCACCGAAGCCATCCCGGTGCACGGCGCCGCTGCGGTACAGCAGGAGCTGGACTTCACCCGGCACGGACCGATCGTGAAGATCGACGAGAAGGCGCACAAGGCGTTCGCCGTGCGCACCGCGTGGACCGAGCCGGGCAGCTCCGCCTACCTCGGCAGCCTGAACTACCAGCGAGCACAGAACTTCGGCCAGTTCAGCGCGAGCATGCAGAAGTGGGGCGCCCCCGGGTCGAACCTCGTCTACGCGGACAAGCACGGGGACATCGGCTACGTCCCCGCCGGGCTGACCCCGCGGCGCACCGGTACCGACTACGACGGACTGCTTCCGGTGCCGGGCGACGGCCGTTACGAATGGGATGGTTTCCACGCCAATTCCGAGCTACCGGCGCAGCACAACCCGCCCGAGGGATTCTTCGCCTCCGCCAACGACTTCAACCTCCCGCCCGGCTATCCGGTCGTTTCGAACTACGAATGGCAGCTGCCCTACCGCAAACAACGTATCGACGAGCTCATCCGGTCCGAGCCGCAGGCGAGCGTGGACGATTCCCTCGCCATCCAGCGCGACGAGAAGTCGTTGGTGGCCACGCAGCTGCTGCCGTTCGTACGAGCACTGTCCTCATCGGACCCGGACACCGCGAAGGCACTCGAACTGCTGCGCGGCTACGACGGCGTGGCGTCGGTGGACTCGGCCCCCGCCGCACTGTACGAGACCTGGATCATGAAGTACCTGCACAGCGGCTGGGCACACACCCTGTTGCCCGCTGACGCCGCCGACGTGTTGTCCCAGACGATCAATCCCGACTTCAGCCTGGTCATCGACTCGTTCACCGATCCGGATGCGTGGTTCGGCACCGGCGGCGCCGCCGCACGCGACAAGCTGATCCTGGACACGCTGCCGCTCGCTTTCCGCGACGTGGCAGGGAAACTCGGGGAAGACCCGGCGAAGTGGCGCTGGGGCGGCCTGCAGTACGCACAGTTCGACCACCCGCTCGGCAGCCCGAACGTGGGCCCTACCCCGATGGGCGGCGACTACGCCACGATCCACCCGTCCTTCTTCCATCCGCTGACCTACCAGCAGATCATCGGGGCCACCTTCAAGATGGCACTGGACGTGGGCAACTGGGACGCCTCGCGGGCGATCAACGCGCCCGGCCAGTCCGGCGATCCACGCAGCCCGCACTACCGGGACCTCAACGATCTGTGGGCCGCCGGCGGCTCGTTCCCGCTGTTGTCGAGCCGATCCGAGGTGGAACACCACCTGGACACCAGGATCCGCCTCGTGCCACGGTGACGGCCCGGCCGGTCACGACAGGTTCGCGACGAGATCGGCGACGGTCCGCGGCTGCGACAAGAACGGGTGGTGGCCCGTGCGTACCTCGACCACCTTGTCCGCGCGCCGGGAGAACTCCCGCTGCGCCGCCACCGGGGTACCGCGGTCCTCGGTGCATACGACGTACGTCGTGGGCAGGTCGTGCCACGCCGCCGCACGCACCGGCTGCTGGGTGACCGCCAGCGTTTGCCGGACCAGCAGGGCCGCTGCGTCGCGGGCGATGTCCGGCGGGCAGTCCTGCACGAACGTCTCGGCGAACAGCTCGGGCCGGGCGCCGAACGTGCCGCCGTCGAGGTCGAAGTCCAGAACCGGAGGCGGCGCGCCGGGACCGAACGTCGACAGCGACTCGCCCGTCTCGGGCAGGTAACTCGATATGAGCACCAGGTGCCGCACCGTTTCGGCATCCGCCGCGGCCTCGGCGGCGACGATGCCGCCGTAGCTGTGCGCCACGAGCACGACCGGCTCGTCGTCGGCGGTCAGCGCCGCACTTACCGCGGCGACGTCCTCGGACAATCCGGGCCCGTGCGGTCCGGCCGGCCGGTCGCCCTCGCCGCAACTCGGCAGCGCCGGGGCGACGCTGCCGATCCCGCGCTCCCGCAGAGCCGCGGCGGCCAGGTGCCACCACCAGGATCCGTTCCGCACGCACGCTCCGTGCACGAATACCACACGCATCTCGACCTCCTCCCGCCCACGGTAGACGTAGCGTCAGTTACGTGAAAACCTGTGCCGATGGGACGGCACAAGCAGCCGGAGATCCGCGACCGGATCCTCGACGCCTGCGTCGACCACGCCCTCGCACACGGCCTTCCCGGCCGCCTCGAGCCGTTCGCGACGGCATCCGGCACCTCGACCCGGATGCTCATCTACCACTTCGGCACGCGCGACGCGTTGCTTCGGGAAACCCTGAAAAGGGCACGACAGCGACAGCGCGAGTGGTTCGGCGAGCTGCTGTCCGCCCGACCGGGCCAGCCCTATCCGGACACCCTGCGGCGGGCTTGGCAGGTGATGACCGGCCCGGCCGGCCGGCCGTTCCTGACCATGTTCGGCAAGCTCCGCGAAGAGGCCGGGCAGCAGCTGTGGCCGGATTTTCGCCGTAGCGCGACCACGGACTGGCTACGCCCGCTCGAAGACGGCCTTCGCGGCATCGGCCGCCCCGAACTGGCCACCCTCGTGCTCGCGGTCATCCGCGGCCTGATCATGGACCTGGAGGCGACCGGCGAGGTGTCGCGGGCCGATCGGGCTTTCGCCGATTTCCTGGCCACGCTGACGACCGCGGGCCGGTAACTCAGGCCGTCAGGTTTCCGAACCGCCGCAAGGTTTCCTCGGCACCCAGCGCCTGGGTGATCGAGTGCAGGTCCGGGCTGCGGGTCGAGCCGGTGACGGCGATGCGGATGATCTGCGACGCCTCGCGGATCGAACCGGGGTAGGCGTCCGGGTCCTTCTTGTATTCCTTGGCGTTGCGGGCGAAACCGTGTTTGGCCGCGACGTCCCGGATCTGCTGGAACCATTCCTGGCCGTCGTCGAGCTGCCGGTAGGCGGCCACGAAGTCCGCCGCGACGGCACGCACCACCTCCGGCGCGACCCCGAGCGCGGCGATCCGCTCGTCGTCGGGACCGGTCACCGGCTGGTGCAGCTGCGGGAAGAAGAACCCGTAGACAGCGCGGAAATCGCTCCACTTCTTCAGGTCCTTGCGCGGGTTCTCCACACCTTCGCGTTCCACGGCCAGCGCGCGCAACGCCAGCTCGCGGGAGGATTCCAGCAGCGCGTGCAGCTCCGGGTCGAAGCGCTGCGCCCACTCCTGCACCGACTCGAGGATTTCCGCGCCGGAGAGGGTCGCGACGTAGTCGGCGGAAATGTCGTCCAGTTTCACCAGATCCACGAGCGGACCGGCGACCCCGCACTCGTCCAGGTTGATCGGCTCCGCCAGCGCCTGTTCCAGCGGCAGTTCGGCGAGCCGGCCGTTCGCGAGGCCGCGCAGGTAGTACAGCACCGCAGGCACCGGGAAACCGGACTCCAGGTAGAAGTCGACCGACGCCTCGGGGTCCTTGCGCTTGGACAGCTTCCGTTTGCTGCCACTCTCCTGCTTCATCAGCGGTGCGACGTGCGCGTACTGGATCGGCTCGAACCCGAGCGCGTCGAACAGCTGCTGGTGCACCGGCACCGACGAGATCCACTCGTCGCCGCGGATGACCAGGTTCACGCGCATCAGGTGATCGTCGACCGCGTGCGCGAAGTGGTACGTGGGCAACCGTGGGCTCTGCTCGGAGCTCTTGAGGATCACCACGTCGTTGCGATTCGCTTCGGCCTCGATGGTGCCGCGGATTGCGTCGGTGAAGCGTACGCGCGCGCCGGTGTCGTCAGGCGCGCGGAAGCGGACCACCCACGGGTCGCCGGCGTCGAGCTTCGCCTGTACGTCGGCCGCGTCGGCGTCGCGCCAGATGGCCCACGAGCCGTAGTAGCCGGTGGGCAGCTTCGTGGCCTGCTGGCGCGCGGTGATCGACGCCAGCTCCTCCTTCGTGGCGAAGTCGATGTACGCACGGCCTTCGCGCAGCAGGTGCCGTACGTAGGTGAAGTAGATCTGCTCGCGCTCCGATTGCCGGTACGGCCCGTAGTCACCGCCACGCGCCGCGTCCTCGTCGGCGACAAGGCCGAAGTAGGCGAAGCCGCGTTCGAACTGGTCCAGTGCGCCCTCGACCTCACGGGACTGGTCGGTGTCCTCCACGCGCACCAGGTAGCTACCCCCGGAGCGGCGCGCGACGTCCTGGTCGATGGTGGCCGTGTAGATCCCGCCGATGTGCACGAAGCCGGTGGGCGACGGGCCGAACCGGGTCACCTTCGCACCGTCGGGCAGCTGCCGGGCCGGGTAGCGCTGCTCCCAGTGCTCCGGCTCGGGCAGATCCGCGGGGAACAGGGCGTCGATGACCGCACGGTCCAGCATCGGGGGTCGGGTCTCCCAGGTCGTCGGGGGTGTTTCCGGGTCGCTTCGAGTATCGCCGACCGCCGTTCCCGGTGGTCGTCCAGGTCCGGGGGTGGCGCAACGACCGTTTACGATATATCGTGAACGTGTCGCAACCGTTCGAGAAAGGATTCCGATCATGAGAAACCGACGACACCCCATCCCCGGCGGCCACGAGCACGGTGCGCACGGCAGGTCCGCGTTCGGCCCGTGGGGCCGCGATTTCGGGGAGTTCGCATTCGGTCCGGGTGGCCGCGGCCGGCGTGGCCACGGTCCGGGCGGACGCCGCGGACCCGGTCCGCGGCGTGGCAGGCGCGGCGACGTGCGCGCGGCGATCCTCACCCTGCTGGCGGAACAGCCGCGGCACGGCTACGAGATCATCCGCGAGATCGGCGAGCGCAGCGGCGGATTGTGGAAGCCGAGCCCCGGCTCGATCTACCCGACCCTGCAGATGCTGGCCGACGAAGGCCTGGTGGTGAGCCAGGACGAAAACGGCAAGAAGCTGTTCGAGCTCACCGAAGAAGGCCGCGCGGCCGCGGAGCAGCAGACCGGCACCCCGCCGTGGGAGCACTTCGCCGACGACGAGGACCCGGCCGAGGCCGAGCTGCGCAAGTCGGCGGCCACGCTCGCCGCGGCCGTGGTGCAGGTGATGCGGGCGGGCAGCACCGCTCAGCAGGCCCGTGCGGTGGACGTGCTCAACGAGACCCGCCGCTCGCTCTACTCGATCCTCGGCGAGGTCGAAGACGAGCCCGGTGAATCGGGCGAGGCCGCCGAGTGACCCGGCAGGACGAGGCCGGTGGGCTTGCCGCGGCTGTGCACGCGGTAGCCCACCGGCACCGTCACCTCGCCCGGTCCCGGGTTCAGCCGGCGCACGTCGGCGATCGCCTGCTGCGCCACCTTTGCGCTGAACTCGATCCGCAGCACTGATTCCGCGGCCGTGATGTCCGCGAACCGCCAGCGCGTGGTGACCCGGCGGCAGCCGAACCCGTGCGCGGCGAAAAACCGTTCCACCGCAGGTGGGTCGTAATGCGGCAGATCCGTGCGCATCCACCTGCCGTAAGGCTCGCTGGTCACGTCGAGGTCGACGATCAGGATCGACCCGCCGGGCCGCAGCACCCGTTCCGCCTCGCGCAATCCCGGTTCACAGCCGGGGCCGAAGAAGTAGGCCGTGCGCGCGTGCACCAGGTCGACGCTCGCGTCGTCCGCCGGCAGCCGCTGCGCCCGCCCCTTCCGGACCCGCACGTTCGCCAGATCCTGCACCCGCCGCTGCGCATCCCGCGCGAGCGGCGGGTGCGGTTCGACGCCGAGCACGGAGCGGGCGTCGCGGGCGAAGTACGGCAAGTGGTACCCGTCGCCGCAGCCGATGTCGAGGACGTCGGCCGCGGTCCAGTTATGCTCCGCGCGCAGCACCCGCCAGATCTCGCCGTCCACGTCCTGCGCGCGGTTCTCCACCTCGTAGGCCTGCTGGTGGTACCAGATGTTGGGGCTCGGCACCACCTCCGCGGCGGGCGGGATCCGGGAAAACCAGCGCACGTGTTCGACTCCCTGATCACGGGCCGGCTGCGGTTCGGCCGGATCCTCCCGCTCAGAGCGTAGAACCCGGCCGTACCGCATAGACTTTCCCCTCATCGGGGAGGAGGCCGGATGTCCATCGGTTCGCACACGATCCCGGCAGGTCTACCGTGCTGGGTGGAACTGGCCAGCCACGACGACGCCGCGGCCCAGCGTTTCTACTCCGGTCTTTTCGGCTGGCAGTACGAGATCCGCCGCGATCCGGCGACACCGACCGGGCGGTACGGCATCGCGTCCCTCGACGGCCTGCCCACCAGTGGTCTGTACCAGGCGGGGGCACGCAGCGTGCCCGGCTGGACACTGCACATCTCCGTGCCCTACACCGCAACCGCGGCGGAATGGGTCGAGCACCTCAACGGCGAGGTGACCCTCGGACCGGTCGCGATCCCGGACCGCGGCAGCATCCTGCACGCGACCGACGCGTGCGGGGCGCCGATCGTGTTCTGGGAGACCCCGCCCGACTGGCGGTTCGCCACCGGCATGCCGGGCGCGTTCAGCGGCGCCGACCTCAACACCCACGACGGCGTGGCCGCGGATCACTTCTACACCAAGCTGTTCAACTACTCGAGCCAGCAGGTCGGCGACGGGGACAGCGTCGACTACGCGGAATACCTCATCGACCACGAGCCGGTGCTCTACCGGTACGTGATGGGACCGGAATACGAACGCGACACTCCGCCGCACTGGCTGGTGTACTTCGAGGTCGCCCCTGCCCGTGGCGCGGACGCGACCGCCGGGCAGGCGCTGATGCTGGGCGGCTCCGTGGTGATCGAGCCTTACGACACCCCGTTCGGCCGCACCGCGCTCCTCGCCGATCCGGACGGCTCGGTGTTCGGGGTGATCGACCACTCTCGGGTGCTCCAGGGCGTCGGCCGCGCCGAGGTCGACGACCCGTACGACGACTGAGCTCCGCTCCGGCCGGCGCAGGCCGGGTTCAGGCCGGGACGAACGCGGACAGCAGCAGCCAGGACACCACGGCCGAGGGCAGCAGCGAATCGAGGCGGTCCATGATGCCGCCGTGCCCCGGCAGCAGCGTACCCATGTCCTTGATGCCGAGGTCGCGTTTGATCAGCGATTCGACGAGGTCGCCCAGCGTCGCGGTGAGCACGATGGCGGCACCGAAGAGCACGCCCTGCCACGCGTGGCCGTGCAGCATCAGGCTGAGGGTGAGCGCACCCGCGACGATGCCCGCGATCATCGATCCGGCGAAGCCCTCCCAGGACTTCTTGGGGCTGATCGTGGGGGCCATCGGGTGCTTGCCGCCGAGCGAGCCCGCGATGTAGCCGCCGGTGTCGGAGGCGACCACGGCGATGAGGAAGGTGAGCACCCGCCCGACGCCGTCCGCCGGCGGCACCAGCATCGCCGCGAACGCACCGAACAACGGCAGGTAGGCAGCGGCGAACACGGACGAGGAGATGTCGCGCAGGTACCCCTTCGCCCCGCCGGGCAGCCGCCACAGCAGGCAGGCCAGCACGGTGAGCACGAACGCGGTGAGCGCACCCTCCCGCCCGAACGGCCAGGCCAGCCAGATCATCGCCTGCCCGCCGACCAGCACCGGGATCATCGCAACCTTGCTGTGCGCAACCCGGCGCAGCACCCCGGCGAACTCGAAAGTACCGACCGCGATCGCGATCGCGATAATCCCGATGAAAAGGAACCGGACGGTGAGCAGGGAAACGATGATCGCCGCCCCCAGCACCAGCCCCACGCCGATCGCCGCAGGCAAATCCCGCCCGGCCCGCGAGGCCTTCTCCGGCTCGGACTGCGAAGCTTCCTCCCCCGAACCGGCCAACGACCCCGCCTCACCCGGCTCGGACCGCGAAGCGCCCTCCGCCGAACCGGCCAACGACCCCGCCTCACCCGGCTCGGACCGCGAAGCGCCCTCCGCCGAACCCGGCAGCGAAGCATCCTTCTCCGGCTCGGACCGAGAAGCCCTGTTCTTCGGCTCAGACCGCGAGGCGTCCGCCGCCGAGCCCGGCAGCGAAGACGCCGTTTCCGCTCCCGGCTGCGCGGCGGAGTCCGGTGCTTCCGAGGCGGAATGCCCCGGACCGGGCTCCGGCGCCGGTTCGGGGTCCGGTCCCGGCTCGGATGCCGGGCCCGGTGGCGGGGTGGCCTCCACCCGCTCCTCGCGTTCCTCGCTCACCTGGCTCATCAGACCTCGAGCAGCTCGGATTCCTTGTGCTTCACGAGCTCGTCGACCTGGTGCACGTAGGTGTCGGTGAGGTTCTGCAGTTCCTTCTCCGCGCGCGCGACCTCGTCCTCACCGGCCTCGCCGTCCTTGGCGATCCGGTCCAGCTCTTCCTTGGCCTTGCGGCGCACGCCGCGGATCGACACCCGGGCGTCCTCGCCCTTGCCCTTGGCGACCTTCACCATCTCCTTGCGCCGCTCCTCGGTGAGCTGCGGGATGACGATGCGGATCACGTTGCCGTCGTTGCTCGGGTTCACCCCGAGGTCGGATTCGCGGATCGCCTTCTCGATGGCGTTGAGCTGGCTCTGGTCGTAAGGCTTGATCAGCGCCATCCGCGCCTCCGGCACGTTGACGCTGGCCAGCTGGTTCAGCGGGGTCGGCGCGCCGTAGTACTCGACGACGATGCGCGAGAACATCGAGGGGTTCGCCCGCCCGGTGCGCACCGACGTGAGGTCCTCCTTGGCGACGGACACCGCTTTTTCCATCTTCTCCTCGGCGTCGAGGAGGGTCTCGTCGATCACGGCTACTCCCGGTGTTGTGATTGTCGAACCTGTGCAGATCCCAGCAGGCCTACGCCGGCCGCCCGTCGGCGGGGGTGCTGACCAGCGTGCCGATCCTCTCACCGCGCACCGCACGGGCAATGTTCCCCTCGGTGAGCAGATTGAACACGATGATCGGCATGTTGTTGTCCATGCAGAGGCTGAACGCGGTGGCGTCGGCGACCTTGAGGTCGCGCTCGAGCACCTCGCGGTGGCTGATCTCGTGGAACATCTTCGCGTCCGGTTCGGTCTTCGGGTCTGCGGTGTAGACGCCGTCCACGGCCTTGGCCATCAGCACGACCTCACAACCCAGTTCCAGTGCGCGCTGCGCGGCGGCGGTGTCGGTGGAGAAGTACGGCATGCCCACCCCGGCGCCGAAGATGACCACGCGGCCCTTCTCCAGGTGCCGCTCGGCGCGGCGCGGGATGTAGGGCTCGGCGACCTGGCCCATCGTGATGGCGGTCTGCACCCGGGTCGGCAGGCCCTCCTTCTCCAGGAAGTCCTGCAGGGCAAGGCAATTCATCACGGTGCCGAGCATCGCCATGTAGTCCGCGCGGTCGCGGTCCATCCCGCGCTGGGACAGCTCCGCGCCGCGGAAATAGTTGCCGCCGCCGATCACCACCGCCACCTGGACGCCGGTGCGCGCGACCGCCGCGATCTGCTGCGCCACCGAGTGCACGACGTCGGGATCGACCCCGATCGAACCGCCACCGAACATTTCGCCGCCCAGTTTCAGCAGCACCCGGCGATATCCGCCGTCGACCCGGTCACCCATCTGTGTCGCCTCCTGCCCCTCGGTAGACCCGACTGTGCCCCGTCCCCGGATCACGGAGACGGGGCACAGTGCCAGAATCTAGTCCCAGTGCCTCGCTCAGGCCTGGCCGACCTCGAACCGGGCGAACCGGGTGAGCGTCACGCCTGCCTCGTCGAGCAGGGCCTTGACGGTCTTCTTGTTGTCCTTGACCGAGGGCTGCTCGAGCAGCACGTTGTCCTTGTAGTACGCGTTGACCTTGCCCTCGATGATCTTGGTCAGCGCCTGCTCGGGCTTGCCTTCCTCGCGGGCGGTCTGCTCGGCGATGCGACGCTCGTTCTCGATCGTCTCGGCGGGCACCTCCTCGCGGGTCAGGTACTTCGCGCGCAGCGCGGCGACCTGCATGGCGGCACCGCGCGCGGCGTCGACGTCGTCCCCGGTGAACTCCACGAGCACACCCACGGCCGGCGGCAGGTCCGAACCGCGGCGGTGCAGGTAGGTGGCGGTCTGACCGTCGAACGACACCACGCGGCGCAGCTCGAGCTTCTCGCCGATGCGGGCGGACAGCTCCTGCACGGTCTCGTTGACCGGCTTGCCGTCCAGGTCCGCGGCCTTCAGCGCCTCGACGTCGTTGGTCTTGACCGTCTTGGCTACCCCGACGATCTTCGCCGCGAGCTGCTGGAAGTCGTCGTTCTTGGCGACGAAGTCGGTCTCCGAGTCGAGCTCGATCAGCACGCCGCCCTCGCCGGTGACGAGCCCTTCGGCGGTGGCCCGCTCGGCGCGCTTGCCGACGTCCTTGGCACCCTTGATGCGCAGGAACTCGACGGCCTTCTCGTAGTCGCCGTCGTTCTCCTCGAGGGCCTTCTTGCAGTCCATCATGCCGGCGCCGGTCATCTCGCGCAGGCGCTTCACGTCAGCGGCGGTGTAGTTCGCCATCGTGTTGAATCCGTCCGTTTCAGGTACGTGTGCTTCTTGAGCTGCGCCCGGGCGGCCCTGCGCGGACCACCCGGGCGCGGTGGATCAGGAGTTGGCCGGAGCCTGCTCGCCGGCCGCGTCCGCGGTGGCGGCCTCCGCCGGAGCCGCTTCGGCAGGAGCCGCGTCCGCGGTCGCCGCAGCCGGGGTGGTTGCGTCCGCGGTGGCGGCAGCCGCCTCGGTCGCGTCGGCGGACGCGGTGTCCGAGCCCGCGAGGAGCTCCTTCTCCCACTCGGCCAGCGGCTCGGCCGAGGCGCCGGTCTCCGGCTTGGCGTCCGCCGCGGCGCCGTTGCGGCTGGAGCGGGACATCAGGCCCGCCGCCGCGGCCTCGGCGACCACCTTGGTGAGCAGCGCGGCCGAGCGGATCGCGTCGTCGTTGCCCGGGATCGGGTAGTCGACCTCGTCCGGGTCGCAGTTGGTGTCGAGGATCGCCACGACCGGGATGTTGAGCTTGCGAGCCTCGCCGACGGCGATGTGCTCCTTCTTGGTGTCGACGATCCACACCGCGCTCGGCACCTTGGCCATGTCGCGGATACCGCCGAGGGTCTTCTCCAGCTTGTCCTTCTCACGGGTCAGCGTGAGGATCTCGCGCTTGGTGAGGCCGGCGAAACCGCCGGTCTGCTCCTGCGCCTCGAGCTCCTTCAGGCGGAGAAGACGCTTGTGCACGGTCTGGAAGTTGGTCAGCATGCCGCCGAGCCAGCGCTGGTTGACGTAGGGCATGCCCACGCGCGCGGCCTCGTTGGCGATCGCTTCCTGCGCCTGCTTCTTCGTGCCGACGAACATGATGGTGCCGCCGTGCGCAACGGTTTCCTTGATGAACTCGAACGCACGGTCGATGTAGGTCAGCGTCTGCTGCAGGTCGATGATGTAGATGCCATTGCGCTCGGTGAAGATGTAGCGCTTCATCTTCGGGTTCCACCGACGGGTCTGGTGTCCGAAGTGCACGCCGCTGTCGAGCAGCTGCTTCATGGTGACGACGGCCATTGCCGGAATCACACCTTCTCTGTTCTCACGCGCGCCCGCGGCGGTCGGCCACGGATGCGCTGTCCGGTTCGTCGCTCGCGGCCGGGTGACCGCTCGCCCTGGTGCCGTGCCGGAGCCCGGACCCGACGGGTTTCGGTGCGAAACCCCAGGGACCGCCGGACACCGCGCGCCCCTCCGTCCGGGTCCCGCCGCGAAGCGGACCGTCCGTGAGCGCACACACGTGCACGCGAAGTCAGCCCACAGAGTGGACTGCGGAATTGATTCTACCCCCTGCCACCAGCCCCACCCCCACCGGCGGCGGCTGACCCTCCCAGGGTTGTCCACAACCACGCCAGCCTGTGGACAACCCCACCCCAACCGCCCGTCCCGGACGGCCCGGTCCCCGAGCATGAACCTCGTGACCAGACCACACCCGATCCCGCTCCTCCCCCACCGCAACCCCGAAGCCATCCCCCAGCAGGCACGGACGCACACCCCCACCCACCCAACGCCACAACACAGCACAACAGCACCCGGAATCCGCGACACCGGGACCGCCGAACCCACCAAGGCCGAACCCACCAAGGCCGAGACCTCCGATGCCACGGTCACCGATGCCACGCCCACCGACGTCACGCCCGCCAGCACCAGGCCCGCCTACGCCACATCCGCCACCACATCCGCCGCCATGCCCGCCCACGCCGGCGCCATGCCCTCCAGCATTACGGCCACCGGCCCCGCCACATCCATTAACGCCAGTTGCACCAGCCCCGCGTCGACCAGCGCCGTAACCGCCGGCCCTATATCCATGAGCGCCACACCCACCAGTCCTGCGTTCACCAGCCCCACGTCCATCACCGCCCCCTGCACCGGCCCTGCGTCCACCAGCCGCACATCCGCCGACCCCACCTCCACCAGCCCGCCATCCACCATCGCCGCCGATGCTGCCGCCACCTCCGCCGATGCCAGGGATACTGCCGCCACCTCCGACGGCACCACCGCCGCCAAGACCGCCACCATTCCCTCTGCGTCCACCCGCGATACCGCCGTTAACGCCGCACCCAGGCCGCACCACCCCGACGACTCGGCACTGGTTCGCCGCAATCACCCGACACCGCACCAACCCGAGCGCCCGGCAGCGCACCACCCCGACAACCCGATGCCACACCACGCCGCCGACCTGACGCCCCTCCACGCCGCCGACCCGACGCCACACCACGCCGACAACCCGACGCCACACCACCCCGCCAACGTGACGCCCCTCCACCCCGACAACCCGACGCCACACCACGCCGACAACCCGACGCCACGCCACCCCACCGACCCGACGTCCCACCACGCCAAGGACCCAACGCACCTGCACGCCGATCGCCCGGCGCCGCGCCACACTGATCCCTCTGCAGCACACCACCCCGGCCACCCAGCACCGCACCAACCCGACCACGCGGGAGTGACCCGCCCCGGCAACGCGGCGCCAGTTCCGGCCGGTGGTTCAGGTTCCTTCCCTCCCGACGTCGCCGCCCGGTCCTCACCCCGGACCGAGGGCACCGAACGGCTCCGACCCTGCGCCGCAACGACGACGGACCACCATCCCGTCGTCCTGGCCACCACCGAGTTGATCAGCAGGCTGGCCGCCGAATCGCGAACTGCCCTCCTGGAAGTTCCCGGCGACGCTCGAGTCGGCACGGTTCTGCTCGCGAAGCCCGCCTGCCATCCGCTCGACGGCACCGGCCCCATTCGCCCTGACCAACGTGTTGGCCCCGCCGACCCCAATCACCCCATCGGCAGCGCCGACCGCATCGGCCCCATCAAGCCCGACGGACCTGCCAACCGGGTTGCCGCCACCAACTTCGTTGGCAACACCAACCGGGTTGCCGCCACCGACTCCGTTGGCAACACCAACCGGGTTGCCGCCACCGACTCCGTTGGCAACACCAACCGGGTTGGCACCACTGACCCCGGCAACCACACTGACCCCGACGACCATGCCGCCGGACCGCCTCGCGGCGGTCGCCATCGGCGGCAGCCGAGCCGACCGTCCCGGTTCGGCTTCGCACCGTCCGGCCGGTCACCCGGCAGCCCGGCGCTCGCTGCCCGCAGGAGAAGGATCAGCCGCTTCGCACACATGTTGTTCGCCTTCCTGTGCTTAGCCGTACGGACCGCTCGCCGCCTTACCTTCGCCATCGCTGCGACGAAGTGGTTTTCCCTTGCTGCCGAAAGGATCCGCCGGCGAAGCCGAGTGGCCGGACGGATCGCGATGCGGGCCTCGCGCTCCGGGGATTTCAGGTGGGACGAACCGCCGCGGCGGTTGGCAGGATCGGGCGGTGCCATGCCGTTGTTCGACCCACGTGGCCGCGTACGGCGCATCTGGCTGGTCGGAACGGCTGCGGTAGTCCTGATCGTCTGGTCGGCCATCGTGCTGAATACACGTGCCGACGCCAGTGAACCGCCGGGGACGCCGCCCGCCTCCTCAGCTCCCGTGGCACAAGCCGGGAGGTTCGCCTGGCCGTTGACCCCTCGTCCCAAGGTGACCCGGAACTTCGAGCCACCCGAGACGCCCTACGGGCCGGGCCACCGTGGCGTCGACCTCGAAGCCTCGCCGGGCCAGCAGGTACTCGCCGCGGACATGGGAGTGGTGGTGTTCGCCGGGCAGGTCGCCGGCCGCGGCGTGATCGCGTTGGACCACGACGGCGGTCTCCACACGACGTACCTTCCGGTCACCCCGACGGTTACCGTCGGCGACCAAGTCTACCGCAGCCAGCCGCTGGGGACGGTCGTACCCGGACATCCCGGCTGCCCGGTGCCGGCCTGCCTGCACTGGGGCGCCCGGCGCGGTGCGGAGTACGTCGATCCGCTGGCGTTGGTCGGCACCCCGAGCCGGGTGCGGCTCAAACCGTGGGCAGAAGGACCGTGAACATGCACGAGACCGACCACCACCTGCACCGCAGAAACACCCGAAAGGGGGAACCTCAACCAGCCCCGGACGAAAGCCCGGACGCAGAAGAGCGACGCCACAACCAGTGACCAGACTATTCAGCCAGCCGAAGCTGCCACGCTGCCCGCGCCACCCAACCGCCAGGCCGCCCGCACACTGACCGTCGGACCGCACACACCATCGCTCGAGGTACCGGCCGCACACGCCCCCGAGCACTGCCCGCACACGTCCCCGAGCATCGGACCGCACGCCCGATCGCCCCCGCCATCGGACAGCACGCATCGCCCCGGTCACCAAACTGCACACACCACCACCGCCGACCGCCGATCAGCACGCACCACCCACCACCCCGGACCGCCGATCGCCACGCACCACCATCCCCGGACCGCCGATCGCCACGCACGGCCGCCCCCTGGACCGCCGATCTGCACGCACCACGCTCCGCGTACAAGACCCACTGGCCAGGCGATCGAACGCCGCACGGCGACGCTGGCCATCAGCACGCACCCACCAGCACGCACCCACCAGCCATCGAACGCCACACAGCGGCAGCGCCCATCGGACCGCACGCTTCTTGTACGCGGAGCGTGCACCAGCGCGCCAACCGCCGGTCGGCACGCAATACCGTCCTGTCATCGAACGCCACGCCACGGCCCGGCACCGGTCATCGAGCCCGTGCTCCACAGCCCCAGTTGCCAGACCGCGCGCGAACGCCTCAGCTGTCGAACCGTGCGATCGCCCCAGCCGTCGGGCGGCGCGCACCGAGCGGTCATCGGACCGCGCACATCGCCCGAGTGCTCCGCACACGTGTCCCTGACATCGGGAGGCGCAGCGTCGGCCCGGTCGTCGGGCTGTTCCGGCCGTTCAGCTATTGGGCTGCTCCATCAGTTCAGCTGTTGGGCTGCTCCATCAGTTTGGCGCGCAGCCGCATCACCGCGCGGGTGTGCAGCTGGCTCACCCTCGACTCCGTGACGCCGAGGACCTTGCCGATCTCGGCGAGTGTGAGGCTTTCGAAGTAGTAGAGGCTCACCACGATCTTGTCGCGATCGGTCAGCTGGGCGATGGCCTCCGCGAGCTGCCGCCGGTTGTCCTGGTCGACGAGGACGGCGACCGGGTCGACAGCGCCGTCGTCGGGCAGCGTGTCCACCAGTGAACCGGCGTCCTTGCCCGCGGCGACGAGGTCCTCGAGCGCCACGACGCTGGTGAGGCGCAGCTGGCCGTAGAAGTCCCGCAGCTCGCCGAGGCCCACGCCCAGCTCGCCGGCGAGTTCGGCGTCGGTGGGCGTGCGATGCAGACGCGCGCCGAGCCGTTCCAGCGCCCGCGCGGTCTCCTTGGCCTTGCTTCGCACCGCGCGCGGAACCCAGTCCTGGGATCGCAGATCGTCGAGGATCGCGCCGCGGATGCGTTGCATCGCGTACGTCTCGAACCGCAGCCCGCGATCCGGGTCGAACTTCTCGATGGCGTCGACCAGCCCGAAGATGCCCGACTGCACCAGGTCGCCCACGTCGACGTGGGTGGGCAGGCCGGTGCCGACCCGTCCGGCGACGTACTTCACGAGCGGCGCGTAGTGCAGCACCAGCCGATCGCGCGACGCCTGGTCCGGCTGGTCGGCGAACTGCTGCCACAGCGCCTGGATCCCCGCATCGACGTCATGACCGGGACGCCCGTCCCCGTTGACGGCGTCCGGCGTGCCGGGGACTACCGCCCCGGTTTCCGTGACCTGCGGTGTAGCGGTCATTGCACGGTCGTTCTCGACATGCGGATCAGTGTGGTCTCCGTGCTCGTGCGGATGCGCGTGCGCCGTCAGCTCTGCCCTGGTTCCCCCGGCCGGGCCACCACCGGCCTCGTCAGGCCCGGGGATGTGCTCGGTCATGGATCGCCTTCAACCGATCGACGGTCACGTGAGTGTAGAGCTGAGTCGTGGCAAGCGTAGCGTGACCGAGCAGTTCCTGAACGCTCCTGAGATCGGCACCTCCTTCGAGCAGATGAGTTGCGGCGGAGTGCCGCAACCCGTGCGGTCCCATGTCGAGCGCACCGGGCACAGCCGCCACCGCTTCGTGCACCACCCGGCGTGCCGCACGAGGATCGAGCCGCTTGCCTCGAACGCCCAGGAAGAGCGCCGGACCGGACCGTTCCCCGGCCAGCGCGGGCCGCCCCTCCGCCAGCCACTCCGACAGCGCCGCAGCGGCCGGGACGCCGAACGGAACCGTTCGCTCCTTGTCCCCCTTGCCGACGACCGAAACCACCCGGCGTGGAAAATCCACCGAGCCGACATCCAGGCCGCACAGTTCCGACACTCGGATGCCCGTCGCGTACAGTAGCTCGATCAGCGCACGGTCACGCAGTGCAACCGGATCCCGTTCGACTGCTCCTTTCGCGGAGGCAGCCATCAGCGCACCAGCCTGGTCGGCACGCAGCACCCCCGGCAACGTCCGGTGCGCCCGGGGCGCGGCCAGCCGGCCTCCTGGATCCGCCTTCAGCTGCCCGGTGCGATGTGCCCAGGCGGTGAACGTGCGTGCTGCCGCGGCGCGACGGGCCAAGGTGGTCCGGCCCGCGCCCTCGGTGCGTTGCCCGGCAAGCCACGCACGCAGCTGCGTGATGTCGAGGTCGTCAAGGCTCCGCGGCGGAGCGTCGCCCTCCTCCGCGGTCAGGAACGCCAGCAAGGAAACGATGTCGCCGACGTAGGCGCGGACAGTGTGCGGCGACAGCCCTCGCTCCAGCGACAGATGCCGTTCGTAATCGGTCACGACGGCTTGCGCCGCCTTCGGCAACGCATCCCGGAGAGCCCGAAGATCGGGGCGTGGCGGGCGTTTTCGGTGCCCGCCGGGACGCGCCGGAGCTCCGGTGCGCGCGGTCGCAGACGACATGGCGATTACGCTGCGCGAACCACCGCCGTTGGTCAAGCATCGCCACGCCGGTCATCGGGCGGCCGTTCGGACGATCCGGCGCCATCCGGTGTCACCCCGGACTGCGAAGCCGTCGATTTCCAGCTCCGGCAGCAACGCGCGGACCCTCGTGACGGGCACCCCGGCATCCTCCGCGACCTCCTCCGGAGTGCGACCGGCACGTGGCACCAGCGCCTCGTAGACCCGCAGCGCCTCCGGCCCGAGATGGTCGGTGGGACGACGTGGCGTTTCCGATTCGGCTTCCGCGATACCGAAACGGCCGACCGTCTCCAGAACCTCGTCGGCAGTGGTCACGAGGGTGGCTTTGCAGTCCCGGATGAGTGCGTGGCAGCCGGCCGAGTTGCCGGAATGCGCTGGACCGGGCAACGCCATCACGGCTTTGCCGAGCGCGCCCGCGGTGGTGGCTGTGTTGCGTGCTCCGCTGCGTACGCCTGCCTCCACCACCACCGTGCCGTCGGTGAGACCCGCGATGAGGCGGTTGCGCACGAGGAACCTGTGCCGGGCCGGTGGAGTGCCCGGCGCGTACTCGCTGACCACCGCGCCGCCGCTGTCGACGATCCGCTTGAGCAGGTCAGCGTGGCCGGAAGGGTAGGCGAGGTCGACCGCACAACCGAGCAACGCGACGGTGGCCCCGTCACCACTCAGCGCACCACGATGTGCGGCGGCGTCGATCCCCATCGCGGCGCCGGAGAACACCGGCACCTGGCGGACCGCGAGCGCATGGGCGAACTCGAGTGCGTTGTGCAGCCCGTAGTCCGTGGCCAGCCTGGCTCCGACAATGGCGACGGCCCGGTCGGCCGTCTCCGCGAGATTCGCGGGGCCGCGAACCCACAGCGCGAGTGGTGCGGCGACGTTCTGCACTCCGCGGCCAGTCGCGACTGCCAACGACAACAGCGGCCAGGCGGGCCATTCGTGGTCCTCCGGGGTGACGAGCCGCGCGCCGGATTTGTCTGCTTGCTCGAGATCCCGCTCCGCGGCCACCGTTTCCCGTCTGGCCGCGGTCTCCCGGCGGACGCGCTCGGGACACTCGGCTGCCCGGACCCGCCGCGCGGCTTCGATCGGCCCGTGCTCCCCCACGAACGCCAGCAGGGCCGGGGCGGGCGGCTCGGCCACGCGGAGCAGGTACGCGCGGGCGAGACGTTCGGCATCCGTGGCCGCGGTCTGGTCCTGGACGGCGGCGGTCATGCCGCGTCTCTTCGCAGGCCGGATTCCACAGGCGGCAGGACCACCAGATGCCGGTGCGGGGCGAGGCGGTCCCGAACCCGAGCGGGATCGTGTTCGGGCCGGAGGTCGTGGTTCTCGACGGGGTGCAGGTGGCGCCCTGCGGCGGGCAATGCGGCCGTCGGTTTGCGGGGGCGGCGATGCGTTGACCGGGTTGCACCGGCGACGCCGGGTTGACGGGCTGGGTTGGTCATCGAGTACTCCGTTTCCTCAGTTCGCGTTCTGCGGGTTCGGTGGATGGCGGTGAGGCCGGTTCGGCGCCGGCTGATCCGTGCGGCAGGTCTCCCGAACGACCCGGTCACTGCGGCAGGCGGCGCGGTGGAGACCCGAGCGCGCTGGTGCGCGGCCGAGCTGGCCGGTCGGGTCGTGGAAGGACGGTTGCTCGGGCACATCGTGACCAGCGCAGTAGCCAGCTCGGCCAGGGGCGATCACGGCGGCACGCGACTGCGCGGACGGTCCGGCAGCGGCGTCGCGAGACGGTGCGGACCATCCAGCAGCGGTGCACGACAGCACGGACCATCCGGCAACGGCAGTGTGAGACAACCCGAACCACCCAGCAGCGGTGCACGACAGCACGGACCATCCGGCAACGGCAGTGTGAGACAACCCGAACCACCCAGCAGCGGTGCACGACAGCACGGACCATCCGGCAACGGCAGTGTGAGACAGCGCGAACTGTCCGGCAGCGCTGCGAAAGAGCGCGGCAGTGACGCCGTGAGGAGGTGCAAATTGCCCAGTGGTAACGGCACGACACAACGCAGGCCATCCGGGCGCGGCAGTGCGACAAAGCGCAGGCCATCTGGTGGTGGCGGGATGAGATCGTGCGGTGGTCGCGGTGTGACGGGCTCGGGATCGCGGTGCCGGGGCGAAGTGCTGGTGGTCATGCGGCGCTTCTTTCGCGGAAGTTGAGGGCGGCGGTCACCTGGTCGGTGTCCGGGATGGGGAGCCCGGCCAGGTCGCTCAGGGTCCAGGCGATCCGGAGGCATCTATCGGCGCCTCGGGCGGTGAGGAGGCCTCTGTCCAGCGCTCGGTCGAGAACCGCGGTCGTGGAGGCGGGCAGCGGGAAATCCCGCCGGAGTACCGGGCCGGGCACTTCCGAGTTCTTTCGCCAGCCGTGGTGTTGCCAGCGGTGCTGGGCACGCTCACGGGCGGCGAGGACCCGGGCTCGGACTGTCGCCGAAGTTTCCGGGGTTGTCGTACGGTGGGCGGAAATCGCCGTCAGCGGGCGGAGACGCACCCGGAGATCGACCCGGTCCAGAAGCGGGCCCGACAGCCGGGCGAGGTAGCGCCGACGGGCGGTGACCGAGCAAGTGCAGTCGGCTTCCCGGGCCGGGGCGCACGGACACGGGTTCGTCGCCATGATCAGCTGGAACCTGGCCGGGTAGCGGACAACGCCCTTCGCCCGGGAAATGCGTACCTCGCCTTCTTCCAGGACGGTGCGGAGGGAATCGAGTTTCTGGTTGCCGAATTCGGCCGCCTCGTCCAGGAACAGGACGCCGCGGTGGGCTCGGCTGATCGCACCGGGCGCGGCCAGACCGGTACCGCCGCCGATCAGGGCGGCCGCGGTGATCGAGTGGTGTGGGGCGACGAACGGCGGAACCGCCACCAGCGGTGACGACGCGGACAGCGATCCGTCGACCGAGTGGATCGCGGTGACCTGCAAGGATTCTTCCGCCGACAGCTCCGGCAGAATTCCGGGAAGTCGTTGCGCAAGAAGAGTTTTGCCTACCCCCGGCGGACCGGTGAGCAGCAGGTGGTGACCACCCGCCGCGGCGACTTCCAGCGCCCAGCGCGCTTCCGGCTGCCCTACGACGTCGGCCAGATCGGGCTCCGCCGCCGGTTCGGTGACCGTCGGCGGCGGTGCCGGGGTAAGCTCGCCTTCGTCGTGCAGCCAGGCGACGAGGTCGGCAAGGCGGGCGGCGCCGGCTACCTCCAGTCCGTCGACAAGGGCGGCTTCGAACAGCGATTCCGCGGGGACGACCGCACGTTCGTGACCGGCGGCGCGGGCGGCGAGCAGGCCGGGCAGTACCCCGCGGACCGGGCGGATGCGGCCGTCGAGCGCGAGTTCGCCGAGCAGGATGGTGCGGAACAGCTTGGTGGCCGGCACCGCGCCGGTCGCGGCCAGTACCGCGGCGGCGATGCCGAGGTCGTAGCCCGACCCCATTTTCGGCAGGTTGGCCGGGGACAACGCGAGGGTGATCTTGCCGTCCGGCCAGGGCTGACCGGAGTTGCGCACGGCCGAGCGGACCCGGTCCTTCGCCTCGCGCAGCCCGGCGTCCGGCAGACCGACGAGGGTGACCCGGCTCAGGCCACCGCCGAGGTCGGCCTCGATCTCGACCACGCGGCCGTCGATGCCCACCAGCGCGACGGACCAGGCTTTGGCGTGTGGCATCAGAATGCCCCGGCGAAGTGCTGGATGACCGGCTGCCGGCCGACCCGCGCGAAGACGGTGACCACGTCGTAGCGGGTGCGGCACCAACCGACGCGGTACTCGCGCAGCCAGCGCATTGCCGCGCGGTGGACGCGGTCGATCTTTTCGGCGGTGACCGATTCGGCCGGCGTTCCGTAGGCGTCTCCGGAACGGGTCTTCACCTCGCAGAACACGACGCGCTCGCGATCGGACAGGACGAGGTCGAGTTCGCCTTCACGGCAGTGCCAGTTGCGGCTCAACAGCACCATTCCGGCCGCCTGCAGGTGCCGGACAGCCAGGTCCTCGCCCCAGCGCCCGAACGTCCGGCGCCAGAGCGCGCCGGGGTGCGGCTCGTCCTTCATGTGTCCCCCCTCGATCGGTGACGCACCGGCCATCACGGTGCGTCATGGCTCCACAATCTCAGCGTGACCAAGGCAAAGCCAGGACCTTCCGGCGCAGCTGTGGACAACTGGGGGGTTGTGGATTGACGCAGCTCGCGAGGGTGAACGGAGGACGAGGACGTCGACGTGGGGTGGTATCGAGGTTCGGTGTGCGCAGCGGGAACGGTGCGGGCCAACCGATGGCTCCGCGGGAACGGTGGGACTCCGCGCGACCACCGGGAACAGTGCGACTCGGGCGAGGGCAACGGGCAAAACTGTCCGTGGGCTGCGAGATCGGCGAGACTCGGCTCGCGGACTTCGAGACTGACGGGGCCCACCGACGGCCGTAGGTCTGGGGCACAGCCTGCGGGGTTGGTGGAGCTGGCGAGGCTCAGCCCGCGGCCGGCGGGGCTTGGTGGGACCGGTGAGACTCAGCCCGAGGCCAGCGGACCCGGTGGTGGGACTGGGGGAACAACCTGCGGGTCTGGTGGGACCGGAGAGACCCAGCCCGAGGCCAGCGGACCCGGTAGGGGAACTAGGGGAACAACCTGCGGGTCTGGTGGGACCGGAGAGACCCAGCCCGAGGCCAGCGGACCCGGTAGGGGAACTAGGGGAACAACCTGCGGGTCTGGTGGGACCGGAGAGACCCAGCCCGAGGCCAGCGGACCCGGTAGGGGCTGGGGGCAGCCGGCGGGTCTGGTGAGTCTGGGAGACACAGCCTGCGGGGCCGGTGGAGCTGGCGAGACTCAGCCCGACGCCAGCAGCCCGACGCCAGCAGCCCGCGACCCGTGGCCTGCGACCGCGGCCTGCAACCCGCGACCCGCGACCCGTGGCCTGCGGGCCTGGTGGCCTGGTGGCCGTGGCAGGCCTGGTGGGACCAAAGTCGACAGCCTGAGCGACGGCGGGCCCGGCGAGACTCAGCCCAGGGCCAGCGGGACTCGGCCCGCGGCCTACGGCGTGGCGGGACCGAGTCCACGGCCTGCGGGACCAGGCAGAACACCCGGCGGCTTGCGGGCTCGGCAGGATCGCGCACGGCCTCCGGGGGCGGTGGGCTCAGCCGGAGAACGGGCCGTCTTCGGGGAGGCGGAGGTCTGGTTTGTCCAGTTCTTCCACGTTGACGTCCTTGAAGGTGATGACCCGGACGTGCTTGACGAAGCGGGCCGGGCGGTACATGTCCCAGACCCAGGCGTCCGACATGCGGACTTCGAAGTACACCTCGCCGCCGCCGTCCCGCACCTGGACGTCCACTGCGTTGGCCAGGTAGAACCGCCGCTCGGTCTCCACCACGTACGAGAACTGGCCGACTATGTCGCGGTACTCGCGGTACAGCGAGAGCTCCATCTCGGTCTCGTACTTCTCGAGATCCTCTGCGCTCATGAAATCCGCGCCCCTCCTCGCGTTCGTCCTGCTCCGGCGGCGGAGCGTTCATTCTTACCCACTGAGCGGCCCGGGGCACGGACCGGCCCGCCCGTCTTTTCCAGAGAGTTCTCCAATGCAGCGTAGGTGAGTACGACCGGATGCGGTGGGGTGAGCCCGTGGGCGACCGCCGCGGTGGCCACATTCGTGTAGGACCAGCGGTGCACCCGGCTCGGGCCGTGCTCGCTCAGCGCGGCGAGGTGGTCGGAGGTGCTGTAGCCCTTGTGCACGGCGAAACCGTAGTGCGGCAGCTCCTCGTGCAGGCCGGTCATGATGCGGTCCCTGGTCACCTTGGCCAGCACCGATGCCGCCGCGATGGCCGCGACGCTGCGGTCGCCCTTGATCACCGCGGCGTTCGGGGCGGGGATGCCGGGGACCGGGAAGCCGTCGGTGAGCACGTATCCGGGATGGGTGCGCAACGCGGCCACCGCGCGGCGCATGCCCTCCAGGTTCATCACCCGGATGCCGAGCAGATCGACCTGTTCGGTGGGGATCACGACGATCGCGTGGTCGAGCGCACGCTGCAGGACGCGGTCGTAGACCCGGTCGCGTGCCTTCGCGGTGAGCATCTTCGAATCGGTGAGCTCGGGCAGCCGCGCACCGTCACCGGGACGCAGCACGCAGGACGCCACCACCAGCGGGCCGGCGCACGCCCCTGCGCCGGCCTCGTCCACACCGGCGACCGGCCCCAGCCCGCGCCGGTCCAGCGCGCCCTGCAGACCCCAGAACAGCTCGCCACGCACCACGGCCCGCGCCGGGCGCAGCGGCTCGGCGGGAATACGGGGAACGGGAACAGTCACAGCGGCACCACCCGGCTGTCGTCTGAAGTGCAGTGCACTTACCGTCTCCGGCCGGCCGCCCTGCGGAGACCGGCCTTCAGGCGCCGTCCGGAGTAAAGCGCAGGCACTGCCGCCGCGACGCCGGCGCCCAGCGGCAGACCTTGCTGCCACGCGGGCGCACCGAGCGCCACCGGTTGGGCGTTCTCCTGCGGATCGGGAGCCGAGATGACTCCCCATCGGCTCGGCGGCAGCACGATCAGGCGGGCCTTGCCGATGACGTCGTCGACCGGCACCGCGCCGTTGGGGCCGCCGCCACCCTGGTACCGCGAGTCGCTGGAGTTGTTGCGGTTGTCGCCCATCACCCAGAGCGCACCCTGCGGAACCTTGACCGGCGCGAACGTTTCCTGCACCGGGTGGCTCGCGTCCTCCCAGTGGATGTACGGCTCGTCGAGCGCCTTGCCGTCCACGATCACGCGGTTTCGCGCATCACAGCACTGCACCGTCTGGCCGCCGACCGCGATGACCCGCTTGACGAAGTCCCGCTCGTCCGGCGGGGCGAATCCGACCAGCGAGCCGAGGCCACGCAGCGCGCGCACCACGACGTTGCTCGATTCCTGCGGGGCGACCTCGTTCTCGGTCCACGCGGGTGGGCCCTTGAACACGATCACGTCGCCCGGCGACGGGTCCGTGAAATCGTAGGTGACCCGGTCGACCAGAATCCGGTCGCCGGTGCAGCCCGGACAGCCGTGCAGCGTGGACTCCATGGATCCCGAGGGGATCATGTAGACCTTCGCGAGGAACGCCTGGATCAGGATCGTGAGCACCAGTGCGATCACGATCAGAATCGGCAGTTCCTTCCAGAACGACCGCTTCTTCTGGGATTTTCCCTGCCGGTGCGACCCCTTGCGCCCGGCGGACCGTTCCCGGTCTTCCTCCGAGCGATCGGGGTCGTCCTCAGCGGCGTTCTGGGACACGGGTTCGACCACGTCGCCAGGCTACCGGTAACCGCGCCGTCACTCAGGAGGCAGAGGTGGTCTCGCGGCTGTCGCGGCGCTCCTTGATCTTCGCCTTCTTGCCGCGCAGCTCGCGCAGGTAGTACAGCTTCGCGCGCCGCACGTCACCGCGCTTGAAGACCTCGACCTTGGCGAGGTTCGGCGAGTGCACCGGGAAGGTGCGCTCCACGCCGACGCCGAAGGAGACCTTGCGGACGGTGAAGGTCTCCCGGATGCCGCCGCCCTGACGGCGGATCACGACGCCCTGGAAGATCTGGTTGCGCTCGCGGTTGCCCTCGATGACGCGGACGTGGACCTTGAGCGTGTCGCCCGGACGAAAGTCCGGGATGTCGGAACGCAGTGACTGCGCGTCCAGCGCGTCCAGGGTGTTCATCGGTGGTCCGTCCTCGTCGGTTCGTGTTCTCGGGTACATCCGCCCAGGCGCGCAACGACACCGCTGCGACCACACCGGGGGCTGATGGCGGGCTCGTGAACGAGGCGGTCCACTCACGCCAACCGGTCAAGTATGGCAGAGGCGCGGGTGCCTGCTTCGCACGGGGTCTATCCGGGATGCTCGCCGAGCCTGCCGAGCACCTCGTGATCCCGGCTGTCGAGGTTACCCTCCGGCAACCGGGCCAGTAGATCGGGGCGGCGCGCGGCGGTGCGGGCCAGCGCCTGGTCCCGGCGCCAGCGGTCGATCACCGCGTGGTTCCCCGAGCGCAGCACGTCCGGCACCGCCAGGTCGCGCCACACTTCCGGACGGGTGTAGCTGGGTCCTTCGAGCAGGCCGTCGGAGAACGAGTCCTCGGCCGCGGACCGCGCGTTGCCGAGCACTCCGGGCAGCAGCCGGACCACGGCCTCGACGATGACCAGCACCGCGGCCTCACCGCCGACCAGCACGTAGTCGCCGATGGACACCTCGTCGACCGGCATCCGCCGCGCCGCGTCGTCCACCACCCGCTGGTCGATGCCCTCGTAGCGGCCGCAGGCGAACACCAGGTGCGGCTCGGCCGCGTATTCGTGCGCCAGCTCCTGGGTGAACGGCCGTCCGGCCGGTGTCGGCACCACGAGGCGGGTCTCCGGACGGCACACCTCGTCGAGTGCCGGACCCCAGATCTGCGGCTTCATCACCATGCCGGGACCGCCGCCGTACGGGGCGTCGTCGACCGCGCGGTGCACGTCGTGCGTCCAGTCGCGCAGGTCGTGCACGCCGATCTCGATGAGCCCGCGGTCGATCGCCCGGCCCAGCAACGCGGCACGCAACGGGTCGAGGTATTCGGGGAAGATCGTGACGACGTCGATGCGCACTGCTACCAGTTCCAGTACTCGGTGGCCTCCGCGTGCCACGGCGCGGGCACCTGCTGGTCGATCGAGAACGCCATGCCGAGACCCTGTGCGATCCGGATGTCCCGGCGCAGCGTCTCGCGCACCGGCGAACCGGCAGGCAGGTCCTTGTCGTCCGACCACGATTCGCTCTGCGTGATGCACGTCCGCTCGCCGAAGGCGGCCACGCTGCACGGCGCCGGCGCACCCCAGGTCTGCGCATGCCGGAACCGGAAGGTCTTGCCGCTGCTCTGCTCGGTGACGGTGCCCTCGGCGACGAGCCGGTAGTCCTGCGCCGGCACGGTCCACTGCACGTAGTGCTGGCGGCCGCCGTCCGACGGGATCGGCGTGCACTCCTCGCCGTGACACAGCGATTCGCTGGTCACGCGCTGGGTGTAGTACGTGCCGTTGCCGTCCCATCCGTCCAGCAGCACCCAGTCGCCCGCGTGCACGAAGTGCTCGGCGTCGCCGGGCGGCCACGCCCGGGGGTCGCCCCAGGAGATCTGCGATTCGGTGGCCGACTGCGGCGACCAGGCCCACTGGAAGGCCTGCTCCCCCGGCGGCGCGTACTGCCCTGCGCTGCGGCTGAACATCATCGAGAAGTCGCCGTAGACCGGCGCGGCCGCGGCCGCGGGAGAGGTCAGACCGGCGGTGGCGAGTACCGCGGAAAGCAGCACCGCGGCCGAGATGCGCACCGAACGTGCCTTCATTCCAGCAGCCCTTCCGGAGGGTCGAGCACGACCCGGCCACCCGCGACGTCCACGGTCGGCACGATGGCCCGCACGAACGGGATCAGCACTTCGCGGCCGTCCGCGTCGAGCTGGAGCAGCTCACCGGCCGGGGAATGCACGACGTCCGCAACGGTGCCCACGACCGAACCGTCGGCCAGCTCGGCGCGAAGACCGGCCAGCTCGTGGTCGTAGAACTCCTCCGGATCACCGGTCGGCGGCAGCGAACCGGTGTCCACGAGCAGGAGCGCACCACGCAGCGTCTCCGCCACTTCGCGCGTGAGCACCTGCTCGAAACGCACCAGCAGCCGCCCGCTGTGTTCGCGGGCGGCTGCCACGGTGAGGTCCCTCTCGCTGCCGTCTCGCAGCTTCGTCGTGACGACCGCGCCGATCGCGAACCGCTCCTGCGGAGCGTCGGTGCGCACGTCCACCGCGAGCTCGCCGCGGATGCCGTGCGCTTTCGCGATCCGGCCGACTACGACGTCCATCCTGACCGTCCGAATCCGAGGTAACCGGGTCAGCGATCGGTGTCGACGACGTCCACCCGGACGCCTCGGCCACCGATGCCGCCCATCACGGTGCGCAGGGCGGTCGCAGTGCGCCCGCCCCGGCCGATCACCTTGCCGAGATCGTCGGGGTGCACATGCACCTCGAGCGTGCGGCCACGGCGTGTGGTCAGCAGCTCGACCCGGACCTCGTCCGGGTTGTCGACGATCCCGCGCACCAGGTGCTCGAGGGAATCGGCGAGGAAGCTCACTCGGACTTCTCGCCCTCGGCCGACTCGCCGGCCTCGGCCTTGTCGGCCTTCTTCGGGGCCGACTTCTTCTTCGGCGTGGTGGCCTCGGCGACCGGCTCCTCACCGGCCGCGGCCAGCGCCGCGTTGAACAGGTCCTGCTTGGACGGCTTCGGCTCGGCGACCTTCAGGGTGCCCTCGGCGCCCGGCAGGCCCTTGAACTTCTGCCAGTCACCGGTGATCTCGAGGAGACGCTGCACCGGCTCGGTCGGCTGCGCGCCGACACCCAGCCAGTACTGCGCGCGCTCGGTGTTGACCTCGATCAGGCTCGGCTCCTGCTTGGGGTGGTACTTGCCGATCGTCTCGATGGCCTTGCCGTCCCGGCGGGTGCGCGCGTCGGCGACGATGATGCGGTAGTACGGCGCACGGATCTTGCCGAGGCGCTGCAGCTTGATCTTGACGGCCACGGGTGTGGGTACTCCTCGTTGCTCTCTGGTGCGGTGCGGGCGCACGCCGAACCCCGTGGGGACAAGGCCGCGGGCACCCGGAGGTCAGGAGCTTCCACACGGTGAGAGGGTCCGGCGGAAGCGGGCAAGCAAACATTCTGCCAGACGGCGCCGGACCGCCTGCGCAGACCCCGGGCGGCGCTCAGATCGAGGTCACCCCGAGCGCGCCGAGCAGGATCGCCACCGCGGGCAGGAAGTTGTTCACCGAGTGTGCCACGACGCTGCCCGCGAGCCGTCCGGTGGCCAGCCGGGCCAGCCCGATCGGGATCGCGATGACCAGCAACAGCGTGGTGCGCAACGGTTCGAGGTGGCTCGCCGCGAACACCGCGGTGGACAGCAGGAACGCGGCGAACCGGCCCCACCGTTCGCCCCGCCAGTTCAGCCGCTCGACCGCGCCCCAGAGCAGCCCGCGGTAGATGATCTCCTCGCAGATCGGCCCGACCAGCCACAGGTAGGCGAACATCACCACGGCCGCGGACACCGACATCTTGCGGTCGTCCACCAGCGCGCTGATCGCCGACGTCGCATCCGCCGAGCCGACCAGCCGGGTCCACACGTAGGCGCCGAGCGAGGCCACCACGAGCCCGAGCGCGCCGAACTTGAGACCCACCTTGACGTCCGGCCAGCGCCAGTGCAGCCGCAGGTCGAGCACGGGGCCGTTGCCGCGCACGACGGTGGCCAGCAGCGCGACGCCGGCGGCGATCATGGTGGGCAGGATCGTGCCGAGCAGGACCGAGCGGATCGGCAGCGGCTGCCCCGGCGCCGGCTCGCCGACGAGCACGCTCACGAACGCGGCCGAGGCCAGCAGCACCGCCTCGACGAGCAGGAACGCCCCGAATCCCCAGCGGTGCGCCGGAAACTCGGGGGAAGCGGGCACCGAGTCCTCCGGCGCGATCGGCGTGGCACCGGGAAGGGGTTCCCGGTGCTCGGAAGTCGTCACGCCGGGCCTCCGGTGGTCGCGCGGATCAACCCCTCGAGCCTAACCGGCAGAGCGGCTTCACACAGTACTCGAACGATCACGGGAACGATCAGTGCCCGGTGAACAGCAATACCGCAGGCGGCAGGTTGTTCGCGGCGTGCGCGACCACACTCGCCGCGGTGCGGCCGGACAGGTACCGCGCCAGTCCGAGCACCAGGCCCTGGCCGAACAACGCGATCGTGCGCGAGGCCTCGCCGTGCAGCTGCGCGAAAACGAGCGCGGTGAGCAGCAGCACCACCCACGGCGGTACCCGGTGGTGCACGAGGGCGTTCCACAACGTCCCGCGCATCAGCAGCTCCTCGGTGACCGGCACGGCGATGATCGTGATCGCAGCCGCCGCGGCCAGCCACCCGTAGCCGCCCCCGGACACTTCGGGGAGGTCGGTCAGCGGGCTGTCGGACACGTCGTCGCCGCCGTAGACCGCGATCACGCCGAGGTTGAGCACGTAGCCGACGACGAGCGCGAGCGCACCGCAGGCGAGACCGATGCGGACGTCGCGCCAGCTCGGACGCAGCCCGAAATCGCGTTCGAGCCCGGCGCCGAAGCGCAGCGAACCGACCACCGGTCCGAGGCCGAGCACCAGGTTCGGCAGGAAAGCCAGCAGCAGGGCCGCACCGTCGACCAGGTCGAGTGGATCGGTGTCGCCGGACTGCCGGTTGACCGCGGCCGCGGTGATGAGCGTGACCAGGTGGTAGCCGGCCACCCCGGCGAAGAACGCCACGAACGCCCAGTGGGCACCGAACACCCGCCTGACCCCGCCGTCCTGGTTCACGGGCTCACGCTAAGTGCCCGCATGCGGCCCGGGTGCGGCGGGGGTCAGTCGAAGACGGTGCCGCCCAGCAGGATGTGCTTCGGATGCCGCAGCACCGCCAGGTCGTCCCGCGGGTCGGCCGGGTAGACGATCAGGTCGGCGGGTGCACCGTGCTCGATGCCGGGGTGTCCCAGCCACTCACGCGCGGCCCACGAGGCGCTGGCGAGCGCCTGCGTGCGCGACATGCCGGCGCCGTGCAGCGCCTCGATCTCGTCCGCGATGAGACCGTGTTCGACCATGCCGCCGGCATCCGTGCCCGCGAAGACGCGTACGCCTGCTTCGACGGCCGCGGACACCATGTCGCCGACACCGGCGTGCAAGGCCCGCATGTGCGCCGCGTACGTCGGGTACTTCGCGGCCTTGTCCGCGATGCCGGGGAAGTTCTCGATGTTGATCAGCGTGGGTACGAGCGCCACGTCGCGGCGGGCCAGTTCGGCAAGCTGGTCCGAGGACAGCGCGGTGCCGTGTTCGAGACAGTCGATGCCCGCTTCGATCAGGCCCGGCAGCGCGGCCTCGCCGAACACGTGCGCGGTCACCCGCGCGCCGAGTTCGTGCGCAACGCGGATGGCCTCGGCGAGCACGTCGTCCGGCCACAGCGGCGCGAGGTCGCCCTCGGCCCGGTCGATCCAGTCGCCGACGAGCTTGACCCAGCCGTCGCCGTCGCGGGCCTGCTCGGCGACCGCATCGGGCAGCAGCGCCGGATCGTCCAGCTCGATCGCGTAGCCGGGGAGGTACCGCTTCGGCAGCGCGAGGTGCCTGCCGCAGCGGATGATCGTGGGCAGATCCGCGCGCGACTGCAGCGGCCGCACGTCGATCGGCAGACCGCAGTCGCGGATCAGCAACGTGCCTGCCGCACGGTCGGTCAGGGCCTGTTCGACCGCTGCCGACTGCGGCACCGCGCCCTTCGGGCCGATCCCGGGGTGGCAGTGCGCGTCGACCAGCCCCGGTACCAGGAATCCCCCTGCGGACAGCGTTTCCGCACCGGGAACCGGCTCGGACGAAATCCGGCCGCGATCGATCCACAGCTCCCGCGGCTCACCATCGGGCAGGACGGTGCCGGACAGGTGCAGTGCGCTCACTTGCTCTTCGGGTTCTTCGGCAGCTTGAACTTCGACGGGTCGAAGCCGGGCACGTCGTTCATGCCGCCGAGCTGGGACAGGTCCGGCATGCCGGCACCGCCACCGGCACCGCCGGGAGGCAGCATCGGCATGCCACCGGGCAGCCCGCCGCGCACCTTGGGCTGCGTCGGGCCGCGGCCCTTGCCCTTCTTCCCCTTTTTGCCCTTGCGCGATTTGCTGCCGCCACCACCGCCGAAGCCGAACTTGCCGGCCATCTGCGCCATCATCTTGCGCGCCTCGAAGAAGCGGTTGACCAGGTCGTTCACATCGCGCACGGCCACTCCCGAACCGTTCGCGATGCGCAGCCGGCGGGAGCCGTTGATCATCTTCGGATCGGCCCGCTCGGCCGGGGTCATCCCGCGGATGATCGCCTGCAGCTTGTCCAGGTGCGTGTCGTCCACCTGGGAGAGCTGGTCCTTCATCTGGCCTGCGCCGGGCAGCATGCCGAGCAGGTTGCCGATCGGGCCCATCTTGCGGACCGCGAGCATCTGGTCGAGGAAGTCCTCCAGGGTCAGCTGACCGCTGGTGAGCTTCTGCGCGGCCTGTTCGGCCTGGTCCTGGTCGAAGTGCTGTTCGGCCTGCTCGATGAGGGTCAGCACGTCACCCATACCGAGGATGCGCGAAGCCATCCGGTCCGGGTGGAAGGTGTCGAAGTCCTCGAGCTTCTCCCCGTTGGACGCGAAGAGGATCGGCTGCCCGGTGACCTCGCGGACGGACAGCGCGGCACCGCCGCGGGCGTCGCCGTCGAGCTTGGTCAGCACGACACCGGTGAAGCCGACCCCGTCGCGGAACGCTTCGGCGGTGGTCACCGCGTCCTGGCCGATCATCGCGTCGACCACGAACAGGACCTCGTCCGGCCGGACCGCCGCCCGGATGTCGCTGGCCTGCTTCATCAGCTCTTCGTCGACGCCCAGCCGGCCCGCGGTGTCGACCACCACGATGTCGTGCTGCGCGTGCTTGGCCTCGTCGATGGCACGGCGGGCGACATCCACCGGGTCGCCGACGCCGTTACCCGGCTCCGGCGCGAAGGTGGGTACGCCCGCCCGCTCGCCGACCACCTGCAGCTGGGTGACCGCGTTCGGCCGCTGGAGGTCACAGGCGACCAGCAGCGGTGCGTGGCCCTGCTTCTTCAGCCACAGCGCGAGCTTGCCCGCCAGCGTGGTCTTGCCTGCGCCCTGCAGGCCCGCGAGCATGATCACCGACGGCGGGTTCTTCGCCAGGCTCAGCCTGCGCGTCTCACCGCCGAGGATCGCCACGAGCTCCTCGTTGACGATCTTGATGACCTGCTGCGCCGGGTTGAGCGCCTGGGAGACCTCGGCGCCCTTCGCCCGTTCTTTGATCTTCGCGATGAAGGCTTTGACCACCGGCAGCGCGACGTCCGCCTCCAGCAGCGCGATGCGGATCTCGCGCGCGGTGGCGTCGATGTCGGCGTCGGACAGCCTGCCCTTGCGCGACAGCGTCTGCAGGGCCGAAGTGAGCCGATCGGAGAGAGTGTCGAACACGGGGGTGCACGCTCCAGCTGGGTCGAAAGTTCGCGTGCCGGGCAGCACACGGCCACCCCGGCATCCCCCGAGGGTAGCCGCCCCGGCCGCCCGGCCTCACGGGTGCGCAGGCATTCCTACTCCTACGTTGATGATAGCGTCCGGAACACTTCGGCCTGCGCAAAAGAAATCTGCTGGATCCACGGTCGGAAATAAGTAAACATACGCGTATGACTTCTCCCGGTATCCGGCGTCCGGAGCTGACCGAACCCACCGGGGACGGCGACGAGCACGTGCCGTTGCGCCGGATCGCCGCCCTGTTCCACCCGCACCGGCGGGCGCTGGCCACACTCGGGGTGCTGCTGGTGGTGCAGGCCGGACTGGGCGTGGCCTCGCCGTTCCTGCTCCGGGAGATCCTCGACGACGCACTGCCGCACCGCGACGCGCTGCTGGTGAGCCTGCTGGCGATCGGGATGATCGCCGCGTCGCTCGGCTCCGGCGGGCTCGGCGTGCTCACCACCGGCCTGTCCAACACGGTCGGCCAGCAGGTGATGAACGAGCTGCGGGTGTCCGTCTACTGCCGCTTCCAGCGCATGTCGCTGGGCTTCTTCACGCGCACCAAGACCGGTGAGGTGCTGTCGCGGGTGTTCAACGACATCGGCGGCGTCGACAACGTGGTCACCACCACCGCGGCGTCGATCGTGCAGAACGGCACCACGGTGCTGGCCATCACCGTCGCCATCCTGATCATGGACTGGCAGCTCGCCCTGCTCTCACTGCTGGTCGTGCCGCTGTTCCTGCTGTTCACGCTGCGGCTCGGCGGCAAACAGCGCAAGCTCGCCCGCGGCCGCACGCGCCGGATGGCCCGGCTGACCACCATCGTCGAGGAGTCCCTGTCGGTCACCGGGGTGCTGCTGGCCAAGACCATGGGCAACCAGTCGATGATGCGGGACCGGTTCGCCGCAGAGTCGCGCGAGGTGGCCATGCTCGAACGGAGTGCCGCACTGGCCGGGCGCTGGCAGCGGGCGGCGCGGACGATGAGCCTGACGATCATCCCGGCACTCGTCTACTGGGTGGCCGGCCTCGAACTGGCCGGCGGCGCGGCACCGGTTTCGCTCGGCACCGTGGTCGCGTTCACCAGCATGCTCAACCGGCTGCTCGCGCCTGCCACCGCGATGCAGACGGTCAGCCAGAGCGTCGCCTCGGCGAAGGCGTTGTTCGGGCGCATCTTCGAGGTGCTCGACCTGCCGGCGGAGATCGAAGACCGACCCGGCGCCGGTGAGCTGGCGGTGCGCGGCGGCGCGGTGTCCATGCGCGGGGTGGGCTTCCGCTACGACGAGGACGGCCCGTGGACCCTGCGCGACATCGACCTCGACGTGCCTGCCGGGACGACCACCGCGCTCGTCGGTTCCACCGGCTCCGGCAAGACGACCCTCGCCTACCTCGTCGCCCGGCTGTACGAGGTGGCGGAGGGGCAGGTGTGCGTGGACGGCACCGACGTCCGCGACGTCACCCTCGCCTCGCTCGCCGCCGGGGTCGGGCTGGTGTCGCAGGAGACCTACCTCTTCCACGCGTCGGTGCGGGAGAACCTGCGGTTCGCGAAACCGGACGCCACGGACGAGGAACTGGAATCCGCCGCGAAGGCCGCGCACATCCACGAAACCCTCGCCGCGCTGCCGGAGGGCTACGACACCGTCGTCGGCCAGCGCGGGTACCGCTTCTCCGGCGGGGAAAAACAGCGGATGGCGATCGCCCGGATCCTGCTGCGCAACCCGCCGGTGCTGATCCTGGACGAGGCGACGAGCGCGCTGGACAACCGCACCGAACGGGCCGTACAGACGGAGCTCGACCGGCTCGCCGCGGGGCGGACCACGCTGACCATCGCGCACCGGCTGTCCACCGTGGCGGACGCGGACCAGATCGTGGTGCTCGACGCCGGGCGGATCGCCGAACGCGGTACGCACGCCGACCTGCTCGCCCTCGACGGCAGGTATGCCCGGTTGGTGCGCGGGGAAGCCGCCTAATCTGGCGGTATGCAGACCGAATCCGACGAGCTGACCGCGCTCGCCCGTGAGGTGCGCGAGGGCGTCGGACGGCTCAACTGGCGGATGCGTGCCGAGGCGGACGCGCCCGCGCCCGGTGCCGCGGTACTCGCCGTGCTGTCCCGGCTCTACCGGGCAGGCACGCACACACCGGGCGAGCTGGCCGAAACCGAGCGGATGCATCCCCAGTCGCTCACCCGGATTCTGGCGACGCTCACCGAGCGCGGGCTCGTGACGCGCACCGCCGACCCGTCCGACGGACGGCGTTCGCTGATCGACATCACCGCCGGGGGCCGGGCTGTGCTGCGGGAGTACTCGGTGTCGCGGGAGCAGTGGCTCGCCGCGGCGCTGGACCGCACGCTCAGCCCGACCGAGCAGCAATTGCTCCGGATGGCCGCGCAGCTGCTGAAGCGGCTCGCGGATTCCTGACCCCGGTGGTTCCGGGACGCGGCCGCTCCCCACGACCGGCCCCGGAACCGTGGCGGAGCGGCACACCTCCCCGGGTGCCTTCCGCCGCGGGCACGCAAGCGGATCCCCCTCGTCCACCGCGTTGGCAGGGAGTCTGCCCGGACCGGCCCGGCGCACGGCAGCGTGAAGTCCCCCAATCGGCACTGGGGGAAACTACTCAGACGCGGGTGTCCGGCCCCGCCGATTCGCGCACGCAGTCGAAGGACGGCTGCGCGTCGGCCAGCGCTTCGGCCGAGCAGCCCACCGCGCACGCCGCGGCCTGCAGCACCTCGGTGACCACCTCGACGTCGACCGTGGCCGCCGCGGCCAGTGCGCCGTTGCGGACGTCCACCCGTCCGGCCAGTCCGGCCAGCGCGTGCGCGAGCGCGTGCTGCCCGGCGACCAGCTGGGTGACGACCTCGGCCAGCTCGTCGAGCGTCGCCGCCCGTTCGTGTCCGCGCAGCGCTCCGGCCAGCTCCTCGGCGCAGGACCGCAGATGGCCGGCGACCACCGTCGGCGGCAGCGAAAGCTCAGGGAGGTTCTGTTCCTGACCTCGCATCGTGCTCACCCCCGCTCGCACCCTCCTCGGACCCGCGCCATCCTGCCACCGGAACG
Organism: Amycolatopsis ultiminotia; assembly: GCF_039536925.1. NCBI lineage: Bacteria > Bacillati > Actinomycetota > Actinomycetes > Pseudonocardiales > Pseudonocardiaceae > Amycolatopsis > Amycolatopsis ultiminotia. The sequence continues at coordinate 24,959 of NZ_BAAAZN010000022.1, read as the reverse complement.
GGCCTCCGCGACCCCGACACCCCGCACGGGTGAGCCCGGACGGCCGAACGACCACGAGGGGACGGCCCCGCTCAGGACACCGCGGCCAGCACCGCCGCCACCACCTTCGCCCGCCATTGCGGGGAAACCGGCTCGGCCCGCGGGGACAGCGCGAACGAGTCCACCACCGCACCGCCGAGGGTCGCGGCCTTCGCCCAGCGCACGTGGGTCTCACCGCGCAGCGCGCCGGCCACCCGGAACAGCAGGCCGATGCGATCCGCGGCGCGGAGTTCGAGCACGACGGTGTCCGGGCCGCTCGTCTCGTCGTCGAACCACCGCACGTGCGGTGCGACGACCGCGGACGACGAGGTCGAGTAGTCGCGTTCCTTCGCCACCAGGCGCTGGGTCAGCGGGAGCGTGCCTGCCACCGCACGGGCGAACTGTTCCCGCAGCAGTGCCGGATCCGGCAGCGAACCGAATTTCGGGGAAGCGGTGAACACCCCCGCGCGACCGGCGTCGTGGTCCCGCAGCACAGCTCCGTGCACCTCCAGCGAATTGAGCGCAAGCACCCCGGCGGCAGGGGCGAGCAGCTCGGCGTTCGCGGGCACCGCAAGCAGCGCCGTGACGACCTTGCCGTGTGCGGAGATCCGGATCTGGCCGAGGCCGGTGCGGGCGGCTTCGGCGACGAGCTCCCGCTGCTGTTCGTCCAACGGCTCCGGCGGGGTGAACACCTTGCCGTGCATGACTTCCTCGCAGCTCGCGACGAGCTCGGAGAGCAGCCGGTCCTTCCAGTCGGTCCACACGCCGGGTCCGGTGGCCAGTGAATCGGCACGGGTGAGCGCGTGCAGCAGCTCGAGCAACACGACGTCGCTGTCCAGCGTCTTCGCCACCCGCGACACGGTGGCCGGATCACCGATGTCGCGCCGGGTCGCGGTGTGGGGCAGCAGCAGGTGGTGGCGGACCGTGGCCGACACCGTCGCGACGTCCGCAGGCGGGAGCCCGAGCCGCTGCGCCACCTGGGCGGAGATCTTCGCGCCCAGTTCCGAATGGTCCGTGTCCCGGCCCTTGCCGATGTCGTGCAGCAACGCGCCGATCAACAGCAGATCCGGCCGGGACACCGTGGTGGTCAGCTTCGCCGCCTCGACGCACGCCTGCACCAGGTGCCGGTCCACCGTCCACTGGTGCACCGGCGAGCGCGGCGGCAGATCGCGGATCGCACCCCATTCCGGGAAAAGCCGAGACCACAGGCCGGTCCGGTCCAGCGCCTCGACGGCGTCGACCAGTCCCTCCCCTGCGCCCAGCAACTCCACGAGGGCGTGCCGCGCGTCGTCCGGCCACGGAGCACGCAGCTCCGGAGCGGACTCCGCCAACGTACGGAGCGTGCCGTGCGAGATCGGCTTGCCGGTCCGCGCCGAAGCGGCGGCGACCCGCAGCAGCAACGCGGGATCCTTCGCCGGCAGGACATCCCTTGCCAACGCGACCTCCGCGCCGTGCAACACCACGCCTTCGTCCAACGGCGTCCGTGCGGGCCGCCGTCCGAAGCGGGACCGGGCAGGCTCCACAGTGGATCGAAGGGCGACGTCGACCGCGTACGCCACCGTCCGGCCGGCACCGGAAAGTTTGCGCGCCAGGGTGAACCGGTCACTGAAGCCCAGTTCGACGGCCACCGGATCGGCTTCCGGGGCGCTCAGGACGTCACGCTCCCGCCGGATCTCACGTCGCAGTTCGGTCCGCACGTCGAGCAGAAGTTCCTTCGCGGCAAGCAGTTCCTCGCCAGGACGGTCGGTCAGCTGTGCCGCGGCCAGCGCCTCCAGCACAGCGAAGTCACGGAGGCCGCCCCGTCCGTGCTTCAGATCGGGTTCCGCGGACTGCGCGATCTCGCCGCTGCGCCGCCAGCGCGTGCGCACGGAGTCGGCCAGCTCACCGAGCCGTTTGCGGGCCGTGCGACGCCACTGGTCCCTGGCTGCGGAGGCAAGCCGCGCGGTCAGCTCGGCGTCGCCGGCGAGATGCCGGGCGTCGAGCAGGCCGAGCGCGGTCCGCAGGTCCTCCGACGCGACCTTCACCGCCTCACCGGGAGTGCGGACCGCGTGGTCCAGCCCGATCTTCGCGTCCCACAGCGGATACCACAGCGCGTCCGCCATCTCCCCGACGCCGGTGTTCCCGTTGTGCACCAGCACCAGGTCGAGGTCGGAGAACGGCACCAGCTCCCGCCGCCCGAGACCGCCGACGGCGACCAGCGAGACACCCGGTTCCGCGGTGTCCACGCCGGCCGCCGAGGCCCCCTTCCCGAGCCAGAACTCGTACAGGTCGACCAGCGCCGCCCGCAGTGCGGACGCGCCGAGCCGGCCGTGCCTGCCCTCGAGCAACCGTGCGGTCGCCCGGACCAGCTCACCCCCGTCTGTCATCCCCGGTGCCTATAGCGCGTCCGTGCCGCGTTCACCGGTCCGCACCCGGATCACCGTCTCCACCGGGGTGACCCACACCTTGCCGTCCCCGATCTTGCCGGTGTGCGCGGCGGTGGTGATCGCGTCGAGCACCTTCTCCACCACGATGTCGTCGGCGACCACTTCGATCTTCAGCTTGGCCACGAAATCCACCGAGTACTCGGCACCGCGGTAGACCTCGGTGTGCCCCTTCTGCCTGCCGTAGCCCTGCACCTCGCCGACCGTCATGCCGAGCACCCCCAGCTGCTCCAGCGCGGACCGGACGTCGTCGAGCGTGAACGGCTTGACAATCGCGGTGATCAGCTTCATGCCTTGGTCTCCTCGAGTTTCGTGGCGGTGGCCGGCTTTGCCGCGAAGGTGCTGTGCTGGCCGAGGCCGCCCATCCCGGTGAAGTCGTAGGCACTCTCCGCGTGCTGCGCCTCGTCGATCCCGCTCACCTCGTGCTCCGCGCTCACCCGGAAGCCACCCGCCTTCTTGATCGCGAAGCCGATGATCAGCGACAGCACGAACGAATAGCCGAGTACCGCGAGCGCAGCGACCACCTGGATGCCCAGCTGTTTGAAGCCCCCACCGTAGAACAGGCCGTCGGCACCGTCGGAGTTCACGCTCGTGGTGGCGAACAAGCCGATCAGGATGGTGCCGACGAGCCCGCCGACCAGGTGGACACCCACCACGTCGAGCGAGTCGTCGAACCCGAAGCGGAACTTGAGCGACACCGCCAGCGCGCACAGCACCCCGGCGAGCACGCCGATCGCGATCGAACCGAGCGGGCTGACGAACCCGCACGCCGGGGTGATCGCGACCAGTCCGGCCACCGCACCCGAGGCCGCGCCCAGCGTGGTCGGCTTGCCGAACTTGAGCTGCTCCACGATCAGCCAGCCGAGCACCGCGGCCCCGGTGGCCACGGTGGTGTTGGTGAACGCCACCGCGGCGAGGTCGTTCGCGCCGAGCGAGGAACCGGCGTTGAAGCCGTACCAGCCGAACCACAGCAGCGACGCACCGAGCAGCACGAACGGCACGTTGTGCGGGCGCCCGGTGTCCTTCGGCCAGCCCTTGCGCCTGCCCAGCACGATGGCCAGCGCCAGACCCGCGGCACCCGCGTTGATGTGCACCGCGGTGCCGCCGGCGAAGTCGAGTGCCTTGAGCTGGTTGGCGATCCAGCCGCCTGCCGCATCCGGACCGGTGAAGCCGTCGAACGAGAAAACCCAGTGTGCGACCGGGAAGTAGACGATGACGACCCAGACCACCACGAACAGCGTCCAGCCCCAGAACTTCGCCCGGTCCGCGATCGCACCGGAGATCAGCGCCGGGGTGATGATCGCGAACATCAGCTGGAACATGCAGAACGCCAGCAGTGGCAACGCATCCGGGCCCGGCCACGGCACCTGTGGCGGACCGTCGGCGGCGTAACCGACGAACTTGCCGAAGGTGTCCGACAGCCCCGCGAAATCGAAGTTGCCGACCAGTCCGCCGAACGCGTCGTTGCCGAACGACATCGAGAAGCCGAAGAGCACCCACAGCACCCCGACCACGGCCAGTGCGACGAAGTTCATCATCAGCATGTTCAAGACGCTCTTCGCGCGGACCATGCCGCCGTAGAAGAACGCGAGTCCTGGGGTCATGAGCATGACCAGCGCAGCGCTGGCCAATACCCAAGCGGTGTCTCCGGCGTTCAGCACAATCTTCCTCCCGTGCCCTGGGTTCACTGCGGGGAAAGTCTTCGGCGCCGGTGTTTCACCGGGCGGCGTACCAGGTTTCACCGGCGTGAACTCCGGCACTCGGGTTGTTACGGGAAGGTTTCCGGTTACCCGGGGTGGCGTGTCCGGTTGCGAAACGTCGTGGTCGAATAGCGACATGACCTCGGCCGGACCCGGAAATGACGCACAGCCACCCCGGGTCGTGGACGCGTTGCGCTGTTCGGTGTGCGGCTCCCCGGTCGAGCGAGCCGGACGCACCCTGCGTTGCCGGCAACGCCACTCGTTCGACGTAGCCCGCCAGGGGTACGTCAACCTGTTGCACGCCCGCATCCCGGCCGGAACGGCGGACACCACGCCGATGGTCGAGGCCCGTTCGGCGTTTCTCGCCTCCGGTGCCTACACGCCCCTCGCGGACGCCGTCGCCGCGGCGGCCGGAACGCCGACCGGGCTGATCGTGGACGCCGGGGCCGGACCGGGCTACTACCTTTCCCGGGTGCTGGATGCGGCACCGTCGGCGGTCGGGCTGGCGCTGGACGTCTCGGCGGTCGCGCTCCGCCGCGCCGCGCGGGCACATCCCCGGCTGGGCGCGGTGGTGTGGAACCTGTGGGAACCGTGGCCGGTGGCCGACGGTGTCGCGGATGTGGTGCTGGACGTCTTTTCCCCACGCAACGCCGGCGAGTTCCACCGGGTCCTGGCCCCCGGCGGGACGCTCGTCGTGGCCGCACCGCTGCCCGGTCACCTCGCGGAACTGGGTGAGCTGGTGCTCACCGTCGACGAGCGGAAGGAACACCGCCTCGAAGCGACGCTCGGTGCGCACTTCACCCGGGAATCGGTCACCGAAGTGGTGCACACCGCGCCGTTCACCGCCCGGCAGGTGCACGACGTGGTCGCGATGGGCCCGGCGGGCTTCCACCTCGACCGCGACGACCGCCGCGAACGGCTGCTCGCCGCACCGGCCCGGGAAGTCACCCTGGCGGCGACGGTGAGCGTGTGGCGGAGGAACGCCTGACCACGCGCTGTGCCGACAGGTCCGGGCAGCTCGGCGGGACGAGGCAGCCGGGCTCGGCGGTGCGTTCTCGTCGGCGAGGAGGTCGGTGACTACCGGCCGTCCGGCTTCAGCGGTCCTAACAGAATTATCCTGGTCTTGTGATGTGATCTTGCTGGTTGTTGATCAGCTGGCAGGAGGTTGGTGTGGCCCAGCGCAGGCCGTGGGAGGTCGAGGACGAGCCGTGGGCGCTGATCGAGCCTCTGTTACCCAAGGTCGAGCGGCGCTTCCGGCATCCCGGGCGTATGCGGCTGGACGACCGCAAGGCGTTGTGCGGCATCTTGTTCGTGCTGTACACGGGCGTTCCGTGGGAGTTCTTGCCGCAGGAGATGGGATTTGGCTCCGGTATGACCTGCTGGCGGCGGTTGCGGGACTGGACGGAGGCCGACGTGTGGCAGCGCCTGCACGAACTGCTGCTAGCCAAGCTGAATGCCGCTGGGGTGATCGACTGGTCGCGGGCGGCGGTGGACGGTTCGCATGTCCGCGCGTTAAAGGGGGCGTCACAACCGGGCCGAGCCCGGTCGATCGCGCCCGCACCGGCTCCAAACACCATGTGATCACCGACGGTGGTGGCGTCCCGCTTGCCATCACCCTGACCGGCGGCAACCGCAACGATGTCACCCAGCTGATGCCGTTGATCGAGGCCATCCCCGCGGTGCGCGGCAAACGCGGACGACCTCGATCCCGACCGGAGGCGGTCTACGCCGACCGCGCCTACGACCACGACAAGTACCGCAGGCTCGTGCGAGCCAAAGGCATCCAGCCTTTCATCGCCCGCCGCGGTACCGAGCACGGTTCCGGACTCGGTGTTCACCGATGGGTCGTCGAACACGCCTTTGCTCTGCTGCACTGGTTCCGGCGGCTGCGCATCCGCTGGGAAATCCGCGACGACATCCATGAAGCCTTCCGCAGCATCGCCTGCAGCATCATCTGTTGGCGGCGACTCAAGATCAACTCATTGTGTTAGGACCCCTTGGTGAGGGCTTGGGCGTCTGCAGCGGTCGGGCAAACCCAGCCGTCGTCCGTGGTGGCGGTCGCCCAGGCGAGGCCGGGACCGAACGGGCCGCTGTCGCATACGGCGTAGGCGGCGTCTCCTGGGCCACAGCACGGTACGTGTCCGACAGCAGGTGGCGCAGCGCCCTCGGCGCCGGAGACATCCCGCGGCGTTTTTCGGTCGAACGAGCGTCTTTCAGCGCTTTTTCGACCGGGCGCGCTCGCCGGCAGTTCGGTGGTCGATCTCCAGCGTGGCGTGGCATCCCTTGCACTGCCAGTACCACGGTCCGCGGCTGCGTTTCTTGCCTTGGTGCCGACACAGCGTGTAGGAGCGATCGCAGGGCTCGCAGTGCGGGACCCGGGCGAAATCCCGTGCTCGCAACGCTTTCAGAAAGTGCGTGGCGAACTGGCGTCCGCGCAGTTCGAGCATCACCTCACGGCCGGAGGTGTGCGAGAGCGGGTTCATACTGCCGACCAGCACCAGGTTGTCGTCCACCACGATGATCTTGCGGTGTTCCACCTCGGCCTGCACCACGGTGGCGCCGGTGGCCCGGAGCGCGGCCAGCCGTGCCTGCTTGTCCTCGGCCGAACGGATGGCGTCGTCGTCGCGGGCGAACACGGTCACCGGCACCTGCCGGGCCACGAGCCCGGCGATCTTCGGAAGAACATCCCGGCCTGCGACGCCGATCCACGGCGCCCACATCCACACCGATTCGCTCGCCGTGTCCAGCCGGTCGCGCAGCACCCGGTCGAAGTCGATCTCGTCGTGGATGTGCTCCACCCGCACCAGCCCCCGCAAGCGCTGCCTGATCTCGTCCTCCACCGGACTGGTGCGGAGCGGAGCACGCCGGTCGGTCACCTCGTCGCCGAGACCGAGGACCACCGGACCGCGAACCCGCCGGATCGTGCGTGCCTCCACCAGCTCGCGCACCACGGCCAACGGCCCGTCCTCGGCCTGCGTGGCCATCGTCCAGCTGCCGATCAGGTAGAGCGCCCGCTTCGCCCTGGTGATCGCGACGCCGAACAGCCGGAGGCCTTCGTACTCCCAGGCGCCGGCCCCTTCGCCGGCCCGGAACATCCACCCGCCCGCTGCCCCGTCGTCACGCATCGAGCGCTGCGGTTCGACCAGATCGAAGATCACCGTGTCGAATTCGCGTCCCTGAGTCGTGTGCACGGTTCCGACCGGAGCGGGGATGCGTGCCCCGCTGTCCCGCAGCACCGCCAGCGTCGTGTCGACCTGCGGCCGGTAGGGGGTCACGATCCCGACGCCGTTCTCGTCGCTGTCGCCGGAGGAGGCGTGGTATTCCGCCAGCGCGCGGGACAGCAGTGCCCCCGCCATCCACCACTTGCCGCCCTCGCTGCGCAACCGCTCCAGCTCGTCCAGCCCGTCGGTGTCGACCAGGATCAGCTCGGTGTCCTCCGGTGGCCGGGCCCCGGTCGTCCGATAGCCGGGCCGGAGATCGCGGTAGATCACCCGGTTCGCGAACTCGCACAGCCCCGGTCCGAATCGGAACTGGTCCAGCAGTGCGACGCAGCCTGCTTCCGCATGTGCGTCCCTGCCACGGCGGATTCCGCAGTGCGAGAAGACATCCGTGTTCACCCACCGGTCGACCGACGGCCGGTCGGCCCTGCCGACCAGCTTGGTGTCCTCGTTCTGCACCGGCCCCAGCTGCAGGAAGTCGCCGAGCAGCACAGCGGTGTCTTTCGCCCACGAAACGGCGAGAAGCACTTCGCCGAGCGAAGCCGCGCCCACCTCGTCGACGAGCACGACATCGAAGTCCTGCCGGGAAATACCCGGATAGGTACGGGACCGCGCCAGAGTGGCCGCGACGACCTGCGCTTCACCCAGAAGCTCGTTGCGTGCGTCGGTACGGAGACGGCGTGCCTCCTCGATCAGCTCCCGGTGCCGCTTCGTGCCTGCGGCGTGCTCGCGCTCGCGTTCTTCTTGCGTGGCCTGCAAACGCACCAGCCGGGTGTGCTTGTCCGGCAGCCCTCGGCCTTCGACGTCGTCGAGGAATCCCGGATCGTGTTCGCCGGGCAGCCCGCTGCGGCGGGTCGCGGCAACCTCGCGCCGACGCTGCGCCAGCCGGTCCGATACCTGCGCCAGCGCGGTCCGGGCACGCTCGTCTTCCTGCCGGGCATTCTCCAGCCGATCCCCGAGGTGCCGCACAGCGCTCCAGGTCAGCGACCCGATGACCGGACCGAGTGACGTCAGTTCCGCCGAGAGTGCGTCCCACCGCGTCCGGTGCCGGCGATCGAACTCTTCAGCTCGTCGACCTGCCTCGGCAGCCGCTTTGCGGGTGGACCGGCGTTCCCGGAAACCGGTGGCGTAGCCGGCAGCGTCCTTCGCCTCGGCGGCTTTCCGCTGCAGTTCCTCGAAGGTGTGCTGAAGCGTTTCCCGCTCGTCTTCGACCGCACTGGCCCGGCTCAGCGCCGCACGCGCGGGTTCGATGCGGCGCCACTGTTCCGCTGCGTTCGCCAGATCGACCGCGGTACGGCGGGCGTGCTCGGCAGGCTGGGCGATTTCCCGTTCGAGCGCGGTGATTTCCTCCTCGAGCGCGATGATCCGCCTGCTGTTGACCCGGCGTCGGAACGCTTCGTCGTACGCGACCGGGTCGAAATCGCGCAGTGCCGTTTCCAGCTCGATCGCTTCGGCGGCGGACGCGTCCAGGTCTGCGAGCCGACGCTCCACCGCTTCCCGTGCCTCGTCCACCTCGGCGGTTTTCGTCACGATCAGCCGGTCGAGAGTGACGTTCTCGTTCTGCGCGAGCTCGTCCAGATGCGGAGTCCCCGCCCGGACCACGAGGCCCGGCCCCGGCCGCAACGCACGCACCACCGCGAGAAGTGCGTTGTCGACGGCGATGTTGGCGGTCGAAACGAGCAGGATCCGCTTACCGGCCGCGACGAGGTCCTGGATGGCCCGCGCCAGCACCCTGGTCTTCCCCGTGCCCGGCGGCCCCCACACCATGCGGACGCCCGGGGTGAAGCACGCGCGGTACGCCTCCCACTGCGTGTCGAGGAAACCCGGTGGACGGTCCACCTGCGCCAACTGCGAATGGCTCAGCCGCCCGGCCGCGAGACCGTCAGCCAGCGTCTCCCCACGCAGATCGCGCAGACCGTCGCGGAGAGCGGTCAGGATGAACCGCGGCGGTGGACGGCGGTTCCACACCTGCCGCACCTCGTCGGGCAGGTTGTCCGGTTTCCGGATGTGCAGGATCTCGTCGGCGAAGCGGGAAACCGAAACCGGGTAACTGAGCATCACCTCCGGGGATTCGGCTCCGCCGAGGTGCAGTTCGGTCAGGCTGTCCGCGTTGACCTTCTGTCCGCGCAGATCCACCTTCAGCCAGCCGTGCTCGACGTCGTCGCCGGCGCTGCCGAGCAAGACCCACTTGTGCCCGGCCCGGTCCCGGCGCACGTCGAGCAGTGCGCTGAACGCTTGCGCCGCGTCGTCGTTCCACTCCGCCAACCCGCCTCCCCTGCCGGTGGCTCGTGATGCCCCACGAAAGTGCAGCTTCGGCGGCATCGCCCCCACGCAGAGTAACGGATCAGTCGCGATAAGCCCACTGTCCGTCGGGCGGTAACCCCACATCCCGGGAGGCATGGCCACGGTGCCCGGCCGTGGGTAGCGTGACCCGCGATGAGTGAACGCACCTGGGGCTTCCGCACGCGTGCCCTGCACGCCGGGGGCACGCCCGACCCCAGCACCGGCGCGCGGGCCGTGCCGATCTACCAGACCACCAGCTTCGTGTTCGAGGACGCGACAGACGCGGCAAACCTGTTCGCGCTGCAGAAGTACGGCAACATCTACAGCCGGATCGGCAACCCGACGGTGGCCGCGTTCGAGGAACGCATCGCCAGTCTCGAAGGGGGCATCGGCGGCGTCGCGACGGCAAGCGGACAGGCGGCGGAATTCCTCACCTTCTCCGCGCTCGTCGAAGCAGGCGACCACATCGTGTCGGCCAGCGGGCTGTACGGCGGCACGGTCACCCAGCTCACCGGCACTCTCGCCCGTTTCGGCGTCGAGACGACGTTCGTCAACGGCGACGTGCAGGACTACGCGAAAGCGGTCACCGACCGGACGAAGCTGATCTACACCGAGGTCATCGGCAATCCGAGCGGGGACATCGCGGATCTGGCCGGACTGGCCGATCTGGCGCGTTCGCACGGCATTCCGCTGGTGGTCGACGCGACCCTGGCCACGCCGTACCTGTGCCGGCCGATCGAGCACGGCGCGGACATCGTCCTGCACTCGGCGACGAAGTTCCTCGGCGGGCACGGCACCACGCTCGGCGGCGTGGTCGTGGAATCGGGCACCTTCGACTGGGGCAACGGCAACTTCCCGCGGATGACCGAGACCGTCGACAGCTACGGCGGCCTCAAGTACTGGGAGAACTTCGGCGAATACGCGTTCTGCACCCGGCTGCGCGCCGAGCAGCTGCGCGACATCGGCGCGGTCCTCTCACCGCATTCGGCGTTCCTGTTGCTGCAGGGCGTGGAGACGCTGCCGCAACGCATGGACGCACACGTGGCCAACGCACGCACGGTCGCCGAGTACCTCGACGCCGACCCACGCGTCGCCTGGGTCTCCTACGCGGGGCTGCCCGGCCATCCGCACCGGGACCTGGCCGCGCGGTACCTGCCCGGCGGCCCGGGTGCGGTGTTCTCGTTCGGCGTCAAGGGCGGCCGCGCGGCGGGTGAGAAGTTCGTGGAATCGGTGGAGCTGCTGTCCCACCTGGCGAACGTCGGGGACGCACGGACGCTGGTGATCCACCCGGCGTCGACCACGCACGCGCAGCTGTCCGAAGACCAGCTGGCCGCGGCGGGCGTCGGCCCGGACCTGATCCGGCTGTCGGTGGGCCTGGAGGATGCCGAGGACCTGTTGTGGGATCTGGACCAGGCACTGGACAAGGCGGTGACCGCGTGAGCTACGACGTCGGCGCCGTCGACCGGCGGCGCATCCTGGGCCGGACGAAGTCGGTGACCGTGGTGGGTGCCTCCGCGAACCCGGCGCGCCCGAGCTTCTTCGTGGCGACCTACCTGCTGTCCTCGACCCGGTACGAGGTGAACTTCGTCAACCCGCGCCTGGACACCCTGCTCGGCAAACCGGTGTACCCGACGCTCAAGGACGTACCCGGTCAGCTCGATCTGGTCAGCGTGTTCCGCAAGCACGACGACCTCCCGGAGGTGGCCGAAGAGGTCGTCGAAGCCGGCGCCCGCACCCTGTGGCTGCAGCTCGGCCTGTGGCACGAGCCGGTTGCCGACCGGGCCCGCGCCGCGGGACTGGACGCGGTGATGAACCGCTGTGTGAAGATCGAGCACGCCCGGTTCGCCGGCGGACTGCACCTGGCCGGGTTCAACACCGGCGTGATCAGCTCACGGCGGCAGAGCGCACCCTGACCGGCACGCCCGTTCCGCTACCCGGCCGTCGCGACGAGGAATTCCTCCCCGTTCGACGTGCCCAACCCGTCCGGGCGGCCGGCGAAGTAACGCCGGTTCAGCTCGTCCGCGCTCACGTGCCGGACGTCGGAGAATCCGCACTCTCGCGCGAGAGCCAGCATTTCCTCCGGTGCGAAAAAGCTGATGAACGGGGTGCCGCCCGCCTTCGCACCTTCGACCGCGGCCGTGCGCGCCGCGCGGTCTTCCCCGGTCAGCGAGTCCAGCGGGGTCTGGAAGGTCATGGCCACCACGGTGCCGGGGGCGAACGTGGACAAGGCGCGCAGCGTCGCCGCGTTCGCTTCGCGGGTGAGGTACATGCTCACCCCGGTGGACGCGACCACCGCCGGGCGCTCGGGATCGAATCCGGCCGCCACCAACCGTTCCGGCCACTGTTGGCCGGCTTCGAAGTCCACCGGCACGAACCGGTACGGCAACGGCAGGCCGAGTTGCGCCAGCCGCGCCCGTTTCCACTCCTGGGTGCCCGGCCGGTCGATCTCGAAGACCCGCACCGCCGTGTCCTCCTCCCGCTGCGCGAACGTGTCCAGTCCGGCACCCAGCAGCACGTACTGCGTGCCCCCGGCCGCAGCCACCAGGTCCTCCACGAAACGGGTGCGCACGACGATGCTCGCCCGGACCCGCGCGGTGGCCGCCACATCCATGTCCGGCCGGGCGCGCCAGTCTTCGCCGGGGTCGGCCATCCGCAGGCCGATCTCGTCGCTGAGCACGTGCGGCGGCGCGTCGACGAGCAGGTGCAGCGCCCGCCAGAGCGCCACCCGCACCGCGGTGTGATCCGGCTCGGTCACGACGCCGCCCGCAGCACCCAGGCGCGCCCATCCGGATCGCGGACGGTCATCTCCCGTGTGCCGTAATGGGTGTCCTCGAACGGCGTGACCACGTCGAGTTCGGGATCGACGCCGGCTTCGTCCGGCACCGCGACCACCAGCGAGACCTTCGGCTCCTGGTCCCCGGGCACCTCGGCGACGAACACCGGCGGACCCGCCGGAGGGCTCAGCTGCCCGGAATTGTGGTCGGTCTCGAAATCCAGCGCGAAGCCCAGCCGCTGCAGGAACTTCGCCGACTTGCCCCAGTTGTGCGTCTCCATGAACACGGCCGTGATGCCTTCGCCCACGTCATTCGTCCTTTCCTGCCTCGGCGGCGTCCGCGAGATAAGCGCGCAACGCCGCGGTCACCAGCGCGGACAACGACTGCTCCGTTTCCACCGCCCGGTACTTGACCTGCTTGATCAACGCGACCGGCAGGTACACGTTGAACTGTTTGACCTCTTCCCCGGCCATCCTAGGATGCTAGCAACCTAGCGAGGAGCGGACAAGCCCCGGCAGGTCACCCGGGCGGGCCGTGAGAAGCTGGCCGTATGGCGAAACCCTCCGCACTCCAGATCCGGAACATCGTGGCCGCGGTGCTCATGGCCGCCGCGTTCGTGTGGAACCTGGTCATCGGAGGACCCTGGTGGGTCAGCGCGATCGTCGGGGTCGCGTGCCTGCTCTCGTCGTTCTCGGCCTATCTGAACCGGCCGAGCGCGCGAAACTAGCGCGGGCGCGAACATCAAGCCGGCGAAGAACACCAGCACGTACGACACGTCGCGGGCGAAATCCGCGGTCCGGACCGATCAGCCTGTGGTCTCCGCGAACCGCGCCGTCACGGTTTCGCGGCCGGGTCCGGTCAGTTCGCCGTGCAGGCGCAGGCGGGCCATGCCGCCGTCCGGGTAGATGTCCAGGCGGGCTTCGGTGATCTCCGGGCCTGCCGCCAGCGCGAATCGGTGGCGGGTGTCGGGCTGGAGCCGGGTGCGGGGCAGCAGCGGCACCCACTCGCCCTCGCCGGACCGGCCGCTCACCGCAGCCCAGCCCGGTGCGTTGCCCTTGAGGTTGCTCGTGTCCAGTTCGGCGAAGCGCACGATGCCCGCACCCGCGAGCCGGACGGTGACCCAGTCGTTGCCGTCGTCGCGGCGGCGGGACGTTTCCCAGCCCTCTGCCTGGTGCGCGGCCAGTCCCGGGGAGAACAGGTTGTTCGGCGACGAGTAGAACATGTTGCTGCACCCGGTCACGTACGCGCCGTTCTCCAGTGCCGCGAGGTCGAGCGCCCGCAGGTCCAGCAGCGCCGGATCGGGCACCGGCGAACCGTGCACGCGCAGCCGGGCCACGCCGCCGTCGGGATGCTGGGTGAGCCGGACGTGCGTGTAGCGCCGCGAAGACGTGACCCGATAGAAGTTCTCCGTGTCACCGGCTGCCGGTTCGTGGTCCACCAGCACTTCCCACTCGGCTTCCCGCAGCTCGTCCGCGCCCGGGTAGCCGGCCACGGCGGTGGCCGCCACGGACACGAACGGCGGGTAGTTGCCCTTGAAGAACGCCGTGTCCACCACCACGCCGGAGACCACGCCGCCGAGGCCGAGGCGCAGGATCGCGTGGTCGTCGCCGGGTTCGCGGTGCCGCCGGGTCTCCCAGCCGTCGTAGACCTGCCCCTTCGGGCCGAAGGTCTCCGCCTGGTGCACCGGCCGCCACGGGTTGACCAGGTTCTCCTTCTCCGCGAACAGTTCGTCGGTCGCCCACAGGACGGTGCCGCCGAAGCGCCGTGAGGCGAGGTCGGGCTGGACTGTCCACTCCGGACGGTCGGACACGGATTCCTCCATTGCTAGCAGTTCCCTCTCTTCAGCAGCCGCCCGGATGGCTGGTCGCCGGTCACCGGTGCCCCGCGCAGCCAGGTGCCGCGCACGACCCCGGCCAGCGGGCGCTGGTCGTAGGCACTCACCGGATTGCGGTGCGCCAGCTTCGCGACGTCCACCACGAACGCCTCGTCCGGCGCGAACACGCAGAAGTCCGCGTCGCAGCCCACCGCGAGACGTCCCTTGCGGGTCATGCCGACCTGCTCCGCCGGCCGCTGCGCCATCCAGCGCACGACGTCGGCGAGTGCGAATCCGCGAGCCCGCGCCTGGGTCCAGATCGCCGGGAGCCCGAGCTGCAGGCTGGAAATACCGCCCCAGGCCAGGCCGAAATCCCCGGTGTCGAACCGTTTCAGCTCCGGCGTGCACGGGGAATGGTCGCTCACGATCGTGTCGATCACACCGTCGGCGAGGCCCTGCCACAGCAGTTCCCGGTTGCCCGCCTCCCTGATCGGCGGACAGCACTTGAACTGTGTGGCCCCGTCGCGGATTTCCTCGGCCACGAAGCTCAGGTAATGCGGACAGGTCTCCACCGAGAGCGCCACGCCCTCGCGGCGCGCGCTCGCGATCAGCGGCAATGCGTCCGAAGAGGACAGATGCAGGACGTGCGCACGGGCACCGGTGCGCCGCGCCGCCTCGATCACCTGCGTGATGGCCAGGTTCTCGGCACCGCGCGGACGGGAGGAGAGGAAATCGGCGTACCGCTCGCCGTGCGGATCCGGCGCGGTGTCGATCGCGTCGGAATCCTCCGCGTGCACGATCATCTGCGCACCGAACGAGGCCAGCTCCCGCATCGCGGATTCCAGGCCGGCCGCATCCAGCGGCGGGAATTCGTCGACGCCGGAGTGCAGCAGGAAGCTTTTGAACCCGAACACGCCCGCGTCGTGCAGTGCGCGCAGGTCGGTCTCGTTACCGGGGATCGCACCGCCCCAGAACCCCACGTCCACGTGCACCCGGCCAGCCGCCGCCCGGCGTTTGACCTCCAGCGCGGCCACTTCGACGGTCGGCGGCAGGCTGTTGAGCGGCATGTCCACCATCGTGGTGACGCCACCGGCGGCGGCCGCACGGGTCGCCGTCTCGAAGCCCTCCCATTCGGCGCGGCCCGGATCGTTCACGTGCACATGGGTGTCGACGAGTCCCGGCAGCAGCACCTCGTCCTCGCCGAGTTCGAGCACGCGATCGCCGGGCAGATCCACGATTCCCGGTTCCACCACGGCGATCCGGCCGTCCTCGACGCCGAGCGTCACCGGCCCTTCGCCGGTCGTGCCTGCCGTATTGCCGTTGATGACCACCGCACGCGCGGCGCGCACCACGAGATCCATCTGGGCGCACACTCCTCACCCGGGCACCGGCGGCGCCCGGTTATTTCACGTTACGGAAGGACAGTTTCGCCAAACGAGATTAACCACGCCGTTCGCGGCTCGTCAACGCCGCGCCCTCCACGTTACGGTCAGCGGGTGGAGTTGGAAGCCGAGTTCACCAGCGAACCGTTCCGCGGCGAAGGTGCCCCGCCGGAGCACGCGGTCCGCGCCCGTGACGCGGCGGTCGAAGCCGGGCTCGACACCGACTTCGGCCCGCTCGGCACGCTCGCCAGGGGCAGCGCGGACGAGCTGATGCAGTCGCTGCCCGCCATCGCGCGGGCCGCGCTCGAAGGCGGCGCCACCCGGGTCACCTTGCAGCTGCGCCGCACCGACGAACCCGAGCCCGCCCCGCCGGCCGAGCTGAACGGCGCACTGTCGCGGCTGATCGCCGACGTGGAACGCGAACTGGGCGCGAAACTGGGTGAACTGGACCGCCCCGGCAAACAGCGTGCGGTACGGCTGTTGCGTGAGCGTGGCGCCTTCAACCTGCGGAAATCGGTGTCCGCGGTGGCCGAGACGCTCGGCGTCACGCGCTTCACCGTCTACAACTACCTCAACCGTGAAGCAGACTGACCAGGGCATTCAACAAAATGTTGACGGCCGGGCAGCGCCGCCGTACGGTCAGCGGAACACCCAGCTCCCCCGCCGCGAGGAGATCCCGTGCCACTCGCACTCGCCGAGTTCAACTCCGCCGAAGCCGCCGAAATCCGGCCGGCGCTCGCGGCCTGTCTTGCCGTGCCCCGCTGGGTCGACGCCGTGCTCAGCGGCCGCCCGTACCCCGATTTCGCCGCTCTCCGCGCGGCCGCCGAGAACGCCACGCCACTGCGCCGGGACGAAATCCAGGCAGCCATCGCCGCACACCCCAGGATCGGGGAACGGCCGGGGAACGCGGGCACCGCGGCGGAGTGGTCGCGGTCCGAACAGTCCGGTGTGGACAACGCAGACGAGTTCGCCGCTGCCAATGCCGAGTACGAAGCCCGTTTCGGCCACGTTTTCCTGGTGTGCGCCGATGGCCGCAGCGGTGCCGAACTGCTGGCGAACCTGCGTGCGCGGCTGGCCAACGATCCGCAGTCCGAACTGGACGTGGCAGGCGCCGAACTGGCGAAGATCGCGCAGCTGCGCCTGACGAAAGCGGTGACCGTATGAGCCTGGTGACCACCCACGTCCTCGACACCGCCGCCGGGAAGCCCGCCGCCGGCATCCCGGTGCGGCTCGAACACGAAGCCACCCTGCTCGCCCAAGGCGTGACCGACGCCGACGGCCGCATCCGCGACCTCGGCCCGGACACCCTCGAACCCGGCCGCTACCGGCTCGTCTTCGACACTGCCGCACACCTGGGCCCGGAGGCGTTCTTCCCCGAGGTGACGATCGCCTTCCGGATTTCCGACGGCACCGCGCACCACCATGTGCCGGTCCTGCTGAGCCCGTTCGCCTACTCGACCTACCGTGGCAGCTGAAAGGGAACTGACGTGGGAATTTCCTTGGGTCCCAACCAATACGGCAAGGCCGAGGTCCGGCTCGTCACGGTGCGCCGCGAAGGCGCGGTGCACCACCTGCGCGACCTCACCGTGTCCAGTGCACTACGCGGCGACCTGACCGAAACCCACCTCACCGGCGACAACTCCGCGGTGCTGGCCACCGACACGCAGAAGAACACCGTGTACGCCTTCGCCAAACGACAAGACGTGGGCGAGATCGAAGACTTCGCACTACGTCTTGGCCGGCATTTCGTGCGCACGCAGGAAAAGATCACCAGCGCGCGGATCACGATCGCCGAGCACGGCTGGGACCGCATCCCGGTGGACGGCGTCCCGCACGACCACGCGTTCAGCCGCTCCGGCGACGAACGCCGCACCACCACCGTGACCGTACAGGCGGACCGCGCGTGGGTGGTGTCCGGTGTGGACGGCCTGGTGGTGCTGAAGTCCGCGGGTTCGGAGTTCCACGGCTTCCCCCGCGACGAGTACACCACCCTCGCCGAAACCGACGACCGCATTCTCGCCACCGCCGTCACCGCGCGGTGGCGTTATCAGGGCGACAGCGGGATCGACTGGGCGAAGAGCCACCGCGAGATCAAGGCGACGATGCTGGAGACGTTCGCCACCAAGCACAGCCTTTCGTTGCAGCAGACCCTGTATGCGATGGGCGAAGCCGTGCTGCGGGCACGGCCGGAGGTCGCCGAGGTTCGGCTGTCCCTGCCGAACAAACACCACTTCCTCGTCGATCTGAGCCCGTTCGGCCTCGAAAACCACAATGAGGTGTTCTACGCCGCGGACCGCCCGTACGGCCTCATCGAAGGCTCTGCGGTCCGTGACGAAGCCGAAGAGCCCGGCCCGGCCTGGACCGACGCCGTGCTCTAGCCCCGAGTCCCCACCGGGAGAGCGCATGTCAGCAAAGCAACGACCCGCTCCGCATCCCGTCGACGCAGCTCCCCCGCTGCCGCAGCTCGTGCTCGGCGGAATACAGCATGTCGCGGCCATGTACGCGGGCGTGGTCGCCCCGCCACTGGTGATCGGCGCCGCGGTCGGGCTCGCCCCGGGACAGCTGGCGCTGCTGATCAGCGCCGCACTGTTCACCGCGGGACTGGCCACCCTGCTGCAGACCCTCGGGTTCTGGCGGTTCGGCGCCCGGCTGCCGCTGGTCAACGGCGTCACGTTCGCGGCTGTCGCGCCGATCCTGTCCATCGCGGCCCAGCACCACTCCGGCAACGCGCTGGGCGTGGTCTACGGTGCGACGCTGGCCGGCGGCGTGTTCGTGGTGCTGGCCGCGCCGTTCTTTTCCAGACTCACCCGATTCTTCCCGCCGGTGGTGACCGGGACCGTCATCACGCTCATCGGGATCTCGCTGCTTCCGGTGGCCGTGCAGTGGATTTCCGCGCAGCGGCAGGCGGCCCGGCCGTCCGGTCTGCTGCTCGCCGGCGTCACGCTCGTCGCAGTGCTGGTGTTCACCCGGTTCCTGCGCGGGTTCTGGAGCCGGATCGCGCTGCTGCTCGGGCTGATCACCGGCACGCTCGTGGCGTGGCCGATGGGCCAGGTCGACTCGTCGACCCTGCGGCAGGCCCCGGTGTTCGGCATTGCGTCGCCGTTCCACTTCGGCACCCCGCAGTTCGACCTGGCCGCAATCGTCTCGATGTTCATCGTGATGCTCGTGATCATGGCCGAAAGCACCGCCGACCTGCTGGCCCTCGGTGAGATCGTCGGCCGCCCGACCACCAGCCGCACGCTGGCCGACGGACTGCGCGCAGACGGTCTGGCCACCGCGGTCGGCACTGTCTTCGGCGGCTTCGCCTGTACGGCGTTCGCCCAGAACATCGGGCTGGTCGGGCTCACCCGGATGTACAGCCGCTACGTGGTGGCGGCGAGCGGGGTGGTGCTCGTGCTGCTGGGCGCGTTCCCGATCACCGGCGGGATCATCGCGCTGGTACCGCAGCCGGTGCTCGGCGGCGCCGGGCTGGTGCTGTTCGGCAGCGTCGCGGTGAGCGGCGTGCGGACCTTGGCGAAGGCGTCGTTCGAGCATCCGGCGAACGTCGCGACGGTCGCCGCGGCACTCGGCGTCGGGCTGATCCCGATCGCGATGCCCGGCTTCTACTCGGAGTTCCCGGCGGCACTGCAGGTCGTACTCAACTCGGGGATCAGCGCGGGCTGTGTCACCGCGGTGGTGCTGAATCTGGTGTTCGGACCTCGTTTGATAGAACGCTCTACCACGAAAGAGCTATCCTCGGTGTCGTGACAGGAACCAAGGACCGCATCCTCGCTGCCGGCTCCGAACTGTTCCGCCACGGCGGCTACAGCGGCACGGGCGTGAAGCAGATCGTGGAAAAGGCCGGCGCCCCGTTCGGCTCGCTGTACCACTTCTTCCCCGGCGGCAAGGAACAGCTGGGCGAGCAGGTCTTGCGCACCTCGGGTATGGAGTACCTCCAGCTCGTCGACCTGTTCCTCACCCCGGCCCCGGACCTGATCAGCGGGATCGAGGCGTATTTCGCGGCAGGCGTGAACGTGCTGCTGGAGACCGACTACGTCGAGGGCTGCCCGATCGCGACCGTCGCGCTCGAAGTGGCGACCACGAACGAGGTGCTGCGCAAGGCGACCGCCGACGTGTTCACCGCCTGGATCGACGCGGGCACCGAGAAACTCGCGATCTTCGGCCTTCCCCCGGAGGCCGCGCGCACCCTCACCATCTCGCTGATCAACAGCCTGGAGGGCGCGTTCGTCCTGTCCCGTTCGATGCGCTCGACAGAACCGATGGCCGTCGCGGGCGCCTCCGTGGTGGACGTCGCCCGCCGGCTGCTGGCAGAACTCGGCCAGGACGGGAAGAAGCAGGCTGCTTAGACCGACTCCCATTCGGGGTTGCTGTGGGTCAGTACATCCAGTTTGCTCGCGTGGCGGTGGACAGGTGCCGGCCCGTCGTCGGACCGTGTTGCGGCAGGTCTGGTAGTCGTAGCCCGTTGTCGGGGTGCAGCCAGCCTGGCCGCCCCGCCGCCGTTACGCCCGGACGGTCTGTACCGCTTCGGCGACGCCGCGGAGGGTGTCGATCGGATCGTCTCCCAGCGGGTAGATGCCGACGTGGTCCGCGCCGGCGTCCAGGTGCGCGACGATGCCCGCCGCCACCGTGGTGGGGGCACCGTGCAGTACGAGCGCGTCGATGAGGCGGTCGCTGCCGGAATCGGCGAGGTCGTGGTCGGTGAAGCCGAGCCGGCGCAGGTTGCTCGCGTAGTTGGCGACCTGCAGACCGGTTCCGACGGGTGCGGACCGGGCGATCTCGCGGGCCCGCGCCGCGTCCGGTTCCGGTATCGCGAAGTGGCCGGGCAGCAGCAGTTTGCCCGCGCCGAGAATCGCTCTGGCCCGCCGGGTGTGCTCGGGCGTGACCATGCACGGGACGGACCCGGCAGTGCGGTCTCTCGCCAGCCGCAGCATCCTCGGGCCGAGCGCGGCCAGTACCACCCGGTCGGACGGCACACCGGCCGCGGTCAGCTCGTCCACGTAGGCGGCGAGCGTCTGGTAGGGCGAGGCGTATTCGGTGTGCACCTCGCGATGCCCGATCCCCACGCCGAGGAGGAACCGATCGGGATACCTGGCCACGATCCGGTGGTAGGAGGCGGCGACGGCGTTCGCTTCGGCAGTCCACACGTTCACCACGCTCGTTGCCACGACCAGCTCGGTGGTGGCGTCGAGCAGTTGCTCCGCGAGGGCGAGATCGGCCGGTGGTGAAGCGTCCAGCCACAGCGTGCCGTAGCCGGCTTTCTCCACCTGCACAGCCTTTTCGGGACTCACTTCGTGCTCACGCAGGTGTGCGCCGAGCAAACCCGGTTCGATGCTCATGCGACGAGTCCAGCACGGCACGCCGCGGGGCACCAGGGGCAAAGACCACGCGCAACGATCAGCCATCGTGATCGTTGCCGCTCTCAGGTTCCGGTGAGGTGCTCCGGACGCACCGGCACCCGGGACAACGCCAGCCCGGTCGCCGCGCGGATCGCGGCCACGATCGCCGGGGTCGAGGAGATCGTGGGTGGCTCGCCGACGCCGCGCAGACCGTACGGGGCATGCGGATCGGGGCGTTCCAGCACGTCGATCGACATCGGGGGCATGTCCAGCACGGTCGGGATCAGGTAGTCGGTGAACGACGGATTGCGTACTTTCCCGTCCACCACCTGGATTTCCTCCATCACCGCCAGGCCGAGGCCCTGCGCCGAACCACCCTGGATCTGACCGAGCACCGCCTGCGGGTTCATCGCCTTGCCCACGTCCTGCGCACAGTCCAGCTGCACCACCTTCACCAAGCCCAGCTCCACGTCCACGTCGACCACCGCGCGGTGCGCAGCGAAGCCGTACTGCACGTGGGCGTCGCCCTGACCGGTCTCCGGGTCCAGCGTGGCGGTCGGCCGGTGCCGCCATTCCGCCGTCTCGTCGAACTGCTTCTCCCCCAGCACCGAAAGCAGGTCCGCGACGACCTCGCCACCGGTGGACAGCAGTTTCCCGCCGGTCAGCCGGGTCTGGGGCGCCAGCGCGGCATGGTCCAGCAACCGCGCCCGGACCAAGGCGCACGCTGCGCGCACCGCTCCCCCGGTGACGTAGGTCTGCCGGGACGCCGAGGTGGATCCGCCGTTGCCGATCGAGGTGTCCATCGGCAGCACCGTCACCTGCTCCACGCCCAGCTCGGTGCGCACGATCTGCTGCAGCACCGTGACCAGGCCCTGGCCGACCTCGCAGGCAGCAGTCTGCACCGTGGCGGCCGCCTCACCACCGACCGCCTGCAGCCGCACGCGGGCCGTCGAGTAGTCGTCGAAACCTTCGGAGAAGCAGATGTTCTTGATTCCCACCGCATAACCGACCCCGCGCAGCACGCCCTCGCCATGCGTGGTGTTGGAGATGCCACCCGGCAGATCCCGCAGATCAGTGCCCCGTTCCGCGGGCAACGGCTTGTCCCGCACGCGCTCCAGCAGCTCGACGACCGGCGCCGCGGAATCCACGAGCTGACCGGTCGGCATGACCGAGCCCTCGCGCATCGCGTTGCGTATCCGGATCTCCACCGGATCGAGACCGCACGCCTCGGCCAGTTTGTCCATTTGCGACTCGTAACCGAAAGCCGCCTGTACCGCACCGAAACCGCGCATCGCCCCGCACGGCGGATTGTTCGTGTAGGTGCCCCAGCAATCCACCGACACGTTGTCCACTGTGTACGGACCGACACCGAGCGTGGCGGCGTTCGCCACCACGGCACCGGTGGACGAGGCATAGGCGCCGCCGTCGAGGAAGATTCGCGCACGGACGTACACCAGCCGGCCGGCACGGGTGGCGCCGTGTTCGTAGTACATCTTCGCGGGATGCCGGTGCACGTGGCCGTAGAAGGATTCCTCGCGGTGATAGACCATCTTCACCGGCTTGCCGGTGTGCAACGCCAGCAGGCAGGCGTGCACCTGCATCGACAAGTCTTCCCGGCCGCCGAACGCACCGCCGACCCCGCCCAGGGTGAGCCGCACCTTCTCCACCGGAAGCCCCAGTGCAGCCACGATCTGCTGCTGGTCGACGTGCAGCCACTGCGTCGCCACGTACAGATCGACGCCGCCCACCGTGTCCGGCACCGCGAGCCCGGATTCCGGACCGAGGAAGGCCTGGTCCTGCATACCGACCTCGTACACCCCGGACACCACGACGTCCGCCGCCACCTCGGCCGAGCCACGCCGGATCGGCACGTGGCGCACCACATTGCCTCCGGAGTGCAGCTCGGCACCTTCGCCGGCGACGGCCGCTTCGGAATCGGTGACCGGTGTCAGTTCCTCGTAGTTCACCTTGATCCGTTTCACCGCACGCCTCGCGGTCTCCGGATGGTCAGCGGCCACGAGCGCGACCGGTTCACCTTGGTAGCGCACGACTTCGTCGGCAAGGACCGGCTGGTCGGCATGCTCCAGGCCGTAGCGGTTCAAGCCCGGCACGTCCTCGTGGGTCAGCACCGCGTGCACACCCGGCACCTTCAGCGCTTCGGTGAGGTCGATGCCGGCGATGCGCGCGTACGGGTGCGGGCTGCGCAGCGTGAGGCCCCACAGCATGCCCTCGTGCCACAGGTCCGAGGCGTACGCGAATTCGCCGCGCACCTTCACCGTGCCGTCCGGCCGGGCCGCGTTCGCGCCGATGCCGTTCGCGGTGCCCGTCGCCCGTTCCGTCGTCGTCATCGGTCCTCCCGAAGCCGCGCGCTCGCGTCCGCCAGCTCGCGGGCGATCGCAGACTCGTCCGCCTCTTTCAGCCGGCCCCGCTCCACCACCGTCTTCCCGCCGACGAAGAGCCGGAACAACGGCGGTGTCGCGGCCAGCACGAGCGCTGCCACCGGGTCGTCGATGCCCGCGTGGTTCAGCCCGGACAGGTCCCACACCGCCAGATCCGCGAGCTTGCCTGCCTCCAGCGACCCCAGGTCGCGCTCTCGGCCGAGGCAGCGTGCACCGCCCATCGTGCCGAGCCACAGCGCTTCCCTGGTGGTGAGTGCCGTGGGCCCGCCGCGTTGCCGGGCCTGCAGCAACGCCTGGTGCAGCTCCTCGCCGAGCCCGCCGGACTCGCTGGACGCCGCGCCGTCGGCCCCCAGCCCCACCGGCGCACCCGCGTCGAGCAGGTCACGCACCGGCGCGATCCCGCTGCCCAACCGGCCGTTCGACGTCGGACAGTGCGCGGAACCGGTGCCGGTGGCGCCGAAGCGACGCACTGCGTCCGAGGCGAGGTGCACGGTGTGCGCCAGCCACACGTCCGCGCCGAGCCAGCCCAGCTTGTCTGCGTACTCGGCGGGCGTGCTGCCGGTCTCGGCCAGGCACTGGCGTTCCTCGTCCAGCGTCTCGGCGAGGTGCGTGTGCAGCCGGACCCCCTTGCGCCGGGCCAGTTCCGCGGCACCGGTCATCAGCCGCTCGGTGACCGTGAACGGCGAGCACGGGCCGGCCGCGATCTGCAGGTGCGCACCGGGATCGCCGTCGTGGAAGCGGTCGATCGCGGCTTCGGTGCCGAGCAGCGCGTCCTCGGTGCTCTCCACGAGCCGGTCCGGCGGAAGCCCGCCGTCGGACGCACCGCGGTCCATCGAACCGCGCACGAGGTGCAGCCGGACCCCGATCCGCTGCCGCGCGGCAACCAGCGCCGCCACCTGGTCCCCGCCGTCGGCCGGGAACACGTAGTGGTGATCGGCCACCGTCGTGCAACCGGTCAGCGCCAGCCGCGCCATCCCCGCGGCGCCCGCGGCGTGCGTGCTCTCCGCGTCCAGCCGTGCCCACACCGGGTACAGCGACACGAGCCACTCGAACAGGGTGTGATCGGCGGCGAGCCCGCGGGTGGCCCACTGGTAGAGGTGGTGGTGGGTGTTCACCAGGCCCGGCGTGACGAGGCAGCCTGCCGCGTCCACCCGTTCGTCGGCCTCCCCGGTGAACGCACCCTCGCCCACCGCGGCGATGCGGTCGTTCTCGATCAGCACGTGCCCGCTGCGGTATTCCGGACCGCTCACCGTGGCGATCGCGGCGTTCTGGAGAACCGTCCTCATGCGACGCCGCCGTTGGCGGCCATCCGCACGGCGTCCAGGATCTTCTCGTATCCCGTGCACCGGCAGAGGTTTCCGGCCAGCGCCTCGCGGATCTCCGCGTCGCTGGGCCGATCCACCCGGCTGAGCAGGTCGTGCGCGGCAACGACGAGACCGGGGGTGCAGAACCCGCACTGCACTGCCCCGGCGTCCACGAAGGACTGCTGTACCGGGTCGAGCCGGTCACCGTCGGCAAGACCTTCCACGGTACGTACCACACGACCCTCCGCCTGCCCCGCCGCAACCAGACACGAACACACCGGCACACCATCGAGATACACCGTGCACGAA
>NZ_BAAAZN010000021.1:161021-171141 GCF_039536925.1 Amycolatopsis ultiminotia | reverse complement strand
GCACTGTTCAGCCAAATGGTCGGCGCGCTGATCCTCTCCCGGGCGATCGCGGACGCCGCCCCGGACCTGTCAGACGAGGTACTGACGGTCAATCGGCGGCGGCTCAAGAAACGGTGACCACCGTCGTTCCGCCCACCCCGGCGCAGCGAGTCCGGCATGACGCGGCGGCGCGTCACCAGTCACGGCAGATGCTGCACGTGCCCCCGGCGGGGTTCGAACCCGCACTTGATCGAGTTTAAGTCGACTGCCTCTGCCGGTTGGGCTACGGGGGCCGTGGCCAACTTTAGCGGCCGCCGAAAATGCCGGAAGCCGGACCGCCGCGGTGGGCACGGTCCGGCTTCCGGTGCGGCGCTGTGGTTCAGCCCTTGGAGACGCGGGCGAACTCTTCCTTCGGGTTGTTGATCTGGCCCAGCGAGATGACCTCGCGGCGGAACAGGCCGCCCAGCATCCAGTCGAACAGGATGCGGATCTTGCGGTTCCAGGTCGGCATCGCCTTGAGGTGATAGGCGCGGTGGAACAGCCAGGCGGGGAAGCCCTTGATCTTCAGGTTCAGCGCGTCGGCAACGCCCTTGTGCAGGCCGAGGCTGGCGACCGCGCCGAGGTTCTTGTGGTAGTAGTCCTTCGGCTGACCGCCGCGGATCACCTTGATGATGTTCTTCGCCAGCAGCGTCGCCTGGCGGACCGCGTGCTGGGCGTTCGGCGGGCAGGTGGCCGTGGGGTCGGCCTCGGTGCGCGAGAGGTCCGGCACCGCGGCGTTGTCACCCGCGGTCCACACGTCCGGGTGGCCGACGACCTGCATCGCCGCGGTGGCCTCGAGCCTGCCGCGCTTGTCGACCGGCAGGTCCGAGCCGGCGAGCACCGGGTTGGCCTTCACGCCCGCGGTCCAGATGATCGTGTCGGTGTCGAACTCGGTACCGTCGGACAACACCACGTGGCCGTTCTCGAACGACTTCGCGGCGGTCGAGAGGTACACCTCGATCCGGCGCTTCTCCAGCTGCTGGACGGTGTACACGCCGAGCGTCTCGCGCACCTCGGGCAGGATCCGCCCGGCCGCCTCGACCAGCACCCAGCGGACGTCCGCGGGCTCGATGTTCGGGTAGTAGTTCTCCACCGCGAACCGGGTCATGTCCTCGAGTTCGGCCAGCGCCTCGATCCCGGCGAAACCGCCACCGACGACGGTGAAGGTGAGCAATCGCTTGCGCAGCTCGGGGTCGAGCGTGCTGGACGCCTCGTCGAGCTTGGTCATGATGTGGTTGCGCAGGTAGATGGCCTCGCCGATGGTCTTGAAGGCGATGCCCTCCTCGGCGAGGCCGGGGATCGGCAGGATCCGCGCGACGGCGCCGAGCGCGACCACGAGCACGTCGTAGTTCAGCGTCTCGATGTGGCCGTCGGCCGCCTCGACCGTGACGGCCTTGCGCTCGTTCTCGATCTTGGTGACGCGCGCGGTGAGCACGTGGCAGCGCTTCAGCACGCGGCGCAACGGCACGACCACGTGCCGCGGCTCGATCGCGCCGGCCGCTGCCTCAGGCAGGAACGGGGCATAGGTCATGTGCGGCTGCGGGTCAACGACGGTCACGGAGGCCTCGTTGGCACGCAGCATCTTCTGAAGCCCGTACGCCGTGTACAGGCCGACGTATCCACCACCGAGGACGAGGATCCGAGTCGGTTCCGACTTCGCAGCAGCCATGCCTTCATGGTCGCACTTCCGAAGCGGTATCGCTCGGGTACCCCACCCGGCTGTGACCAGCGTCGCCACCCAGGCGGTAACGATTCAGACGAGGCGGGCCCACGAGGCGGCGGCGGTCAGCACATCCACCACCATCGAGTGCGTCACCCGGCCGGTCTGGACATTGCGTGGTGAGACGTGGTAGCAGCTGAAAAGCCGCAGGTCGGCGAGCTGCACCTGGGTTCCGTGCCCGAACACCGGACGCGGCGACGGCACCGGCAGGCCCGCCGCGGCGAGCACCGGCAGCAGCGCCTGCCAGCCGAACGCACCGAGCACGACCACCGCCCGCAGCGTCGGGCGCAGCAGGGCCAGCTCGTCGGCGAGCCAATGCCGGCAGGTGTCGCGTTCGGCGGGGGTCGGGCGGTTGTCCGGCGGCGCACAGCGGACCGGTGAGACGAGCCGGGTGCCGCGCAGGATCAGACCGTCGCCGCGGCCGCGCGACTCCGGCTGTGTCGCCAGCCCGACCTCGTGCAGCACGCGGAACAGGAAATCGCCCGACGGGTCGCCGGTGAACATCCGCCCGGTGCGGTTGGCGCCGTGCGCCGAAGGGGCGAGCCCGACCACGGCCAGCGCGGCGTCCTGCGCGCCGAACCCGGGCACCGGCTTCGCCCAGTACTCGTCATCGGCGAACGCGGCGCGTTTGGTCACCGCGACCCGCTCGCGCCACTCCACCAGCCGGGGACACGCGCGGCACCCGATCACCGCGGCGTCCAGCTCGGCGAGCGTGCGCATCGGCCTCCTTCGGCTGGTGTCCGGCACACGGTAGCCGGGATAGGTTGGGCACCATGTCCGACACCACCGCCGCGGCCGAGACCGCCGAGAAGACCAGCGACGAGGAGACCAAGGCACCGGAGCCGGTCGACGACCTCGTGACGACGCAGCACACGCTCACCGTCAAGCGGCGCAAGCTCGCCTATACCGCGCAGACCGGGCGGATCGTGCTCCGCCAGGAGATCAAGAAGGACGGCAAGGCCGAGGGCCACCGGGCCAAGGCCGAGGTCTTCCTCACCGCGTACACCCTCGACGACGCCGAACCCGGCACCCGGCCGGTCACCTTCGCGTTCAACGGCGGCCCCGGCTCGTCCAGCATCTGGCTGC
Source organism: Amycolatopsis ultiminotia (assembly GCF_039536925.1). Classification (NCBI taxonomy): domain Bacteria; kingdom Bacillati; phylum Actinomycetota; class Actinomycetes; order Pseudonocardiales; family Pseudonocardiaceae; genus Amycolatopsis; species Amycolatopsis ultiminotia. Next base: position 168,317 of record NZ_BAAAZN010000021.1, on the reverse strand, counting down.
ACCTGGGCCTGCTCGGACCGCGGCGGGTGCTCTCCGGAGACGTCGACGAGCTCGTGCCGCCGCCGTACGGGCTCGAGGACAACCCCGACAGCCTCCTCGTGCACAGCGACCTGGTGTTCATCGATCCGGTCAGCACCGGCTACTCCCGGGTGACCGAGGGCGGCGAATCCCAGGAGTACAGCGGGTTCCAAGGCGACGTCGAGTCGGTCGCGGAGGTCATCCGGCTGTGGGTCTCACGCAACGAGCGCTGGCTGTCGCCGAAGTTCCTCGCCGGCGAGTCGTACGGGACGCTGCGCGCGGCCGCGCTCGCCGGGCACCTGCAGGAGCGGTACGGGCTCTACCTCAACGGGCTGCTGCTCATCTCGTCCGTGCTGGACATGGGCACGCTGCGCTTCCACGAGGGCAACGACCTGCCGTACTCGCTGTACGTGCCCACCTACGCGGCGATTGCGCACTACCACGGCCTGCACGGCGAACGCCCGCTCGACGACGTGCTCGCCGACGCCGAGGACTTCGCCGCGAAGGATCTGCCGTGGGCGCTGTCCCGCGGTGCCCGGCTGTCCACTGAGGACCGCGCCGAGGCAGTGGCCACGCTGGCGTCGCTGACCGGGCTCACCGAGTCCTACGTGGACCGCGTGAACCTGCGGATCGAGCACGTCCGGTTCTTCACCGAACTACTGCGTGACCGTGGCCTGACGGTCGGCCGGATGGACGGCCGTTTCACCACCTGGGAGGTCGACGGCGGCCGCGAGCACATGAGCGACGATCCATCGGTGTCCCGCATCATCGGTGCCTACTCGGCCGGGTTCAACCACTACGTGCGCGCCGAACTCGGCTACCACAACGACCTGCCCTACGAGATCCTCTCCGGTGAGGTGTTCAAAGCCTGGTCCTACAAGGAGTTCGAGGGGCGTTCGGTGTCCGTGGTGAGCACGCTGAGCGAGGCGATGCGGGCGAACCCGTACCTGCGTGTGCACGTGGCCTTCGGGCATTACGACGGCGCAACCGCGTACTACGCGTCCGAGCACGTGCTCGCCCAGCTGGAGATTCCCGAGGAACTGCGGGACAACATCGAAACGGCCTACTACCCGGCGGGCCACATGATGTACGTCCACGAGCCGAGCCGCCTGCAGCAGTCGAAGGACCTCGGCAAGTTCATCACCTCGGCCTCGAACCGCTGACCGGTGGTGCCGCCTCGGTCTCGGCCGAGGCGGCACCACCGGCTCACGGCACCACGGAGCGGACCTCCGCGAAGTGACAGGCGGACAGGTGCCCGTCGGTGCGCGGCTCCAGCGCGGGCGTTTCGGTCGCGCAGATGTCGGCCGCCTTCCAGCAGCGGGTACGGAAGCGACAGCCGGACGGCGGGTCCAGCGGACTCGGCACGTCACCCTCGAGCCGGATGACCTGCCGCTGCCCGCGCACTGCCGGATCGGCCACCGGCACCGCGGACAGCAGTGCCTGGGTGTAGGGGTGCGACGGACGTTCGTAGATCTCGTCCTCGGTGCCGATCTCGACGATCTTGCCCAGGTACATCACCGCGACCCGGTTCGACAGGTGCCGCACCACACCGAGGTCGTGCGCAATGAACACATAGGACAGTCCGAACTCGCCCTGCAGCTCGCCGAGCAGGTTCATCACCTGCGCCTGGATCGAGACGTCCAATGCGGACACCGGCTCGTCGCAGATGATCACCTTGGGCCGCAACGCCAGCGCCCGCGCGATGCCGATGCGCTGCCGCTGCCCGCCGGAGAACTGGTGCGGGTACCGGTTGGCGTGCTCGGGGTTCAGCCCGACCACCTCGAGCAGCTCCTGCACCTTCGTCACACGTGAACCCTTCGGCGCCACGTCGGAGTGGATCTCGAACGGTTCGCCGACGATGTCACCGACGGTCATCCGCGGGTTCAGCGACGTGTACGGGTCCTGCAGCACGATCTGGATCTCCCGCCGCATCCGCCGCAGTTCCGCGCCGCGCAGCTTGAACAGATCCCGGTCCTCGAACGTCGCCGCACCGCTGGTCGGCTCTTCCAGGCGCATCAAAACCTGCGCGAGTGTCGACTTGCCACAGCCGGATTCGCCCACCACGCCGAGGGTTTCGCCCGGCATCAGGTCGAACGAAACGCCGTCGACGGCTTTCACCTGCCCGATCGTGCGCTTGAACAACACGCCCTGGCGCACCGGGAAGTGTTTGACCAGCTCCCGCACGCTGAGGATCGGCTCAACCACGGCTCTCCACCACCTCTTCGGCGAAGTGACACGCACTGACCCGGCCGAAACCGAGCCGGTGCAAGGACGGCCGCTCCTCGCGGCAGCTCTGTTCGGCACGCTTGCACCGCGGGTGGAACGGGCAGCCCGGCGGGATGTCCAGCAGGCTCGGCGGCAGCCCCTTGATCGTCTCCAGCGTCTGTCCTTTGAGGTCCAGCCGGGGCAACGAGTCCATCAGCGCCGCGGTGTAGGGGTGCCCGGGTGAGCTGAACAGCTCACGCACGTCGGCCTGTTCCACGATCCGCCCCGCGTACATCACCGCGATCCGGTCCGCGACCTCGGCGACCACACCGAGGTCGTGGGTGATCAGGATCAGCCCCATCCGGCGTTCCCGCTGGATCTCCGCAAGCAGGTCCATGATCTGCGCCTGCACCGTGACGTCCAGCGCGGTCGTCGGCTCGTCGGCGATCAGCAGGTCCGGGTCCAGCGCGAGGGACATCGCAATCATCGCGCGCTGGCGCATCCCTCCGGAGAACTGGTGCGGGTAGTCCTTCACCCGCCGTGCGGCGGCCGGGATGCGCACCAGTTCCAGCAGTTCGATCGCGCGGGCGCGGGCGTCCTTCCTGGACAGTCCCTGCCGGACACGCAGCTGTTCCTCGATCTGGAACCCGACGGTGAACACCGGGTTCAGCGCGGAAAGCGCGTCCTGGAAGATCATCGCGATCTCCGAACCACGCAGTTCGCGCCGCCGCACCGGACTGGCGGTGAGCAGATCCTCACCGCGGTAGCGGATCGCCCCGCCGGTGACCACCCCCGGCGGGGTGTCCAGGATGCCCATGATCGTCTGCGCGGTCACGCTCTTGCCGGAACCGGATTCGCCGAGCACGGCCAGCGTTTCCCCGGCGTGCACCGAATAGCCGACGCCGTTGAGCACGTTGGCCACCCCGTCCGAGGTGCGGAACTCCACGTGCAGGTCGTCGACCTCGAGCAGCAGCTCGTCATCCACTGTGGACATGGGCGCTACCTCGACTTCGGATCGAGCGCGTCGCGGATACCGTCGCCGAGCATCACGAAAGCGAGCACGGTGATGGTGACGAACGCGCCGGGGAACAGGAGCATGTGCGGGATCGCCCGGAAGTAGTCGCGGGAATCGCTGATCATCACGCCCCACGAAACCACCGGCGGCCGCATGCCGATGCCGAGGTAGGCCAGCGTCGCTTCGGCGCCGATGTTCGCGCCGAGCGCGATCGTGGCGTACACCAGCACCGGAGCAACGGTGTTCGGCAGCAGGTGCCGGAGCACGATCCGCGGGGTGCCTGCGCCGAGCGCACGCGCCGCCTTCACGTAGTCCAGCTGCTTGGCCACCAGCGTCGCCGAGCGCATGATGCGCATCGCCACCGGCCAGGACAGCACCGCGATGGAGAGCACCACCTGTACGACGATGGTGACCTGCCCGGGGGTCGTGCCCGGCGCGTTGAACGTGGTGAGGATGACGATTGCGCCGAGCACGAACGGCAGGCCGGCGAAGATGTCGCCGAAACGGGAGAACAGGCTGTCGACGAGGCGGCCGTAGTAGCCCGCGACGATGCCCATGAACGATCCGAACAGGACGGTCAGGACGGTCGCGAAAACCCCGACCAGCAACGAGGCCCGTGCCCCGTAAATGGTGCGGGTGTAGACGTCGTAGCCGAGGTTGTCGTAGCCGAACCAGGCGTGCGAGGACGGTCCTTCGTTCGCGTGCGTGAGATCGGCGGCGGCCGGATCACCGTGTGCGAACAGGCCCGGCGCGATCGCGATCAGCACCACGAGCAGGATGATCACCGCGGAGATCACGAACGCAGGCTTGCGGCGCAGCTGGCGCCAAGCGTCACTCCACAGGCTTCGGGGCTTCTTGGGGCCGGTCGCGGAATCGTCCACACGCGACAGTTCCGCCGCGTCGACTCCCCCGCCACCGACGAGATTGGGGTCAGTCATAACGGATCCTCGGGTCGAGAACGGCGTAGAGCAGGTCAACGATCAGGCTCATCAGCAGGTACACCAGCACCAGCAGCACCACGACCCCGACGACGGTTGCGCTCTCCCGGTTCTGGATGCCGCGGAAGATGAGCCCGCCGAGACCGTTGATGTTGAACACACCCTCGGTCACGATCGCGCCGCCCATCAGTGCGCCGAGATCGGTGCCGAGGAAGGTGAGCACCGGGATCACCGAGTTGCGCAGCAGGTGGATGCCGATCACCCGGCTGTTCGGCTGGCCTTTGGCGATCGCGGTGCGGATGTAGTCCGAGTGCCGGTTCTCCGCGATCGACGTTCTGGTCAACCGCGCGATGTAGGCCATGGACAGGCTGCCGAGCGCAATACCCGGCACGATCAGCTCACCGAAGGAGGGATCGTCGGACACGCTCGCGTCGATGATGCCGAACTCGGTGCCCAGCACGATCTGCAGCACGATCGCGGTCACGAACACCGGCAGCGAGATCAGGAAGGTGGTGGAGACCAGCACCAGGTTGTCCAGGAAACCCTTGCCGCGCAAGCCGGTCAGCACGCCGGCGGTCAGCCCGATCACCGCCTCGATGAGCACCGCGATGAGCGCGAGCCGCAGGGTGATCGGATAGGAGTTGGCGATCAGCTCGCCGACCGAACTGCCGTTGAAGGTCTCGCCCCAGTCGCCGGTGAACAGGCTGCCGAGGTACTTGAAGTACTGCACGATCAGGTTGTCGTTCAGGTGGAACTTCTCGGTCATCAGGTCGATGTAGGCCTGTGGGCAGGCCTGCTGACCGCATTTGCCGGAGAACGGATCCCCGGGCACGGCCCACACCAGCGTGTAGATCAGGAACGTGGTGCCGAAGAACACCGGGATCAGCTGGAGCAGGCGGCGCAGGACGTAGCGAATCATGCATGGTTCCTAGGAATGCGCGCCGGGTTCGCGGGCGCCCGGCAGCCCGGACGCCCGCGAACCGCGTGGTGGGAGCGGATGGTCAGCGCGTCACTTCGTGACCTCGACCGACGAGAGGTCGGCGCGGCGGCGGAAGTCCAGCCCCGCGGTCTTGGCGTGCTTGGACTTCGCGGCAACGCCCTTCTCGTCCCACACCGGGATCGAGGGCAGGTCCTGCGCGACCAGGTCCTCGGCCTGCTGGTAGAGCTTCACCGCGGCGTCCTTGTCCGCGGTCCCGTCGGCTTCCTTCAGCTTCGCGTCGACTGCGGGGTTGGAATACACCGCGTCGTTCGAGGACGCCCCGGTCCGGTAGAGCGGGTTGAGGAAGTTCTCGATCGAGGGGTAGTCGGCCGACCAGTCGGAACGGCCCATACCGGTGAGCTTGTGCCCGGTCACGATGCTGCGCCACTGGCCGAAGTCGGTGGCGGGCACGAAATCGCATTCCACACCGAGGGTCTTGTTGATGCTGTTGCATGCGGCCACCAGCGGCTCCTTGCGGCCACCGTCGGCGTTCGAGGCGATGGTGAGCTTGCCCTTGAAGCCGGACTTCTGGAAGAACATCTTCGCCTGCGCCGGATCGAACTTGCAGAACTGGCACACCCCCGGCCGGTAGCCGGGGATGCCCTGCGAAACGTAGCCGTCGGCAGGCACGTAGGTGTCGTTCATGACGGTCTTGGTGATCTGCTGGCGGTCGATCGCGAGCGAGATCGCCTTGCGCAGGTCGAGGTTGTCGTAGCCGGGCACGTAGTACGGAATGGCGATCGTGCTGATCCCGAGCAGGTGGCCGGTGACCAGGTTGTCCTTCAGATCGGCCTTGTACTTGTTGCCCGCCAGCGCCGAGGGCGGCAGCGTCTCGATGAAGTCCAGCTTGTTGCTCAGCAGGTCCTGGTAGGCGGTCTCCTGGCTGGCGTAGATCTTGATGTCCAGGTCCTTGAACTTGACCTTGTCCTGGCCCTGGTAGCCGTCGAAGCGGGTCAGTTTGATGTCCGCGTTCGGCGTGCGGCTGACGAACTTCATCGGGCCGTTGCCGATCGGATGCTGCGCGAAGGCCTTCGGGTCCTTGAAGAACGCATCCGGCAGCGGCGCGAAGGCGGTGTAGCCGATCTTGGTGCCGAAGACGGAGAACGGCGCGGTGAGCGTGACCTGGAACTCGTAGTCGTTCTTCACCACCAGACCGGACATCTTGTCCGTGGCCGGCTTGGCGTTCTCGTCGTCCGGGTGCACGTCGGAGTAGCCCTGGATGTTCTCGAAGAACGTGCTGTTGATCTGGCCGTTGGGCGAGTAGGCGCCGTAGTTCCAGGCGTCGACGAAGTTCTTCGCCTTGACCTCGGTGCCGTCGTGGAACTTCCAGCCGTGCTTGAGCTTGATGTCGTAGACCTTGGAGTCGCTCGTGGTGATCGAGTCGGCCACCTGGTTGTACGGTTCGGCGTTGTCGCCCTTGAAGCCGATCAGCTCGGCGAACATCGGGTCGACCGCCTTGCTGCCGCCCAGTTCGTTGGTGTTCGTGGGGATCAGCGTGTTCTGGGGCTCGGTGCCGTAGACGGTGAACGTCCCGTTCGGGTCGGCCTCGCCCGACGAACCGCTCCCGGAACCGCCACCACAGGCAGTGAGTACGAGTGACAAGGTTGTCACCACCGCGGCTGCTGCCCGGAGCCTGGTTGAACCCCGCATGTCCCCTCCGATTGTCGACGTCCGAAAAGTGAGACGGACGTTATCGGCGAACGGTCGTTCGGAGCCCGGTTCACGGGTTGCAAATGCATGACAACACGGTCCGTCACCCGGTTGGCAGACTACTTACGACGGTGATCACGGTGCGTCACACCCAGAGCCCGCCTCGACCGGCGAGCGATGGTGACTTTCCGATTGCGATCCACTGCGGCCGGTCGCCACTCGACGCGATCGGGTGGGGACTCGACGCGACCTGGCCCTGCGCGGCCCGGCGCTCTTGTACGCGGAGCGTTCGGCCCGGCGCAGTCGGTCGCCGCTCGGCGCGACCGGGTCGGGGCTCGGCGCGGCCTGGCCCGACCCAGCCGGGTCGAAGCTCAGCGCGGCCGGTCGCAGCCCGACGCGACCTGGCCCGACCCAGCCGGGTCGAAGCTCAACGCAGCCGGTCGCAGCCCGACGCGACCTGGCCCGACCCAGCCGGGTCGAAGCTCAACGCA
>NZ_BAAAZN010000021.1:0-160924 GCF_039536925.1 Amycolatopsis ultiminotia | reverse complement strand
GCGGCCGGTCGCAGCCCGACGCGACCTGACCCGACCCAGCCGGGTCGAAGCTCAACGCAGCCGGTCGCAGCCCGACGCGACCTGACCCGACCCAGCCGGGTCGAAGCTCAACGCAGCCGGTCGCAGCCCGACGCGACCTGACCCGACCCAGCCGGGTCGAAGCTCAACGCAGCCGGTCGCAGCCCGGGACCGTCGCGACCCAGCCCAGCCCGGCCCGTCGCGACCCAGCCCGGCCCGTCGCGGCGTGGCCCGGGACCGTCGCGCCAGGTGCGGTCAACCGTGGTCCAGTCCAGTCGATCCGCTGCCGATCCCGGTGCTCAGCCAAGGTCTGCCGGGGTCAGGCGTCGGCCCGGCGGGGCCGGCGTTGGTCCCGGAGGCCAGGCATCAACCCCGGTGAGGTCAGGCATTGATCCGCCGGGGCCGGCCGTGGCGCGCCGAGGTCCGGCGTTGATTCAGCCTAGGTCGGCCGTGGCCCGGTGAGGTCCGGCGTTGGCCAGGTGAGGTTCGCTGCCGATCACGCGAGGGAGAGCGCGATGCCGTCGAGGATGTCGTGTTCGCTGACCACCAGCTGGTCCGGACCACCGCGGGCGGCGAACTGCTCGGCAAACACTTGCACGATCACCGCACCGCCACCGATCACGTCGACCCGGCCCGGGTGGATCACCGGATTGGCGGCACGGGTGGCGCGGTCGGCGGCGAGCAGGTTCGCGGCCAGACGGTCGAGATCGGCGTGCGAGAGCTTCGAAAGGTGGGTGCGCTCGGAGTCGTACTCGGGCAGCTCCTGGGAGACCGCCGACAACGTGGTCACCGTGCCCGCGACACCGATCCAGGTACGGGCCTTGGCGACGTCCACGACGTCGAACGCCTCGGTGAGAACCTCGCCGGCGAGGCTCCGCGCGGCGGCGATCTCCGCGGCGGTCGGCGGGTCGCCGGGCAGCGCGCGTTCGGTGATCCGGACACAGCCGATGTCGACCGACTTCGCCGCCAGCACTTCGGCTTCGCGGCCGTTCCACGTGCCGAGCACGAGCTCGGTCGAGCCACCGCCGACGTCGACGACCACGAACGGACCGTCGTCCGGGTCCTGCTCGCCGACCGCTCCGGTGAACGAAAGCCGGGCCTCCTCGTCGCCGCTGATCACCTCGGCCTCGGTGCCGAGCGTCTCGCGGGTCATCGCGAAGAACTCGTCGCGGTTGCTCGCGTCCCGGGTTGCGGAGGTGGCGACCATCCGGACCTTCTCCACGCCCTTGCGCCGTGCCGCGACGGTGTAGTCGGCGAGCGCGGCACGGGTGCGTTCGAGCGCTTCCGGCGCGAGCCGCCCGGTGGCGTCGACCCCCTGGCCGAGCCGCACGATGCGCATCTCGCGGTGCAGATCGCGCAAGTCGACCGTGCCGTCGTGACGCGGCGTCAGCTCGGCGACGAGCAGACGGATGGAGTTGGTCCCACAGTCGATCGCAGCTACCCGAGGCATGCCCCCGACCTTACTGCCCCGGGTTCCCGGCTGTGTGCGTGTTCACCGATGGTCCCCCTAAGCCGCAGGACCCGACCCGAGCCGCGTTCGCGCAGCAGCACCCCAGGCAGACTCCTCCCCCGGAGTACCCGACCGCAGCGTGCTCAAGGCCGACACACAGGCCGACCAGGCCCCGATGGTTCCACCGCCGGGCTGCGCCCCGTTCAACCCCCACCGCCAGCACGCCATCCCCCCATCCAAGCACCCTCCGCGCACCAAAGCGCCGTCTCCACGGAACGCCCTCGCCAAGCCCAAGCAATAACCCCCTGGCACCAGCCAAGACCGCCACCCCGACGAGCACCACAACAACCGTCGAATGCTGGGTTGTCGCCCCCCCGAACGCGACAACCCACCCGCCACCACCACACCCCCACTCAGAACAAACCCTCCCCTCAACGGACACCTCTGCGACACCTCCGCACGCAACGACCGCCCCCGCGACGTATTGCCCCGCGACGGCGGCTCACGCCGCCAATTACCCCCGCGACGACCGCCCCAACTGTGCATCGCCACGCGACGCCAACTGCTCGCGCAACGAGCAATTTCATGACAACCACCCCAGCGATACAGCGCCCCGAAACAACCACTCCCGCGACGACCTACGTCGCGACACCTCCCAGCGACGCCTACCCCGCCAACGCTTTCCCCCACAACGCCCACCCAGGCGGCCCCTCCCACCACAACACCCACCCAGGCGGCCCCTCCCACCACAACACCCACCCAGGCGGCCCCTCCCACCACAACACCCACCCTGGTGGCGCCCCACCGCATCGCCTACCCGGGTGACGCCCCCGCCGCGACGCCCGCCGTGGCAACGCCTCTCACCTGGAGGTCTACCCTGGCGGCGCTTCCTTCAGGCGACAGATGCTCTTGCCACAGCGGCTCCCACGGCACGCATTCTTTCGGCACTTTCTCCGGCAGAGCAACAGTTCCCTCGGCTCCGCCCCCGACCCGACCGGGCACCGGAGCGCTCAGCGCCTCCACCGATTCCCCTTCTACCGCAAAGAATTCACCCTCGACACCAGGAAACGGCACCCACACACCGAGCGAATCGAACCCAGCACCAAGACATCCCGCAACCGCACCAAGGCATTCCCTCCCACACCAGCGGTTTCCGCACCCGCAACAGGAAATTCCGCCTCCACATCGGGAAGATCCGACTTCACGCCAGACAACTCCACCGAAACACTGACGGGCCACCTTCCCCCACGTAAGGTTGCCCTTCCACACCGAGCCGATCCCACCGCAACACCGGACAAGTCAGTTGCAACCCCCAGCAATCGGCTCTCGACAGCCGGAAATTCCGAGCCACCGGAGCCCTTATCCAGCGCAAGGCCTCTCGACACCCGGCGGCGCAGCAGCGACTTCCTCCCCAGACGGCCCAGCAGCCGCTGGCTCAAGCGGGGCCGGGACGGGCTTCGCGCCGCCGTCTGCGTGGCACCGGCATCGCGCTCCCCTCCCCAGCGCTCCCACCGGGACACCGATGTTCGCCTACCCGATGCGCAGATTCCCGCCGCAAAAGCACTCCCGCCTGGGCCATCCACTCCGGAGACCGGGGCGCTACCCGGCGCAGTCGCCCGACGGCCAACCCTGTTCGCGGACCCAGGCCAGCGTTTCGTCCCCGAACGGGTTGACGCCCGGTCCGGCGGCGAGCGTGTGCGCGAGGTGGACGTGCAGGCACTTCACTCGTCCTGGCATGCCGCCTGCGGTGACCTGGGTGCCGAGCGATTCGATGGCGTCCCGTTCGGCGAGGTACGTCTCGTGCGTGTGCTGGTAGGCCGCGGCGAGTTCCGGGTCGGTGCCGAGCCGTTCGGTCATCTCCTTCATCACCCCGGACGCCTCGAGCGTGCCGACCAGCGACGACAGCCGCGGGCACGTGAGGTAGTACAGCGTGGGGAACGGGGTACCGTTCTCCAGCCGCGGACTGGTCTGGACCACCGACGGGTGACCGCCGGGGCACCGCGCCGCGACGGCTCGCAGGGCCCGTGGTGGCCTGCCGAGCTGCTGCGCGATGACCTCCCGGTCGGCGTCGGTGACGGGCTCGAAACGGGGTGTCTCCGTGCTGCTGTTCACGGTGCCAAGGCTAATGCCGACGTCCGCCCGGCCTGCCGCGACCTCCGCCGGAAAGGCCTGGTTGTCCACAACTGAACCGCCACGTGGACAACCCGGTTCGAGCGGCCTTGCCGCACCCGCTCACGGCGTAGCGTTCACTTCATCGAGCCCACCGGCTACTGGAAGGAGGTCGACGGTGAACCGGAAAATCCCCAACCCACAACGGAAAGCGAGCGCTATCGGGTCAGCCGCCGGAGACCTGGTTCCACAGGTTTTCATACCACGAGCCCTCCGGAACCTCCTGCGGTCCGGTTTGCTGCGGCGGCGCGGCAGGCTGGTCTTCCGGAAGCTGCACGATGTACGGCGTCTCCCCGGGTTTCACGTACCGGAGCCTGCGCCGAGCCTCCGCCTCGATCTGCGCGGGGTCACCCAGCTGGTTCTTGCGGTCCTGCAGCTGGGCGACCTCCTGCTGGAGCTGGGCCTGCTGCGCCTCCTGCTCCCGCACCTCCGACCGCTGGCTGAGGTAGGTGCGCAGCGGCACAGCCACGGTGAAGGCCAGTGCGCACACCACGATCGCCACCACGGCGGCACGCCGGGTCGTCGACATGCCGAGCACCTTGGCCGCCCCGGAGGCGCGCTTCGCCGCCAGGCCACGGCGCAGCCGGGTCCTAGTCGTCTCCGTCGCGGCGGCACCGGTGCGACGGCGGGCCGACGCGGGGCGGCGAGCCCTCGTGGACCCACCCCCGTCGACCCGGCCGCCGCGGCGGTTGCGCGCCCTCCCCCGGTCGGCCATCGGCGCCTCAGGCCTCCACGGTGAACCGCGGGAAGGCGAGGTCGCCGGCATAGCGGGCAGCGTCCGCCAGCGTTTCCTCGATGCGCAGCAGCTGGTTGTACTTCGCGATCCGCTCGCCGCGAGCAGGGGCGCCGGTCTTGATCTGGCCGACGCCGGTGGCGACCGCGAGGTCGGCGATGAAGGTGTCCTCGGTCTCGCCGGACCGGTGGCTCATCATCGACTTGTAGCCGTACGACGTGGCCAATGAGACCGCGTCCAGCGTCTCGGAAAGGGTGCCGATCTGGTTGACCTTCACCAGCAGCGCGTTCGCCGCACGGCGGCTGATGCCTTCCTCGAGCCGATCCGGGTTGGTGACGAACAGGTCGTCGCCCACGAGCTGCACCTTGTCACCGATCTCGGCGGTCAGCTGGACCCAGCCGTCCCAGTCGTCCTCGCCCAGCGGGTCTTCGATGGACACCAGCGGGTAGTCGCGCAGCAGCTCGCCATAGTACGCGGACAGCTGCTCGGCGCTGCGCTTCGTGCCCTCGAACGTGTACGCGCCGTCGCCGTAGAACTCCGTGGCGGCGACGTCCAGCGCGAGCGCCACGTCGCGGCCCGGGGTGTAGCCGGCCTTGCCGATGGCCTGAAGGATGAGGTCGAGCGCCTCGCGGTTGTTGCCGAGACTGGGCGCGAACCCGCCCTCGTCGCCGAGGCCGGTGGCTAGGCCGCGGCCCTTCAGCACCGACTTCAGCGCGTGGTAGATCTCCGTGCCCCAGCGCAGTGCCTCGCGGAAGGACTCGGCGCCGATCGGCGCGATCATGAACTCCTGGATGTCCACGTCGGTGTCGGCGTGTGCGCCACCGTTGAGGATGTTCAGCATCGGGACCGGCAGTACGTGCGCGTTCGGCCCACCGAGGTAGCGGAAGAGGTCCAGCTCGGCCGACTCCGCGGCAGCCTTCGCGACGGCAAGGGAAACACCGAGAACGGCGTTCGCGCCGAGCCGGGACTTGCCGGGCGTGCCGTCGAGGTCCACCAGCCGCTGGTCGACGATCCGCTGGTCCACCGCGTCGACTCCGGTCAGGTCGGGGCCGATCTCGTCGAGCACCGCGGCGACCGCGCGTTCCACACCCTTGCCGTTGTAGCGGCCGGTGTCCCCGTCGCGCAGTTCGACGGCTTCGTGTTCGCCGGTGGACGCTCCCGACGGGACGGCAGCCCGCGCCAGCGTGCCGTCGTCGAGTGCCACCTCCACCTCGACGGTCGGGTTGCCGCGCGAATCGAGAATCTCGCGCGCGCCTACCTGCTCGATGAGAGCCACGCTCTGCTCCTTGGTGCGTCGTGCCTGCGGTGACGCCGCCCAGCGTAGCCGTCCGGAGCGTTCACCCGTTGGAGGCTCGGCCGTCGTCCGGCGGTTCCGCTGAGTGTTCCCCGTCCGGGTCCGCGGGCTCCTCCGGCCGCACCTCGCGCCATCCGGACGGCAGTTCGACGGTGTCGGTCACCTGCTGCCAGAACGTCCAGCTGTTGCCGCCGAGGTCGGAGACGGTGAACACCCGCGCGCCGTAAGGCTGGTCCTGCGGCGGCTCCAGTTCGTCCTCGTCGCCGAGTGCGGCGCGTACCCGCTCGTACTGGGCGTCGACGTCGGTCACGTAGACGATGTTGAGCTGCCCGACCGGGCCCTCGACACCTTTTGCCTCCCAGTATTCGGGACCGACGCCTGCCAGCTGGACCCGTCCGGCCCCGGCACACAACGTGGCCTGGAAGACCTCACCGGACGCGTCCTCGAACCGGACCTCTTCGGTGAACCCGAACACCCTGGTCAGCCACGCGAGCGCCGCCGTGGCGTCGGTGTAGTAGAGGTACGGCGCCAGTCCCAAGTAACCGGGCTCCTCATCGCTGCTCATGACAGAACAGTCCACCACGTCGCCAACGACGGTCGTGCAACGCCCTCCACGCCGGTATCGTCGGAGTGACCATGACGGACGCCGAACCAGCCCCCGAGCCCACCGGCGAAGCCCGGGTCCGCGCCTTCCGCCAGGCCGAAGACCTCGTGGGACGGCGCCGCCCGCTCGACGCGCTCAAAGCCCTCGAACCCCTGCTGGACAACGAATCCGACAAGCCGAGCGTGCAACTGCTGGCCGGGCGCGCGTACTTCCACTCCGCACAGCTGCGCCGCGCCGAACGCGCGTTCACGCGAGTACTGGAGCAGGATCCGACCGACCACTACGCGCGCTTCGTCCTCGGTCGCACGCTGCAGCGCCTCGGCCGTTTGGCCGAGGCGCTCGGCCAGCTGCGGATGGCCTCGGCGATGAACCCGATCCCGGAGTACCTTGAGGCGATCAGCGAGGTCCGCGCGAGGATCGCACTGAGCGACAGCTGAGCGCCGGCGCACCCGCGGCCCCGGACAGACGCCGACAGCGCCCGCACCCTGGCCGGACGATCGCCATACCCGCAGGTCAACGGCTTTCGACTCGCGGGCGCTGGGGGTTCGGCTCGCAGCCGCGCCCACGCTCGGCGCTCGGCGCTCGGCGCTCGGCGCTCGGCGCTCGGCGCTCGGCGCTCGGCGCTCGGCGCTCGGCGCTCGGGATGACCTTGCCACGAAAGCGCGGGGAGCCACCGGCACAAGTCGAGACAAAACCGCTGGCAGGGGCGTCCGCAAACGCGGCGGGCCTGGACGGCGCACCGCGAACACGGCAGGCCTCGCCTACCTCCGTGCACACAGTGTGTCCCACCGCGAACTCAGTAGGTCCGCCCAGCGCATCGCGAACTCAGCAGGTCCGGCAGGCGCTCCACGAACGCGGCAAGGTCCAGCGACCCGAACGCGGCTGGTCCGGCCGACGCACAGCGGACGCGGCAGGTCGGACCAGCACTCCACGAACACGGCCGACGCCGACCGGACCGAGGTGACGCCGGGCTACTGGCCGTCTGGCGCCGGAGTGCTGGCCATCTGGCGCCGGTGCTCGGCCGTCCGGCCGATCCGTGGCTGGGGCCACCGGACGGAGGCTTGAGTCAGCACAGAGGACGACTCGAGGAGGCAGACATGACTGCACTGACCGTGATCGGAGCCGCCGCCGGGCTCATCGTGCTGGCACTGATGGCTCTGGCGCCGGTGCTGGTGGAACTGAACGAGCGGTTCCCGGCCGGGACGCGCAAGCAGCCCGCACGCACACCGGCCGCGGCCACGCAGAACCTGCCGGTCCGGACTGCGACCCTGCGCAAGCAGTCCGCTTCCCACACCGCGCGGGTCAACGCCGCACTGCCGACCCACTGACCCACCATCGACATACCAGATCCACCGCGCTTACCGCCCAGATCGGACACCCAGCGCCACATGGCCTGCCCACTGGCAGGCAGCGCACGCCCGACACCACATGGCCCGCCCGCGGCCAGACACCACACGTCTCACGTCACAAGGCCCCCGCTGCCAGACACCACCACCCGCACCACACCACAAGGCCCACCCACTGCCAGGCGCCACATGCCCGGCACCACAAGGCATGCCCACTGCCAGACACCATACGCACCACGCCACCAGGTCAGGCACCGGACCTGGCACGCCGCCCAAGCCTGCCCACGTGCCGGGTACGACGCCACGTTCGACGGCGCGCCGCCCCGGTCGTCCGGTGTCCGCACGCCAGATTGGCCACGCTGCCGTCGCACGCTCCGCGTACAAGAGACTCACCCGGCACACGCTCCGCGTACCGGAGAACGCTCCGCGGGCCAGAAATCCGCGCAGGAGACTTTTGCCCGGCATCGGGACGCTGGGCCCGCCACGGCGTAGGAAGCCGCAGCGGCGGAGGAGGTCCGTGGCCGGGTCGGCTGCCTTCACGCCGGGCTCCATGGGGGCGCGCTGCCGCTGACCGCCGCGAACGGGGAGTGCGACTCCGAAGACACCGGGCGCGAAGAGCATTCCGTGGCCAGCAGGCACGACGGGTACTCCGCGAGCAAAAGCGGACCCGCTGGGGCCACTCCGCAACGAACAGCAGGCGCGACGAGCATTTCGGCCAAGACCCCACGCAACCAGCGCTCCGGACAAGAACCCGCGCAACCAGTATCCCGACCAAGAACCCGCGCGATGGGCACCCCGGCCAAGACCGAGAACCCGCGCAACCAGCACCCCGGCCAAGAACTCGCGCGATCGGTACCCCGGCCAAGACCAAGAAGCCACACAACCAGCACCCCGGCCAAGACCAAGAACCCACGCAACCAGCACTCCGACAGCGACAGCGACGGGTACTTCGCGAGCAAGAACGGGCTGCCGGCACCGCAAGCTACCGGAGATCAGCGTTCCGGCTCGACGCCGCGGTGGGGGGGCTTCGCTACCGGCCGGGCCGGGCACGGGTGCCTGGGCATCGGGAGGCGGCCGGGCCGGGCACGCGGCTGCCGTGGATCGTCGCCGGCCAAGCTCGCGGCCGCACGGGCAGCGCATCGTTGCGCGCCTGCTATGGCGCAAGGCCCCTGGTCATCGGGCATTCGACGCGGGGCGACCACCTCACCGCAGCACCACCAACGCGTCCAGCGTCAGGGTGCCACGCTGTCGGCCGCGTAGGAGTCTGCGGCCACGAAAGCGTTCTGTCCGTATTGGACGGATGCGTTGTAGAACAGCATTGCCCGCCACCAGCCTGCTGGGGTGCCCAGGTCGTCGGCGCCGGAGCAGAGGTAGCGGGCGGCGGTGAAGGCTGCGTCGTCGATGTTGCGGGGGTTGGCGGGCTTGCCGTCGCCGTTCGCGCGTTGTGCGTACTTTCGCCAGGTGGACGGGGCCAGTTGCAGCGGGCCGAGCTTGTGGTCGGCCGCGCGGTCGCCGTCCAGTGCACCGCCGTCGGTGTCCGGGCCGGCCGAGGGGCCGGTCGAGGGGCCGGACACCACTCCGTCCGGCCCGATCTGCATGGCGTCCGAGGACAGGTGCCCGATCGCGGCGAGCGTGGCCCACGACAGGTGACACGTCGGCTTCTGGCGGCTCATCCACATCTCCGCACGGCCGTAGGCGGACACCAGCCGCGGGGACAGGCCGGTCTTGCCCGCCACCCGCGCTGCCCACGTGTCCAGTTCGGCC
Source organism: Amycolatopsis ultiminotia (assembly GCF_039536925.1). Lineage (NCBI taxonomy): Bacteria > Bacillati > Actinomycetota > Actinomycetes > Pseudonocardiales > Pseudonocardiaceae > Amycolatopsis > Amycolatopsis ultiminotia. Next base: position 151,546 of record NZ_BAAAZN010000021.1, on the reverse strand, counting down.
TGGTCGGACACGGTCGGCCGGTCCGGGGGCGCGGCCAGGCCGGTTCGCGGCGCCTGCGCGCCGGGCTTCGGGGCCTGCTCCGGTCCGACCGACGACGGCGGCGGCGCAGGGGCGGCCGCAGGTGCCGGCGGATCCGGGTCACGGACCCCGATCGTCACCACCAGGACGACGCCGGTGAGCACGAGGCCCAGCGACATTGCGATGCGGCCGCGGTAACGGCGGGGCGGTCCCGCCGGGGACGACTCGGCGGCGGTCTGCTGGGTGGTATCGGCCACCCGGACAGGTTACTGATGAACACCCGCGCGGGACCCTGGATCGGGCGATTGGCAAGCGGACGGTTAACTGCGCGCACGGGCGGGCGAGATCACTCATTTCGTTATCCAGCCCACCACCGACCGCCGTGACCTGCGGTTATCCTAACCTAACCCGGTGTCGGCGCCCGTTTTGCCGCTCTTGTCCCGCCGCCGCGAGGTCCACACCTCTGGACATACAGGCAAGCCTTACCTAAAAACATCGGGTCAGGTACGCGGAGGAGGGCTGAAGACGGTGGTGTTTTCGAGCGCACTCATCGGGTTGCGCGAAGGCCTTGAAGCAGCGCTGGTGGTCAGCATCCTGGTTGCCTTCCTGGTGAAGACCGACCGGCGGCATGCGCTGCGGTTCGTCTGGCCGGGCGTGGGCGCCGCAGTGCTGCTCTCGGTCGCTGTCGGCGCGATCCTCACCTACAGCACCGCGCAGCTCAGCTTCGAGCACCAGGAGCTGCTCGGCGGCAGCCTGTCGATCGTCGCGGTCGGCTTCGTCACCGCGATGATCTTCTGGATGCGCAAGGCATCCCGGCACATCGCCGCGGAGCTTCGCGGGAAGATGGAGGACGCGCTCAAAGTCGGTCCCGCGGCCGTGCTGTTGCTGTCTTTCCTTGCCGTAGGCCGCGAAGGCCTCGAAACCGCGGTCTTCTTCTACTCCGCCGTGCAGACCGCGCAGTCCGACACCGTGCAGCCGTTGACCGGCTTTGTGATCGGCATCGCCGTTGCAGTCATCCTCGCTTACCTGCTCTACCGCGGCGCGGTGCGGTTCAACCTCGCGAAGTTCTTCACCGTCACCGGGGTGCTGCTGGTTTTCGTCGCCGCCGGCGTACTCGGCTACGGCCTGCACGACCTCCAGGAGGCGCAGTTCCTGCCCGGCCTGACCACACTCGCGTTCGACGCCTCGAGCACGCTGCCGGAGACCTCCTGGTACGGCGCGCTGCTCAAGGGGATCTTCAACTACTCGCAGCAGACGACCGTACTGCAGGCCGTCGCGTGGATCGCCTACGTCGTGGTCGTGCTGCCGCTGTTCCTCAAGCCCACCCGCAAGAACACCGTGCCGGCTCAGGCAGGCGCGGGCACCGTCGAGGAGTGACCGTGTCCCGATCCCCCAGAATCACGCTGATCGCACTTGCCGGATCCGGTGTCCTGGTAGCACTCGCCGGCTGTGACAGCGCGGGCAGCGCGGACGGCGCAGCAGGCGGGCCGATCAAGGTCGAGGCTTCGGACACCTCCTGCGCGGTCGCCTCGAACACCGCCGGCGCGGGCAATCTCACCTTCGAGATCGCCAACAAGGGCACCAAGGTCACCGAGTTCTACCTCTACGCCGAGGGCGACCGGATCATGGGCGAGGTGGAGAACATCGCGCCAGGGCTGAACCGGCGGCTGATCGTCGAGGTGCCGGACGCGGGCAAGTACCAGACCGCGTGCAAACCCGGCATGGTCGGCAACGGCATCCGCGGCGAGTTCACGGTGACCGGCGGGGCCGCGCGGCAGAACGACGCCGACGCGGAGAAGGCGGCGGCCACCAAGAGCTACGCGACCTACGTGGCGAACAACAGCAGTGCACTCGAAACCGAGACGGACAAGTTCGCCGCCGCGGTCAAGGCGGGCAAGGTCGACGAGGCCAAGTCCGAATACGCCCGCACCCGGGTGTTCTACGAGCGGATCGAGCCGGTCGCGGAGAAGTTCGGCGATCTCGACCCCGCCATCGACGCGCGGGAGGCCGACCTCGAGCCCGGACAGCAGTTCACCGGGTTCCACCGGCTGGAGAAGGACCTGTGGCGCACCGGTCTCCAGCCGGACAGCCCGCAGATCGCGGACCGGCTGCGCACCGACGTCAAGGATCTTCTCGCCAAGTCCAAGGCCCTCCGGCTGAGCGCGCTCGACCTGGCCAACGGGGCGAAAAGCCTGCTCGACGAGGTCGCCACCGGCAAGATCACCGGCGAGGAGGAGACCTTTTCGCACACCGATCTGTGGGACTTCCAGTCCAACCTGGACGGTTCGAAGAACGCAATCGCCGCACTGCGACCGGTCCTGCAGTCCCGCGACGCGACGCTGGTGTCCACATTGGACAAAGAGTTCGCGAACGTGCAGGCACTGCTGGACAAAACCCGTTCCGGTGACGGCTTCAAGTACTACGATCAGCTTTCGCCGGACGAGATCAAGACGTTCGCCTCTGCGGTCGACGCATTGAGCGAGCCGCTGAGCAAGGTCGCGGCGGTCGTGGCGAAATGACCGGGGTCTCCCGCCGGCAGCTGTTCGGCCTGACCGGCGCCGGTGTCGCGCTGGCCGGGGCGGGGGTGGCGGCCGGGATCGGCGTCGACCGGCTCGACCCGGGATCCGGCGCGCCGGCCACCGCATCCACTGTGGACTTCCACGGCACACACCAGGCAGGCATCGTCACGCCCACCCAGCCGAACCTGCATTTCGCCGCGCTGGACGTGACCACAAAGGACGTCGGCGAGCTGCGTGCGCTGCTGCGCACCTGGACCGCCGCTGCCCGGCGGATGACCGCGGGGCAGGAAGTGGTGACCGGCGGCGCGGCGGAGGCGCCGCCCGGCGACACCGGGGAAGCGCTCGACCTGCCCGCCGCCGACCTGACGCTGACCATCGGCTTCGGGCCGTCGCTGTTCGACCGGCGGTTCGGCCTTGCCGCGAAACGCCCGCCGCAACTGGTCGACCTGCCGTTGTTCCCGAAGGACAAGCTCGATCCGGCCCGCAGCGGCGGCGATCTGTGCATCCAGGCCTGCGCGAACGATCCGCAGGTGGCGGTGCACGCGGTGCGCAACCTGGTGCGGCTCGGCTTCGGCGTCACCGAGGTCCGCTGGTCACAGCTCGGGTTCGGGCGCAGCTCGTCGACCTCGCGCACGCAGCAGACGCCGCGCAACCTGTTCGGGTTCAAGGACGGCACCAACAACGTCAAGGCCGAGGACACCGGCGTACTGCACGACCAGGTGTGGGCGCAGCCGGATGACGGGCAGGCGTGGATGGCCGACGGCAGCTATCTCGTGGCCCGCCGGATCCGGATGCACATCGAGACCTGGGACCGCGAAACGCTGTCCGGTCAGGAGCAGATCGTCGGGCGCAGCAAGGGAACCGGCGCGCCACTCGGCCAGACCGGCGAGTTCGACCAGGTCGACCTCGACGTCGGCGGCGCGGGCGGGGTGCCGTTGATCGCGGACGACGCGCACATCCGGCTCGCCTCGCACCAGACCCTCGCCGGTGCCCGGATCCTGCGCCGTGGCTACAACTTCGTCGACGGCTCGGACGGCGTCGGCCACCTGGAGGCCGGGCTGTTCTTCCTGGCGTTCAACCGGGACACCCGCACGCAGTACATCCCGATGCAGCAGGCGCTCTCCGCGAAGGACGCGATGATGGAGTACGTGCAGCACACCGGATCCGCGCACTTCGCGGTCCCGCCGGGACTGACCCCGGCGTCGAACTGGGGCGACGGGCTCTTCGGCTGAACGCGCAGAATCCCGGCCAGGGGCCAGTGTGTGGGACCGCTTGCCGTCCGCGGGCGGGCACGCGACAGTGACCGCGGCCATCCGCGCGAGGTGAGGAGTCCAGTCGTGGTCGCAGTGGTTCAGCCGCGGTTCGGGGTGTGGGCAGTCGTCTACGGATCGTGGGGACCGTTCGACCACCCGGACGATCCGGTGGACGCGACCTGGGAGCGCAACCGCGCGCTGATCGTCGAGGCCGACCGGCTCGGGTTCGATTCGACGCTGATCGCACAGCATGTGGTGAACCCCTTCGGCGACGAACTGGACCAGCTGGAGACCTGGACGAGCGCGGCAGCGCTGGCCGCGCTCACCGAGCGGATCGAGATCATCGCGGCGATCAAGCCGTATCTCGTGCATCCGGTGGTGCTGGCGAAGCAGGCACAGCAGATCCAGCAGATCAGCGGCGGGCGGTTCGGGCTGAACCTGGTGAACGCGTGGTTCAAACCGGAGCTGGAACGCGCGGGCATCCCGTTCGCCGAGCACGACGAGCGCTACGGCTACGGCAGCGAATGGCTCAGCGTGGTCCGCGGGCTGTTCAGCGGCGAGCGAACCTCCTTTCAGGGCAAGCACTTCCAGGTCGAGGGATACCGGCTGCGCCCGACAGGAACCCCGCCGACGGTGTACGTCGGCGGGGAGTCCGAACCGGCCAGGGCGCTGGTGGCCGCCCAGGCGGACGTGTGGTTCGTCAACGGCCAGCCACGGGAGAACGTGGCCCGGCTGCTCGCGGACGTCGCCGCGCGGCCGCGGACCGGCGATCCGGTGCGGTACGGGCTGTCCGCGTTCGTGGTGGCCAGGGAAACCGACGCGGAGGCGGAAGCCGAGCTGGCCAGGCTGTGGGAGCTGGCCGAGGCGGGGAAGGCCCGGTGGGAAGCGCTGGTCGCGGACGCCGACCCGAAGGCGGTGATGTTCCAGACCTTCGCGAAGTACCCGCACATCGGCACGAACGGTGGTACCGCGGCGGGACTGGTCGGCAGCTACGACACCGTCGCCCGGCGGATCCGGGAGTGGGCGGACCTCGGCATCGAAACGTTCATGCTGCAGTTCCAGCCGTTCGAGGCGGAGATGCGGCGGTTCGCCGGGCAGGTGATCCCCCGGGTGCGCGAACTCGTGCCGTCGCGCGGTTGACTTCAAGTTGACTTGAACTTGCAGGATGAGCACATGTTCACCGAAGCAGAGCTCACCTTCCTCGCCGAGCACGATCTCGGCCGGCTGGCCACCCAGCACCCGGACGGCACCCTGCAGGTCAGCCCGGTCGGGTTCGCCTGGAACCCGCAGGTCCGGGCAATCGACGTGACCGGCTACCACCTCACGAAGAGCCGCAAGTACCGCAACGTCGAAGCGAACGGGCGGGTCGCCTTCGTGGTCGACGACCGCCCGTCCCTGGACCCGATGCGCGTGCGCTGCCTGGAAATCCGGGGCCACGCGGTGGCCGTCCCCGACGCGTTCGCCGGCGACGGCCACCTGGACGGCGCCGCCATCCGCATCCACCCGGAGCGCATCATCAGCTTCGGTATCGACGACCCCGACCACGATCCGCTCGACCTCGTCCCGCACAACCGCACGGTCTGAGCAGCACCGGGGCTTCGGACTCAGCGGCGGGCACCGACCACCGAGTAGAGCCCGGTGCCCAGTACGAACAACCCGGACGCCAGCCACCAGGCGAGAGTGTCCTCCGGTGGGGACACGGGCCAGATCAGGATCTGGTTCAGCAGCGCCTTGTCCGCGGGCACCGACAGCGCCAGCACGGTCCAGACCAGCGGCAGGGTCCAGCCGAACTGGCCGCCGAAAACGGTCGCGGCAAGGCCGGCGAGGCCGAGCAGACCGGCACTGTCCCGGACGATCAGCGCGGTGTCCACCGAAGAGTCGCCGATGCTCTGTACCGCAAGCAGGACCGCACCGGCGACCACCCCGATGGTCAGGATGTGCACGAACCTGCGGCGCAGCCAGCCGAACGCCGCGGTGCGGTCCAGCTCGACGTCCTGCCCGCTCAGCCCGACCGCGGCGAGCGCCACCGCCGAGGTCAGGGCGAGCGCCGCGAAGAGCGGGGACCACCGGCTCGCCGCGAGCAACCGGATCGCCACGATCGACAGCAGCGCTGCCGGCACCACCACCGGCAGCTGCCGGGAACGCGCGTACAACGCGAACCATCGCATCAGTGCGCCCCTCCGGTAAGCGCGGCCAGCGCGTCGCCGTGACAGGTCAGCTCGACCTGCCGGGCGGCGGCGACCCGCGCGATCTGCTCCTGCTCCGGCTGCGCGTGCAACGCGGTCCACGTCGACTGCATGAGTCCCGCGAGGTCCCGCTGGTCGTATTTCCGGCTGGGTGGCGGGGTGGCCGAACCGAGGAGCCAGGACTCCATCACCCGCCGCGCCGCATCCTCGTGGCTCTCCTCCGGACCGGCGTAAGTGAGCCGGGCGCACCTCGGGGCGCCTGCTCCCTCGAGCAAATCTGCCACCAGGTCGTTGCCGGCCTTGTCCGTCAGTGGCGCGCCGGTGTGCGCCGCGTACCGCAGGTCGTCCCGCTGCGCGAACAGCCGCGCCGGGTCGCGCGGACCGGGTTGGGAGCTGAGTTCCGCCGCGGTCGATTCCTCGACCCGATCCGGGTGCTGCGGCAGCTTCTGCAGTGCCTGCAGGGCTTGCTTCCCCGGACCGGCCAGCGTGGGCAGCCAGTCCTCGTGCATCTTCGTGACGCACACCGGACCGTCGCAGACCAGCGCGCTCGCGGCCTTGTCCACGGTCAGGTTGCCCTCCGCGGAAGCGGGAAAGACCGGTATCGCCACCGCCAGCCCGGCCACCACCGGAAGCAGTGCCAGCAACCGGGTACGCACCGAACCGGCCGTCAGCAACAGGAAACCGGTACCCGCGAGTCCCGCCAGCCAGCAGATCTGGCCGAGCACGACCGCCGCCGACGGGGCATCGAAGGGACTGCGGGGATCGTCCGGCGCCACCGACAGCAAGAGCACCCAGTTCGGCACCTGCTGGTTCACCGAAGCTGCCCCGTTGCTGGCAATCTGCAGGAAGAACGTGGCCACCAAGGAGATCACGGCGATGGCGGGCGCGGTGATCGGATGCGGGAGCAACCGGCCCACCCCGAGCCCCAGCCCGACACCGGCGACCACCGAAAGCAGGCCGAGGACGACCGGGGCCACCGACGCGAAGGTGAACATCCCGTCGTTCGCGATCACCTGCGCCATGCCGACGGCCAGGACCACCAGGTATCCCACGACCGCCGCAATCCCCATCGCGAGCCCCAGCTGCACAGCTCGATGGCCTGCCGGGCGGGCGGTCGAGGTGAACAGCTCGCGGACACCGGCACGGTTGTCCCGCATGCCCTGGATCGCGGACGCGCCGACGATGATCGGCCACAAGAACACGAGCAAGAAGCGCGTCCACTGCGCCGACGACAGTGCTTCGAGCCCCCAGGCTTGGGAACCTCTGATCCACGGGCCGGTGAAAGCCACGAAGAAGCCGATGCCGACCACCAGCATCACGAGCACCACCCACGGCGCGATCGTGCGCCGCAGTTCCACTCGCAGCATGCTCACCATGAGTCCCTCCCCACCCGGTCACCCAGCAGCGCCGAGTAACCCCGCTCGATCGGGCTGTCGCCGGTGTCCTCCGGGCTGCCCGCCCCGGCGAGGTCGTCCGGGGTGCCCTGGAAGACGAGTTTCCCCGCGGAGAACAGGATCACGTCGGTGCACGCGGTGGCCACGTCTTCGACCAGGTGGGTGGACACGACCACGCAGGTGTCCCTGCCCAGTTCCTGCATCAGCTCGCGGAAGCGCACCCGCTGGGCCGGATCGAGCCCGGCGGTGGGCTCGTCGAGCAGCAGGATCTGCGGATCGTTCACGATCGCCTGCGCAATGCCGACCCGGCGGACCATGCCGCCGGAGAGCGTCTTCATCTTGTCCCCCGCGCGGTCGGCGAGGCCGACGCGCTCGATCGCGCGCTGCACTGCCTCCGGCACCGCCTGCTTCGGCATTTCCTTGAGCCACGCTATGTATTCGACGAACTCGCGGACGGTGAAGCGCTTGTAGTACCCGAACGTCTGCGGCAGATACCCGATCCGACGGCGCAGCCGCCGCAGGTCGATGGACGCGCCGACCGTATCGCCGAGCAGCGTCAGGCTGCCGTGGGCGGGGCGGAGCACCGTCGCGAGCGCCCGGATCAACGTGGTCTTTCCCGCTCCGTTCGGGCCGAGCAGCCCGTGCACCCCGGTGCTGAGCGCGACATCCAATCCGTCGACCGCCATCCGTTTGCGGCCGACCCGTACTTTCAGTTGTTCGGCCTGGATTTCCCAGGCGTAGGTCGTCGGAGCGACCTCGGCAGCTTCCACTGTCCGCATCTGTGTTTCCCCTCTTCCCTCAATTGTGTGCGGCGAGCCGCATGAAGAAGCCTCGGCGAAGCACCACGAGACCGGCCGCCAGTACGAACACCGCGGCCCACACCGGCAGCGAGGCCGACAGGAGCGCGACCGAACCGCCGAATGCCACGGTCGGCAGTACCAGCGCGCTCAGCCACACCCCGGCCAGCACTCCCGCGGCCCAGCCGGCTCCGATGAACGTGCCGAGCGCGAGCGTGCCCGCGCTGAAGGCGAGCGCAGGCAGCAGCACCAGCCCGATGTTCGAACCGCTGAGCCAGCCCGCCAGCAGCAGGACCAACACCACCGGCACCAGTACTGCGACGGTCCGCCGCAGAATCAGGTCGAGCCCGGCGCGCGGGGAACCGGCGGTGAGTTCGTAAGCCGGGTCGAGGCCCCGCGACCACGCCGCGGCCACCCCGAACACCGGCAGCACCGGGGCGAACAGCTGCACCAGCGAGACCCCCCCTGCGGAGGCCTGGTCGAGGAAGACCGCGATCGCCGCCACCAGCACGACCATGCCCAGCCACGGCACCATCACCGGCGTCGCCCAGCCGTGCAGCCAGGCCCGTGCCCGCCCGCGCAGCGGCTGCGGTTCGGCGGTGAGCCGCGGCTGCAGACCTGCCCACACGGCGTCGAGGAAGCCGGACTCCTCCGTGGTGGTCACCCCGGCAAGCCGGGCACGGCACTGCGCGCACCCCTCCAGGTGCGCCTCGATCGCCCACCCCTCGTCGCCCGGCAGTTCACGACCGGCGACGTAGGCGGCAAGCAGCCGGTCGGGCACGTGACTCATGGGTTGACCTCCTCCACGGAGACGGGGAACCGGGATCTCGCTCACGACAACGCCTCCCGCATCGCGATCCGGGCACGGCGGGCCCGCGTCTTGACAGTGCCTTCCGGCAGTCCGAGCAGAACGGCGGTCTCCCGGACGGACAGACCGTCGAGGACCATGCTCTGCAGGACCTGCCGAAGCTCGGGTGCGAGAGTGCGCAGGGCGTCGCCGACCGAGTCGCCGACCGCGCCGGCCAGTGCCTCTTCCTCGGCGGCAGGCGCGAGCTCCGGGGTGTAGACCTCGGGCGGCGGCTGGGCGTGGTGCGCACGGCGGCGGAACGCGTCGACCAGGCGCCGGGCGGCGATGGTCCACACCCAGCCCACCGCGGAACCGCCCGCGGCCGCGCCGGCGAACGAACCCGCGGCACGCCACACGGCGAGGTAGGTCTCCTGCATCACCTCGGCGACGATCTGCTCGTCGGCACAACGGCGACGCAGCCGAACCGCGAGCCATGGCGACGTGCGTCGGTACAGCTCCTCGAACGCCGCACGGTCGCCTCGTGCAGTGCGCCGGACGAGTTGTTCCTCGTCCGGCTCCGAAGGTGGCTTGTGCTTCACACCAGGCAAGACGCCGACACTGCGCGCTCGGTTCTCACCCGGGAGTGTGCTGTGTCACATTCACCGCGGCGGTCAGCCTGCCGGCCAGAACTTCCGCCAGCCCTCGGCTTCCAGGGTGGCCGGCTCGATCCCGTTCAACCGGGCGGCGGCCTCCGCCGTCCGGATGTCCCGCGCGAACTGCTTGGCGACCGCCCGCAGTTCGCCTTCCGGATCCACCCCGCCGCGGCGGGCGGTGGCGGCGACGCGGAAGAGCTGCGCACCCGCGTCAGCCGCGTCCGGGAAGAGATCGAGCGGAATACCCGCGCGGCCACTGCGCTGGCCGAGCTTGCCGGCGAGCGCGACCGCGGGCTGACCGAGCGCGACACCGTCCACAATGGACTTGCGCTGCTTCTCCGCCTGCTTCAGCTCTTCCCACTGCGCTTCCTGCCGCTCAGTGCCGGCCCAGCTGTCCGCATCGGCGAACACGTGCGGGTGCCTGCTGACGAGCTTGCCCACCAGCGCACGCGCCACGTCGTCGACGGTGAACGGGTCGCGCGGGTCCTCGGCAGCCACCCTCGCGTGGAAGAGCACCTGCAGCAGCACGTCGCCGAGTTCCTCGCGCAGCGCCTCGCGGTCGTTCTCCTCGATGGCGTCGAGCAGCTCGTAGGTCTCCTCGACCAGGTACTGGCGCAGCGAATCGTGCGTCTGCACGGCGTCCCACGGGCAGCCGCCCGGCGAACGCAGCCGGTCCATCACCTCGGCGGCCTCGACGAGCGGCGGCACCGGAGCCTCGATCACCTGCGCGCCCGCGTCGAGCAGCGCGGCCGCAGCCGGTTCGGCGCGCGAGGCGGCGACGAGCACGATGTCCCGGCCCAGCGGTGGCTGGGCGAGCGGAGGCAGACCGAGCCGCACCGCATCGACGTCGGTGCCTGCGTAGACCGCGGACGAGGTCCGTAGCAGCGGAAGCGCGGCCGAGGGGAACGCGTCCCCGCGGACGAGGACGACGACGGAGCCGGTCACTGCTGCGCCGGAGCGCCACCGTGCACGGGCGCCACGACACCGGCGAGTTCGGCGGAGCTGGGAGCGAGGTTCATGCCGACAGAATCCCACACGCCGTAACGCGGGTTGATCTTGTACTGCACCTCGCCGAGGTACGGCTGCAGCATGCGCACGCCGATCGCGCTGAGCTGGCCGGAGGTCGGCTGCTGCACCTGGTCGGTGGCGACCTGCTTGTCCGTCGTCCGCTGCCGCACCACAGCGGCCACCCACCAGGTCGGCGCGCTGGACGGATTCGGCTGGAACGCGATGGCGGTGTTCGCCGGCACGCCGAACAACACGGTGGCCGCGTCCTCGGGCGACGACAGCGCCGGCGCCTGCTGCCCGACGTTGCCCTGCGCTCCCGCCTGCAGTTCGGCGCGGATCGCGTTCGGGTTCTTCGCGTACTCCTCGGCCTTCGCGAAGGCCTCGCTGCGCGCAGTCTTCGCGTCCACGGTCGGCGCTTGGCTTTCCGAGGTGGGTGCACCGATGCTGGTGTAGTCGAAGTTGACCGACAGCGTCGGCAGGGTCTTCACCGCCAGCGCCTGCTCCAGGTACTGGTCGGTCACCGCCTCGCGGTGATCACGCAGCCGCCACACGAGCTGGGTCACGCCCGCGGTTTCGTCCTGCGACACGGAAGCGGGCACCGGACCGGCGAGCGGATCGTGCTGCAACGCCTCGGTGATGGCCCCCTGATCGGCGGCAACGCCCTCCTTCTTCGCCGCCTTGGCCAGTACCGCGTGCAGCACCTGCTGGCGGACGATCTCCCTGCCGACCAGGTCGAGCTTGTGCTTGGCGGCGAGCTGCCGGGCATAGGGCTGCTCCTGCACCGCCCGGTCGAGCAGGTTCTGCACCTGGTCGATGGTGGTGCGCTGACCGTCGACGATCGCGGCGGTGTTCACCTGGCTGGGACCGCTGCCGCATCCGGCGAGAAGGAAAGCTCCGGCAACGACGGCGACCAGCGCACGAGGGCGCCCCATGATCCGCATCACAGGCCATACCCTCTCATACGCCCGCCCCGGAAACGCAACACCGTCGCAGCGATCCGGCGGGCAGTGCCGGGCAGCCGGCCCCTGGATGCCGAACCGGGACACTTCGTCCGCTTCCGGTTCCGAAGTACTGCACCGGCGACAACGCCGAGCATCCGCCAACCTGACCGGATTTCCCCTGGTCACAAGGCTTGATCGGGCAGTTCGCGGTGGCCCTGCCGACCGCCGGACCGCGCTCGGCTGCGCTGATCGCGGTGGAATAGACCTCCCGGGTGAACAGCTCGCGCTGGAGGTATCTCATGATCACATCGTTGTCCGGGTGGGCCGTCTCCGCCGTTCCCGCCGTCTGCTGGCTGGTTCAGCGCGTTCCCGTGCTCCGCTGTCTCACCAGGGCACTCGCCGTGAGCCCCGACCATGCGCGGACGCCGGCGAAGGCCATCAAGGCTGCCCGCTGATCCGCCTCCTCACACGGCGGCCGGCGTCTTCGTCAGCTGGGCCAGGAGTTTCGTGCACCAGTCGAGGAGTTCCTGATCCCGCAGTGCCGGCGCGCCCATCCGGCCGCCTGCCGGCCCCTCGGTCGGTTTCGGGATCGAGACGGTGTTCGTGACCGCCTTGTACAACGCCTTGGGGTACAAGCGTTTCAGCCGCACCAGCTGCGAGTCGGCCAGCGGTAGCGGGGCGAACCGGATGGTGCTGCCCTGCACCGCGACTTCGGTGACGCCCGCGGCCCGGCAGGCGTGCCGGAACGTCGCGACCGAGAGCAGGCGGGTGACCGGGGCAGGCGGCTGTCCGTAGCGGTCGATCAGCTCCTCGCGGACCGCCTCGAGTGCCGCGGGGTCCGGGGCGGAGGCGATCTTGCGGTACGCCTCCAGCCGCAGCCGTTCGCCGGGGACGTAGTCGTGCGGGATGTGCGCATCGACCGGCAGGTCGACACGGACCTCGGCGAGCTCCTTCTCTTCCGCGGGTTCCGCACCCGCGTGCCTGCGGAAGGCGTCGACCGCCTCGCCGACGAGCCGGACGTACAGGTCGAACCCGACGCCGGCGATATGCCCGGACTGTTCGGCACCGAGGATGTTGCCCGCGCCGCGGATCTCCAGATCCTTCATCGCGACGGCCATCCCCGCGCCCAGTTCGGTGTTCTGCGCGATGGTGGCGAGCCGGTCGTGCGCGGTTTCGGTGAGCGGCGCCTCCGGCGGGTACAGGAAGTAGGCGTAGCCACGTTCCCGGCCACGGCCGACGCGGCCGCGCAGCTGGTGCAGCTGCGCCAGCCCGAGCATGTCGCCGCGCTCGACGATCAGCGTATTGGCGTTCGAGATGTCCAGTCCGGTTTCCACGATCGTGGTGCAGACCAGGACGTCGTACTCGTTCTCCCAGAAACCCTGGATGATCTTCTCGAGCTTGTCCTCGTTCATCTGGCCGTGCGCGGTGACCACGCGCGCCTCCGGCACCAGCTCGCGGATGCGCCGCGCGGCCTTCTCGATCGAGGACACCCGGTTGTGCACGTAGAACACCTGGCCGTCGCGCAGCAGCTCGCGCCGGATGGCGGCACCGACCTGCTTGTCGTCGTAGCCCCCGACGTAGGTGAGGATCGGGTGCCGGTCCTCCGGCGGGGTGAGGATGGTGGACATCTCCCTGATCCCCGCCATCGACATCTCGAGGGTGCGCGGGATCGGGGTCGCGGACATGGTGAGCACGTCGACGTGCGTGCGCAGCGCCTTGATGTGCTCCTTGTGTTCCACGCCGAACCGCTGCTCCTCGTCGACGATCACCAGACCGAGGTCCTGGTAGCGAACGCCGGTCTGCAACAGGCGGTGGGTGCCGATGACGATGTCGACCTCACCGGCGGCCAGCTGTTCGAGGATCAGGTCCGATTCGGTCTTGTTCGTGAACCGCGACAGGCCCTTGATGGTGACCGGGAACGACTGCATCCGCTCGGCGAACGTGCTGAGGTGCTGCTGCGCGAGCAGGGTCGTGGGCACCAGCACGGCAACCTGCTTGCCGTCCTGCACCGCCTTGAACGCCGCACGCACCGCGATCTCGGTCTTGCCGTAGCCGACGTCGCCGCAGATCACCCGGTCCATCGGGACGCCGCGCTCCATATCGGACTTGACCTCGTCGATGGCCGCGAGCTGGTCGTTGGTCTCGGTGAACGGGAAGGCATCCTCCAGCTCGTGCTGCCACGGCGTGTCCTGGGCGAAGGGATGCCCCGGCGCGGACTGCCTCGCCGCGTAGAGCTGCACCAGCTCGGCGGCGATCTCCTTGACCGCTTTCTTCGCGCGTGCCTTGGTGTTCTTCCAGTCCGAGCCGCCGAGCCGGTTGAGCGTGGGCAGCTCCCCGCCGACGTAGCGGGACACCTCGTCGAGCTGGTCGGTGGGCACGAAGAGCCGGTCGCCGGGATGCCCGCGCTTGGACGAGGCGTACTCCAGCAGCAGGTACTCCCTCGTCACCGAGGCCCCGCCGGAGTCTTTCAAGGTGCGCTGCACCATCTCCACGAACCGGCCGATGCCGTGCTGGTCGTGCACCACGTAGTCGCCCGCCTTGAGCGCGAGCGGGTCGACCGAGCCGCGGCGGCGCGACGGCATCTTGGCGTTGAGGTCCTTTGTGGACGTTCCGGCGGTGGCACCGCGGCCGGTGAGGTCGGCCTCGGACAGCACCACCAGCGCCCGCTCCGGCGACACGAACCCGTCGGCGAGACCGCCGCAGGTGACCGTGACCAGACCGGTCGACGGCGGCTCGGTCAGGACGTCCGCCTGCTTCGCCGGGACATCCGCGGCCAGCAGCTGCTCCACGGCGCGGCTCGCGGTGCCCTGCCCGGTGACGACGAGTACGCCGGTGCCGCCGCTCGCCAGGTGCGCGCGCAGGTCGGTCATCGCCCGCTCCAGCTCGCCGCGGTACGCGGGCGCGGCCTCGATGCCGACGCGGTAGACGTCCGGGTCCTCGCTGGTCAGCTGGGTGAGCGTCCACCAGCAGCGGTTCGTTTCCTGCGCGTGGCCGGTGATCTCGGCCAGCCCGCGGTAGGCCGACGCGCCGAGGTCGATCGGCGCCTGCCCGCCCGCGGCGGCCGTGGTCCAGGAGGCCTCGAGGAACTCCTGCCCGGTGCGCACGAGATCGGCCGCGCGGGCGCGGATCTTCTCCGGATCGGCGAGCAGGACGTGGCTGCCTGCCGGCATCGCGTCGGTGAGCAGTTCCAGCTCACCTTCGCAGAGCACCGGGATCAGCGCCTCCATGCCTTCCACCGGGATGCCGCCGGAGAGCTTGGTGAGCATCTCGGCGAGGTGTGCGTCCGCCTCGTAGGTGGTGGCAAGGTCGGCGGCGCGGGCCTTGACCTCGGCGGTGAGCAGCAGTTCCCGGCAGGGCGGTGCGGTGACGCGCTGGATCTCGCCGGGAAGGGACCGCTGGTCGGACACCGCGAACGCGCGGATCTCGCTGACCTCGTCGCCCCAGAACTCGACCCGGACCGGATGCTGCGCGGTGGGCCCGAACAGGTCGAGAATGCCGCCGCGGACGGCGAACTCGCCACGCTTCTCGACCATGTCGACGCGGGTGTAGGCGAGTTCGACGAGCCGTTCGAGCAGATCTTCGAAGCTCTGCTCCTGCCCGACGACGAGGTCGATCGGCTCGAGCGAGCCGAGGCCGGGGGCCATCGGCTGGATCAGGCTGCGCACGGTCGAGACGACGACGCGCAGCTCGTCGTCGCCGGTGTGCAGCCGGCGCAGCACTTCGAGCCGCCTGCCGACGGTGTCGGCGCGGGGCGAGAGCCGTTCGTGCGGCAGCGTCTCCCAGGACGGGAAGTCGGCGACCCGGCTGCGGCCGAGCAGATCGGTCAGCGACGCGGTCAGCTCGTCGGCCTGCCGCCCGGTGGCGGTGACGGCGAGCACCGGGCGCCCGGCGCCGCCGAGGCCGGGATCTGCGGCCAGCGCAGCGGCGACGAGCTGCCGGGTGGCGCCGGCGCCCTGCAGTTCGAGCAGCGGCGCACCGGCACGCTCGACGATCCCGCGAAGGGCCGGGTCGGGAAGGATGGCTTGGAGGAGTCCGGACAGTGGAGCGTCGGTCACCGTCCCAGAGTACGTCCCGGGACCGACTGAATTCCGCTCCCCGCACGAACGGGCCGGTGACCCCGTTCCGGGCAGCCACCGGTGGCCTCGTCGGCGGGACGGCCGGGGTGCCGGTTCACGGCGCGACCCAGCCGGCGAACTGTCCCACCGAAAGCTCCACCCCAGCCCACACCACCGCGGCGCCAAGGCTGCTGACCAGGAAACGGCAGTACGGCAGCCCAACGGAGCCGGCCACCCGCGGCACCAGGGTCCGGAGGCCGGCAAGGCAACGGCCGAGAACGACTGCCGGCACTCCGTACCGGGTCACGGTCGCTTCGGCCTTCTCCCACCGTCTTGGACCGATCCGGCGGGCGAAGCGGGAGGTACGCAGTCGTGGGCCCCAATGGCGGCCCTCCAGGTAGGCGAGCTGGTCTCCTGCAACGGCTGCAGCGACAGCGACGGGCAGGGTTAGCCACCAGGTCAGCGTTCCGCGCTGTACGAGGAACCCCATGAGCAGCAAGGTGGACAGCGTCGGCAGGACGATGCCCGGCAGCAAGGCGGTTTCCGCCATGATCACCAAAGCGCACACGACGTAGATGAGCGGCGCGGGTGCGTCAAGAAGCGGCCGCAGCAGACTGCCCACACCTATCCTGTTCCTTCCGCACTGGCAGGGCCGCGCGGTAGACGTACGCGGGTGGAAGGTTCTGCCACACCACGCGGGTGCGTTCGACGACTGCGAAGCGGCTTCGCAGTAGGCGCGCGAAGCGTCGAGCGGGCGGGGTCCACGCAGTGTGCACGTAGGCGAAGGTCGTGAAGCGGCCTTCGGGAGACAGTGCAGCGGTGACGGCGGCTAAGGCCTTGTCTTGATATACGGCGGACATGGCTGTCCACGGCAGGCCCGAGACGACGACATCGACCGGTGTAGTCGCGTACGTCGCTAGGTGTTCGGCTGAGTCCTCAGCAACGTGCAAGGTCGGAAAGCGACTGCGTAGCCCCCGTGCCAAGCGAGAGTTGATTTCTACCGCGGTGAAGGAGGCGTCACGCGCGAGTCGGCGAAGCAGAGCTTCGGTGAACACACCTGTTCCTGGGCCCAGCTCCGCCACACTGCGTGCGTTTTCGACGCCCAGACCTACGGTCATCGCGACGGCCAGCTGCGGCGAGCTGGAGGCGATCGCGCCAGTGCGCATCGGGTGGCGCAGGAACTCCCTGATGATCGACATGAGACCGACGTTATGAACCACCTGGATAGCCGCACATCGGCTCGACGGCCCCGGGTACATCGTCCTATCGGACGACCCGGGACCTACCGCGGTACGACGTGCGGGCTACCGGATCGGCGTTAAGTTCGGCAGGTGGAGCGACTGGTCAGGTGGGCGCGCAGCCAGCGGTGGATGCTGGACCTGCCGCTGTACGCCGTCTTCGTGCTCCTCGGGCCCAACGCCAACGCGGACAACTGGCTCTTCCGGGCGGTCCCGCTGCTGTTCCTGCTTCCCCTGCTGGTCCGCCGCCGGTTCCCGCGCACCACGGCGGTGCTGGTACTGGCCGGCGTGCTGGCCGTGTACACCAACGAGGTCTGGGCCTACGACCGTGGCCGGAGCGAACTCGCCATGGCAGTGGCGCTGTACACGCTCGTCCGGGCAGGCGACCGGTGGTTTGCCGCCGGAGTGGCCACCGGGGTGATCGCGCTGGACCTCGGCTGGAGCCTCAGCTGGGGCGCCGCCACCCAGGACGCGGTGATCGCCGGGATCGTCGGGCTCCCGCTGCAGCTCGCCGCGTGGGCACTCGGCGAGTTCTTCCACGCCAAGGACCAGCTGGCCGAACAGGAGCAGCTACGGGCCGAGCTGGTCGAGTCCGAACAGCGAGCGCAGGACCGGGCCGCGGTCGCCGAGGAGCGCGCCCGCATCGCCCGCGAACTGCACGACGTGCTGGCCCACAGCATGAGCGTGATCGTGCTCAACGCGGAGGGCGCGAAGCTGGCCCGGCACCAGGATCCCGGTGCGGTGGACCGCACGCTCGACACCATCGGCCGCACCGGCCGCACCGCGCTCACCGAACTGCGCCGGCTGCTGGAAGTAATGCACGCCGGCGAACCGGGGCGGGACCCCCAACCCACGCTCGACCGGCTGCGTGGCCTGGTCGAACAGGCCGGCCGCGAAGTGGCACTCGAGGTGGACGGCGACATCGCCGAGCTGCCCGCTGGGGTCGCACTGCAGGCCTACCGCATCGTCCAGGAGGCATTGACCAACATGCTCAAACACGCGCCGTCCGACGCCGTGGGCCGGGTCCGGGTCGCATTCGCCCGCCCCGAGCTCAGCGTCGAGGTGACCAACACCGGCGGCCGGGTGCCGGCAGCCGCCGGGCTGCCTGGGTCCGGGCGCGGGCTGACCGGCATGGCACAACGCGTCGAGCTGTACCACGGCAGGCTCGAGACCGGCCCGCTCGACGACGGCGGCTACCGGGTGCGCGCCACGCTGCGGACGGACGACGCCGCATGAGCGCCTCCGTGCTGATCTGCGACGACCAGGAGCTGGTGCGCGTCGGACTGCGGATGATCGTGGACAGCCAGCCGGATCTGGCGGTCGTCGCCGAGGCCGCGGACGGGGCGGAGGCCGTGGAGCTGGCGCGGCAGCAGCGGCCCGACCTCGTGCTGATGGACGTACGCATGCCGGTGCTCGACGGCGTCGCCGCGACCGGACGGATCTGCGCTGAACTGCCGGACACCGCAGTCCTCGTGATCACCACCTTCGACCTCGACGAGTACGCCTACTCCGCGCTGCGCGCCGGGGCCGGCGGTTTCCTGGTGAAGGACGCGCCGTCGGAGGAGATGCTGGTGGCGATCCGCGGCGTGCTGCGGGGCGACTCGATGGTGTCCCCGTCGGTCACGAAACGCCTGCTCGAACGCTATCTCGCGGATCAGCCGACGCCGCTCGACGAGGAGCGGCTGAACACGCTCACCGAACGCGAAAAAGACGTGCTGAGCCTGATCGCGCGCGGTCTGTCGAACACCGAGATCGCACGGCAGCTGTTCATCGGCGAGACCACGGTGAAAACGCATGTCGGCCGCATCCTCGGCAAACTCGGCCTGCGGGACCGGGTGCACGCGGTGGTGTTCGCCTACGAGTCCGGATTGATCCGGCCGGGCAGTTGAGCGCCGAACGCACGATTCGTGCGGCATGCTGGAGGCATGCGCCGGCACCTGATCGCCCTGCTCGTCCCGGCCGTGCTGCTGTCCGGGTGTTCGGGCACCGCCGGTACGCCGGAGCCCGGCCGATCGCTGAACGTGCAGGAGATCGCAAGCGGGCTGGAACACGGCTGGGACGTGGCGTTCCTGCCGGACGGCTCCCTGCTCGTCCCACAGCGCCCCGGCAAGCTCGCCCTGCTGCGCAACGGTGCGAAGGTCGACGTCCGGGCGGACTTCTCGGACGTGCTCGTGCAGGGCGAGGGCGGGCTGATGGGCCTGGTGCCGTCCGCGGATTTCGCGACCTCGCGCGAGTTCACCACCTGCCAGACCCACCAGGAGGACGGCCGGGCGGTGGACATCCGGCTCGTCACCTGGCGGCTGGCCGCCGACGGCGCGAGCGCCACCAGGGTGCGCGACCTGCTGACCGGCCTGCCGGTGAACCCGGGCGGACGGCATTCCGGCTGCCGGCCCACGCTCGCCCCGGACGGCGCGCTGCTCGTCGGCACCGGCGACACCGCGAACGCCACCGTGGCCCAAGATCGGCACAGCCTCGGCGGCAAGGTGCTGCGGATCGACGCGAAGACCGGGGAACCGTTGCCCGGCAACCCTTTCCTGTCGTCCGCGGATCCAGACGAGCGACGGATCTACAGCTACGGCCACCGCAATGTGCAGGGCGTCGCGATCCGGCCCGGCACCGGGCAGATCGTCACCTCCGAGCACGGGCCGACGTTCGACGACGAGGTCAACCTGCTGCGCCCCGGCGGGAACTACGGCTGGGACCCGTCGAAGGGCGGCACCGACGACAGCTACGACGAGAGCGTGCCGATGACCGACACGCAACGGTTCCCGGACGCCGTGCGTCCACTGTGGACCAGTGGCTCGATCACCGAGGCGACCAGTGGCGACGCCTTCCTCACCGGAAAACAGTGGGGCGCCGACGAAGGCGCGCTCGCCGTGGTGGCGCTGAAGGGGCAGAAACTCCTGCTGCTGCACCTGGGCCCCGACGCGAACGTCACCGGCGTCACGCTGCCGCCGGAGTTCGACGACCGGTTCGGACGGCTGCGTGCGGTCCGCAGCGCGCCGGACGGCTCGCTGTACGTGACCACCTCGAACGGCGGCGACGACAAGGTGCTGCGGGTGACGCCGGCCTGAGCTCAGCCCACGTGGGCACCGCCGTTGACGTGCACCACCTGGCCGGTGACATGCCCCGCCGCGGGCGCCGCGAGGAACCGCACCGCCTCGACGACGTCCTCCGGCCGTCCGGCACGTTTGGTCATCGTGTTGCCGATCAACAGCTCCCGGCGCTCGTCGGTGAGCTTGCCGTGGAAGAACCCGGTGTCCACGACGAGACCGGGGGCCACGATGTTCGCGGTGATCCCGCGCGGCCCGAGGTACCTGGCGATGTCGGCGTTCCACACTTCCAGCGCGGCTTTCGCCCAGGCGTAGGAACCGACACCGGTGTGCGCGGCGATCGAGCCGACGGTGACGATGCGGCCGTGGTCGGAAATGCGCTCGCGGACCGCCGAAGTGACCAGCGCGGCGGTGAAGAAATTGGCCCGGAAGTTGGCCGTCCACGCCGCGTCCAGGGTTTTCAGGTCACGGCTGTCGTCCCGCAGGAAATCGGTGTTCCCACCGGCGTTGTTGACCAGCACGTCGATCTGGTCCGGCAACTCGGGCAACGCCTGTTCGACCGCCGCCGGATCGGCCGCGTCGAAACACACCGCCCGCGCACCGAGCAGCACGGCCGCCTCGGTGAGCACGCTCGCCCGCCGCCCGGTCACGGTGACCGTGTCACCGGCCTGTGCGAATCCCGCGGCAATCGCGTACCCGATTCCGGTGCCACCACCGGTGACCACAACTTCTCGGCTCATCCCCAGTGCCCTTCACTGCTCACGTATCGCTGCGGGCAACAGTACCGGCGAGCGGCCGCCGGAGAGCTACCCTCGGACCTATGACCGCGATCGACAAGGTGGCCTGGCTGCACGTGGTCGAGGGCCGGGTGCTCGCCGCCCGCTCGGCAGGCAAGGACACCTGGTACCTGCCCGGCGGCAAACGGGAATCCGGGGAGTCGGACGTCGAGACACTGGTGCGGGAGATCGCCGAGGAACTGTCGGTCGCGCTCGTCCCGTCCACCGCCCGGCTCGCCGGTGTGTGGGCGGCACAGGCACACGGCCGTGCAGACGGGGTGCTGGTGCGGATGACCTGCTACACCGCCGGGTACACCGGAGAGCTGCGCGCGAGCAGTGAAATCGAGTCGATCGGCTGGCTCTCCCACGCCGAACGCGACCAGGTCTCCCCCGCCGTCGGGCTGATCCTCGACGAGCTGCACGCACGCGGTGAGCTGGCCACGTGCTGAGGCTCGGATTCCCGGTCGTCGGCGTCACCGACCTCGAGCGCGCGGTACGTTTCTGGACCGAAGCACTCGGCCTCGTCGCCACTGCGGAATGGGCGAGCGAAACGTGGCGGACCCTTGACCATCCCGGCGGCGGGCACGCACTGGGACTGATGCGCAGCGAGTCCCCGCCGGAACCGCGTCCGCGGCTGCACCTGGACCTGCTCGTCGACACCAGCGCGGAGCAGCACACCGAGATCGAACGGCTGGTCCGGCTCGGCGCACAGCACCTCGAGTGGGACAGCTACCCGCCGGAACCGGATTTCGTGGTGCTCGCCGACCCGGACGGCAACCGCTTCTGTGTGGTCGATCTGAGCCTTGCGCCGTCGGGTGGATGAAGCTCAGGCGAGCAGCCCGCGGGCCTGCTGCGGGGTCGTGCCGGACCACTGGTGGAAGGCCCGGTAGAACGAACTCGGTTCGTCGTACCCGAGCAGCAGCGCGATTTCGGTGACGGTGATCCCGGACCGGGCCAGATAGTGCCGGGCCAGCGCGTGCCGGGTGCGTTCCAGCACTTCCTGGAAGGTGGTCTGTTCCGCGGCCAGCCTGCGTTGCAGGGTCCGGACACTGATGGCCAGCCGACGGGCAACGGCGGCGGCACCGCACTGACCGGCGGGCAGGAGCTCGAGCAGGGCCGCACGCACCCGTCCGGCGGTCGACTCCCGCTGTTCGAGGTCGGCGAGCCTGCGGCGCAGTTCGGGCCCGAACACCTGCCACATCTCGGTGTCTGCGGTGAGGAACGGACGGCGGGCGTCGAGCGCGGTGAACGCCACCGTCGGCTCGGGCCCGGCCACGACCGGGGTGCCGAGGTAATTCCGGTACGCCGTGGCGGCCGCGCCCTGCGGCGGATCGGGCAGCGTGACACGCAGCGGACTCACCCGGCTGCGCGTGCCCAGCCTGGCAAGTGCGACCGGCACCAGGAGTTCGTACCCGAGGAAACCCGGCGGCGGCACCGGAGCCGACGGCCACCGGACGGTGACCCGCAGGCCGTCGCCCTCGGTTTCCACGATCAGCTGCAACGGGCCGAGCAGCCGCTTGTACGCGGCGAGCCGCTCCGCCGCCCGGCGGAGGTCGGGACTGCACAGTGCGGCGAAGACGATGGGCTGGAACGTTTCCGCGTGCGCCTGCTCGGCGAGGCTCACGCCAAGCGCCGGGTCGCCCGAGATCTCCTCCACCGCCAGCCAGCACCGGTAGAACTGCTCCGCGGTCAGCGCCACCTGCCGGTCGAGGAACAGGTCCTCGGGCAGACCGGCCGTGCGCAGCATCGAGCCGGTCGACACCCCGACGTCGGCCAGTACCGCGACGGTTGCCGGACTGAGCATGAACCTGCCCGCGCTCACTTCCGGGACACCGCCAGCGCCTGGTCCACGTCGACGTCGAGTTCGGTCAGCTGCCGGGAGATCTGCCACAGCACGTCGATCGCCCGGTCGGTGCCGGGCCGGACCAGCCGTCGGCGGACCGGAGCACCCCGCGTACCCCAGCGCGGGCCGTACATGGTGCCGCCTTCGGCACGCGGATCAGTGGCCGCACGCAGCTGGCTCAACACCCCTTCTTCCGGGGTCATCCCGATCCCGTGGCCGACGGCGAGGAAGAACCGGCCCATGGCACCGCCGCCACCGGCGGCGACCGTGGTGGCCTGCAGCTCGGAGTCGGTGGCCCCCGGGTGCGCGGTCAGCGCTCGGGCGGACAGGCCTGCCGCCCGGAACTGCCGGTCCAGCCCCTGTGCGAAATGCCGGTTGGCGAGCTTCGAGTTCGAGTACGCCCGCCACGGGTGGTAATGGCGCAGCAGACCCGGATCGGCCGGCTTCAGCGGACGGCCGGCGTGCTGGGCTCCGCTGGTCACCGTGACCACCCGCGCATGCGGAGTGCGGACGAGCGCAGGCAGCAGACGCGCGGTCAGCGCCCAATGCCCCAGGTGGTTGGTGCCCAGCTGGGTTTCGAACCCGTCCGCGGTCCGGCCCGCCGGCATCGCCATCACACCCGCGTTCGCGATCAGCAGGTCGATACCGTGGTGCGCAGCCAGAATCCGGGTGGCAGCCTGCTCCACCGACGCGAGCGAGGCCAGATCGAGCGGGACGACCTGCACCGCCGCGTCGGGGTGGTGCGCAGTGATCCGGTCTCGGGCCGCGGCGGCCTTGGCCTCGTTGCGGGCCGCCAGGACGACCTGCGCACCCTTGCCGGCCAGAGCCTGCGCCGTCGCCAGGCCGAGACCGCCGTTGGCACCGGTCACCACCGCGACCCGGCCCCGCTGCGCCGGAACATCAGCCAGTGTCCAGGACATCTCGTCAACTCCTCGCGGGAAATTCGATGATGTCCCCACGCTAGGCAGCGCAGCCGCCGGGCACAGTGGCAGAACCCGCCATTCCGGTGGCGGTTCGCGCCACCGCTCAGCCGAGCAGCCGGGGTTTGTGCTCCAGGTGCGACAGCCCGTTCCACGCCAGGTTCACCAAGTGCGCGGCCACCTCGTCGCGTTTGGGCTTGCGGGCGTCCAGCCACCACTGGCCGGTGAGCGCGACCATGCCGACCAGCGCCTGGGCGTAGAGCGCGGACAGCTTCTCCTCGTAGCCGCGGGCGGCGAACTGCTGGGCGAGGATGTGCTCCACCTGGCCGGCGATGTCGTTGAGCACGGTGGAGAACGTGCCGGTCGAACTGGCCACCGGGGAGTCGCGGACCAGGATGCGGAACCCGTCGTGCGAGTCCTCGACGTAGCTGAGCAACGCGATCGCCGCCTGCTCCAGCATCACCCGCGGATGCCCGCCGTGCAGGGTGGAGACCATCCGGTCGAGCAGCAGCTGGGTCTCGCGGTCCACCACGACCGCGTAGATGCCTTCCTTGCCGCCGAAGTGCTCGTAGACCACCGGCTTCGACACGTTCGCGCGGGCCGCGATCTCCTCGATCGACGTGCCGTCGAAACCCTTTTCCGCGAACAGCGCCCGCGCCACGATCAGCAGCTGCTGCCTGCGTTCACTGCCGGTCATGCGCACCCTGGTCACCGGTGCGGCCGGTCGTGCCCCGGTGACCGCCTCGCGTTTGGCCCGTCGTCTCCCCGCCATTCGCGCCAGGGTAGCGGCCGGGCTACTTGGCCTCGGCGGCGATGCGGGCCAGCCGCTGCGGGGTCGGCCAGCGCACGTCGTGCGCCCAGCCGAACTTCTCGAAGAGCCAGATCAGCCGAGCCGACATGTCGATCTGGCCGCGCTTGACGCCGTGCCGTGCCGAGGTGGGGTCGGCGTGGTGCAGGTTGTGCCAGGACTCGCCGAAGGAGAAGATCGCCAGCGGCCAGAAGTTCGCCGACCGGTCGCGGGCGGCGAACGGGCGCTCGCCGATCATGTGGCAGATCGAGTTGACCGACCACGTCACGTGGTGCAGCACGCAGATCCGCACCAGCCCGGCCCAGAAGAGCGCGGTCACCGCACCCCACAGCGACCACGACACCAGCCCGCCGATCAGGGCAGGCAGGGCGAGGCTGAGCAGCGACCACAGCCAGAACAGGTCGTCCACCTTGCGGATCGCCGGGTCCTTCACCAGATCCGGCGCGAACCGGCCCTGGTTGCTCTTGTCCCGCTCGAACAGCCAGCCCATGTGCGCGTGCCAGAAGCCCCTCGCGATGGCCAGCGGCGAGCTGCCGAACGCCCACGGCGAGTGCGGGTCACCGTCGCGGTCGGAGAACGCGTGGTGCCGCCGGTGGTCGGCGACCCAGGTGATCACCGGGCCCTGCAGTGCGATGCTGCCGGAGATCGCCATCACCACCCGCAGCCAGGTCTTCGCCTTGAACGAACCGTGCGTGAAGTGCCGGTGGTACGCCACCGTGATGCCGAGCCCGCTGATGCCGTAGAAGACCACGAACAACCCGACGTCCAGCCAGCTCAGGCCCCAGCCCCAGGCGAACGGGACCGCGACGAGCAGGGCGGCCAGCGGCAGCAGCACCCCGAGGTAGACCGAGATCTGCACGCCGATGCCGCGTTTCCCGTCGATGACCGGCTTGCCGCCCTTCGGCGGTTTTCCGGCGGACTGGGAACGGTCGAGAGTGGCCGTCATACGTTCACTTCTTCCTGTCTTCCTGCGGTCTTGCGCTGGCAAAGCCCTACTGGCAAAGGGTGCCCTAACCTACGGTGTCGTAAGTTACGGTACAGGAGGTTCCGCGCCCTGGGGAGGCCCCGAATGTCCGGTTCCGCGGACATTTCCGGCGACCGGCCCCGCGGGCGGCTCACCCTCCCGGCACCAGGGTCGCCGATCATCGCTATCCTGACCAGGTTCGATCCGCCGTGGTGTAATCGGCAGCACTTCAGATTTTGGTTCTGACAGTTCAGGTTCGAATCCTGGCGGCGGAGCTGTCCAGCAGGGTGCACGAGCAGGCGAGCGTGGGGAGTGGGGGCGGCTGAGCGAGGAAGCGAGCGACTCCGCGGGTACCCGGCGCCCGACGCTGGCCGAAATGTCCGACGCATGGCTGGTCGGCCGCGCGCGGGAGCTGATCGCGGCCGTGCAGCGGCAGGAGTACGAAAACCAGCTGGAGATCGTCACGATCATGGACGAGCTGCTGGAGGAGACTCTGCGCCGCGGGGAGCCGACCCTGGTCGCCCAGATGCTGCGCGCCTCCGCCTTCTCCCGGCTGGTCACCCGCGGCCTTGAGGCCGAGGCCGAACCGCGGCTCGACGAGATGCTCGCGCACACCCGCAGGCACGGCCTTTCACTGCTGCGCGCCGACGCGCACGCGCTGCGCGGGCGCCGTCTCGTGCTCGCCGCGCAGGAGGACGCCGCACTCACCGAGATCGCCCGCGCGCTGGCCATCCTCGATGATTCCACCATCCCGGACCGCCAGGTCGGCGTGCGCAACTGGAACCGGATGCAGTCCAACGCGCTGATCGACTGCTGGATCGTGCTCAACCAGCTCGGCGTGTACGAGGCGGCCGAGGAGGTGATCGGCCGCGCGCACCAGGCGATCCGGGAGAGCGCAAGCCCGCACGAGATCACCCTGCAGCTGATGAACCGGGTCAAGATGTTGCTCGGCTGGGGCCTGCGGCTCGAACGCGTCGAGAGCTACGACGAGGCGGCCGAGAAGTTCCGCACCGCCTCGTCCATGGCGGTGGCGGCCGAAGGGCCGTTCGCCGAATCGCTCTTCCCGCGCAAGGCCGGCGTCGCCGCGGTGGACCAGGTCGGCGTGCTGGCCGCGGCACTCGCCCTGCACCAGCCTGCCGCCGAGCACGTGGCACGGCTGCGCCCGCTGTACGAGGGCCACCATTTCCCGCACGAGCAGGAGATCGTCGCCATCGCACTGGCCCGTTGCCTCGACCGGGCCGGGCGGCGCGCGGACGCGCTGCAGGTGCTGCGGGAGACCCACGACGCGCTCGCCGAGCTGCCGTCGCAGCCGTCGATGCGGCTGACCATCGCGCGCGAGCGCGCCCGGCTCGATCCGGAGGCGGCGAACCAGTCGCTGATCGACTACGCCACCGCGCTGGAGACCGAAATGTGGTCGCTGCGCGAATCGCAGATCGCCACCCTCAACGCCCGGCGCGAGCACGAACGGCTCTCCGCCGAACACGGCGCGATCACCCAGCAGGCACTGCAGGATCCGCTCACCGGCCTGCCCAACCGCCGCGCACTCGACGAGCGCCTGCGCGCACTGTCCTCCTCGGCCGACGCCCAGCCGCTCGCCGTCGCGCTGGTCGACCTCGACCGGTTCAAGGGCGTGAACGACGAACAGTCGCACGCCGAAGGGGACAACGTGCTGCGTGTCGTCGCGAGCACGCTCCGCGACACGTTGCGCGGGGACGACGTGGTGGCCCGCTACGGCGGCGACGAGTTCATCGCGCTGCTGCCCGGCACGCCTGCCTCCGCGGCGAAGATGGCGCTCGGCCGCGCGGCCAAGTCCGTCGCGTCGCTGCCGCACCACCTCTCGCACGGCGTCACACTGTCCATCGGGCTCGTCTCGCTGCGCCCGCAGGAGCGGGCCGAACAGGTGCTCGCGCGCGCGGATGCCGCGATGTACCAGGCAAAACGCGACGGCGGCAACCAGGTCGCGTCGGCCAACTCGATGGCCGGTGAGAGCACCGGAAGCTGGCCCGCCGACAGCCTGGCGGCCGACCCCGCGTGGGCCGCGGAAGACCCCACGTAGGATCGTTGCCTGACGTCAGCCGTCCGGTGAATCGTTGGGAGTCTCGTGGCCGCCCCGCTGAGCACATTGATCCTCGCCGCGGGTGAGGGCACCCGCATGCGCTCGTCCACCCCGAAGGTGCTGCACCCGATCGCCGGGCGGGCACTGGTGGAACACGCCGTCCGCGCTGCGGCCGGGCTGGAACCGCAGCACCTGGTGGTGGTGATCGGACACGGCCGCGAGGCGGTCGGCGCCGAACTGGCCCGGGTCGGCACGGCGCTGGGCCGCGAGGTCGCCACCGCCGTGCAGGAGGAGCAGAACGGCACCGGACA
This sequence comes from Amycolatopsis ultiminotia, assembly GCF_039536925.1. NCBI lineage: Bacteria > Bacillati > Actinomycetota > Actinomycetes > Pseudonocardiales > Pseudonocardiaceae > Amycolatopsis > Amycolatopsis ultiminotia. The sequence continues at coordinate 123,966 of NZ_BAAAZN010000021.1, read as the reverse complement.
CGCGGTGTCCTGCGCGCTGAGCGAACTGCCGGACGGGCTCACCGGCACCGTCCTGGTCAGCTACGGCGACGTGCCGCTGCTGGACACCGAGACGCTGGCCGCACTGCTGGCCGAGCACCACGGTTCGGGCAACGCGGTCACCGTGCTCACCGCGGTCGTCCCCGAACCGGCCGGCTACGGCCGCATCGTGCGGGACGGTGAAGGCGCGGTGACCTCGATCGTCGAGCACAAGGACGCGACGCCGGAGCAGCTGGAGATCGCCGAGATCAACTCCGGCGTGTACGCCTTCGACGCGGCGGTGCTCACCGAAGGACTGTCCCGGCTGTCCACCGACAACGCGCAGGGCGAGCTCTACCTCACCGACGTACTGGGCATCGCGCGGGAGAGCGGCAAGGGCGTCGGTGCGCTGGTCGTCGACGACCCGTGGGTCACCGAGGGCGTGAACGACCGCGTGCAGCTCTCGGTACTCGGCGCGGAGTACAACCGCCGCATCGTGCGGCGCTGGCAGCGCGAAGGCGTCACGATCACCGACCCGAACACCACCTGGGTCGAGGCGGACGTCACGCTGTCGGCCGACGTGCTGATCGAGCCGAACACGCAGCTCAAGGGCGCCACTTCGGTCGGCGAGGGTTCCGTGGTCGGCCCGGACACCACGCTCACCGACGTGACCGTCGGCGCCGGCGCTTCGGTGGTCCGCGTGCACGGTTCCGGCGCGGAACTCGGCGACGGTGTGCAGATCGGCCCGTACACCTATCTTCGCCCCGGCACCAAACTCGGTGCGAAGGGCAAGCTGGGTGCGTTCGTGGAGACGAAGAACGCGGACATCGGCACCGGGACCAAGGTGCCGCACCTGACCTACGTCGGCGACGCGACCGTCGGCGAGCACAGCAACATCGGCTGCTCCAGCGTGTTCGTGAACTACGACGGCGTGCACAAGCACCCCACGGTGGTCGGCTCCCACGTGCGCATCGGCGCGGACAACACGCTGGTCGCGCCGGTGCGGATCGGCGACGGCGCTTACAGTGGTGCGGGTGCGGTGATCCGCGACGACGTTCCGCCGGGCTCCCTGGCGGTGTCGGCCGGTCCGCAGCGCGTGATCGAAGGCTGGGCGATCCGGCGCAGGCCGGACACGCCCGCGGCGGAGGCGGCCGAGGCCGCGCTCGCCGCCCGGCAGGACACCGTTGTGTCCGAGTCAGCAGCAGGAACCGACGGGGAGTCGCCAGTATGAGTCCGAAGTCAGGGACGCCGAAGAAGAATCTGATGCTCTTCTCCGGCCGTGCGCACCAGGAGCTCGCGGAAGAGGTCGCCAAGAACCTGAACGTGACGATCACCCCGCAGACCGCGCACACCTTCGCCAACGGCGAGCTGTTCGTGCGGTTCGAGGAGTCGGTGCGCGGCACCGACGCGTTCGTCATCCAGGCGCACACCATGCCCATCAACGAGTACGTGATGGAGCAGCTGATCATGGTGGACGCGCTCAAGCGCGCCAGCGCCAAGCGGATCACCGTGGTGATGCCGTTCTACCCGTACGCGCGCCAGGACAAGAAGCACAAGGGCCGCGAGCCGATCTCCGCGCGGCTGATCGCGGACCTGTTCAAGACCGCGGGCGCGGACCGGATCATGACCGTCGACCTGCACACCGCGCAGATCCAGGGCTTCTTCGACGGGCCGGTGGACCACCTGATGGCGCAGTCGGTGCTCGCCGACCACATCAAGGAGACCTACGGCGAAGCGGACATCACGGTCGTCTCGCCGGACTCCGGCCGGGTGCGGCTGGCGGAGAAGTGGGCGCAGCAGCTCGGCGACCGGCCGATCGCGTTCATCCACAAGACGCGGGACCCGGACAAGCCGAACCAGGCCGTGGCCAACCGGGTGGTCGGCAAGGTCGAGGGCAAGCTGTGCGTGCTGATCGACGACATGATCGACACCGGCGGCACGATCGTGAAGGCCACCGAGGCGCTGCTGGAGCAGGGCGCCGCGGACGTGGTGATCGCGTGCACGCACGGCATCCTGTCCGATCCGGCCACCGAACGGCTCTCGCAGTGCAAGGCACGTGAGGTCATCGTGACGAACTCGCTGCCGATCCCGGACGAGAAGCGGTTCGCGGGACTGACCGTGCTGTCCATCGCGCCGATGCTCGCCGAGGCCATCCAGCAGGTGTTCGAGGACGGTTCGGTCACCTCGCTGTTCGACGGCGCCGCCTGAGAAGACCCCGGGCGGCACCGCGCGCCCGCCGATGCCGAGCGGGCGCGCGGTGCTGCCGCGTGCCCGCTCAGAGCGCTCCGAGGTCCGTGGCCAGCCAGTGCTCCGGGCGCAGGTAGAACACCGCGTGCTCGCCGAGCTGCGTCCGCTCGTACTCCACGAACCCGGCGACCTTGTCCTCCGGCAGATAGCGGGCGGCCATCTCCCAGGAGAGCTCCGCCTCGTCCGGCGTGGTCCGCACCACCGGCCCTTCGACCGACACGTAGCGGATCGTCGGCTCGGTCCGCTCCACCAGCAGCGAGAACCGGCCTGCCGCCGCGATCGCGCGGCCCTTGCGGGAATCGGGTGCGGTGCGGATCCACAGTTCGCCGCCGGGGGTGTACTGGTACCAGATGGGTACCGTCAACGGTGCCCGGTCCGGCCGCTCGACCACCGAGAGCGCGCCGATGTGCGGTTCGGCCAGGAACTGCTCGCGTTCTTCCACGGAAAGTGCCATGCCGTCGAAGCTACCGGGCGGATACGACAAAACCAGGGTGCTCCGCCGGTGGCGAAATCGCGTGCGGCCGCCGATGCCTGCTGACTAGCTTCGGCGGCATGAACGAATTCACCTTCGGCGTGAGCATGCGGGACGCGACCGGCTGGACGGCGAAGTGCCGCCGGGCCGAGGAACTGGGGTACGACCACATCACCGCGCCGGACCATCTCGGCACCGGGCGGCTCGCACCGTTCCCGGCGTTGACGGCGGCCGCCGCGGTGACCGAGCGGGTACGAGTCGGCACGCTCGTGTCCAATGTGCCGTTCTACAACCTCGCGCTGTTCGCCCGTGAGGTCGCGACCACGAACCAGCTCACCGGCGGCAGGCTCGACCTCGGCCTCGGCTCCGGGCACATGAAGCACGAGTTCGACAAGGCCGGGCTGCCGTGGCACAAGGCCGCGGACCGGATCTCCTACCTCGCCGACGGACTCGGCGAACTGCGCACGCGGCTCGCCGACGAAGGCGGGATGCCCCGGCTGCTCATCGCCGGCAACAGCGACGGTGTCCTGCGGCTGGCCGCGGAACAGGCGGACATCGTGGGATTCGCCGGACTGCGCCAGGAACGCGGCCGTCCACCCGGCACCTTCGTGCTGGACAACGCCGGGGCAATGGCCGAGCGGGTGGCGTATTTCCGTTCGCTGGCAGGGAAACGTGCGATCGAGTACAACATGCTCGTACAACGCGTGGTGATCACCGACGACCGCCGCGCGGCCGCCGCCGAATGGCACGCCGACACCGAGGAGCGCACCGCGGCGAGCATCGAGGAGCTGCTGACCGCGCCGCAACTGTTGTTCGGCACGGTGGACGAGATCGTGGCGCAGCTGGTCTCGCGGCGGGAGCGGTACGGGTTTTCCTACCTCACCGTTTTCGAACCGATGATGGAGACGTTCGCCCCGGTGGTGGCTGAGCTTCGGGGTCGCTGACCGCGGCCGCGCGCACCTTCGCCACCGCGTCCCCCGCGAGCAACGTCAGCACCTGCCCCAGCAACCCCTCCGGTACCGCCTCGTCGTCGATGTCCGCTTCCACGGCAAGGCCGTTGCTCAACGCCAGCAACACCACCGCGAACTCCTCCGCGGGCAACGGCAGCTGCAGGTCCAACCCCTCGGCAAGCCGTTCCAACGCCCGCGCGATGGTGCCGCGCACCTCCCGGCGCCGGTCGCGCAGTGCGGCCCGGCGGCGATCGTCCTGGTGCGCCATGGCGAAGAACTCGGCCAGCAAGCGGTGCCACACCGCGTCGGTGCGCATTTCGTGCATCAGCACCGCGGCCACGTTCGCCAGGCCGGCACCACCGTCGCCGGCTTCGGCGAAACCGGCGAGGCTGGCTTCCAGCCGGTGCGCTGCGTGCTCCTCCATCAGCGCCAGCACCAGCTCGTCCTTCGACGCGAAACTGGAGTAGACCGCCCCCTTGGTGAGCCCGGCCGCGGCGGCGACCTCGGTCAGCTTCGCGGCTGCGATGCCCTTTTGCCCGAAGACCGCGAAGGCCGCGTCGAGAATGCGCCGCCGGGTCTGTGCCCGGGTCGGGCGCGTGCGGTCAGTCATCGGACTCCTCCCGGATCGGAGCTCGGATCGGGACTTGACAGTGCCGGAGCTCACTCAATACCTTCAGGTATCCAATACCCGGCGGTATTCAGTGTCAAGGCCACCCCCACCGGCGACGGCGCCGGTGCGGAAGGAGGGAACCGCCCGATGAGGAAGCTCTTCCGGCCCTTGGCCATCCTCGCCGTGAGTACGGCACTGCTGGCCGCCGCGTTCACCACGCCCGCGCAGGCCGCAGCCGGTGCCGTCAACGATCCGCACTGCGTGCCGAGCGCGGCGCACCCCCGTCCGGTGGTGTTCCTGCACGGCCTCGGCGCGACCTCCTACGAGGATCTCAACTTCCTGCAGGACTCGGTCGCCGCCAAGGGCTACTGCACGTTCAGCCGCACCTACGGCAGCTACCCGCAGTTCCCGGTCGTCGGCGGACTGCGCCCGATCGCCGATTCGGCCGCCGAGATCAAGCAGTTCATCGGCGAGGTGCTGGCCGAGACCGGCGCCGGACAGGTCGACCTCGTCGGGCACTCCGAGGGCGGTTTCCAGTCCCTCTACGTCACCAAGACCCAGGGCATCGCGGACCGGATCGGCTCGGTGGTCGCCATCGCCCCGCCGACGCACGGCACCACCTTCGCCGGACTGGCCAAGCTCGCCTCCCTGCTGGGACAGGGCGAGCGCGAAGCCGTCGGCAAGGCTCTGGCCGCCCTCGGCTGCCCGGCCTGCGACAACCTGATCACCGACGGCGCCGCGGTCAAGACGCTCAACACCGGCCCGATCGCACAGCCCGGCGTGCACTACACCGTGCTCACCTCTCGGTTCGACGAACTCGTCACGCCGGCCGACACCGCGTTCGTGCGTGAGCCGGGGGTGGTGAACTCCTACGTACAGGACACCTGCCCGCTGGACCCGGTGGGACACATCGGCGAGGCCTACGACCTCAACGTGTGGCACCTGGTCACGAACGCACTCGACCCGGCACATGCAGCGAAGTTCGCCTGCACGGCCGGGTCGCCGGGCTGATCAGTACGCGACGGAGAACCGCACGCGACGGTGTTTCGGCTGCTCGATCTCGTCGAGGAAGGCGATCGCGAGATCCGCGCCGCTGAGCTGAGAGTGCCCGTCCGCGGCGCTGAGCAGCACGTCGCCGCCGACGCGGTACTTGCCGGTGCGCTCGCCGGGGCTGTGCGAACCGAACTCCGCAGCCGGGCTCAGGTAGAACCAGTCGACGCCCTCGGGGAGCGCACGCAGCGCCTCGAGGACTTCGGCGTGGCTGCCCGCCTCCGACTTGTACGCCTCGGGGAACTCCGGCGTATCGATCAGCCGCGGGCCGTCCTCGCTCACCCGGAGCGAACCGGCGCCGCCGACGAAGGACAGCCGGGCACCCGCCGCGCGGGCCGCCTCGGTCAGCGTCGGCAGTGCGTCCAGCAACAACAGTCCCCGGTCGTCCGCCCGTCCGGGGGTCGCCACCACGATCTCGTCCGCGCCCTTGGTCACTTCGGCGACGAACGCGGCGTCGTGCATCGACCCAGCCCGCGCCTCGACGCCATCGGGCAGCCCCTCGGCCTTGCGCGCCACCCCGGTCACGGAATGCCCGCGCCGCAACGCCTCTTCGGTGATCCGGCCACCGGCGTACCCCGTCGCGCCGAACACCACCAGCTTGCTCATATCCCACTCCTGACAGAAGATCCGTTCCGGCGGCGCCGATGGTAGAGACGGATCTTCGGCTACTTCAACGAAACCGACGCACCTGTGGGTGAGCGTGCAGGTCAGCCGCCGAGCGCGGCGAACGTGGTGGCCAGCTTCGCCTTCACGGCGTTCACGTCGAGCGGTGCGCGCACCTCGCCGACCGCCGTCGGCTTCGCCAGCACCTGGTAGCTCGCCGTGCGGTTGGGCAGGCTGAAGTTGACCGAACAGGACATGCTGATGGTCGAGTCGGCGGCCGCGTCACCCTGAGTGCTGCAGGTCTGCGCGCCCAGCGTGTCCGCACTGATCTCCACGGTGAGGGTGATGTGCACGGTCGGCTTGCTGCCCGGCCTGCTGCCGACGACGTTGTTCTCGACGTCCACTGTGGTCTGGCAGGAACCGACGTAGTCCTTGCAGTCCAGTTTGTCGTTCAGCACCGTGACACTCGCCTGCGCCAGCCCGTCGAAGGGCTGCCCGAGACCGCCGACCGTGGCGTCGAAATCGGTGTGGAACTGCTTCAGTTCGGCAACCGACAGCGGCCGCACCCGGAAGCCGGCGCCGAGCTTCGGCCCGCCGCGCGGATCGAGCAACGCCGGCGCGAACGAGACCACGCGGTGCGGTTCGGCGGTGGTCACCTGCAGCGCGCCGAGACCACCGCCGAGCTCGTAGACCTCGGTGCCGTCGGCGAGCCGCTGCTTCTGCGGCGGACCGCCCTGGTTCTGCGCCGCGAGTGACTTGCGTAGCCCGTCGGCCAGCTTCGGCGGGGCCAGCCGCGCGGCCGGGTCCATCGGCAGCTCACTGCCGACGGTCTGCACCCAGCCGGTGCCGAACTGGGCGCTGTTCTCCTCCAGCCCGTGCGACTTCCAATAGTCTGCGTCCGCCGAGAGGTACAGCTGGCCCGCCGGCTCGGCGAGGTGCACGGTGTGGCCCTCCAGCGGCAACGCGCCGAGGCCGTCTCCGCCGCGGGTGACGCGGAAGGCGAGATCGGCGGGTTTACCGGAGGCGTCCTTGACCGACGTGTCGTACTGCAACGCCGGCGCCTGTTCCAGAGCCTGGAGCGCGGCGTCCACCGCCGCCTGCTGTGCCGCCCGCTGGTGCGCGGTCTGCCGGTCGGCCGCGGACAGCCCGGCCGAGCCGTCCACCGCGACCTGGCAGCCCGCGAGCAGCCCACCCAGCAGCACGGCCGCCACCGCAGTCCATCGAGCCCGCATCACGCCCCTCTTCCCGCGGGCATCATGCCACCCCGCGGCCGGTCCCCGCGGAACCGGAATCGTGTCGTCACCCACCCGGCGGCACCGGCTCGCGTACCCGCCGCGACCTGGCGCGCCCGCGCTGGTCTACACTTCGTGAGTTGTCTCGGCGAGGCGGGCGCACCGCGTGGTGCCCGGCGTGATCGACGCGGCGGCTCGAGAAGCCCCGTGGTTCGACCACGCCCGTGAACTCGCCGCCGTGCACAACCGCCCCCGGGCAGAGATCGACGATCCCCGCCGCCCCTGCTGTATGTCTTTGTTGCTGAAGGAGTGCTAGACCGTGTCCGAGGTACGTCTTTCCGTCGAACCGCGCACCGAGTTCGGCAAGGGTGCCGCCCGCCGCACCCGGCGCGCCGGCAAAATCCCCGCGGTGCTCTACGGGCACGGCTCGGACCCGCGGCACTTCGCGCTGCCGGCCATCGAGTTCGCCCGGGTCGTGCGCGAGAACGGCAGCAACGCCGTGATCACCCTCGACCTCGAGGGCTCCAGTGAGCTGGCGCTCACCAAGACCATCGTGGTGCACCCGCTGAAGAACTACATCGAGCACGTCGACCTGCTGGTCGTCAAGCGCGGTGAGAAGGTCACCGTGGACGTGCCGATCGTGGTCACCGGCACCGCCGGTCCGGGCACCCTGGTCGCCCAGGACATCGACACCGTCCAGGTCGAGGTCGAGGCGCTGCACATCCCGGAGCAGTTCGAGGTCTCCGTGGAAGCGCTGGAAGCAGGCACCCAGATCACCGCCGCGCAGATCGCGCTGCCCGCGGGCGCCGAGCTGGTCACCGACGCCGAGGCGCTGGTCGTCGCCGTCAACGAAGCCCCGCGTGGCACCGCTGACGAGGACGAAGAGGCCGAAGGCGAAGAGGCTCCGGCCGAAGACGCCGAATAAGCTCACCCCGTGAGTGAAGACCTGCCAGGGGCCGGCGAGCTGATCCTGCTCGCCGGCCTCGGTAATCCCGGGCCGCAGTACGCAGGCAACCGGCACAACGCCGGGTTCCTGGTGCTCGACGAGCTCGCCGCACGGATCGGCGGCAAGTTCAAGGCGCACCGCAGCGGCGGTGAGGTGCTCGAGGGCAGGCTGGGCGGCCGCCGCGTGGTGCTGGTGAAGCCGCGCTCGTTCATGAACCTCTCCGGCGGTCCGGTGGTCGGCGCCGCCCGGTTCTACAAGGTCCCGACGTCCGGCGTCGTGGTGGTGCACGACGAGCTGGACGTGCCGTTCGGGACGCTGAAGCTCAAGCTCGGCGGCGGTGACAACGGCCACAACGGCCTGCGGTCGATCACGAAATCGCTCGGCACCCGCGAGTACTACCGGGTGCGGTTCGGCATCGGCCGCCCGCCCGGCCGCCAGGACCCGGCCGATTTCGTGCTCAAGGACTTCTCGACGGTCGAGCGCAAGGAGCTCCCGTTCGAGGTCGACCGGTGCGCGGACGCCACCGAGGCACTGGTTGCGAAGGGGCTCGCCGCGGCGCAGAACGAGTTCCACGCGGGCTGACCGGTCCGTTGCTCTCTGTGGGTGAGCGGCCGTGGCGGACTGTGCACGCGTTCTCACTCGATGGGCGGCTTATGCCTCCCTGATCGAGTCGTCCCGGCCCGCACGGCCTTCCGGGCATCCGCCGGACCAGTTAGGACGGATTCAGGAGTTCGCACACCCCGACCCTGAATCGGAGAATGATCCATGTCGTTCACCGCCGAGGACCTCACCGAGGTCACCTTCGGTAACGCCCCGATCGGCCGCCGCGGTTACGCCAAGCACGAGGTCGACGACTTCGTGCGGCGGATCGCGAAGACCATCGCCGACGAGGACGACCTCACCGCCGCGGAGGTCCACCACGTGCTGTTCTCCAAGCCGCTGATCGGCAAGCGCGGCTACGACGAACGTGCGGTCGACGAGTTCCTCGATGTCGTGGAGTCCCAGCTGGCCGACCGCTTCGGCCACCGGGCACCGACCGTGCCCGGTGCCAGGACCAGGTCCGAGGCCACCGCGGAACGCGCACCCCGGCCTTCCCCGGTCGACCCCGCCGAGCAGCTGCCCGGTCGCTGACCGAGTCCGGGACGGGCTCCCCGTTCCCGCGGGGAGCCCTTCACCGCGTTCAGGAATCCGCGTTCTTCGCGATCCGTTCGGCGTACTGCACGGCGGTGGCGGCTCGCCGGACCTTGCCGGACGGGGTTTTCGGCAGGCTGCCCGCGGGCAGCACCACGACCGAGAACGGGCGCATGTCCACCGCGTCCCGCACCCGTGCCGCGACCTCCTTGGCCACCCGGCGTTCGGCGTCGGCGGCACCGGCCAGTTTGGACTCCACGACCACCGCGAACCGCTCGCGGCGGCTGCCCGCATCGAGCCGGACCGCCACTGCGTTGCCCGCGCGCACGCCGTCCACCGAGGTCGCCGCACGCTCGATGTCGGTGGGGTAGAGGTTGCGGCCGCCCATGATGATCACGTCCTTGCGCCGGCCGCAGATCACGATCTGGCCGTCCACCAGGTAACCGAGGTCGCCGGTGCGCATCCAGCCCTCGGCGTCCTTGGTGGCCAGCGGACCGTCCACGGTCAGGTACCCCGGCGTCACCGCCTCGCCGCGCAACCGGATCTCGCCGACCTCGCGTTCGCCGACCGGGATGCCCGCCTCGTTGACGACGTCCGCCGCCAGCCCGTCCAGCGGACGGCCCAGCACCGCGAACGACCGGACCTGCTCGGTGCCCCGACGCGGATCGCCTGCCGGTACCGGCACCGCGCGGTTGTCCGCTTCCAGCGCGTCGGCCTCCACGACGTCGAGGGTGAGGCCGGTGAACAGCGGCGCGAAGGACACCGCCAGGGTTGCTTCCGCCATGCCGTAGGCGGGGAAGACGCATTCGGGCGGCATCTTGAAGCGCTTGCCGGCGTCGACGAAGGCCTGCACCGCCGTCTCGTCGATCGGCTCGGCGCCGTTGAGCGCGATACGCAGCGTGGACAGGTCGTAGGCGTCGTCCTCCTCGACCCGCGCCAGCCGCCTGCCGACGATGGCGTACGCGAAGTTCGGCGCGGCGGTGGTGGTGCCGCCGTACTTGGTGATCAGCTGCGGCCAGATCAGCGGACCGGTGAGGAATTCGACCGGGGTGATCTTGACCAGCTCGACGCCGAAGGTCATCGGCACGGTCAGGAACCCGACCATGCCCATGTCGTGGAAGGTCGGCAGCCAGGAGACCATCACGTCGACGTCGAAGTCGAACTCCGCACGCTCGACCATCGCCTTGACGTTGGTGTAGAGGTTGCCGTAGGTGATCCGGACGGCCTTCGGCTCCGCGGTGGACCCGCTGGTGAGCTGCAGCAGCGCGGTGTCGTCCTCGGCGGTCGCGACGATCTCGGCCAGCGGTTCGGCGCCGGCCAGTTCGGTGATCAGCCGGTAGCGGATGCCCTGCTCCGCCAGCACCGGGGCGAGCTGGTCGAACGGTTCGCCGAGCAGCACCAGTCCGGCGCCGATCATCTCGAGCACAGCCACCGTGTCCTGGGCCCATTCGGCGAGGTCGGTACGCGGCGTCGGCTGGTGCAGCATCGTCACACTGCCACCGGCGAGCCACACCGCCTGCACGGTGGGCGCGATCAGCACCGGGGCGGCGGCCAGCACCGCCACCGCACTGCCCGGCTCCAGCCCGCCGGAGACCAGGCCACCCGCGATGCTGCGCGCCTGCGCGTGTACCTCACCCCAGGTCCGGCGGACCGGCTCCTTCGGCTCACCGGTGACCATGCCGCGCTGCTGACCCCGCTTCGTCGCCGTTGCGACGAGCGTGTCCACGAACCGACTCATGGGCGCAAGATTACTGGCTGGTCGTCAACGCCCGTCTGCGGTGGCGTGAACAGCGTCGATCGGGAGTCATTCCAGCGCTTCGGAGGTCTCCAGCCAGCGGCCCTCGATCTCGTCCTTCTCGGCCAGCACGGCCTTGAGTTCGGTGTTCAGCTCGATCAGCCGCTCCGGATCGGTGGCCGCCTCGGCCAGCGCCGTGTGCAGCTTCTCCTCGCGCGTGGCGAGCTGGTCGAGCTTGCGCTCCAACCGGCCCAGTTCCTTCTGCGCGGCCCGGATTTCCGCAGCACCGCGCTTGGCTTCGGCCTTGTCCGCGGTGGCCGCCCCACGGCGCGGGGCCGCGTCCTTCATGCTCGCCCGCCGCTGGAGGTACTCCTCGATGCCACCGGGCAGGTGCCGGACCCGGCCGTCGCCGAAGAGCGCGTACGTGGCGTCGCAGACCCGCTCGACCAGGTACCGGTCGTGCGAGACCACCACCATCGTGCCCGGCCAGCCGTCGAGCAGGTCCTCCAGCTGTTGCAGGGTGTCGATGTCCAGGTCGTTGGTCGGTTCGTCGAGCAGCAGCACGTTGGGTTCGGCCATCAGCAGCCGGCACAACTGCAGACGGCGCCGCTCGCCACCGGAGAGGTCGCCGACCGGGGTCCACTGCCTTGCCGCCGGGAAGCCCAGCTTCTCGCCGAGCTGGGAGGCGGTCATCTCCTGCTTGCCGAACGCGACGCGGCCGGCGATCTGCTCGATCGCCTGCAGCACCCGCAGATCGCCGGGCAGGTCGTCGAGTTCCTGGCGCAGGTGTGCGAGCGCGACCGTCTTGCCCTCGATGCGCCGTCCGGTCTCCGGTCCGAGGTCGCCGCCGAGCAGTTTCAGCACGGTGGTCTTGCCGGAACCGTTCACGCCGACGAGACCGATCCGGTCGCCAGGGCCGATCCGCCAGGTCACGTGGTCGAGCAGGGTGCGCTCGCCCACCGAGATCGTGGCGTCCTCCAGCTCCAGCACGGTCTTGCCGAGCCGCCGCTTCGCGAAGGCCATCAGCTCCACGGAATCACGTAGTGGCGGCACATCGGAGATCAGCGCCTCGGCCGCCTCGACGCGGTACCGCGGCTTGGACGAGCGGGCCTGCGGACCACGGCGCAGCCAGGCCAGTTCCTTGCGCGCCAGGTTCTGCCGCTTCTCCTCCGCCGACGCTGCGAGCCTGGCCCGCTCCGCACGGGCGAAGATCCAGTCGGCGTACCCGCCCTCGTACTGCTCGACCCTGCCGTTCGCGACCTCCCAGGTGACGCTCGCCACGGTGTCGAGGAACCACCGGTCGTGGGTCACGACCACGACCGAGATCCGCCTGCCGAGCAGGTGGTCGGCCAGCCAGCGCACGCCCTCCACGTCGAGGTGGTTGGTGGGCTCGTCGAGCACCACCAGGTCCAGTTCACCGGTGAGCGCCGCGGCGAGCGCGACCCGGCGGCGTTCCCCGCCGGAGAGGTTGGCGGTGGCCGTGTCCAGTCCGATCGCGGTGATCCCCAGACCGTCCACAATAGAACGCACGCGCGCGTCGGCGGCCCATTCGTGCTCCGCACCGTAACGCTGCAGCACCACGTCGCCGACGGTGCTGCCAACGGGCAGTTCGGTGCGCTGGGTGACCACAGCCATCCGCACGTCGCGAAGATGGCTCACGCGCCCGGAATCCGGCTCACTCAGTCCGGAAAGGACTTCCAGCAGCGTGGTCTTGCCGCCGCCGTTGAGGCCGACCACGCCGATCCGCTGCCCCTGCGCGATCCCGAGGGAGACCTTGTCCAGCAACGGCTTCACGCCGTAGGACTTGCTCACCGACTCCAGGTTGACCAGGTTGGCCATCCGATTCAGCCGATCCTTTCCACAGTGGACATGTACTTGCCGCTCACGCGTGCACCCGCGGCGGCGCGTTGCGCGGCGAATCGTCCCCGCCGACCACGCGGGCACCGGGGACCGGGCCGTGCGCGACCCGTACCGTGCGGCAGACCCCGGCACCGGAGAGTTCGGCGGCCACCTCGACCGCGGTTTCCGCGTCCGCGCACAGGAATGCACAGGTCGGCCCGGACCCGGACACGCATCCGGCGAGCGCGCCCGCGTTCACCCCGGCACGCAGCGTGCGGCGCAGGCCCGGCCGCAGCGATACGGCGGCGGCCTGCAGGTCGTTGCCGAGCAGCAGGGCGAGCTGCCGGGGATCGCCGGAGGCCAGCGCCTCCACCACGGGCGTGTGCGAACCGATCCGCGGCGGCTTGCCCTCGGCGCGCAGCCGATCGAGTTCGCCGAACACCTTCGGCGTGGCCAGTCCCTTCTCGTCGAACGCGAGCACCCAGTGGAAGACGTGCCGGGCCAGCACCGGTACGAGCTGCTCGCCGCGGCCGGTACCGAGCGCGGTCCCGCCGTAGAGCGCGAACGGCACGTCGCTGCCCAGCTTGCCCGCGATCGTGGCCAGCTCGTCCCGCGTCACGTCGAGCTTCCACAACGAGGCGAGCCCGACGAGCGTCGCCGCGGCGTCCGCGCTGCCGCCTGCCATGCCGCCCGCCATCGGAATGCCCTTGCGCAGCACGATCCGCAGGTTCGGATCCTCGGCGTCCGGCCGCCCGGCGTACCCGGCGAGCGCACACGCGGCCCGCCAGGCGAGGTTGGTGGCGTCGGTGGGCACCGTGCGCTCACCTTCGCCGTAGACCTCCAGCCCACGGTCTTCGGTGACCGCGACGGTCACCTCGTCGGTCAGCGACAACGCCTGGAACACAGTGACCAGCTCGTGAAACCCGTCCGCCCGCAGGTCCCCGACGGCCAGGTGCAGATTGACCTTGGCCGGAACCCGGACGGTGACTGGTGGAGGAACGACGGCGAGCACGCGTCCAGCCTACGTGCCCGGACGTCGGACTTCGGCACGCGAGCCCCATCCCCGCGGCACGGACGCCGAGAACCACCCGGGACACGTGTCCCAATATTTCGGACGCGTGGTAGCCGGTGTCGGGTGGACTGTCCGGACCTGCGCATCGTCCTGGGTCCACTGCGGTTCGTGACCACCGGCGAACCGGGCCGAATTGTCCGCGACACGACGAAAGCCGCCCGGATGACACCGGACGGCTTTCGCGGGCGGAACGGATCAGGCGGCCACGCTCTGCGGACCGCGGGCGAGCTGCGGCACGGACTGCGTCACGTGGGCGCCGCGGTCGGCGATCCACGACAGTGCAGCGTCCGCGCGGTCGCCGCGGACACCCACGCGGAAGCGGGCGACCGGGGTGTCGCCGATGCGGGTCAGACCGCCGCCGATGGTGGCGAGTTCGACGTCGAAGCGGGCGGCCGCTTCCGGCAGCAGTGCACCGACCGAGGCAAAACCGATCAGGACGATGTCCGCCGAGCTGTCGTACTTCGCGACCTGTGCACGGCTGGTCTCGATCGAAGGCAGCACGGCCTTGGCCGTCCAGCTCTCCGGCGACGCGATCAAGTCGAGCAGCGTGCCCCGCTCGACCACCGCGCCGTTGTCGAGCACGGCGACGTCGTCGCACACGCGGCGGACGACGCTCGGGTCCGGCGTCGTCACCAGCACCGTGACGCCGAGTTCCGCGCGGGCGCGGTCGAGCACGGCGAGCACCGCGCCGGCGTCTTCGGGGGCGATGCCCGCGGTCGGATCGTCGGCGAGCAGCACGGCCGGTCCCGCGGCGAGGGCCTTGGCCACGGCGACGCGGCGGAGCTGACCTTCGGTCAGTTCATCCGGCTTCTGCGCGGCCCGCGCGGTGAGACCGACCAGGTCGAGCAGCGAGCCGACCCGGCTACGCCGCTGCGGACCGTCGACACCCAGCTGCTCCAGCGGAGTGGCGATGTTGCCTGCGACGGTGCGCTCGGCCAGCAGATCCGGCTTTGTGCCGACGACACCGAGACGACGGCGGATCTCCCGCAGCCGCCTGCCGTCGAGGGTTCCGGTGTTGAGCCCGTCGAGCCGCACCACGCCACGGTCGGGGCGCTCCTGCAGCGCGATGCAGCGGGCGAGCGTGGACTTGCCGGAGCCCGCGGGGCCGACCACCCCGAACAGGGAGCCGGCCTGCACCTCGACGCTCACGTCACGCAGTGCGGCGACCCGATGGCCGTTGAACGGAAAGGACTTGGACACGTTTTCGACAATGATCACGAGAGAGCTCCAGGCAAGGGCGCCGCACCGTTTCCGGGCGCGCCGGGCGTCATCGAATTGCCGTCCACACAGGACGGTGCAAGAACTCGCGGAAAAAGCGGATCAGGCGATGGCCGTGGAACGCTGACAGGCACATACCGTGCGGCGACCTTCGTCGACGACGCGGCGGCGGGTCAGCAGGAGCGGGTGGGTGACCCTCTTCATCGGAAACAGCCTCCATCGGTCCTGGCGGTAGCACCTGCCCGCGGTGGGGGTGGTTGCTGCGACTTCGGCGAGCCAGGTCTCTCAGTCGCTCGGGATGGACTCATCGAGTAAAGCCGATCCCACTGGCTGAACGCAAGCACGTTGGTGCAGATCACACGAGTGGAGGCGGCCGAATGCCGGGACAACGCGTCCTGAATCCCGGGAGCGGGAAGTTCCGTCACCGAAGTGTTCCGCCGCGCGCTCGCGACCACCGCGCGGATCGCGCCGCGGCCCGTTGAACTCTCTTGTGGACAGTCAGGAATCGCTGTTCGACAGGGACTTCTTGCGCATTCCTTCGAGAACGACCACGGCCACCACCGAGACCACGAGCACGCCGACCGCCGCGAGGTAGCACCACGGTTGCCCGAGATAGTTCACGAAGGCGAGCCAACTCGGATTCCCGTCCCCGAACAACCGGGACAAAATCGGGGCTATCCCGGCTCGGATGCCCACCGTCGCCACCGCGATCTCCAGTACCCGGTACCAGACCTCGTTCATATCTTCTCCTTGTTGATACAACCGTATCAGATACACTTGTATCATAACTGGAACGGAGGCGGGGAGTGCCCCAGCGAGTGGACCACGACCAGCGGCGCCGCGTGATCGCCGAAGCCGTGTGGCGGATCGCCGCGGACCGGGGCTTGGATTCGGTGAGCATGCGCGAGGTGGCCACCGAGGCGGGCGTCTCGCTGCGGCTGGTGCAGTACTACTTCGAAACCAAGCACAACCTGCTCGTGCTGGCGTTGCGCTATCTGCACGACCACACCGAGCAACGGGCGCGGGAACGGATCGAGGCGCAGGCCGACCAGAGCGTGCGCGGCGTGCTGCGCGGCGTCCTCGCCGAACTGCTCCCGCTCGACCCGGAAACCGAGTTCGCGCTGCGGGTGCACACCGCCTACTTCAGCCGTTCGCACAGCGACCCGGAGCTGGCCAAGGTGTTCCTGCACGGCGACACACCGCTCGAAGACCTGGTCACCCACCTGCTGGAACAAGGCGAACTCGCACCGGGAGTCCAGCCACGGTTCGAGGCGAACCTGCTGGTCTCCGGGATCACCGGCCTCAGCTTCGACGTGCTGCACGAACGCCAGCGCTCCGCCGAGGTGCTCGCCACCCTCGACTACCACCTGGACCGGATCTTCGGCCCGGCCCGGTGAAGGGTTCCACCCGCGCCGGAACACCCGGTCACCGCGTTTCCGGATGCCGGCGAGTACCACAGCGAAGCGGAACACCGCAGACCACCACCAAAGCGACGAACCCAGCGCCCACCCGACGACCGACGCCGGAACCTGCGGAACCACCTTGCGCTACCACCGATGCGGAAAGCACCCTGTCCTACCGCCGGGCGCGGGAACCACCCAGACCTACCGGCGCGTGCGGAAACCACCCGAGCCTGCCACCGGGTGCGAAAACCACCCGGGCCTACCGCCGGGCGCGAAAACCACCCAGACCTACCGGCGCGTGCGAAAACCACCCTGTCCTACCGCCGGGCGCGGAAACCATCCGGGCCTACCGCCGGGCGCGAAAACCACCCGGGCCCATCCCCGTTCCGGCCCGACCACCCCACCCGGCGCGGTCGCTGGACCGTCTCGGTGCTGCGGAGTCCGGAGTCCGGAGTCCGTCAGAGGGTTGCGGCGGCGATCCGGGCGAAAGCATGCACGTCGAGCTGCTCGCCCCGGCTGCGCGGGTCGATCCCGGCGGCGGTCAGCAGGTCTCCGGCCTGTTCGGCGGAGCCGGCCCATCCGGCCAGTGCCGCCCGCAACGTCTTGCGGCGCTGGGAGAACGCGGCGTCGACGACGGCGAACAACCGGCGCCGGTCCACGCCGTCGACCGGATCGGTGCGCTCGAACGACACGAGCGCGGAATCGACGTTCGGCACCGGCCAGAAGACACTGCGCGGGACCGCGGCCACCTTCCGCGCCGGGCCGTACCAGGCGAGTTTGACACTCGGCACGCCGTAGGTACGGCTACCCGGGCCTGCCGCCATCCGGTCGGCCACCTCGGTCTGGACCATCACCAGCCCGCGCCGCAGAGCAGGCAGTTCGGCGAGCAGGTGCAGCACCACGGGCACCGCGACGTTGTAGGGCAGGTTGGCCACCAGCGACACCGGCTCGGCGGGCAGCTCACCGACCCGCACGCGCAGCGCGTCGGCCTGCACCACGGACAGCCGCTCGGCTGCCTCCGGAGCCCGCTCCGCCACCGTCCGCGGCAGCCGAGCGGCCAGCACCGGATCGATTTCCACCGCGACGACCCGCGCACCTGCGTCGAGCAGTCCAAGGGTCAGCGAGCCGAGACCCGGCCCGACTTCCAGCACGACGTCACCGGGGCGTACCCCGGCGAGATCGACGATGCGGCGAACCGTGTTCGGGTCGTGCACGAAGTTCTGACCGAGCTTCTTCGTCGGCCGGACGTCGAGCTCGTCGGCCAGCCCGCGGATCTCGGCAGGCCCCAGCAGTTCCACCACCGGATGAGCCTACCGAGTGCCGCGAAGGAGGATGCCGCTCAGGCCTTCTTGCCGCAGACCGGCCAGGCGCTGTAGCCGCCGCGGTCGTCGCGCACCTTTTCCGCGACCGAGATCTGCTGCTCACGGGTGGCCTGGCTCGGCAGCGAGGCGTACTGGCTGCCGCCGTAGGCGTTCCAGGTCTGCTTGTCGAACTGGAGGCCGCCGTAGTAGCCGTTGCCGGTGTTGGCGGCCCAGTTGCCGGTCGCCTCGCACTGCGCGATGCGGTCCCACGCGGAACCGTCACCGATCGCAGGCTGCGGCGGCTGCTTGGTGCCGACCTTGACGATCTTCGGCTTGGCCTGCACGAGGATCTTCTCGGAGACCTGCTCGCGCGAAACCTCTTCGCCGTTGCGCTTGGTGACCTTGTAGGTCACCATCTTCTCGCCTGCCGTGCCCGGGTCCTGCACGCTCGTCTCGCCCTTGACCAGCGTCGGGTCGTCGACCTTCTGCTCCTCCGGGTCGACGGTCTCCTTCTGGTTGAGCATCGAAACGCCCATCCGCGAGACGTGCACCTCGGCGCCGTCCTTCAGCGAGACGTCCAGACCACCGTCGACGGCGTCGTCCGGGCCGAGGTTGAGCTTGAGGTCGGAGACGAACTCCTTGGTGGTGACCGCATTGCTGGACACCTGGCGCGGCGCGTTGGTGCCGTCGTAGAGCGTGATGTGCTTGAGGGTCTTGACCTGCACGGTGGAACCCTCGAGCGGCAGATCGCCACCGGCGGGCATCGAGGTCCAGGCACCGTGGGAGAGCAGGTTGCCCATGCCGAGCTGGTTCATCGCCTCGCCGAGGCTGGTAGCACGCACCCAGGACGGCCGGGCGACCCCGTCCACGACCAGGTTCAGCTGGCGGCCGCGCTCGAGCTTGATGACGCCGCCGTCGCCGACCGCGGCCTGCGGGGAGGGCGAGAGCGAGTCGTGCGTACCGACCGACAGGCCGGCGTCCTCGAGCACCTCGCCCACGGTGCCGCCGTAGCTGTGCACGGTGCGCTGCTGACCGTCCACGTCGACCGTGACGCTCTTGTTCATCGCCAGCGCCGCGGCACCGCCGCCGCCGACGGTGATCATGACCGCGAGCACGGCACCCTTGAGGAAGCGGCGCTTCCAGGTGCGGGTGGCCTCGCGCAGCCCGTCCTCCACGGCGACCTGCTTGGCCTGCGGCGTGGCGGTCCGGTCCTCGGCCAGCTCGTCCGGCAGGTTCAGCGGCGGGAGCATCGTGGTCTCGGCGTTGATCAGCCGGATCAGCTCGTCGACGTCGACGTCGATCTCCGCCATCAGCGTGTCCGCGTCCGGGCCGAGTGCGGTCAGCACATCCTGCTCGGTCACGTACAGCTCGTCGGAGAAGTCCAGCTCCCCGTACGCAGTGTCCTCGAGCTCGCGGTCGAGGACCGCCACCGAACCAGCCGAGGAGAAGTATCCGTGCTCCATGTCCAGGCGCGCGTCAACCTGCCGACTACCAGTCACCGGGTCGTTCCCTTTCCCAAGACGGCGTGCGTCACCGCAGCCGTCCTTTCGTCGCGACACGCCCGAAGGCGTGCCTCTCAAGTCCGACACCCCCAGTCAGCGCCATCGTCACGGTCCCGGTCGTACCAACCCCGGTTCCGCTTCCCCGACGTGCACTGACGTGACTGGTGGGCGTAACAGCCGGTTCCGCTGCGCGGTACCGACCGGCACGATCACGGGACAGTAACGTCCGGCGGCGGGGTTGCGCAAACACCCCCTGGAGTGTCGTGACCTGTGTCACTCATCTGAGTGGACGAACGGGCACTCCGAACGTCGCAATGCGTACAACCCGAAGTGACACACCGAATTCCTCTCATGCACCCGGAAGCCGGTAGACGCGTTCGGCAGTGGTCCGGACCGCGTCGGCGACCTCGTGCACCGCCTCGCCTCGCAGTGCGGCGAGGTGCCGGACGGTGTAGGCGGTGCAGTACGGCTCGTTCGGCCGTCCGCGGTAGGGATGCGGCGTGAGGAACGGCGCGTCGGTCTCGGCGAGGAACTGCCCGCGTGGCGCGATCCGGGCCGCCTCGTGCAGACCACGGGCGTTCTTGAAGGTGACCGTGCCGGCGAAGGACAGTACGTAGCCGTGGTCGAGGCAGCGGCGGGCGAGGTGCTGGTCACCGGAGAAGCAATGGAACACGACGGTCTCCGGCGCGCCCTCCTCGTCGAGGATGCGGAGCACGTCTTCGTGCGCATCGCGGTCGTGGATCATCAGCGTCTTGCCGAGCCGCTTGGCGAGGTCGATGTGCCAGCGGAACGCTTCCTGCTGGGCATCGTGGGGCGCGTAGTCCCAGTAGTAGTCGAGGCCGGTTTCACCGACCGCAACCACCCGCTCTTCGCGCGCCAAACGCTCCACTTCGGACTGTTCGGAGGCACCGAAATCCTTGGTGCGCGTGGGATGGATCGCCACCGCGGCGAACACCCGCGGGTCCCAGGTGGACGCGTCGACCGCCCACCTGGCGGCAGCGAGGTCGTCCGCGACGGTCACCAGCCGCGCCACCCCCGCCCGCTGCGCGCGATCGGCCATGGCGGTCACGTCGGCCGCGGTGACCGCGCCACACGAGTCCAGGTGGGTGTGTGCGTCGACCACGGTCACCGGCAGACGGTCCGGGATCGGCGGCAGTTCGCGCTTGTCTTCACCCATGCCGCGAATTTACTTGGCTGCCGGAACCGCCCGGCCGGGGGCGGTCGCGGAGCCGGTCCGGACAGCGGAAAGGCGGCCCGAGCGGATTGCTCGGGCCGGCCTCTCCGGTGCGTCAGCCGCTCAGTACTTCAGCACTTCAATACGCCGGCATCTCGGTAGCTCAGCGCTTCAGTCGCGGACGATCGGGGCCCATTCCGGGCCGTCCTCGCCCAGCTTCGGGTCCAGCTTGGTGAACAACGGGGTCGGCTTGGCCAGCGGACGGCCGGTCTCGATCGGGGCCGACGCCCACTTCGCCTGCTCGGCGGCGTAGTCGCCGGTGAGGATCGGGCTGGTCCGGCCGGGCAGGTCCAGGTCCTCGACCTCCTGCAGTTCCGGCTGCGCGGCCCACACGCCGGTACCGCCGAGTGCCTCGTGCACCTTCTGCGCCGAATGCGGCAGGAACGGGGTGAGCAGTGTGTTCGCGTCGCTCACCACCTGCAGCGCGGTGTGCAGCACGCTGTCGCGGCGGCTCGGATCGTCCTTGAGCTTCCACGGCTCCTGATCCGACAGGTACCGGTTGGCCGCCGTCACCACCCGCATCGCCTCGCTTGCCGCCGCCTTGAAACGCGACCGCGCCAGATGCCCGCCGACGACGTCGAACGCCTTGCGCGACAGCGCTTTCAGCTCCTCGTCCGCGGGCGCGGGCGCGTCCGGGCGGGGAATCGCGCCCACGTTCTTGTGCGCCATCGAGATGGACCGGTTGACCAGGTTGCCCCACTCGTTGGCCAGTTCGAAGTTGGTCCGCCGGACGAACTCGTCCCAGGTGAAGTCGGTGTCCTGGGTTTCCGGGCCGGCCACCGAGATGAAGTAGCGCAGCGCGTCCGGGCCGAACTCGCGCAGGAAGTCGTGCACGTAGATGACCGTGCCGCGCGAGGTGGAGAACTTCGAGCCGCTCATGGTGAGGAACTCGCTGGAGACGATCTCGTCCGGCAGGTGCAGCCTGCCGTACTTGCCCGGCTCGCCACCGCGGTCACCGTCGCCGTTCTGGCCGAGCAGCAGCGCGGGCCAGATCTGGGCGTGGAAGGTGATGTTGTCCTTGCCCATGAAGTAATAGGCACGCGCGGCGTCGTTGGTCCACCACTCCTGCCACGCGTCCGGCTGCCCGCTGCGCCGGGCCCACTCGACGCTCGCGGAGAAGTAGCCGATCACCGCGTCGAACCAGACGTAGAACCGCTTGAGCGGCTGGTCGCGCCAGCCCTCGAGCGGGATCTTCACGCCCCAGTCCAGGTCGCGGGTGATCGGCCGGGGGCGCATGTCGTCGATCAGGTTCTTGGTGAAGTTGAGGACGTTCGGCCGCCAGTCGGTCTTGGTGGCCAGCCAGTCGCCGAGGACCTTGGTGAACGCGGGCAGGTCGAGGAAGTAGTGCTCGGTCTCGACAAACTTCGGCGTCTCACCGTTGATCCGCGACTTCGGGTTGATCAGCTCCGCGGCGTCGAGCTGGTTGCCGCAGTTGTCGCACTGGTCGCCACGCGCGCCGTCGTAGCCGCAGATCGGGCAGGTGCCCTCGACGTAGCGGTCGGGCAGCGTACGGCCGGTCGACGGGCTGATCGCACCGCGCGTGGTCTTCGGCACCACGTAGCCGTTGCGCTCGAGCGCCAGGAAGATCTGCTGCGTCACCTCGGCGTGGTTGCCGGTGGAGGTGCGCGTGAACAGGTCGTAGGACAGGCCGAGGCCACGCAGGTCCTGGTCGATCTGGCGGGTGTACTTGTCCGCGGTCTGCTGCGGGGTCAGGCCCTCCTTGTCGGCCTGCACGGTGATCGGGGTGCCGTGTTCGTCGGTCCCGGACACCATGAGCACCCGGTTGCCGGCCATTCGCTGGTAGCGGGAGAAGACGTCGGACGGGACGCCGAATCCGGACACGTGGCCGATGTGGCGGGGGCCGTTGGCATAGGGCCAGGCCACCGCGGTCAACACAGGGGTGCTCATACCTGTTTAGCCTACGGATGCGGTCCACGGCATTGTCAGCCACGGTAGGAGAGCCGGGAGCCCGCTGTCCCCGAGGCCGGACGTGGTGCAGCCGACCGCCGACGGGGCCGCCGCACCCCGAAACGAGGTTGCCCCGCCACCGGCGGTTCGCCATGCTGCTGCCGTGGCACGCGGCACCGTCAAGTTCTTCAGGACCGAAAAGGGCGTGGGAGCCATCGCCTCCCCCGAGCTGCCCGCGGGATTCGACGCGTGGGTGCACTTCAGCGCCATCGAGATGGACGGCTTTCGTACCCTGGACGAGGGCGATCAGGTCGAGTTCGAGTACCGGGCGGCCGAACAGGACAGCTTCCGCTTCGTGGCGACCCGCGTTCGCAAGCTCTGAACGGTCCTCGCCGAGATCCGGCGCCGGGTGCTCCGCGGCCGGTCGAGCTCGATCGGCCGAGCTCTGGGCGGAGAGGGGTTCTGATGATCACGGCACGTGGCCTCGAACGGCGGTTTCGCCGCAAGGGCCGGGGTGGCGGCGAGGTACACGCGGTGAAGGGGGTCGACCTCGACGTCGAGGCGGGCGAGCTCGTCGGGTTCCTCGGCCCGAACGGCGCGGGCAAGACCACCACCCTGCGGATGCTGACCACACTGCTGAAACCGAGTGCGGGCACGGCCACCGTCGGCGGGCGCGACCTGCTCGCCGACCCGCTCGGGGTGCGCCGCAACATCGGGTACGTCGCACAGGGCGGGGGCACCGCACCCGAGGTGCGCGTCGGCGAGGAGCTGACGATGCAGGGGCGGCTGTACCGGATGAGCAAGGCCGATTCGATCGCGCGCGGCAGGGTACTGTCCGAGCAGCTCGACCTGACCGGCCTCGACGAGCGGCTCACCAAGACGCTGTCCGGCGGGCAGCGGCGCAGGCTGGACATCGCGATGGGGCTGATCCACTCGCCCGCGCTCGTCTTCCTCGACGAACCGTCCACCGGGCTCGACCCGCAGAGCCGGGCCAACCTGTGGGAGCACATCCGGCGGCTGCGCGCCGAACAGGGCGTCACGATCTTTCTGACCACGCACTACCTCGACGAGGCGGACGCGCTGGCCGACCGGCTGATCGTGATCGACGACGGGCGCATCGTCGCCGAGGGCACCCCGGACTCGCTGAAGTCGCGGGTGTCCGGTGACGGCGTGGTGATCGGGGTGGCGCCCCAGTCCAGCGCAGCCGCAGCCGAGCTGGCCCGCAGGCTGGACGGCGCACACGACTTCGAGACGACCGGCGGGGAAGTCCGGTTCCGGGTGCCCCGCGGCGACACCGCCATGCCGGAACTGCTGCGCGCGCTCGACGCCAACGGCATCGAGATGACCTCCATGCAGGTCACCCGTCCGACGCTGGACGACGTGTTCCTCACCCTCACCGGCCGCTCGCTGCGCGACGCCGAGCAGCCGGTCACCGGCGAGCCGGAGGTGTCCGGTGTTGCTTGACACGTGGCTGATCTTCCGCCGGGACATGACCGCCGCGCTGCGGAATCCGGCCTGGCTGCTGATCGGCATCATGCAGCCGCTGCTGTACCTGTTCTTCTTCGGTCCGCTGCTGGTGAAGACGCTCAGCGCACAGGGACTGTCCGAAGTGGACGGATGGATGGTGCTCACGCCCGCGCTGATCGCGCAGCTGGCGTTGTTCGGCAGTTCGTTCGTCGGCTTCTCCCTGCTCGCCGATTTCCGCTCCGGGGTGGTCGAGCGGATGCGGGTCACCCCGGTGAGCCGGGCCGCGCTGCTGCTCGGCAAGGTGCTGGCGAACGCGCTGCAGGCGGTGGTGCAGTCGGTGCTGATCATCGTGCTCGCCTACCTGGTGTTCGACCTGGACGCACCGATCGGCGGGGTGCTGCTGAGCCTGCTGATCGTGTTCCTGCTCGCGCTCACCCTGGCGTCCTGCTCCTACGCGCTGGCACTCACGTTGAAGAGCGAGGAGTCGTTCCCCGCGCTGCTGAACGCGGTGCTCATGCCGTTGCTGCTGCTGTCCGGGATCCTGATCCCGATCACCGCAGGACTGGCGCCGAAGTGGCTGTACACGATTTCGCAGATCAACCCGTTCCGGCACGTGGTCGACGTGGAGCGCAACAGTTTCCGCGGTGACTTCTCGATGGACGCGCTGTTCACCGGGAGCGTGGTGGTGCTGGTGATGGCGATCCTCGCGATCTGGTGGGGAACCCGCACGTTCCAGCGGGAAAACGCCTGATCAACCGCACCGACACGCCGGGAAGGGTCACCTTGTGCCCCGAGCAGGGGCCTAAGGTGGCCTTTCACCCGTCGTGGGGCTTGTCAGGGGCGCGAAGTGACCGAACCGGAGACCGAGCGCGGACTCACGCTCACCCATCGTGAGCACGTGCTCGACTGGGCCGCGGTGCGCGGTGCCGACATGCGGTTCGCGTCCGTGACCGTCAGCGAGAACGTGAACTGGAGCGACCCCGGCGCGGAGCGGATGCTGAACGCCGCACAGGAGGCCGGTCTGCACACCGGCGCCCGGCACTACGCCCGTCCCGGCGCGGTGCACGACCAGGCCGACCACTTCGTGCGCACGGCGAGCAAGCTCGGGGCGTTCGCACCGGGTTCGCTCGCGCCGGCGCTGGAGGTGGACGCGCAGAGCGTGGACGACCGGTTCGTGAAGGCGTGGATCAAGCACGTACGGCATGCTGCGCGGATCCGCCGGGTGCTCGTGTACGCCGGGCACGACTGCTGGGCGAACCGGCTGCGCCCGGACCGCTGGGCGGATCCCGAGGTCGTGCTCTGGCTGGTGCGGCACAACGGCATCCCCGGCCGTCCCGGCTGGTTCCACGCGCGGCTCGGGGTACACCAGCACAGCTACGGTCCGGACGTGCCCGGTATCGGCGGCTCGGTCGCGCAGGACGCGGTGGTGTATCCGTTCGCCCTCTCCGACCTGCTGCTCTGAGCGGCGTTTCGGCGGTCGCCGGAGTCGCCGCGCCGGTTCCCGGAGATCAGCTGTCCGCCTCGTCGAGGGTTTTCATGAGTTCGGGGTCGAGGTGGCGCATGCCCGCACTGGCCAGGGAAGAGGCCAGTTCTCCTGGCTGCGCCAGGTCGATCGAGCCGCACCGGAGGGCGTGGCGGATGCCGTGCACGGCGATGCCGACGACCATGGCGGCCAGCAGGTCGGCGCTGACCGTCGGGGTGGCGCCGCCGTGCCGGACGGCGACGGCACGCACCCGCCCCGAGACGCGTTCGGTGATCGCGTTCAGGAGATCCGACCGGACCGCACCCACGTTGCCGCGGGTCTGATCGTCGAACAGGAGCCGGAATCCGTCGGGTCGTTCGGCCGCGTAGTCGAAAAACGCCCGCATACCGGCGTGGATTTGCTGTCCGGCCGGAAGTGCCGCCGCCTGCTCGTAGGTGGTGAACAGCTGCTGCGTGAGCTTGGCGGCCTCGCGGCGCAGGCACG
This sequence comes from Amycolatopsis ultiminotia, assembly GCF_039536925.1. NCBI lineage: Bacteria > Bacillati > Actinomycetota > Actinomycetes > Pseudonocardiales > Pseudonocardiaceae > Amycolatopsis > Amycolatopsis ultiminotia. The sequence goes on along the minus strand of NZ_BAAAZN010000021.1, from coordinate 98,083 downwards.
CCTCGTACAGTTCGTCTTTGCTCCCGAAATGGGCGTACAGCGTCGGCTTGGTCGTATTCGCACGCTTGGCCAGCACATCCATGGAGGTCCCGAGCAGCCCGAACTCGGCGAACGCCCGGCACGCGGCCTCGAGCAACTGCTCATCGGAGGGCCGCGCCGCGGTGCTCTGCCGCGCGCCGCCGGCAGCTTCGGACACCGGCTTCCCGGAAGCCGGATCGACACGCTCGGCAGGCACCCCCAGAACTTTACTACACGGTAAAACCGTGCTAGATCTTTACTCCTCGGTAAAGCCGTTTCGGCACTGTCCTGCTCAGAGTGGAGCGTCACGATGCATCGGACACGTTTGCGACCCCTGATCGCCGGCGTCCTCACCTTGGCAGCCGTCGCCGCACTGGGCGGCACCGCGACCGCCACGCCGGCGCCACCGGGCCCGTCGAAGCACTGTGCGCTGCCGGACTCCGCCGGCGTCTCGCCGGCCTCGCCGGAACAGGAAGCACTCGACCCGGGCGCGGTGCAGCAGGCCGTGGCATACGCCAGTACGCATCTGCGCAGCTCGGTGCAGATTTTCCGGAACAACTGCCGGGTCGCGGCCGGTCCGCTGGACCCGGTCACCGACCAGGTGCCGTGGAACGTGTGGAGCTCGACGAAGTCCGTTCTCTCGATGCTGACCGGGATCGCCGCCGACGAGCACAAGCTGGTCCTGACCGATCCGATCGGCAAGTACCTGCCCACCGGCCCCGGCTGGGGCGACGCCGCGCATCGCGCCATCACCATCCACGACCTGCTCACCGAAACCGCCGGGATCGACGAGGCCATCATCGCCGAGGCCGCCACGCTCGGCACCGATCCCGATGTCGCGCAGGAAGCCCTCGCCCAGCCGCTCAACCACCGCGCCGGTACGCATTTCGAATACAGCCAGCGCGATCCCGACCTGCTCGCGTACGTCGTGCAACGCGCCGTCGGCGAGGATTTGCAGGACTACGCCCAGCAGCGGCTGTTCGATCCGATCGGTATTCCGCGCTCGAGTTACTTCTGGCTGCGCGACCGTTCCGGCAACACCTACGGCTACGCCAACCTGTTCCTGCCCCCGGCACAGTTCGCCAAGCTCGGATTGCTCATGCAGAACAACGGCAGCTGGAACGGCCGCCAGGTCGTCCCTGCCGGATACGTGCGCCAGGTCGCCGAACCCAGCCGGACCAACGGCTGCTACGGGCTGCTCTTCTGGACGAACGCCGGACAACCCTGCACCAGCGCCAACTTCCCGGATGCCCAGACCGTCCGGCATCCGATGATTCCGAGCGCACCGCGCGATCTCTACGCGATGGTCGGCGCGTTCCAGCAGAACAACTTCATGATCCCCAGCCTCAACCTGACCGTGACCTGGACCGGCCTGCTCGGCGACACGACCACCAACCTGCCCGGCCTGGTCAGCGCCAGCCCGGCCGGGTCCGACCTGTACTACAACTTCTTCCGCATCCTCCTGCGCGGCGTGCAGGACCGGCACCTTCCCGATCCCGGCCCCTTCGTTTCTCCGCCGCAGGATTTCGACATCAACCCCGCCAACTACGCCGATCCGCGCGTGCTGCTGCGCGACATCGCACCCAACCGGCAGTGCAACCTCCTCGTCTGCGGCGGCACCATCCCGGCCAAGGGCCTCGCCCAGAACGGCGAAGCCGTCACCCGCACCCTGCTCGGAGCACTGGATCACGGCTGATTCGGACGGCCCGCCGCGCGGCGGCTACTTGCGCGGGTCGAGCAGCAGTTTGCCGACCGTGCCGCGGGAACGGAGCGCCTCGTGGGCAGCTCGGGCGTCGGCCAGTGCGTGTTCGCCGCCCGCGATGGCCCGCAGCCTGCCTTCGCGCACCAGGTCGAACAGCTCGGTCAGCGCGGTGCCGTAGACCTCGCCCGGCAGCCGGAAAGCATGCGGCAGCCACATGCCGGTGACCGTGGTGCTGTGGCCGAGCAGGTTGCGCAGCTCGATCGGCTTCGGCTGCTCCCGTCCGGCCATACCGTAGAAGGCGAGCCTGCCGAACGGAGCGAGCGCGGCAATGCTCTGGTCCGTGGTGGTGCCGCCGACCATGTCCAGGACGATGTCCACCCGCTTGCCGCCGTTGGCCTCGCGCAGGGTGTCGGTCATGTTCTCCGCGCGGGAGTCCACGGCCACGTCGGCACCGAGTTCGAGTGCGAGGTTCCGCTTCTGTTCGCTGCTCGCGGTGGCGATCACGCGACCTGCGCCCCACGCCTTGGCCAGCTGCACGGCAATCGAACCGACCCCGCCTGCCGCCGCGTGCACGACCACCGACTCACCCGGCTCGAGGTGCGTGTTCTTGCGCAGCAGGATCCACGCGGTCGCGCCCTGGACCAGCATGGACAACGCGTTGAGATCGTCGACGCCGTCCGGCACCGGGAAGGCCATCGCCTGCGCGGCCACCGCGCGCTCGGCGTAGCCGCCGCCGTCGCCGAGCAGCGCGACCACCCGGCGTCCCTCGGACGTGTGCCCGACCACCTCGCCACCCGGTACGAGCGGCAGCTTGCTCGGTGCCAGGTAGGAGTTCTCCGCCTGGTGCGTGTCCGCGTAGTTCACCCCGATCCGGTCGACCTCGATCAGCACCTGGCCGGGGCCGGGCACCGGATCGGCCAGCTCGGCCGGGATCAGCACCTCCGGTCCCCCGAACTCGGTCACCTGCACAGCACGCATCTCGCGGACCTCCTCATGACTCGGCTGATGAGACATTCTGCCAGACGTCTCACCAATGCAACACTCCGTGATAACGTCTTGACCATCGACACACCGTTCGTCTCCCGTACACCGCGCCCCGACGCCGTCGCGGCGTTCCGGCTCGCCCGCGGCCGGTTCCTCGACTGCCGGCGCATCGACATGCGGGAACTCGCCACCGAACTGGGCGTCAGCCGGGCCACGCTGCACCGCTGGATCGGCAGCCGCGACCACCTGCTCGGCGAAATCCTGTGGGCGGAAACCTCGGCAGTGCTCGGCAACGTGTCGTTCGCCGGGCGCGGCAGCGAGGGCATCGCGGACGCGATCGGCACGTTCGTGCGCACGGTCAACGCTTCGGCCCCGTTCCGCACCTTCCTCCGCCGTGAACCGGAACGCGCACTGCGGCTGCTGACCACGAAAGCCAGCCTGGTGCAGTCACGCACGATCGACGCACTGCGCGCACTGCTCGCCGACGAGGTCGACGCGGGCAGGCTCAGGACGCCACTGCCCGTGGCCGATCTGGCGTACCTGCTGGTCCGCGTCGGCGAATCGTTCATCTACACCGACGCGATCACCGGCGAGGAACCGGACGCGGACAAGGCGCACGTCGCGGTGCGGATGCTGCTGAACGATCACTTCCGCGACGCGACAACCGCGTCGTAAAGCTCCTTTTTGGACACTCCGGCCGCCTCGGCGACCGCACCGGCCGCGACCTTCAGCCGTTCCCCGTCCGCGACGCGTGCACTGACTTCGCCGACCAGATCGGCAATGCGCACCTCGGGCGGCACCGCACCCGCCAGCACCACGGTGATCTCGCCGCGTACGCCGTCGGCTGCCCACTCCGCCAGCGAAGCGAGGGTGCCGCGTTTGACTTCTTCGTACGTCTTGGTCAGTTCCCGGCACACCGCGGCGCGGCGCTGCCCGCCGAGCGCGCCGGCGGCGTCGGCGAGCGTGGCCGCGATCCGGTGCGGTGACTCGAAGAACACCGCGGTCCGGCGTTCGGTGGCCAGCTCCGCCAGCCACTTCGAACGTTCGCCGGGCTTGCGCGGCGCGAAACCCTCGAAGCAGAAGCGATCGCAGGGCAATCCGGACAACGCCAGCGCCGTGGTCACCGCGGACGGCCCCGGCAGGCAGGTGACCGGCACGTCCTCGGCCACGCAGGCGGCCACCAGCCGGAAGCCGGGGTCCGACACGCTCGGCATTCCGGCATCCGTGACGAGCAGGACGTTTTCCCCGGCACGCAAGGATTCGAGCAGCTTCGGCAGCCGGGCGGTCTCGACGTCCTCGTAGAAGCTCACCACCCGGCCCGCCGGGGACACGCCGAGCGAAGCGGCCAGCGTGCGCAGCCGGCGGGTGTCCTCCGCGGCGATCACCTCGGCCGAACCCAGCGCCTCGACCAGGCGGGCGGAGGCGTCCCCCGGATCGCCGAGCGGGGTGGCGGCGAGCACGAGCCTGCCGGGCGAGGAGAGCATGCCGCCAGCCTAATCCCGCCACTGCCCTCGGCCACCTCCGCAGCCCGTAGTATCGGGCCCCGTGACCGCGCTGTTGACCCGTGCCGACGACGACAGTGCGCGGCCGGACCCGGTCGACGCGCTCCGTCCCCCGACCGACCGTGAGGCCACCCTGCTCGGCAGGGGAATGCCGACCGACCGGCTCCGCGGCTGGGTCGTCACGCTGGTGCTCACCGCGATCGCCGCCGTCGTGCGGCTGCAGAACCTCGGGCTGGCCACCGACAAGGGCGCGCCGGTCTTCGACGAGAAGCACTACGTGCCGCAGGCCGCGCAGATGCTGCGCAACGGCGGGTACGAGGACAACGCCGGTTACGAGCTGATCGTCCATCCGCCGCTGGCCAAGGACTTCATCGCGTTCGGCGAGTGGCTGTTCGGCTACAACGCATGGGGCTGGCGGGTGATGCCCGCGATCGCGGGCACCCTGATCGTGCTGCTCACCGTGCGCATCGCGCGGCGGCTGACCCGTTCGACGCTGCTCGGCGGCATCGCCGGCGTGCTGGTGATCTGCGACGGCGTGCTGCACCTGCAGTCCCGCATGGGCATGCTCGACATCTTCATCGCGCTGTTCGTGCTCGCCGCGTTCGCGTGCGTGCTGTGCGACCGCGACCAGGTGCGGCAACGGCTCGCGGTGGCGGTGCGCGAGGGCTGGGCGGACGAATCGCAGTGGGGCCCGAAACTCGGCTTCCGCTGGTGGCGCTTCGCCACCGGGCTGATGATCGGCGTGACCTTCGGCGTCAAATGGTCGGCGCTCTACTACATCGCCGGATACGGCCTGCTCACCGTGTTCTTCGACGTCGCGGCCCGGCGTGCGGCGGGCGTGCCGCGGCCGTGGCTCGGCACCATCCGCCGCGACGTGCTGCCCGCGCTGTGGGCGATCGTGGCCGTGCCGCTGCTGATGTATCTGGCCTCGTTCTGGGCCTGGTTCGCCAGCGAGACCGCCACCGACCGGCACTACACCGAGATCAAGAACATCGACCCCGGCCTGTTCGGCTGGATCCCGCCCGCGCTGCGCTCACTCGGCGACTACACCGGCAACGTGCTGCACTTCCACGAAACCCTGCTGACCCCCAAGGACAATCCGCATCCGTGGGAGTCGAAGCCGTGGACCTGGCCGATGGGCCTGCGCCCGATGCTCTACTACTACGACGGCACGGTCACCGGCTGCGGCGAGTCCCGCTGCATCGGCGCGACCATGCTGATCGGCACGCCCGCGATGTGGTGGCTGGCCGCGCCGGTGCTCGGCTGGGCACTGTGGCGCTCGTTCTTCCGCGCCGACTGGCGTTACGTCGCGGTGCTCGCCGGCTACTTCGCCGGCTACCTGCCCTGGTTCACCAACATCGACCGGCAGATGTACTTCTTCTACGCCACCCCGATGGCGCCGTTCCTGACCCTCGGGCTGGTGCTGGTGCTCGGCCAGATCCTCGGCAGTGCGAGACGCGGGCTCGAACGCAGGGGCACCGGTCTGCTCGTCGTCGCGCTCTACACCGGACTCGTGGTCGCCAACTTCGCCTGGCTGTGGCCGATTCTCAACGGTGTCCCGATCACGAACGACCACTGGCAGGCGGAGATGTGGCTGCCGTCGTGGCGCTGAAGTAGGCACCGGGCGGTACGCCGACCGCACGACGGAACGCGGCCACGAACGCGCTCGCCGTCGCGTATCCCACGCGGTGCGCGACCGTGGTCATCGGCAGCCCCGCGGCCAGCAACGGCAGGGCCGCGCGCAACCGCACCTGGGTGCGCCAGGTGCCGAAGGTCATCCGGCAGTCCCGCACGAACGCGCGGGCCAGCGTCCGCTCACTCGCTCCGACCGCACGGCCCAGTTCGGCCAGCCCACGGCCGTCGGCCGGATCGGCGAGCACCTCGGCAGCCACGTCACGGGCCCGCGGATCGGACGGCGCGGGCACCACGATCGTGGTGACCTCCAGCGGGTCAAGCAGATCGAACGCGACCGCCTCGGCGCGCCGGCGCGGTTCCTCGGCAAGGCCTCCTGCGGACAGGTACTCCAGCAGTTCCCGCAGCAGTGGCCGCACGGCCACCAGCCGCGGCTGCCGCCAGTCAACCGGGCAGCGGTCCGGAGCGGCGTAGATGCCGCGCAGATCGGCGTGGCCGATCGTGCCGGTGCGGTGCCAGACGCCCGCGGGCAGCCAGAGCGCGCGGGTCGGCGGCAGCACCCAGTGCGCGTCGTCCACGGTGACCGCGGCGATCCCGCGGGCCGACCAGACCAGCTGGTGGACCGGATGGTCGTGCCACGGGAACCAGGCACCGGCAGGCAACGGGAGATCGCCGATCAGCATCGCACCGGAGTGACCGTAATAGAACACGAATTGACAGCCTATCGCCTTCCGGTCACCCGCGGGGCGGCCTAGCGTCGAGGGCATGCCGATGAACCTCATGCACCGCAAGCTCTGCAGTTCGGAGAAGTGGGCGGCGGCGGTGGCCGAAAAGCTGCCGGAATGGCTGGCACGGTTCGATCTTGGCGACGACGTGCTGGAGATCGGCCCCGGATTCGGCGCCACCACGCGGGTGCTGCTCGAGGCCGTACCGCGGCTGACCGTGCTGGAGATCGACCCGGCGTCCACCCGGTTGCTGCAGCAGAAGTTCGGCGAGCGCGCCGACGTGGTCGAAGGCAGCGGCGCGGAAATGCCGTTCGAGTCCGGCCGGTTCTCCGCCGTCGTGTGCTTCACGATGCTGCACCACGTACCGACGATTGCCTTGCAGGACGCCATTTTCTCCGAGGCGGCCCGGGTACTGCGGCCGGGCGGGAGCTACGCAGGCGTGGACAGCCAGCTCAGCTTCGGGTTCCGCCTGCTGCACCTCGGCGACACGATGAACGTGCTCGACGCCGCGGCGCTGCCCGCCCGGCTGGGCACCGCGGGGTTCGAGCAGGTCGACGTACGCCACCAGCCGAAAAAGCAGGTGGAGTTCTCCGGGGTGAAGCCGTCAGCGGGGTGAGCGGCGCGGCACGATCTGGGTGACCGGGCCGTCCGGCGATTTCCCTGCCCGGCCGAGCCAGCCCTCCACCTCGCGCCGCACGGCGTTGAGCGTCGGACGGCGGCGCGGCTCCGGGTCGAGTGACGCGGCAAGGATCCGGGCGTGCGAGGAGCGGCGCGGCAGGTGCGACACCGGATCGGCGCGAGCGGCCGCCATCAGCGCGGCCATCGGCGTCTCGCGGGTACCGCGCGGCGGCTGTCCGGCCAGCGCGTAGCTGACCGTGGCGGCGAGCTGCCAGGCATCCGACGCGGGACTCGCCGGCGCGCCCATTGCCTGCTCCGGTGCGACGAAATCGGGAGTGCCGATCATCATGCCGGTGGCGGTCATCTTCGCATCGCCCTGACTGCGCGCGATGCCGAAGTCGATCAGGTGCGCCAGCCCCTCCGGATCGAGGATCACGTTCGACGGCTTGATGTCGCGGTGCAGCACGCCCTTCTCGTGCGCTGCGACGAGCGCGCCCGCCATGGTGGCCCACAGCCGTCCGGCCGCGACGTCGTCGAGCGGTCCCTGTCCGTCGACCACATCGGCGAGCGGGCGGCCCTCCAGGTACTCCATCACCAGCGCGAGCCCGTCCGGTTCCTCGGCCAGGTCGTAGACCCGCACGCAGTTCGGGTGGTTCACCACGGCCAGCGCCCGCGCCTCACGCTGCATGCGCTCCTCGGTGTCCCGGTCCGGCGCATGCGCGATCTTCAACGCCACTGTCCGGTTGAGCTGGGTGTCGACGGCTTCCCACACGGTGCCGAAGCCACCGTGGCCGAGCCTGCGGGTTCGCCGGTAGCGGCTGCTGCCCGCCCCGCGGGAGCCGGGCGGCGGCGGGATCGGCCCCGGCGCACCCGCAAGCATGCCCGCTGCAGGCGGCGGCGGTTCCGGGGCGAGCGCGGTGGCCGGGTACGGCTTGTTCACCGGTGGCAGGGGCAGCGGATCGTGCCGTGGCGGCGCCTGCGGCGGCGCGGCGGGCGGCTGGTCGCGGCGCGGCTCCGGCCGGTTGATCACCGACCAGGACGGCGGCCCGACGAGCGCCACCGGGATCAGCCCGAGCACGCTGAACGGCAGGAAGCCGAGCCAGAAGTGCACCGCGGCGTTGGCCGTCATACCGACGCTGGTCACCGCCATCACCACGAACGGGATCCAGAAGAACCGGGACGGCCACTTCGGGCCGCGCCGGAACGCGGTGCGCGCCTGCAGCATCACGAACAGCAGCGAGCCGAGCGGCAGCACGGTGAAGGCCAGCAGGTACAACGCGTAGGAAAGCTTGATGCCGCTCGGGTAGAACAGCGTCTCGTAGATGTTCGAACCACTGCCGAGGTAGGTCTTCTGCACCCCGACGAACGAGCAGTAGTCCTGGCTCAGCGTCTGCGTCTCGCTGCTGGAAAGCCCGGTGTGCCCGCCGGTGGCGGCCGCCCGGAAGGTCTCGGAGATGCCGTTGGACAGCAGCCACGGCAGCACCAGCACGCTGACCACACCGATCAGGCCGAACACGGTGAGTGTGGTGGCGTCGTAGCGGTTGCCGGTCCCCTTCCGGACAAGCGCGACGATCAGTGCGCCCAGCGCGGGAAAGAGCGCGACGAGCGCACCCGCTGTGGTCGTCGCCCACACCCAGTCGCCAGGGCAGAAACCCGGTCCGAACAGGGTGTGCGCGAACGAGAGCAGCGCGCTCGCGAATCCCGTCACCGCCTGTGCCCCCTCACTCTCGGTGCCGCCGGAGTACCGCCATGCGGCCGATCCCCTCGGCCCAGCTTAGGACGCACCGGGGTTCGCGGGGGTTGCCGGGTCGGATCCCCTGCCGGGTCGGCAGCGGGCCGCACGGCCGGTGCGCCGGCCACCGACCGGCCGTGCCGAATCGTGTCTCGAGCTGCCCGGCAACGGTCACCGGAGCGGTTTTCGCCGGGCACCGGATTTCGTCCGTTTTCACCCGGAGGTGATCCAGTTCATGCTACTTTCGGTGCCCGCTCGAGCACCGAACCTGCCGCCGAGCCGCCCCGTGCTGATCGAAAACCCCGTCCCTGACCGTTCGGAGCTTCGGTGTGACCCAGCCCGCCCCGCACTCCACGACCGCCCTCGACGACAGCACCCGCTACCTGGCCGCGGGCGCGCACCTCGACCGCGAGTTCGCGGAGAACGCCGTCCGGGAGTTCCTGGTCGAGCCGACCCGGCAGATCCCGCCCTCCCCCGGCATCGACACCGCCACCGTGCTCACCGAGGCGCTCGCGGCGCGGACCCGGCGCAAGTACCGCGACGGCGCGCTCGTCGTGCTCGGCCTGATCTTCCTCTTCTTCGGCTCACTGACCGGGATGACCGCGGGCTGGCTCGCCACCGCCGCCGCCGGGTACGCCGTGCGAAGCTGGCTGAGGAACCGGAAGGGCAGCCGGCTGGACCGGCTGATCAGACTGGTCAAGGTCGGCGTCCTCGTCTTCGCGGCGGCGGTACTCGGCCTGTTCGCGTTCGCCGGGTTCGGGGCGGTCACGTTCGGTCTCCTGTCCACGCCTCGCGGCTACGCCGACTACTACGACAGCTCCGGGCCGGCAACCCTGTTCAGCGCGGCGTGGCTGATCGCACTGCTGTGCTGCCTGCTCATGCTGGTCATCCTGGTCGCGGACCGGCTGGCGGTCTGGCACGTCACCACGAGGTACTTCGGCCGAGCGGCACGCATGCCCGGCCAGGTGGGCCCGCCGCCCGCGGATCGGATGTCCCTTTCGCTTGCCCCGCAACGATTCCGGCAGGAACTCGAACGCCACCGGCTGGGCAGGCGGGCCTCCGCGCCGGACGCGCGGATGCCGGTGATCGTCTTCCGCGGCACGAACCCGTTCGTGGGCGCGGGGGAAAGCACCACCCCGTGGTCGATGACGATTCCGCTGGAGCCGGACGGCACCGCCGAGACCGAGGAACCGCTGACCGTGCAGCGGCTCTACCACAGCGTCGCGGACAAGATGGCAGATCTGCGCGAGACCGGCGACCTGTCCCCCGATCAACGCCTCCGCGGGCTGCTGATCGCCGGCGCGGCGTTCGTCCCCGCCGAAAAGCTCATCGACCACCTGCACCTGCCGGCGGCGACGGCCTACCTGCAGCGCCTCGACCTGGCGCCGGAGGCCTACCTCCGCGACGACGAGGCCAACCGGATCTTCCACCAGCCCCGCGAGTGGTCGCGGTACTACCTGTGCCTGGAACTGGAGACCTGGGACCGGGAGCTGGTCGTCTCGGCGTTCCTGCACGCGGCGATCGACCGGAACGCGCTCTACCTGGAGTCGACGCCGTGTGTGCTCCCGCCCATCGCGCAGGAGTACCGCAACGTCGACAAGATGGTGGACAACGGACTGCGCCCGGTCGGCGAGGGGCTGCTCCGCTGGCTACTGCTGCCGGGAACCGCGTTCGGCAGGCTCGTGAACGCCTGCCGGATGCTGCTCCCGCTGCCCTTCGACGGTTTCCACCTCAACCCGGACCGCTACGGAACCGCACGGACGCTGCGCGAACTGGCCGCAATGTCCCGGCCGCGCGACTACTTCCAGGCCGTCGACGCGCAGCGTTACCCGCAGCTGCTGGAAAGCCGTCTGGTGCCGGCCGTGATCGAGGTACTGCGGGAGCACGGCCTTTCCAGCGTCGCGTTCGAGCGGCAGATCAACGTGGTCACCGGTAACCATGTGACGATCGAGGGCAGCAACAACGCCCCGCTGATCTTCGGCGGGACCGTGCACGGCGACGTCCGCGGCCGGTCCGCGCCCGCGGCCACCACGACGGGAGCCAACCGTGACCGACTCGGGTAACCACATCAGCATCTCCGGTCCGAACAACGGGCCGATGATCTTCGGCGGGGTCGTGCACGGCGACGTCGCCGGCGGGACCAGCGGCCCGCCCGAGGGCACAGTGCCTGCGGCCGAACTGCGCAGGCTCGTCGACGAACTCCTCGCTCTCGTCCGTGCCCGGGAAATCGCCAGGCAAGCGGTGGTCGAGGACAGCCTCGAAGAGCTGGTCGCCGCCGCGGACGATCCGGACGGGGTGCATCCGGCCGTGCCGGTCAGCCGATGGGAGAAGGTCAAGAAGCTGCTCGGCGGGGCTGCCGAGTTCGCCGGGCTGACCGTCCGGATCTCCGAGCAGATCACGAAGCTGTGGCCGAACTGACCTGCGGGACCGGTGAACCGGCGCCATCATGAGGGCGAAGCCGAAGGAGGCATCGTGGGCGCTTACGAGGAAAGCTACCGGCGCAGCCTGGACGATCCGGAGCAGTTCTGGCTCGAGGCCGCACGCGCGATCGACTGGACCAAGCCACCCACCAGGGCGCTGGATTCCGCACACGAGCCGTTCTACCGCTGGTTTCCCGACGGGGAGCTGAACACCGCGCACAACGCGCTGGACCGGCACGCCGACGGCGGCCGCGGCGAACAACCCGCGCTGATCTGGGATTCGCCGGTCACCGGGCAGCAGCGCCGCTACACCTACCGCGAGCTGCGGGACGAAGTCGCGACCTTCGCCGGGGCGCTGGCGGCACTGGGCGTCACACGCGGCGATCGCGTGATCCTCTACCTGCCGATGATTCCCGAGGCCGTGGTGGCAATGCTCGCCTGCGCGCGGATCGGCGCGGTGCATTCGGTGGTGTTCGGCGGGTTCGCGCCGAAGGAACTGGCCGCACGGATCGAGGACGCGAAGCCAAAGCTGATCCTCGCCGCGTCGTGCGGGATCGAGCCGACGCGGGTCGTCGAGTACAAGCCGATCGTCGACGCCGCACTCGCGCTCACCGAACACCAGCCGGAGCACGTGGTGGTGTTCCAGCGCGAGGCAGCGGCCGCGGAGCTGTCCGGTACCGATCTCGACTGGATCGATCTGGTGGAGGACGCCGAACCGGTGGACCCGGTTCCGGTGCGGGCAACCGATCCGCTGTACATCCTCTACACGTCCGGCACCACCGGGAAGCCGAAGGGCGTGGTACGCGACACCGGCGGCCACGCGGTCGCACTCGCCTGGTCGATGGGCGCGATCTACGACGTCCACGCCGGCGACGTGTGGTGGACCGCCTCCGACGTGGGCTGGGTCGTCGGGCACTCCTACATCGTCTACGCACCGCTGCTCGTGGGCGCAACAACCGTGCTGTACGAAGGAAAACCCGTCGGCACCCCGGATGCCGGCGCGTTCTGGCGGGTGCTCGCCGAGCACCGGGTGCAGGCGCTGTTCACCGCGCCGACGGCGTTGCGCGCGGTGAAGAAGGTCGACCCGGACGCGGCCGAGCTGAAGAAGTACGACCTTGGCGAGTTCCGTACGCTGTTCCTCGCCGGCGAGCGGCTCGACCCGGAAACGTACCGCTGGGCGCACGAAATCCTCGGCACGCCGGTGGTCGACCACTGGTGGCAGACCGAAACCGGCTGGCCGATCGCGGCGAACCCGCGTGGGCTGGAACCGCTGCCGGCCAAACCCGGTTCGGCGACGAAACCGGTGCCGGGCTGGGACGTGCGCATCCTCGGGCAGGCAGGCGATGAGCTCAGCGCCGGGCAGGAGGGCGCGATCGCGCTGAAGCTGCCGCTGCCGCCCGGTTCGCTGCCCACGCTGTGGGGCGACGACGAGCGGTACCGCGAGGCGTACCTGTCCCGCTATCCGGGCTACTACCTCACCGGTGACTCCGGGTACCTCGACGAGGACGGCTACCTGTTCGTGATGGGCCGCACCGACGACGTGATCAACGTGGCCGGGCACCGGCTGTCGACCGGATCGATGGAGGCGGTGCTGGCCGCGCACCCGGCGGTGGCGGAATGCGCGGTGATCGGCGTGGCAGATCAGCTGAAAGGCCAGGTCCCGCGCGGATTCGTGGTGTTGAAGGCAGGCGTGGACGTGCCGGAGGACCGGCTGCGGGACGAGCTGGTGGCCTTGGTCCGCCGCGACATCGGCCCGGTGGCGGCGTTCCGCGACGTGTCCGTGGTCGCCGCGTTGCCGAAGACCCGCTCGGGGAAAATCCTGCGCAAGACCATGCGCGGCATCGCCGACGGCCGCGACGAGCCGATCCCGTCGACCATCGAGGATCCCGGGGTGCTGGACGCACTGCGCACGGTGCTGCGGCCCTGACCGCCACCGTGCACCGGCCCGTCGAGCGGACCGGCCCGGTGAACGGGAACCCGTCCGTTCGGCTGTTGTCCCATCCCCCGCAAGTGGTCTATACCTTTTAGCGTTCACCCGGTTCTCTGGAGGTGCGCTGTGCGGAAGACGTGGTCGAAGGGTGCGGTCGGGGTCGCCGTTGCCGGACTCGCCGTGACCGGTGTGCCTTCGGCCGCTTCGACGGAGGTGGCCACACCGGAGCGGCAGGTCACCGACATCGTGCCGGTCCCGGTGCAGGCGCACGCCGATCCGGACGCGAATTTCCGGCTCACCTCCGAGACCGTGATCCAGGCCGGCGACGGCACCGGTGACGTGGCCGGCTATCTGCGCGGATTGCTGCAGCCGGCCACCGGCTACTCGTTTCCGGTGACGTCGGCGAGCGCCGGGGGCCCGGCGATCTCACTCGAACTGGGGCAGGCCGATCCGCGCGTCGGCACCGAGGGGTACCAGCTGGCCGTCACGAAGTCCGGCGTCCAGCTCCAGGCCAACACGGCCACCGGATTGTTCGAGGGGGTGCAGTCGCTGCGTCAGCTGCTGCCCTCGGAGATCGAAGCGAAAACGGTGCAGGATCTCGAGTGGACAGTCGCCGGCGGCACCGTGCTCGACTACCCCCGATTCGACCGCCGCGGCGCGATGCTCGACCTCGCCCGGCATTTCTTCACGCCCGCGCAGGTCAAGCGGTACGTCGACCAGATCGCGCAGTACAAGATCAACACCCTGCACCTGCACCTGTCCGACGACCAGGGCTGGCGGATCGAGATCAAGAGCTGGCCACGGCTGGCCACCGAGGGCGGCAAGGGCGCGGTGAACGGCGATCCCGGCGGCTACTACACCCAGGACCAGTACCGCGACATCGTCGCTTACGCCGCGTCCCGGCACATCACGATCGTGCCGGAGATCGACCTGCCCGGCCACACGAACGCCGCACAGGCCACCTACGCGGAGCTGAACTGCGACGGCGTGGCCGTCCCGCCGCGCACGGACACCGAGGTCGGCTACAGCTCGCTGTGCATCGGCTCGCCGACCACCTACCGGTTCGTCGAGGACGTGCTCCGCGAGCTCGCCGCGATCACCCCCGGCAGGTACCTCGGCATCGGCGGCGACGAGGCGCAGTCCACCTCCGACGCCGACTACCGGAAGTTCTACGACCGGGTCAGCCCGCTGGTCGCCAAGTACGGCAAGCTGATCACCGGATGGCACGAGATCGTCAAGACCGAACCGCCGAGCTCGGCCGTCCCGCAGTACTGGGGACAGGGCGGCGCGGACGAGGACGTCGCGGCAGCGGCCGCGCGGGGCACGAAGATCCTGATGTCGCCTGCCAACCACGCCTACCTCGACATGAAGTACGACGCCTCGACGCCACTCGGCCAGGACTGGGCAGGACTGGTCGAGGTACGCGACGCCTACGACTGGGACCCGGCGGACCTGGTGCCCGGCGTCGGCGAGCAGTCCGTGGCAGGCGTTGAAGCTCCGCTGTGGACGGAGACCGTCCGGACCAGTGCCGACATCGAGTACCTGGCCTTCCCGCGATTGCCCGGAGTCGCGGAGATCGGCTGGTCACCGCAGGCGGCCCGAAACTGGGACGGTTACCGCGCCCGGCTGGCGAAGCAGGCCTCACGCTGGCAGGCACAGGGCATCGGCTTCTACCGGTCCCCGCAGGTCGACTGGCCCTGATCCAGCCGGGCGGCGAACGCACGGCGCGCCAGCCGATACGGTTCGGCGCCGCCGTGCAGCACGGCGTCCGCGTTGGCCGCCCGGCCCAGCGCGTGCAGTTCGAAGGCGAGCAGCTCCGGATCCGCGTCGAGGTGCCCGGCAGCCACTGCCTCGGCCGCGCTTTCGCGTAGTTCGGCCAGGAAGGCCCGGCCCACCGCGGCGATCGCGTCCCGCACACGGCCCGGCCGGGCGTCGAACTCGGCGCTGACGTTGAAGAAGAAGCAACCGCCGGGGAAGATCCGCTTTTCCGAATAGGTCAGCCAGTTTTCGCACAGCGCCCGCAGCCGCGGCAGCCCGGCGGCAACTGCCTGCGCGGGCGTGCCCACGTGTGCGCGGAAGATCCCTTGTGCGGTTTCGATCGTCGCGAGCTGAAGGTCCTCTTTGGAGCCGAACAACGCGAACAAACCGCTCTTGCTCAGCTCCAGTTCCGCGGCCAGCCCACCGATCGACAACCCGGCGAGACCGTGCACGGAAGCGTCGTCCACCGCACGGCGCAGTACCAGGCTGCGCGTCGCGTTTCCCCGTGCGATCCGGCCGTCAACCGGCACGACGCGCCAGCCAGCGATCCACTGTGGACATATAACCGCGGCGGTAGGACTCGGCCAGCGCGGGAGTGGCCAGAACCCGGCCTGCCAGGTCCAGCGCGGCGTCGACCCGCTCCGGGGGCAGCTGCGCGTAGTTGATGTGCGCGATCACCACCACGTCGGCCACGGTGGGTCCGGCTGCCCGTTCGACCACCTCGACCGGACCGGCGGTCGGCACCGCGCCGGGCTTCAGCACCCGCAGGTACCAGCCGCTGCGGCCGGTGTCGATCATCGTCGGCGCGACGTCCTTGCGGCCGATCCGCATCGCGAGCTTGAAACACGGGCTCCGCGGCTGCGAGACCTGGACCAGCGCGTCACCCCACGCCCACACGTCCCCGATCCGCACGTCGTCCTCCGCCGCGCCGGACAGCGACAGGTTCTCCCCGAAATCACCCCTGGTCACCGCGAACCCGTCGGCCACCCAGTCCGCGTAGTGCCCGGCCGGATAGACGTAGACCGCTTTGTCGACCCCGCCGTGCACGGTCAGGTCGGCTTGCCGGTCCCCCGCCAGGTTCAGCTCGGACAGCGCGAGCTCCGGCACCGCGACCTCGGCCTTCCTGATCGCGCTCAGCACCGGCCGGTCGCGCTGGTAGCCGAGGAGACCGGGCTGACCCACGTAGACGTTCTCCAGCGACAGCATGACGCTAAAGTAGCACGACCGTTCGGACACTTAAATGGGTTTCCGGCCGCCCGGCGGACGAGGTCGGCAGCGCGACCTAAGCTGCCCGGACATCCGGTTCATCTCGGGAGGCAACCGCGTGATCCCAGCCGACCTGCTCGCCGAGGCCACCGCGCACGTCGATGCCGGCAGGTTCTTCACCGAATTGGCCGCCTTGGTCGGGTACCCGACGGTCAGCGATCACCCGGACGGCCGCGCGGCCATCGAGGCCTACCTCGACCAGGCTCTCGTCCCCGCGCTGACCGAGCTCGGCTGTGAAACCGAGGTCCACCCGAACCCCGATCCGGCCGGCGGGCCGTTCCTCGTCGCAATCCGGCAGGAGGCACCCGATCTGCCGACGGTGCTGTGTTACGGCCACGCGGACGTCGTCGACGGGCACACCGGGCAGTGGCGCGAAGGTCGCGACCCGTGGACGTTGAGCGCGGACGGCGACCGCTGGTACGGCCGCGGTGCCGCGGACAACAAGGGCCAGCACCTGATCAACCTCACCGCGCTGCGGCTGCTGCTCGAGCACCGGGGTTCGCTGGGGTTCAGCCTGAAATTCCTCTTCGAGACCGGCGAGGAAACCGGTTCACCCGGGCTGGCCGAATTCGCCGCACAGCACCGGGACCTGCTGCGTGCCGATGTCCTGATCGCCTCCGACGGCCCGCGCCTGGACGCGGCGACGCCGACGCTGTTCCTCGGCGCCCGAGGCGCCGCCCGGATCGCCCTCGACGTGGACCTGCGCCCGGACGGCTACCACTCCGGCAACTGGGGCGGGCTGCTGCGCAACCCCGCGACCACCCTCGCCGGGGCGATCTCGTGCCTGGTCGACGGGCACGGCCGGATCCAGGTGCCCGAACTGCTGCCCGCCGAACTGCCGGACACCGTCCGGACCGCGCTCGAGGGCGTCACGGTCGCGAACTCCCCGGGCGACCCGGTTCCGGACGAGGGCTGGGGTGCGCCGGGGCTGACCCCGGCGGAACGGCTGTACGGCTGGAACACGCTGGAAGTGCTGTCGCTCGGCGCGGCCGACATCGAGCGTCCGGTGAACGCCATCCCCGGCCGTGCTCGGGCGATGCTGCAGCTGCGCCACGTGACCGGCACCGACGTCGGCGGCGCAGCCGAGGCGATCACGAAACACCTTGCCGCACGGGGATTTTCCATGGTCGGGGTGACGGTGGAGAGCACCTTTCCGGCCAGCCGGACCCCGGTCGACGATCCGTGGGCCCGGTGGGCGCACCGCACGCTCGCCGAGGTCGTCACCGGCCCGGTCGCGCTCTTGCCCAGTTTCGGCGGCGGCCTGCCCAACCACGTGTTCACCGACGTGCTCGGCCTGCCCACGCTCTGGCTGCCGCACTCCTATCCGGGCTGCCTGCAACACGCGCCGGACGAACACCTGCTCGCCCCGGTCGCCCGCGAAGGGCTGGTGCTCGCCACCGCGCTGTTCCACGCACTCGGGCAACGCGGGAAGGCCGCCCGGCGCTGAGCACCGGGCGGCCTTCGGCGCAACCTCAGCCGTTCAGTTCCGCGGTTTCCTCGTCGCTGAGCAGTCGCGAGCGGATCAGGAACCGCACGCCCTCCGGGGCTTCCAGGGAGAACCCGCTGCCCCGGCCCCGCACCACGTCGATGGTGAGGTGGGTGTGCTTCCAGTACTCGAACTGCGGTCCGGACATCCACACCGGCACGGCCTCGATCCCGTCCACCGCCAGATCGCCGAGGTGCACATCGCGTTCGCCGACCTTGAACTCGCCGACCGGGTAGCACATCGGGGCGCTGCCGTCGCAGCATCCGCCGGACTGGTGGAACATGACCGGGCCGTGGGCGGGCACCAGCTGCCGCAGCAGGTCCGCGGCAGCCGGTGTCAGATCCACCCGTTCGGCCATCAGAAGAAGCCCAGCGCCTGGTCGGAGTAGGAGACGAGCAGGTTCTTCGTCTGCTGGTAGTGGTCCAGCATCATCTTGTGGTTCTCCCGCCCGATCCCGGACGCCTTGTAGCCGCCGAAGGCCGCGTGCGCCGGGTAGGCGTGGTAGTTGTTCACCCACACGCGACCCGCCTGGATGTCCCGGCCGGCACGGTAGGCGGTGTTGCCGTCCCGCGACCAGACGCCGGCACCCAGTCCGTAGAGGGTGTCGTTGGCGATCTTGAGCGCGTCCGCGTAGTCGTCGAACTTCGCCACGGACACCACCGGGCCGAAGATCTCCTCCTGGAAGATGCGCATCTTGTTGTCGCCCTCGAACACCGTCGGCTGCACGTAGTAGCCGCCGGAGAGGTCCCCACCGAGGTCGGCCTGCGCGCCGCCGGTGAGCACCTTGGCGCCCTCCTGCTTGCCGATGTCGATGTAGGAGAGGATCTTCTCCAGCTGGTCGTTGGACGCCTGCGCGCCGACCTGGGTCTCGGTGTCGAGCGGGTTGCCCTGCTTGATCTTGTTGACCCGGGCCACGCCGTCGCCGAGGAACTGGTCGTAGATACCGGCCTGGATCAGCGCCCGCGACGGGCAGGTGCAGACCTCACCCTGGTTCAGCGCGAAGAGCGCGAAACCCTCCTGTGCCTTGTCGTAGTACGCGTCGTTGGCGGAGGCCACGTCGTCGAAGAAGATGTTCGGGCTCTTGCCGCCGAGCTCCACCGTGACCGGGATGATGTTCTCGCTGGCGTACTGCAGGATCAGCCGTCCGGTGGTGGTTTCCCCGGTGAACGCGACCTTGCGCACGCGGTTGCTCGACGCGAGCGGCTTGCCCGCCTCCACGCCGAAGCCGTTGACGATGTTCAGCACGCCCGGCGGGATCAGGTCGCCGATGATCGAGAGCAGCAGGTGGATCGACGCCGGCGTCTGCTCGGCGGGCTTGAGCACGATCGCGTTGCCCGCGGCGAGCGCGGGCGCGAGCTTCCACACCGCCATCAGGATCGGGAAGTTCCACGGGATGATCTGGCCGACCACGCCGAGCGGCTCGTGGAAGTGGTAGGCGATGGTGTTCTCGTCGATCTGCGAGATGCCGCCCTCCTGGGCGCGCAGCGCACCGGCGAAGTAGCGGAAGTGGTCGATGGCCAGCGGGATGTCCGCGGCGAGGGTCTCGCGGACCGGCTTGCCGTTCTCCCACGCCTCGGCGACCGCGATCTTCTCGAGGTTCTGTTCCATCCGGTCGGCGATCTTGAGCAGGACGCCGGCACGCTCCTCGACGGAAGTGCGGCCCCAGGCCGGTGCGGCGCCCTCGGCGGCGTCGAGCGCCCGCTCGACGTCGGCGGCCGTGCCCCTGGCGATCTCGGTGAAGGTTTTTCCGGTCACCGGTGTCGGGTTTTCGAAGTACTGCCCGCCTGCCGGTGCGACGTACTCACCGCCGATGTAGTGGTCGTAGCGGGTTTCGTAATCGACGACAGCGCCGTCGGTGTTCGGTGCGGCGTAAACGGCCATCTTTGCCTGCCTCGTTGCGGTCGGTGACGGTCGATCGCGAAGCTAGCGCGGGCAACGTTGCACGGACGTTGCAGTTTTGTGAAGTGGGTCTCTACCCTGGAGTACGTGGCGGAGCCGCCAGAGAACGACATGTTGCGCGATCCGGAGTCGTACGCGCGGCTACTTCAACGTGTCCACGACGCAGTGCTCACCGGCATGCCCGCACCACGCTCGCCGCGTTCGGTGGTCTCCGAGTCCTGGGAACGCTCGCTCGCCGCGCAGGTCGACCCGGAGGACAGCGAGGCCCCGTTCATCTTCGAATCGGCCGAGCTGAACGATCTGCGCGCGCAGCACCCGCTGGCCGCGGTGATGCCGCTGCTGCGCGAAACGCTGGTGACCATCGCCGACGACGCCGAGCACATGATGGTCGTGACCGACGCGGACGGCCTGGTCCTGTGGCGCGAAGGGGCCACCGGCGTGCTGCGCCGTGCGGACAGCCTCTTGCTCGCCGAGGGCACCCGATGGAGTGAAGAGACCACCGGCACGAACGCGATGGGCACCTCGCTCGCCACCGGCCGCCCGGTCCAGATCTACTCCGCCGAGCACCTGGTCCGCCGTTATCACAACTGGACCTGCGCGGCGGCGCCGGTGCGCGATCCGGACACCGGCGTACTGCTGGGATCCATCGACGTCACCGGTCCGCTGCACACCGTGCATCCGGCGATGCTGGCGCTGGTCACCGCCAGCGCCCAGCTCGCCGAAGGCAGGCTGCGCGCCCAGCTGGCGGTGCGGGACGAGAAGGTCCGGCGGGCCAACATGCGCCATCTGGAGGCGCTCCGCGGCCGTCCCGGCGCGCTGCTTTCCGCGGGCGGCCGGGTGCTGGCCACCGAGGCCTGCCTCCTCCCGTCCACAGTGGAGGTTCGGCGGGGCGGTGGCACGGTGACCCTGCCGGACGGCCGGATCGCGACCCTCGACCCGCTCGACGAGGGCTACTTGCTCCGGGTGGCCACGGCAGGATCGCCCACCCGGCGGCGGCTCACCCTCGAATATCTCACCGACGGCACCGGTTCGACCACTGTGGACGGACGGGACATCCCGTTCACCTTGCGCCACGCGGAATTGCTCACACTTCTCGCGCTGCGTCCGCGGGGCCTGTCGGCCGAGCAGCTGGCGTTGCAGCTCTACGGCGAGAGCGGCAACCCGGTCACCGTGCGCGCGGAGATCCACCGCTTGCGCACCCAGCTCGGCACCGGCGTCGTGCAGACCCGGCCGTACCGGTTGGCGGCCGAGGTCAACGCGGACTTCCTGCGCGCCCGCACCGCACTGCGCCGGACCGACGCCCGCGAGGCCACGCGCTGTTTCCGCGGACCGCTGCTGCCCGAATCCGAGGCACCGGCGATCCTCGAGGAACGCGAGTCGATCACTGCACAGGTCCGCCAGCTGGCACTCAACAGCGGCGACCCGGACGCGCTGTGGTCGTTCTGGGAGACCTCCTGCGGCGCCGACGATCTGGCGATCCTGGAAGCACTCAGCACCACCCTCGCCAGCACCGACCCGCGGCTGGCAGTGGTACGCGCCCACCGCGCGCGGCTCGACTGACTGTGCGGATTTCTTTCGCAGCCTGACGATGCTCGGCCACCGTTGGCGACCGAACGCAGCTGGACGCTCCATCGCAGCGGCCTGGCTCCGCCGCCGAGCAGTTCGCGATGCGGTTCGATTACTTCCCGGTGGTGAGTCCGCGGTGCTCCGGCGAATTCCGTCGGCCGCGGAACGAGCGGTACTGCGCGCCACCAGACCACCGCGGCCTGGATTGACTGCACCGGCGGTACGCAGAAGAGCCCGGTGCGGCTGGGTTTCCACTGCGTGGTCGGCCCGTCAACGGCGATCATCACTCGGCGTGGCACGTACTGGGCAAGAAGGTCACCGTTCGGGGCGAACGCAACGTTCGAATGAACCGGGCGTGGTCGAACTGCGCTTACCGATCCGGAGTTTCGAGTGGTGCTCCACTCGGGCCCGGTGCGAGGTTTTCCCGGAATTTCCGGCATCGCGCATTGCGCACCGGCCGCATGGTTTCACCGGATCGCCGTGGCGGTTTCCCGGATCGCAGCGTCGACCGGGCGCGCGCGGGCAGGTTCGACGTAGAGCTCCCGCAGCAGCAACCCGCCGAAATGCTCCACTTTCAGCCCCGGTTGCTTACCGCTGAGGCGGCCGACCTGCCCGCCGAGCCGGAACATCGCCCGCACCGGCCAGGACGGCACCGGCCACACCCGGCGGGGCCGCCCTGCCGCACCGGCCATCCGGCCGAGCAGGTCCTCCCACGACAGGTTCTCTTCGGCCGCCGGCACATCCGCGCCCGACGCCTGCTCCAGCGCGTCCGCAGCCGCGATGCCGACGCCTCGCGCACTCGTGGTCGCAGTACCGCCGACAGGCGCGAAGAGCGGCGCGGCCGAGCGAACCCACTTCACCACCGGCACTGCCCACTGCGGTACCCGATCAGCCGCTGCACCGAAGACGAACGGCACCTCGATCATCGCCACCGGCAAGTCCGGGCCCGCCGTCTCGCGCGCGACGCGTGCCTGTTCCAGGCGGCTATCCACGTACGGATGCTTCGCCGCCAACCCCCACTCAGGGTGTATCCGGTCGAAGTATGTGTAGTACGACGCAAGCACAGCTGCCCGCGTACAGCCCGCTTCGCGCGCCGCGCGCAACAACGCGGCGACAGGTGCGACGTTGCCCGCGTACAGCCGAGGCTCGACAGGTCCTTTTCCAACCGCACGGTCGTCCATCCCGCCCGCGAAGACCACGCCGTCGTGACCTTCGGACAGCGCACGCAGCTCATCATGAGACGCCTTCGCAACGTCGACCACGCTGTCGACGTCCTCGCGCGCTGTGCGCGCCACTGCGGTCGTCTCGTGTCCTCGCGTCCGTAGTTCGTCGAGCACGTGCCGGCCCAACAGGCCACTGCCACCCACCACCAGGATCTTCATGCCGAAGATCCTCTCAGGTAGACAGCGTCTACCTGAGTTTGATAGACAGTGGCCACCAGATGAATCAGAGGTTACGGGGAGTTCGACATGGGTTACCGCACGTTCGTCGCCGTCGGCGACAGCTGCGCCGAGGGGCTGGACGACCCGTATCCCGACCGGAGCCAGTACCGCGGCTGGGCCGACTTCGTCGCGAACCGGCTGGCCATGGACGAACCCGGGTTCCGCTATGCGAACCTCGCCATCCGCGGGCGGCGGCTGGACCAGATCACGGTGGAGCAGCTGCCCGCCGCGCGGCGGCACGCGCCGGACCTGATCGCACTGTTCGGCGGCGGCAACGACGTGCTGAGCCGCGGCTGGGACGCGCGCACGGTCGCCCGTCGCGTGGACACCGCGATCCGCCAGTGCGCGGAAATCGCACCGGCCGTCGTCACCTTCACGTTGAGCGACCTCACGCACCGGATGCCGCTCGGCAGGCGGATGGGCCCGCGGGTCACCGCGCTCAACGACGCCATCCGCGAAGCATCGGTCAGCTACGGCACGACCCTCGTGGACCTCTGGCCGGACCAGGCCGCGCACGATGCCCGGTACTTCGGCCCGGATCGGCTGCACCTGTCCGAGGCGGGACACCTGCGGGTGGCCGGGCACGTGCTCGACCGGCTCGGCGTGCCGCACGACGGCACCTGGCTGCAGCCGCTGCCGGGGCCGCCGGGACAGCCGAGCCCGCTCGCCGATCTTCGCTGGCTGTGGCAGGAGGTCCTGCCGGTAGGGCTCACCCGGCTGCGCAACCGGCTGACCGGCCGTTCCCCCGGCGACGGATTCCTGCCGAAGCGGCCCGAACTGCAGCCGGTGGCGTTCTCCGAAGCACCGGTCTGAGAGCACCAGGATGAGCCCCGCATTGACTACCCGGCAGCGGTTGATCCGGACTGCCTCGGAACTGCTCACCGGCTCCGGCGTGGAGGCCGTGACGTTGCGCGGTATCGCGAAGGCGGCGGGAGTGTCACACGGCGCTCCGCTGCGGCACTTTTCCGGTCGTGCCGAACTGCTGTCGGCCGTCGCGACGGTCGGCTTCGACCAGTTGCTCGACCGCGGCACGCGCCTGCCGACAGGTACCCCCCGCGAGCGCGTCACGGCGGCCTGCCATGCGTACGTCGACTTCGCAGTCACCAACCCGGCGATGTTCGAGCTGATGTTCCGACGCGACCTGATCGATCCGGACGAGCCACAGCTTGTCGCAGCCAGCAGTGCCGTTTTCGACTACTTCGCCGAACTTGTGCGCCTCGATCTCGAAGAGGCGAGCGTGAGCCGCGTACGGCCGGGGACAGATCCACGGCTCGTCGCGGCCTCGCTGTGGGCTGCGTTGCACGGGCTGGCGCAGCTGTGGCTGTGGGGCGGATTGGCGGGAGCCAGCTTCGCGCCTTCGCCGGAAGCAGCGCTCGCCGTGACGCTCGATGCGTACCTGGGC
Organism: Amycolatopsis ultiminotia; assembly: GCF_039536925.1. NCBI lineage: Bacteria > Bacillati > Actinomycetota > Actinomycetes > Pseudonocardiales > Pseudonocardiaceae > Amycolatopsis > Amycolatopsis ultiminotia. Next base: position 74,001 of record NZ_BAAAZN010000021.1, on the reverse strand, counting down.
TCGTAGCCGTTCGAGGCTCGGCAGAGAGCCGCACCGGGGTTTCTCCCCGCCCCGGGGCTCTCCGCCGAGCTGCGGGAATGGGTGACCATTCGCAGATCAAGATAGCGGCTCGTTGCTCCGTACGGATCCACCCGCAGCCGCATCCGGCCGTAAACCCTGGCGGTATGCGCGCTACCGCGGCTGCGGTAGCAAGTTGGGAAAGTGCCGGTCAGGAAGGTAGTTTCGGCGCGTGCTGGTGTTCGGGGAACGGGTCCTGCGCGCACTGCGGGCGCGGCCGGTCCTGGCGGACACGCTGCTGGCCGTCGCGGTCGCGCTGTTCCTGCTCGCCGGTGCCGCGGTCCACCGTGGTCAACTGGGCGAGCTGCCCGGCCCGTTCGGGCTGGCGCTGGCCGCAGCCGGCGCTCTGCCGCTGCTGGTGCGCCGGCGGTACCCGATCAGCGCGCTGCTGACGGCCACCGTCCTGATCGGGGCGTTCTCCCTGTGCGGGTTCCGGGCGACGCTCGGCCGCCCGGATCTGCTCATCGCCGCGTACACGGTGTGGGCGCGGTATCCGGTGCGAACGGCTTGGCCACCGTCGCTGTTCGCCGCAGCCGGGTACGAAGTGACCATGCTGCTCGGTGACGGGACAAACCCGTTGACCGACACCGTGATCGCCGCCCTGCAGAGTTCCGCGACCGTCCTGATCGGACACTCCGTGTACGTGCGCGCGAATCGCCTTCGCGAGACTGCAGAACGTGCCGAGCGCGCGGAACGCGAAGTGGAGCTCGAAGCGCAGCAGGCCGTTGCCGAGGAACGGCTGCGCATCGCGCGCGAGCTGCACGACGTGGTGTCCCATCACCTGTCGGTGATCTCGGTGCAAGCCAACCTCGCACAGTACGTTTTCGGGTCCGCACCGAACACTGCGCGCGACGCGCTCGACACAATCACCGGTACCACCACCGAAGCGCTCGACGAACTGCGTCGCCTGCTCAGCGTGCTACGGCCGCCGCACCAAGAGGCAAGTGAGTACCGACCGCAACCCGGGTTGAAGGACCTTCCCGCTTTGGTCGACCGTCTGAGCGACGCAGGACTCACTGTGCAACTATGCATCACAGGCACCCCACGTTCGCTCCCTTCGGGACAACAGCTGTGCGCCTACCGCGTTGCACAAGAAGCGCTCACGAATGTGTTGAAGCACGCCCCCGGTGCCGCTGCCGAACTGGGTGTGGACTACCTCGGGGACGCACTGCGGTTGCGCGTCACCGACACCGGCGGCACGTCGGCACCGGTCGGCAACCCTGCCGGGCACGGCCTCGTCGGCATGCGCGAGCGGGCCCGTATGTACGGTGGCGAGATCGAGATCGGCCCCCGCGAACCGGCGGGGTTCGCGATCGAATTGACCCTGCCGTACCCGGCCGCCGGGCGGAAAGCCGGAGAACCGACGTGACCACTGTGCTCGTGGTGGACGACCAGGACCTGATCCGCGCGGGTCTGGTCGCACTGCTCGGCGCCGCGCCGGGCATCGAGGTCGTCGGCGAGGCACGGGACGGGAACGAGGCGGTGGCCGAAGCCGTGCGGCTGCGGCCAGAGGTGGTCCTGATGGACATCCGGCTGCCCGGCCTCGACGGCGTGTCGGCCACCGGCCGGATCCTTGCCGGTCCCGGCACCGGCAAGCCGCGAGTACTGATACTCACGGTGTTCGACCTGGACGAGTACGTGTACCGAGCACTGTGCGCGGGCGCGGCCGGGTTCCTGCTCAAGGACAGCCCGCCGGACACGCTGATCTCCGGCATCCAGGCAGTGGCCCGCGGGGACATGCTGTTCGGCCCGACGATCACCCGGCGGCTCGTCGAGGCGTACACGCACACCCCGCCGAACGAACCGGCCCCCGCACTGGCCGGACTCACCGATCGCGAGCTGGAAGTGCTCCGGCTGGTCGGCACCGGCATGCCGAACGGGGACATCGCGCGCGAGCTGTACGTGAGCGAAGCGACCGTGAAGACGCATCTCAACCGGCTGATGACCAAGCTCGGCATCTCCAGCCGGGCACAGGCCGTGGTGGTCGCCTACGAGACCGGGCTGGTGCGGCCGAATCGGTAGCCGGGCGGCAGGTCGAGCCCGAATTCCCGGTGCAGCGCGGCTTTCGCGGCGTACCACCCGCACATCCCGTGCACACCGGGACCGGGCGCGGTGGCCGCGGAACAAAGGTAGACACCGCTCAGCGGAGTGCGGTGCGGGTTCCAGCGCGCGATCGGGCGGGCGAGCGCCTGCCGCACGGTGACAGCCGTCGCCGCAATGTCGCCACCGACGTAGTTCGCGTTGTACGCCTCCAATTCGCTCGCCGGCACAGCGCGCGAAGCGCGGACGGTATCGCCGAAACCGGGGGCGAACTGCTCGATGCGACGCCGGACGACCTCAGTGGCGTCGAGCGGATCACCGTGCGGCACATGGGCGTAGGCCCAAATCGGCTGTTTCTGCGGGAGCCCGCGCGACGGGTCCGCCGCCATCGGCTGGGCGAGCAGCACGAACGGATCGGGTGCACGTCTCCCGGCGGCCACGGCGTTCTCCGCGGCGTACACGGCTTCTCGCGTTCCTCCGAGGTGGACGGTTCCGGCGTGGTGCAGCTCCGGATCCCGCCACGGGATCGGCTCCGACACGAGGAAATCGACCTTCGCTGCAGCCGGTCCGTACTTGACCCGCTGCAGTGCCCGGCGGTATCCGTCCGGCAACAGCGACGCCGCGATGTCGAGGAAACCGCGTGGCGCGAGGTCGAGCATTACGACGCGTGCGTGCGCGAGCTGTCGGAGATCTGTGACGCGGGCGTCGGTGTGTACGCGGCCACCGTGTGCGCATAGGTCGGCCACCAACGCGTCGGTGAGCGTCTCGGAGCCGCCGCGCGGGACGGGCCAACCCGTGGTGTGTGCGAGATGTCCTAGCAGGACTGCGATTCCGCTGCCCACTGGCGACGGCAGTCGGCCGAGTGTGTGTGCCGCCAACCCTGCGAGCAACGCCTGCGCTTCCGTGCTCCGGAACGCTCCGGTCCCGAGAATGCGCGAAGCCAGCAACGCCGCCGTACGGGGTTGCGGAAGGTGCCTGCGATCGCCGAGAAGCGCCTCGGTGACCTCATCGGTGTGCGCGACGAGCGGCGTCATGAAGCGGCGCCAACGCGCACTGTCGACGCCAAGACGGGCACAGGTGCGTTCGAGATCTGCGTACGCGATCGCTGTGCGGTGCTCGTCGATCGGATGGGCGTAGGCAACCTCGGGATGGCACAGCTCGACGCCGTGCGCCGACAGATCGAACTGCCGGAAGAACGGCGACGCAGCCGCCATCGGATGGACCGCGGAGCACACGTCGTGCACCACGTCGGCGTCGAACAACCGCGCCGAGCGCGCGCCGCCGCCCGGCTCCACAGCAGCTTCGTACACCGCCACTGACAGTCCCGAGCGGGCGAGCAACACCGCCGCGGCCAGTCCGTTCGGACCTGAACCCACGACAGCGGCGTCCAGTGTGCGAGTCCGCGACATGCCCCGAGCGTAGGCCTTCGGCGACGGAGGGTGCCCGGTGCCGTGGCCGAACACCTGATCGAATATTGTCGTACCCCACGCCTACCGTGGGACCCCACGCCGGCCCACCCGGGCCGCACCCGCCAGAGAGGGGGATCATGCCCGACTACGACTCGCAGCTGGAGCGCGTGCGCAAGCTGCTGGCGAAGGCCGAGGACCCGGGGGTCACCGCGGAAGAAGCGGAGCTGTACAACACGAAGGCCGCGGAGCTGATCGCCCGCCACGGCATCGACGACGCGGTGCTCGCCGCGGCCGGTCAGCGTAGCGACGAGATCACTGTGCTGAAGCTGCCGATCGACAACCCGTACAGCCGCGACAAGGCGAGCCTGCTCACCAGCATCGCGTACCCGCTGCGCTGCCGCACCCTGCTGCACCGCGTGGGCCAGGGCGTCGAATCCGTCACCGTGTTCGGTTTCCGCTCCGACCTCGCCAGAGTCGAGCTGCTGTTCACCAGCCTGCTGCTGCAGGCGAGCACCCAGCTCAACCGGGTGCGTCCCGAGCCGCGCATGTTCCACGAGTCACTGGCCGCCTACCGGCGCACCTGGCTGCACGGCTTCGCGCGCGCGGTACACGAGCGCCTTGACCACGCCGAGGCGGAAGCCGCCCGCACGCACCGCCCGACGGCCCCGGGACAACCGTCGGCGGAACTGATCATCCGCGACCGCACGGCGGTGGTACAGCAGGCTTTCGACCGCGAGTACGGCGACCTCCGCACCGCCACCCCACGCCGTCTTTCCGGCACGGGCTACCGAGAAGGCCACCGCGCAGGCACCCGGGCAACCCTGGACCCGGCCGCACTGACCCGCCACCGCCCGGCCCTGCCCGCCCGCTAGACAACAACCGGGAAAGCAGCTTCCAGCACAGCTGCCCGCCAACCCGTGCCCACCGCGGCACCCCGGCCGACCACCGCAACCGCCACCGGAGGCCCGCACCGCAACCGCGTCACCGGGACCCGCTCGCTGGAGCCCGGTCGCCGGGACCACCGGAACCCGGTCACCGATGCCCGGTCGCAGCGGCCGGTCGCCGGGGTCCGGTGATCAGGATCCGGTCGCCAGGACCAGGGCACCGGAACCCGCTCACCTGAACCGGTAGCCAGAGCCCGCTCGCTGGGACCCGGCACGCCACGGCCACCGGAACACAGTCACCGATGCCCGGTCGCCGGAGCTCCACCGCGCCCGCATCCGCCAGGCCCAGCATCTCCTGGAAACCACCCGCCACTCCGTGGAACGCATCGGCAGCCAAGTCGGTTTCGGCTCGCCCACCGCATTCCGCGACCGCTTCAAGAAGACCACCGGCGTCAGCCCCAATACCTACCGCCGCAGCTTCAGCTGACCTCGCCGGTCCCTTTCATCCGCGTCGCCGCGAACCTTGCGGTGGCCGACGTCGGTCCGCTACCCGCGGGCCCATTCCGGTAGCCACACCCCGGCGTCCTGTCGCCGGTCGGGCACCAGGTGGTCACGCAGTTTCGCCAGCGCCGGATGTGCGTGTTCGCGTCGCCACAGCATCGAGTGCGGGTACACCGGCGTCGGGTCGACGACCGGGATTCGCCGCAGGGCGTAGCCGGGTGGCCACACGTACCGCGAGCCGATGCCCACGAAAGTCGCCAGGTCCGGCGACGCGGCAAGTTCGTCGAGCAGTGCATCGTTGCCGAAATCCGGGCCGGCCACGTCGATCGAAAGCCCGAAAGCGGCCGACAGCTCGGCGTAGTACGCCGCCCATTCGGTGCCGGGCGCCATTCCCGGCATCCAGATCCGGTACCCGGCCAGGTCCGCCGGAGTCACCGAAGCCGCGGACGCCAACGGGTGCCGCGGGCCCACGAGCACCTGGTGCCGGTCGTCGTACACCCGTGCGCTCACCACCCCACCCGGCCGTTCACCGGCGGGCACCGCCCGGAACGTCACGTCCACCACGCCTTCCGCGACGGCGGCGACCGCACCCGCCGCGTCCAGCTCCGGCAGGGTCACCACGTCCAGCTCCACCTCGGGGTAAGCGCGGTGGAACTTGCGCAGCAACGCCGACGGCGCAATCCGGCGGTTGAGCACGTCGACCCGCAGCGGCCGTCGCCCCGGACGGACCGCGGCGACGGCTCGTTCTCCGGCCAACAGCAGCGCGCGGGCGTGGGGCAGGAAGGCCCGACCGTCATCGCTCAGCCGCGCACCGCGCGCAGTGCGCGTGAACAGCCGCACGCCGAGTTCACGTTCCAGCGCACCGACCCGCTTCGACACCGCCTGCTGGGTGATCCCGAGCTCGAACGCGGCTTCCTGGAACTGCCCCTCGTCCACCACGGCCACGAAGGTCCGCACGAATTCCAGTTCCACGGCGCAATCCTAAGACCGAATCCCATTTGGCCGTGTCGGCAGGGCGAATGGGCGGGGTGGCGGAGTGGCGGCCGAAAAGTGGATCGGACAAGAATCAGGGCATCGCGGTCGGGCGGCGGAACAGCTCCGGGGCCTGCTCCCGCTTCGGCAGCGGGCGCAACCGGTAGCTGTAGCGGTAGTCCCGGTCGGCGAACAGCTTGTACGCGTCGTGTGTCTGCGCACCCCAGCTGTCATCGCCGCCGATACCCATCTGCCGGTGGTTCACCCGCAGCACGACCTCCTGACGCGGGGTGAGCTGGTAGTCGTGCAGTGCCCCGCTCGAGAGATCTTCCGGGGTGAAGTGCGAAGCGTTGATCTCCAGCAGCGCCTCTCCCGCAACGAGGAGCCCGGCGCCGCTCGCGTTGGTCAGCGCGACCCACCGCACATCGGTCTTGTTGCCGTTCTCCTGTGGACGGAGGTACCCGGTCCACTGACCGGCCACCGTCGCGGAATACCGGCCGACGTCGGAACCGGTGTTGCGGTCCCAGTGGTTTTCCTCCGGGCCACGGCCGTAGTAGTCGAGGGTGCCGAATTCGCCGGGCAGAAGCAGGATCGTGCCGACCTCGGGCAGATACGGCAGATCCGGTGCACCGGGATGCACGACGTGGTCCAGGTTGATCTCGGCGTTGCCGAAAACCGTGTACGTGGTGGTGTAAGTCGAAACAACCGTGGTCGGCAGGGTACCGCTGACCGTGACGACCACCGCTTCACCGGCGGTCACCGAAACCTTCGTGACCTGACGGTCGGCGCCCGCGTACCGCCAGGTGGCGTTGCGGCTCGACTGCCCGTTGCCGACGTCGTTGTCGGTCGGCGCGCGCCAGAAGTTCGGCACCGGACCGGAAGTCACCAGCGACACACCACCGGCCCGGTAGGACGTGATGAGCCCGGTGTCCTTGGCGATCGACAGGCCGAAATCGCTGCCGGTGATCTCGACGGCCTGATCGGTCTCGTGCACGGTCGGCGGCGGCACCTGTGCCAGCGGCACCGGACGGACGGCCGGACTGCCGAAGTCGACCGGCAGCTGCTGTTTGGCCACCTCGAAGCCGCGCTCCGCCCACGCCGTGGCCGCCTTGGTGGTGAAGGAAAGCCGGAGGAAGTACTCGCCGGCCGGATCGGCCGGTCTGCGCAGTGGCACGGTGATCGCCCGGCTCGACCGGGGTGGCACGTCGAGCTGCGCGGGGGTGAGCCGCCCGCGCTGCACGACCTCGCCGTCTGCGCTGAGCTCCCAAACGCCGTCGTGGGAATTGACGTTGGTGAACAGGTTTTCGTTCGTGATCGTCACCCGGCCTGCGGCCACGTCGTCGCCCGCGGAGACGTTGATCGCCTGGTAGACCTGCTTGACCTCGGCGGCTTTCCCGCTGAGCCGCCGGTCGGCGGTGACGATGCCGTTGCCGCTGAAGTTGCCGTCGTTGGGGTTGTCCCCCCAATCGCCGCCGTAGGACAGGAAAGTCCGTTCGGCCGGCTGCTGCTCGACGTAGCCCGCGGTGGCCGAGTCGAACCAGAGCCGGACCGCCGCCTCGTGCGGATCACGGTTGCCTGCCTCGAGTTCCGCGGCGCTGAGCGCCCGCGCGTAGACCCGGGCGACCCGGATGTGCCCGCTGAACACCCGCTCGGCGTTCTCGAAATCGGTGCCGAGCGTGAGCTGGACGGTGGTGCTGTCCGGGACCCGGTCGGTGTCCGCGTGCGCCACCGCCTTGCCGTCGATGTAGAGCGTCAGCTTCTTCGCCTCGTGGTCGAACACGCCTGCCACGTGGTGTTCGCGGCCCACCCAATCCGCGGGCAACGGCACACTCGCAGCGATCCAATCGCCGGAGTAGATGTGGAACTCGATGCTGTCTTCGGTCTGCTTCAACGCGAACTGGTGGTCGCCCTTCGCGATGAACGGCTGATGGCCGCCGATCGCGTCGGGGGTGGCCCATGCCTCCAGGGTCAGCGAACCGGTCAGGTCAAGGCTTCGGGCGGGCGGCAAGACCGCGGCGCCCGCGAGACCGTGCGCCCGGTCGAACGTCGAGGACGGGGCCAGCTCGGCGGTGCGCGCCGCGGGGCCGGTTTCGGTCAGCAGCTTGCGCTTCGGGGTGGGCCAGTGCAGTGCCTGGTCCACGAAATCCCAGATGAATCCGCCCTGCAGCACCGGATGCGCCCGGATGACGTCCCAGAACTCCTTGAGGTTCCCGGTGGAGTTCCCCATCGAGTGCGCGTACTCGATCATCAGGTAGGGCCGGGGGTCGGCCGGATCGAGCGCGCGTTTCTCGATCGTCTCCGGGGTCGGGTACATCTCGGAGCGGATGTCGCTGATCTCCGGCCGGTCGTCGCCCTCGTACTGGATCACGCGCGTCGCGTCGTAGGAGTGGATCCAGTCGTGCATCGCGACGAAATTGCTGCCGGTACCGGCTTCGTTGCCGAGCGACCAGAGCACCACGCTCGGATGGTTCTTGTCCCGGTGCACCATCGCCTTGGCGCGCGCGACGCATGCGGCCGTCCAGGCCGGATCCGAACCGGGGTACTGATCGCGGACGCCGTGCGTCTCCAGGTTCGTCTCGTCCACGAGGTAGAGCCCGTACTCGTCGGCCAGCTCGTACCAGCCGGGATCGTTGGGATAGTGCGAGGTCCGGACGGCGTTGATGTTGATCCGCTTGATCAGCCGGATGTCCTCGACGAGATCGGCTCGGGTGAGCGCACCACCGCGGACCGGATGGGCTTCGTGCCGGTTCGTGCCGCGCAACGACACCGGCCGGCCGTTGATCCGCATCAGCCCGTCCGCGAGCACGAACTCGCGGAAGCCGACCCGGGCCGACAGCGTCTCGACGACCTTCCCCGCCGGATCACGCAGCACCAGCACGGCGGTGTAGAGGTTCGGCTGCTCCGCCGACCAGAGCTTCGGCCCGGACACGCTCTGGGCCGCCTGCACCGTCACGTCCTGCCCGGCAGGCGCCGAACCGAGGCCGACCGGCTGACGCAGCGGCTGTGGCCAGACCGGTTTCCGGTTCGCGTCGTAGAGCTGGGTTTCCACAGTGTAGTCGCGGTCGTCCGCCGCGCCGTAGTTGCGGACGTTCGCGGTGACCGCGAGGTCGGCGTTGGTGTAGCTGTCGCGCATCCGCGTTTCGAGGCGGAAATCGCGCAGGTGCACGGCCGGCGTGGAGAACAGGTAGACCGACCGGAAGATGCCCGACAGCCGGATCATGTCCTGGTCCTCGAGCCAGTCGCCGTCCGGGAAGCGGTAGACCTCCACGGCGAGCTGGTTGCTCCCCGCGCGGAGATGTTCGGTGATGTCGAACTCGCCGGGGGTGCGTGAATCCTCGCGGTACCCGAGCAGCGTGCCGTTGACCCACACGTAGAAGCCGGACTTCACGCCCTCGAAGTGCAGGAACGTGCGACGGTCCGACCAGCCGGCCGGAACCTGGAAGGACCGCCGGTACTGGCCGACCGGGTTGAACCGGGTCGGGGCGAACGGCGGCTGGGCGTTCTCGTTCTGCCCGTTGGCGCCCCACCACGGGTAGGTGATGTTGACGTAGATCGGGAAGTCGTAGCCGTGCAGCTGCCAGTCGGCCGGAACCGGGATCTCGGCCCACGAGCTGTCGTCGACGTCCTCGCGGTAGAAGTCCGGATCGCGAGCGTCGGGCCGGTCGTAGTGCCGGAACTTCCAGTCGCCGTCGAGGTCCTGCCGGTACGGTGAGCGGGTGCGGTCACCGTCCAGTGCCTGGCCGAGGTCGGCGTAGGGCATCAGGGTGGCGTGCGGTGGTTCACTGCCGACGTCGAAGATCCCGATGTTGTTGTTCCATTCGGGAAAACCGTTGGGCGGCGCGGTCAAGCCCCTCGTCGCCGCGGCGGCGGGACAGGCCAGTGCGGAGAGCGTGGCCGGAAGGGCGAGGGTGCTCAGCAGCGCGGCCCCGCCACCGAGAAAAGCGCGGCGGCTGACCGATCTCCGCGACGCGACCGGCTCCGGCGGCATATGTGACATCGTGCAACCACCCCGTTCCTCGACCCCTCAAAGAGTTACCTCTCGACCAGATGAAGTCAACACTTCTGCGCACAGTCCAACGAAAGTCGTGTTGACTTCTGTTTGATACGACCTCTTGCCGGGCTTCAGCCGAGGACGGGGTGCCGACGTCCGTCCAGGTCAGTCCGGCGGCCGTTCCCGCCCGGATCCGTGATGGTCAGTGCCGCCGCGAGCGGACCGGCCGCGGCAGCAGCGTGCCGTCGGCAAGCGTCTTGGAGCGCCACACCGAACACGAACCAGGAAGTGGGCAACGAGTATGCGCCGTCGGCGAAGGGCCATAGCCAGACCAACGTCGCCACGCAGACGCCCCGCGGTGACCACGAGCTCGTCGGGGAACGCTTGCCGTAGCGGCGCGAGCAGAATCGCGATGCCGCGCACCACGTCCAGACCGGCCATCCGTCCACTTGCGACGGTTACAGGGCAACTCCCGGGGTCGAGCGGATGATCCGGTCCAGCAGCTGCGGGTAACCCAGCCCGTCGGCGTCGAACATCTTCGGCACCTGTGAATTGGCGGTCATCCCCGGCATCGTGTTGACCTCGTTGAGCACCGGTCCGTCCGTGGTCAGGAAAAAGTCGACCCGTGCGATACCGTGGCAGCCAAGCGCCGCATAGACGCGCAGGGCCGCATCGGTCAGCGCATCGGCCTCTTTTTCCTCCAGCTGCGGTGAAATCACGAACACCGCACTTCCGTCGTACTTGGTCGTGGTGTCGAACAGGCCGTCGTCGACGACGATTTCCAGCGGTGGCGCAGTCCGGCGTCCGCGATCCGGGTCGTCGAGCACCGCGACGTCGATTTCGCGGCCGGTCACCACCTGTTCCACCAGCACCCGTTCGTCCAGCTCCAGTGCCGCCTGCAGAGCCGGTTCGAAATCCCGCGCCGTGTCGACGAGGCGGACGCCGAAGCTCGATCCCGCGGCGACCGGCTTGACCACCACCGGCCCGTCGAAAACGATCGGCAGGTCGGCCGCGGTGACCAGTCGGCCCGGCGCAGTGCGCACGCCGACCGCCTCCGCCACCAGTTTTGTCGCCCACTTGTCCATCGCGAGTGCACCTGCCCGCGCGGGCGAGCCGGCACAAGGGATTCCGGCCAGTTCACACAGTGCGGCGATGGTGCCGTCCTCCCCACGCGGCCCGTGCAGCACCGGCAGCACGACGTCGCACCGGGCCAGTACGGTGAGTGCGGCCGCGAGGCTTTCCGACGGCGAGCCGCCGAGCGGCCGGCCGATCGGACCGAGCCACCGGCCGTCTCGGAGAATGGTCAATCCCACCGCCTCGTACCGGCTGGGGTCGAGTGCCGCGCGCACCGAAGCCGCCGAAGCGAGCGAGACTTCGTGTTCACAGTTCTGCCCACCGCCGATCACGGCCACCCGGATCGGCCCGCTCATCGCACGCACCGCCGCACGCGGGAACCGATGCGGGTCACGATCTCGTGCGGAATGGTGCCCGCCCACTCCGCCCAGTCGTCGACGGTCGGTTCACCGTCGTCGCCCGGACCGAACAGCACCGCGTCCGTACCCGGATCGACCGGCTCGTCCCCGAGGTCGAGCACGGTCTGGTCCATCGAGATCAGCCCGGCGACCGGGCGGCGGCGACCGGCCACCAGTGCCTCCGCCCGGCCGGACGCGGTGCGGGGCAGTCCGTCGGCGTAGCCGAGCGGCAGCAGCGCCAAGGTCGTCGGGCGTTCGGTTACTTCGGTGTGGCCGTACCCGATTCCGGTTCCGGCCGGCACTCGCCGCAGCTGGACCACCGGCGCGGTGAGCCGCAGTGCAGACCGCAGACGCGTGCTGCCGGACGGGTCGATGCCCACCAGCCCCACACCGATCCGCACCAGGTCCAGATGCGTACTGGGATCGGTCAGGGTGGCGGCGGTGCCGGCCAGATGCCGTACCTTGGGGCGCAATCCGGCCCGGGTGACCATTTCCGCCCCGCACAGCAACGCCGTCCGCCCGGCCGCGTTCGCCGGATGCCCCGGACGGTCGGCCATCGCGAGATGCCCCATCACTCCCACGACCGTGATCCGCCCGGCCACCTCGGCCCGCCGTGCGGCGGCGACGAGTTCGAACCACTCCTCCGGAGCGGCGCCGTCGCGGGCCATTCCGGTGTCGAGCTGGAGGTGCACGCGGACCGGGCACCCGGAGCGGATGATGGCGTCGAGGTGGCTGACGCTCGGCACGGCCAGGTCGAGCTGGTGCCGGTAGCCGGTCTCGATGTCGCAGTCCACCGGGTTCAGCCAGCTCAGCACCGGTGCGGCGACACCGGCCGCACGCACCGCGACGCCCTCCTCGATCGACGTGACGCCAAGCCACGTCGCCCCGTTCCCGAGTGCGGTCCTGGCCACGTCGGCGAGTCCGTGCCCGAATCCGTCCGCCTTCACCACAGCCATCAGCTCGCCGCGGGTGGTCTCGGCGAATCGGCGGGTGTTGGCGGCGATCGCGGCCAGGTCGATTGCCAAAGTCGGTGCGGACGCCGGGATTCGCAGTCTGCTGACGTTCGGCACTGCCGCGCTCATACCGTCGCCTCGGCTTCCACCGGCCCGTAGCGGGCGTGTCCGGCTCCGGTGAGCAGCGCCCAGTACCGATCGCCGTAGGACCAGTGCCACCATTCGGTGGGATAGTTGACCAATCCGGCTCCGCCGAGCGCATCTGCCAGCAGCGTCCGGTTGCCCCGGGCGGTCGGGTCGACCTCGGCGGCGAAGCAGCAGGCGCCGTCGCTCTGTTCCGGAGTGGCGTCGACCGGCGTGCCCATCCACAGCTCTTCGCCCGCGTCGTCGACCAGGGTGAGATCGACTGCCGCCCCGGCCACATGCGGAGCGACTGCGACCGGTGCGACGAACCGGCTGGCGAGCCGGTTCAGTTCGGCCTCGTCCGCGTCAGGGTGCAGCGCGCGCAGCTGTCCGGTGTACTCGTCGAGGATGGCGCGCTGGTCGGCCACGCTCCGGTGGCCTTCGATGATCCGCAGGTGCACTCCCGGCGGCAGGGCGGACCTCGCCTCGGCCAGCCGCGCAGCCAGGCCGGCCCGCACCCGGACGGCAGGGGCGAACTCCAGCGGGATCAGGGGGTCGCCGTTGTCGCGCACGTGCATCGCATGCACCCTGGGATCGGCCAGCAGGATCGTCATGCGGCAGATGCTAGGAATGCCGGGACCGTGCCCGGCTCACCCGGAAGTACCACCGCACACAGCCGAATGGCCAGTGTCCGCGCCCGCGCCTCGGCCGATCGGCCGAGGCGGGCAGTCCGCTGCAGAGCATTCAGCCTGCGCCCGCGGTCAGCGCGTCCATGGTCAGATCGACGAGCCGATCGGCCTGTTTCCGGGTGCCGTGCTGGGCGGCGTAGGCGAGACCGCCGAGGAGAAGCAGGACGTCGTCCGCGCGGACGTCGGCACGCAGGCTGCCGTCACCGGCACCGGCTTCGAGAAGGGTGCCGACGGCTTCGACGAGCAATGCATGGCTGTTCGCGAACGGGTCCACACCGGAGGTGATCACCGCGTTCAGTGCCGAGGACATCCCGCGCTTCGCCGTGGCGTAGCCGATGAAGTGGGCCAGCCACCGTCGCGTGGCCTCCGCAGGCGGGTGCCGGGCGACCAGTTCGGCCGCCCGCTCGCACACCCGGCTGAGCTGGTGCTGGTAGGCCGCGTCGACGAGCACTTCGCGGGTCGGGAAGTGCCGGTAGAGCGTGCCGACCCCGACCCCGGCCCGCTTGGCGATCGCCGCCGGCGCGGTATCCAGCCCCTCCTCGGCGAAGACCTGCGCAGCGACCTCCAGCAGGCGTGCCCGGTTCTCCAGTGCGTCACTGCGGGTCCGACGGGGTGTGGCAGGCATACCGGGTCCTTCACTGGTTGCATTCCGGAACACGTTCCGGTTAACTGGTAAGCGGAACAGATTCCGTTAAAGCCTAGCCCCGGAGGTCACATGCCCGCCACCACCAGCAAGGACCTCCGCCACTGGTTCATCACCGGGGCCTCCGGCGGACTGGGACGGCAGCTCACCGAACACGCCCTCCACCACGGCGAGCACGTCACCGCCACGGTCCGCCGCGCCGGCGCACTGGACGACCTGCGGGCGGCCCACCCCGGCCGGCTGACCGTCGAACTGCTCGACCTCGCCCGGCCCGCCGAAGTGCAGGAGGTGCTCAGCCGCATCGCCCGGACCGACCCGGTGGACGTCGTGGTGAACAACGCCGGCTACGCGGTCGTCGGCGCGGCGGAGGAGATGACTGTCGAGCAGATCCGCGACCAGGTGGAAGTCCTGCTGCTGGCGCCGATGCTGATCACCCGCGCCTTCCTCGCCCCGATGCGCGAACGCGGCAGCGGCCGGATCGTGCAGATCTCCAGCATGGGCGGGCAGCTCGGCATCCCGACGCACAGCTCGTATCACGCGGGCAAGTGGGGACTCGAAGGCTTCACCGAGAGCGTGGCCCGAGAGGTGGCCGAGTTCGGCGTCCACCTCACCCTCGTCGAACTGGGCGGCACCCGTACCGGTTTCGGCTCGGCACTGCGCTACACCGAGGAAACGACCGCCTACCGTGACACCACCGTCGGCCGGATGCGCCGCCAGCTGGAAACCGCGGACGACAGCGTCTTCACCGGCGATCCGGCCAAAGTCGTCGCAGCCATCCGCGACACCGTCCTCGATCCGGACCCGCCACTGCGGATCACCCTCGGCGCGGACAGCTACTCCGCCGTCCACAATGCACTGTCCGAGCGGCTTTCCGCGCTGGAAGCCCAGAAGGAGCTCGCCGAGTCAGTCGCGTTCACGCACTGACCGCCTCCGCGGAACGCGGCCTACCGTTCCCCCGTTCGCTCATCGAGGGGTGGTCGGCGGTGATCGCTTGGCCGCGACCCCCGCACTCGTTTGAAGGCCACGCTCAACGCGAACGCCCCGGAGTAACCGACCCGCCTGGCGATGGCGTCGACGGTCAAGTCGGTGTCGCGCAACAGTTCGGCGGCGAGGGCGATCCGCCAGCCCGTCAGGTGGGTCATCGGGGGTTCGCCGACCAGCGCCGTGAAGCGGCGGGCGAACGCAGCCCGCGACACCCCGGTCTTCGCGGCGAGCTCGGCCACCGTCCACGGGTACGCCGGACTGTCGTACATCAGCCGCAGAGCGGTGCCCGTCCACGGATCGTCCATCCCCCGACACCAGTCCGGGGCCTCGTCGAACCAGCCGCGCAACGCCGAGACGAGGATCAGATCCAGTAACCGTTCCAGTACCAGCATCTGCCCCGGCCCGGTGCGAGTCACCTCCTCGGCCATCGCTTCCGCCGACGGGACCGCGCTTCCGGCGGCCGGAGCGACCAGGACGGCGGGCAGGGCGTGCAGCAGGTGCCGGCTGAATCCACCACGGCGTTCGAACGCGCCGGTGAGCAGCACAGGTCCCTCGCCGGTGCCCTCGCCGACCGGTCTGCCGCAAGAACGCGTCGGCCCGGTACCGCCGGGGCAGTAGTCGGCTGCGGTGACCGTCCACGTCGGAACCGACGAAGGGGCGTCGGCCACGGCGTAAGGCACGTCACCCCGCACGACGGCGATCTGGCCCTCGGCGATACGCACCGGATCCCGCCCGTCGGCAACCACCCAGGCATGGCCGCGCAGCATCGTGGCGACCATCAGCGGGGCGCCGGTGGACATCCGCAGCGCCCACGGCGTTCGCAGGACCGCCGGCCGGAACACCGCACCGCGACCCCACACGTCCGTCAGCAGCTCGGACACGACGTCCACCGGTCCGAGTGTAGACGGCACGACATCGGCCGGATCGTCCCGAACATGGATCCTCCCGCCACGTACCGGTTGGCTCGGGTCATGAACGCACAACCGATCCTCGTCACCGGGGCCACCGGCAAGTCCGGTCGCCGCGTCGTCGCCCGGCTACGCACCCGCGGGATACCGGTGCGCGCGGCATCCCGCACCAGCGAGCACCGCTTCGACTGGACCGACCCCAGCACCTGGGACGCCGCGCTCGACGGCGTACGCGCGGTTTACCTCGTGCAGCTCAACGGCAGCCGGCTGGTCCGCCCGTTCCTCGACAGCGCGGCACGCCACGGAGTGCGGCGCATCGTCCTGGCCTCGGGCCGCGGCCTCGACGATCCCGACTACATCAAAGGCAGCGGCAAGATCCAGGACGCGGCACTCGACAGCGAGGCCGCCGTACGCGACAGCGGGCTGGAATGGACGATCAGCCGCCCCGGCTGGTTCGCGCAGACCTTCACCGAGGGCATCTACGCCGGCGCTGTCCGCGCTGGTGAGCTGCGGCTGCCCGCCGCCGACGGTGCCGCCAGCTTCGTCGACGCCGACGACGTCGCCGCGGTAGTCGTCGCCGCCCTCACCGAAAAGGGCCATGCGGGCGAGATCTACGAGCTGTCCGGCCCCCGCGCCGTGACCCTCACGGAAGTGGCCGCCACCCTCACCGAAGCCACCGGACGCACCATCCGCTACGTGCCGCTCTCGACGCAGGAGTACATCACCGAGTTGACGGGACAGGGCGTACCGGCCACCGACGCCGAAGCGCTCGCCAACGTGGCCGAATCCCTCCGATCCGGAAAGGACACACCCGTATCGGACGGCGTGCAGCGCGCCCTCAGCCGCCCGCCACGGACGTTCGCCGAAGCCATCCAGGAGGTGCGGTCCCCCGCGGAGTAGAGCGCCCCGACCCTGCCAAACCAGCGACGGATACCACCCTCATGCCGGACGGCGTAGACAACGAGTGAAGAACTTGCGGAACGCGCGGATCACGGTGCTCTCGCACATGCCTCTCACCGACGATCTGGCCGGGACCGGAACGGGTGGCCCATACTGGACTTCCCTCCGGACGCCGACCTGCGGTTCGGGCCCCGTCGGGATCGCCGGAAGCCGGTTACCCGCCTGCCGTCCGGGCGGGCGTCAGCCGGCACGCCTTGGTGTCAAGGTTTCGAGAGCGAGCTGGGCCGTCGCCCCGGTCGTGGACCGTCGGCAGGTTGAATGAGGTCGTCCAGCCGAGGGGGTCTCGGCAACTCGTGATCGGTGGCGGCATCGGATAGCCCGGCAAGAAGTATTGCCAGCGTACGTTGCCACGCAGCGCTTCCGGTCGTGCTCTCCATGCTGCGCTGCACAGCCAGGAGAACGAGAAGAAGATCTTCGGGAACCACACCCGCCCTCAGCACACCCGCATCCTGCCCAGCCCTGATGAGCTTCAGTTGCCGCTGCCGGAGCTGGCGACGCAAGCGGCCCGCAATCTGTGAGTCCGGCAGCGGGAGGGTGAACGTCCGGATCAGGCTGCGATCGACGAGCCCGCGAGCGCATAGGCCCCGCACGTAGGAGAGGATCGCCTCTTCAGGAGCCAACGCGAGCGCCTCGTCAGCGGTGTTCACGTGCTCCTGCAGGCGCTGTTCGATGACGGCTTGGACGAGCTGCGCGCGGTCGAAGTGACGCGAAAGCGTTGCCACGCCGACCCCGGCGGCAGCAGCGACCTCAGACAGCGGTACCTCACAACCATGCTCGGCGAAAACCACCCGCGCAGCGCTGATGATCCGAGCACGACTCTCCATCGCATCTCGTCGTAGCGGCTTCACACCCATGCCGCCACCGTAGCATCCGGAAGTAATGCTTCCATCTTCTCTCGAGCCGCGGTACAGTGCGCAAGATGGAACAGTTTCTTCCACATAGATGACCGGTCGATGCGGAGGCGCGCTCAGCGGAAAGCCGGACGGCGCGGAAGTCCGATGGGTTGCCCGGGTCGAGTTTCGGCTCCTGAGGAGGTGTCACATGGCGACGCCGGTTGGATACGAGTTGTTCGAATCGGTCGAAGTGGAGATCAGCAGGGCCGTGGCGACTGTGCGGTTGTTGACCACAGAACGAGTAGCGGTTCTCAGCGCGCAGGGCTCTCAAGCCGAACTCCACTTCGACCTCGGCCGGGCGCTCGCACGATTGCGGGAGGACGATGCGGTCAGAGTTGTGGTCATCACTGGCATCGACGACGGCGCACCGTGGATTCTGCCGGCTCCACCCTATGCAGAGGGCAACCGGCTCGATCCCGAGCCGGTCGACTTTCCGGATTGGCTGTGGAAAGGGTTCCAGGGTGTGCGGCTGACTCAGCAAACGCTGGCGGAAATGGAGAAGCCGGTGATCGCTCGAGTTAATGGCGACTGTATCGGGTTCGGCCAAAGCATCATGTTCGGCTGTGACCTGATCGCCGCCAGGGAAGATGCGATGGTCGCTGATGTGCATATGGACCTGCAGAAGATCTTTGGGTTTGACACGGTTCCGGGTGACGGCGGAGGCGCGCTGGTACCCCTGCATATGTTCCCGGCCAAAGCGATGGAATACCTGCTTCTGGCGAAACCCTACACGGCCGCCGAACTGGCCAAGATGGGTGCGATCAACTACGCAGTGCCGGCGGCCGAACTGGATCAGGTCGTTGACGACATGGTTCGTCAACTGCTGTCGAAGTCCGCCTATGCGCTTGCGCTGACCAAGCGTGTCGTGAAGAGACGAGTGGCCGAACAGCTTAATTTGAGCCTGGACGCTGCCTCTGCATATGAATGGGTCAACTTCCTTCACTATCGAGGCAGTAACGGCAAACCCAACCTCAATCTCTAGTCAGGAGCCTCGACTTGCGAGCCATTGTCTACACTCGCCCCGGCACCTCCGACGTGCTGTCTCTGGCCGAGCGCGACATTCCCGAGCCCGGTCCGGGCGAGGTCCGGGTCCGCCTGATGCGTTCCGGAGTCAATCCCACCGATTGGCGATTCCGAATCCGGCCGTTGTCGTTCGATGAAGTGACGCCGGGTCAAGACGGTGCCGGCGTCGTCGACGCGGTGGGGCCACAGGTAGCCAATTTTGCGGTTGGCGATCGCGTCTGGCTGATTCTCGCCCAGCATGAAAAGCCTTTCGGTACAGCAGCTGAGTACGTAGTGCAACCGACCAGCCGCGTCGCGCCTTTACCCGACGGAGTGAGTTTCGACGTCGGTGCCGCCATCGGGGTTCCGGCCCTGACTGCGCATCGTGCTCTGACAGTGCACGATCGCGGCCCCTCGCATCTAGCGCCAGGCGCGATGACCGGACTGACCGTCCTGGTACAGGGCGGTGCAGGCGCGGTGGGCAACGCCGCAGTCCAGTTGGCGCGCTGGTCGGGCGCAACCGTCGTGACAACGGTGAGTTCCACCAGGAAGGAATCGTTGGCAAAGGCCGCCGGTGCCCATCATGTGATCAACTATCGGCAAGGCGACACCGAGAGCGCGGTACGCGCGGCCGCGCCGGACGGCGTGGACTTGGTGGTGGAGGTCGCTCCAGCCCAGAACAACGCACTGGACCTTGCTGTGGTGAAAACCGGCGGAACCGTATCGATCTACGCCAAGAACGGGGGCGACGAATACTCGGTACCCATTTTGGAAACCTATTTCAAGAACCTCCGATACCAGTACCTTGTCTTGTACTCCCTGCACGCCGAGGCACTGGCGCAGGCGGCGAGTGACGTGACGGCAGCCATCGCCGCTGGTGGCTTCCGCATCGGCGAGGACGCCGGGCTCCCGATCCAGCACTTTCCCCTCGCAGAAGCCGCGGTGGCGCAGGACGCGGTCGAACAAGGAGCGGTCGGCAAAGTTCTCTTGGACATAGCGGAGACCTGATTGCGACGGGGTGGGGCTGGCAATGGGCCGCGAGCAGGTGCAGGCACTGGAGACGGACCCGGCCGTCGCTGCCGATCACTTTCGACAAGACCGAGAAACGCACCCACGACTACGTGCGGCACGGCGTGACCAACCTGTTCGCCGCGGTGAACGTCGGCATCGATGAGGTCACCGGCGAGTGCTGCCCCGTCCGAGACGCCGCCACTTTCCGAAAAGGGTGGTGAAACCCCACGCCGGCAAGGAGATCCACGTCGTACTGGACACCCTGTCCACCCACCCCGTCCCCGGCATCCGGCCATGGCGCGGAGGAGCATCCGAACGTCCGGTCCACCTCACCGCTGAAGGCGCCGCGTGGGTCAACCAGATCAAGACCTGGTTCGCCGGTCACCACCGGCCAATCCGTCCGGCACGGCGCCTCCGCCAGCGTCAAGGTCCTGATCACGCAGATCCGCAACTGCGTCACCCGCGGCAACGCCAACCCCAAGCTGCTACACGGTCTTTCCGTTTGCGGTTTCGGGAGCGGCAATCCGGTTCGTGCGACCGACCGCGCGGCCCACCGTGTTGCGTACCACGAGGCCTGATCGGGTGCTGGGCACCAGGAGTCTGGAGAGCAGGCCGACGCGTCGCTGCCGCGGTCGTACTTCGCGGCGAAGCCGCGATTCGTAGGCAGCGAAGGCGCGGGCGTGATCGCCGTGGTGGGAGCCGAATTCTTCCGCGAGGGCATACGCTCCTGCCATCGCCATGCTGGACCCGTCGCCCAGCAGGGCAGTGGCCGCCGCCGCATCGCCGAGCAGTACGACCCGTCCGCGGGACCACGAGGGCAACCGGACGGTCGTCAGAGGGTCGAAAAACGGGGCTGGGTGCTCGAGGTAGGCCGCCACGAGTTCCGGCGCCCGCCACCGCACATCGGCGTACGCATCGGCCACAGTTTGCTTGTGGAGAGCGATGTTTTTGCGGTCGTGGGGCGCAGGCCGGGCGGCCCGGAAGGTGAAGATCGCGAGCGGCGTGGTGCGCGAGGGGTGGACGACCAGCATCCGGTTCGGCACGGTCAGCATTGTCAGCTCGCTCGGGTCGTCGATGGCGCCGGGTTCCAGCGGGACGGTCGCACCGTAGAGACCCAGGTCGCGCACGAACTGCTGCTCGGGCCCGAACACCAGACGCCGGATGGTGGAGTGCATCCCATCGGTGCCGACCACCAAGTCGAAACGCCGTGGCGCGGACCGTCGAAAGGTGACGTCGACCCCGCCTTCGTCCTGATCGAGTCCGGTGACGGTGTCGTCGAACACGAACTCGGCATCGCCCTGCGCCGACCGGTGCAGTACCTCGGACAGGTCGGCCCGGGTCACCTCGACCGTCGGCGCCCCTGCCGAGGAGGGAAGCCGCAGGACTGGTTTGCCTGCCGGGTCGAGCAGGGTCAGCGACCGATTGCGGGTGGCGAGCTCGCGCAGCTGCGGAAGGATGTCCATACGCTCGGCGACCGGTATCGCGGGCCCCTTCACGACGATCGCGCTGCCACCGGAGCGCAGCTGCCGGGCATGCTCGACGACGGTCGGCCGGTATCCATTCCGCGCGAGCCAGTACGCGAGCGTGGGCCCGGCGATTCCGGCACCGACGATCAGCACCTCGGGCTTGTTCATGACAGGACCTCTCGGAGCGTCGACGACCGCGTTCCCGGCCGTCTAGGTACGATTGATTTCGTACTCGAGTAGAACACGCCACTGAGGTACGATGCAAGGCGTACCTGAAGGAGGTGTCCGTGGCCGGAACGAACCTGGTCGGTCCCGAGGTCGATGCGCTCGAGCTGGGCGTGGTGCTGCGCGCTCTCGCCGATGAGCACCGTCGTTCGGTGATGACGGAGTTGGCCGCCGACCGCACCGACAGCGAGCGAGGCTGTAACTCGTTCGCGCTCCCGATCTCGAAGCAGACCCAGACCCACCACTTCCGGGTCCTGCGCGAAGCAGGCCTCATCGACGAGATCGACTACGGCAACCGCAAGGGCATCCGCCTACGACGCACAGACGTCGACAGCAGATTTCCCGGGCTGCTCGCACTCCTGGAAGCCGAACACCGGGACGGTACTGCCCCTCACTGAACAAAGCCCCTCGCCTCACGGCCGGCGCAGGCCAAGCTCGATCGCTCCACCACGAAGGTTGTCGCCAGCGGACTGTGAAGACGCGCGGCGATACAGCCGGGACGCCCACAACACCGCGGGATTCCGGGGTCGCTTACCCATCGCGAGGCGGCGCGCAACGCCCGCACCCAGGCCACAAGGCCGACCAGCTGGGTGTGCCGGCGGGCGTTCGTGTCGACGGCCACCGGGAGCCGCCCGACGCCACCGCCGAGGCCCACACCCGCAACTGATTCCACACCGACGACGGCTACCTCGTGATCTCCGACCGAACGAAGGACGTCACGTCTCCGACGGCGAGACCGTGCCGTCCATCGAGACCGCGAACGCGCTGATGTCGCACCCGGCCGTCAAGGAGGCCACCGTCATCGGCATCCCGGACGAGAAGTGGGGCGAACTGGTCACCACGCTCGTGATGACCGACGGCACCGCCCAGCAACTGATCACCCACTGCCACAAGTCACCAGCGGGCTACAAGTGCCCCAAACGCATCGAGTTCGGCACCGAGCTGGACGCAAGGCGCCGGCAGACGGTCCGCGACATCCCCAAACGACACGACGAGCCGGTGCGCCGCTGGACGGCATGAGCTCCTCGAAACGGGTGCTCGTCGACGTGCTGCAGCTCGACCCACGGCCGGAACGGTTGGCGAAGTGGCACGTTGTGATCCGCCGGCAGGAACCTGCCCGCTCCGGGGAGAAGATCCTGCGCCGGCGTGACTGTCCGCGGCCAGAACGAACTGGCCACTACCGCACGCCTGAGCTCGACAAGCTCAGCCAGGACATCGTCAAGAGACACCCCCCGGAACCGACACACCAAGATCATCTCAACGTCCACGACCATCCCACCAGGCGCTCAGCTCACAGGTGAACAGCTACCCAGGACGCTGCGGCGCGGGCCGGTACCGCGGTTCGTCAACTGGCACCTCCGGCTTCGCTCAGCGACTCGGCCGGATGCGGGGTGGCCGATAGCGTCCCATTCCGAGGTGCAACTCCCTGCCCTCCCGGAACGTATTCAGCCGCTCCTTCCGAGGTGATGACGTGCCCGACGTCGATCAGACGACTTCCAGTTTGGCGGATCCCGGTTTCCCGGTGTTCGACCCGGACAACCTGCTCCGGAACGTGCTCGGGATAGAGCCCGAACCGCTGCCCGACTTCGATTCCCCGGCGCTGACGCCGATGCGGGTCCCGTTGCGGGAGGCCACGGTCGGGCTGCTGGTGTCCTCCGGCGCCTACTTCCCGGACCAGCCGCGGCTGAAGCAGCACAGCGACCTGTCCTACCGGCTGTTGCCAAGGGAACGCGACTTGGACGAGGTGCTGTTCGGGCACATGACCCCGATCCGCGCCTTCGCCCTCGCCGACCCCAACGTGGCCTACCCGAGGGACACCATGCTCGATCTGGAACGGGACGGCGTCATCGGCCGGTACGCGGACAACGCCGTGTCGATGACCGGCTCGATCAGCCAGTTCGACGAGCTGGCGACCGAGGTGGCTCCCCGGATCGCCGAGGAGTTCAAGGCCATGGGCGTCGACCTGGTGCTGGTGGTGCCGTTCTGCCCGCAGTGCCACGTGGCCTTCGGGGTCCTGGCCCGCGCGCTCGAACGGCGGGGACTCCCGACCACCAGCATCACCACGCTGTACAAACACGCCAATTACCTGAAGCCGCCTCGTGCCTCGTTCCTCGACTTCCCGCTGGGGTGCACGGCCGGGCGGCCGCGGGAGAAGGCGCAGCAGCGGGAGATCGTCAAGGCCGCGCTGCAGCACGCCGAGCAGGCCGGGCCGGACTGGGAACTGAACCGGCTGCCGTTCCGGTGGGCCGCGGACGGCAACCGCGACTGGGAAGCCCTCGTCGCGGACGTTTACCGCGTCGACAACGAGATCCGCGGTGCCGTCCGGACGAATGCGGCGGCCCACACGCAGGTCCTGGGCGGTGGGAACGAGCATGAGTTCGCCATCAGGTGTGCCTGCTGACCGCGTCGAACAAAAGGGAAGTGCGCGGCATGCGTATCAGCAATCTTGACGGCCGGCTCGTGCTCAAGCACCCGGACGGCGTCACCGATGTCGAGGCAGCCGGCGACGGGCGGTTCTGCGCAGACCCGCAAGCCGTGTTCTCCCGCTGGGACGAGTTCACCGCCTGGGCCGTCGACCTCCGCAATCCCCGAATCGAGCCCTGCGACCCGAGCCGCCTCAAGGCACCCGTGCCGCGCCCCTCGCAGGTGTTCGCGATCGGGATGAACTACGCCGACCACGCTGCGGAGGGCGGCCTGCCGCTGCCACCCGAACCGGCCGTGTTCACCAAGTTCCAGACCTCCATCGCCGGCCCGAACGACGAGGTGAAGCTGCCGACGTCCACAGTGGACTGGGAGGCGGAGCTGGTGGTCGTCATCGGACGGCGCGCGGTCCACGTCGACGCGGCACGGGCCTGGGAGCACGTCGCGGGCGTCACGGTCGGGCAGGACCTGTCCGAACGGACCCGTCAGCTCATCGGCACCCCGCCCCAGTTCAGCATCGGCAAGTCCTTCCCGGGCTTCGGTCCCATCGGACCCGAGATCGTCACGTCCGACGAGCTCACCGATCGCGACGATCTCGAGATCGGCTGCAGTGTGAACGGCGAGGTCGTCCAGCACGCCCGCACCGGCGACCTCATCTTCCCGGTGGCCTCCCTGATCGAGCGGCTCTCCGCGATCCTCCCGCTGACCCCTGGCGACCTCATCTTCACCGGTACGCCGTCCGGCGTCGGGCACAGCCGATCACCGCGGCGCTACCTCGCGCCCGGCGACGTCCTCGAGACCTGGATCTCCGACGTCGGCCGCCTTCGCACCACGTTCGCCGAAGGTCCCCGGCACGTCGCACGCACTGCCTGAATCGGAGGGAACAGCCCATGCCACTGCACAACTTGAACGCGCTGACCATCGGGGTACCGGACTCGACGGCCGTCCGCGGCTATTACGAGGACTTCGGACTCGTCAGCGAGGACGGCGGCTGGCTGTCGACGGCCGACGGCGGCAAGCAGCTCCGCCTGGTCCCGGCCGCGCGCCGGCAGCTGCTGCGCATGGAGATCGGGGTCGACGATCCCGACGACATCGGCCGGATCGCCGGCCGGCTCCGGCGCATCGACGTCACCGTTTCCCAGCCCTCCCCAGACTCCGTGACGGCCGTCGAGCCGGTCACCGGGGTCGAGGTCACGGCCACGGCGACCCGGCGGCTGGTCCAGCATCCGTCCCCGGACGCCGCGCACAACCAGCCAGGAGTCATCGAGCGGCCGGAAGCCCGCGCGCCCGCGATCCTGCGCGAAGGCAAGGTGCGGCCCCGCAAACTCGGCCACGTGGTGATCGGGTCCGTCGACCAGGCCACCAGCCAGCGGTTCTTCACCGACGGCTTCGGGCTGAAAGTGTCCGACGAGGTCCGCGACACCGCGGCGTTCATGCGGTGCTCGTCCGACCACCACAACGTGCTGGTCCAGCGGGCGCCGGTGAACTTCCTGCACCACACCGCCTGGCAGGTCGAGGACGTCGACGAAATCGGGCGCGGCGCGATGGCGATGCTCGAGGACAATCCCGAGCGCCACGCGTGGGGGCTGGGACGCCACTTCATCGGCTCCAATTTCTTCTGGTACCTCAGGGATCCGGCGGGGATGTTCTCCGAGTACTACTCCGACCTCGACTGCATCGTCGACGACGCGCTGTGGTCCCCGCAGGTCTGGGACGACGACAAGGCCAACTACAGCTGGGGCCCGCCGCTTCCGCCGTCCTTCGTCCGCCCGGAGGACCTTGCCGCCCACATGACCGGGGCGCACGGCAAACCATGAGCCGGTACCGCGAAGGACTGACCCTGGGCGAAGGCCCACGGTGGCATGACGGCGCGCTGTGGGTCTCGGACCCCCAGAAGGGCGGGATCTGGACCGACAACGGCGGCACCTGGGCCTTCACCCCGCTGGCCGCGCAGCCGAACGGGTTGTGGTTCCTGCCCGACGGCCGCTTGGTCGGCGCGATCATGCGGGAAAAGAGAGTCGGGCTCTGGGACGGAGCCGGTTTCGGGGCGTACGCCGACCTGTCCGGCGTCGCCGCGGGACCGTTGGGAGACATGGTCGGCGACCGTCACGGCGGCCTTTATGTCGACGATGTCGGCTACGCCGCGCACCTCGGTGAGCAGCCGCGACCGGGCCGCTTGATCCATGTGACTCCGGACGGGCGGGCGACGGTGGCGGCGGAAGACGTCGAGTTCCCGAACGGGCTGGCGATCATCGGCGACGGCCGGACCCTGGTCGTCGCCGAAACCTGGGCCCAGCGGCTGACCGCTTTCACCATCGGTGCGGGCGGAGCGCTCAGCGACCGGAGGCTGTTCGCCGACCTCGCCGCGGTGGTGCACCCCGAGGCACGACCCGACGGGATCTGTGCCGCCGCGCACGGCGTCTGGGTCTGCACGCTCAGCGCCCACACGGTCGCCCTCGTCGACGAATCCGGCCTGCTGGACCGGATCGGCACGGGTGACGGCCAGCCGGTTGCGTGCTGCCTCGACCCGGCGGGCCGGCTCTTCGTGACCGTGGCCGAAACCGGCGGCCGCTCCGTCCTGGAGGCAGTCGCCGCCAGGACCTTGAAAACCCATGTCGATGTGCACGAACCAGGCGTGCGCCGCTGAGGAGAATTAGAGATGACCACTACTGAAGACGGCAGCCGGCCCGGCCCCGCGGCGGACTCGCGCACCCTCGAAGAGCACTTGCAAAACCTGCGTCGCGTGCAGCTGTACATGATCCGGATGGACATGCCCCATCCCGTGGACGCGCCGCTGGACTATCTGTCTCGCCATCTCCGGGAACACATCCTCTGGCTCGAAGAGCAGGAGGAGAACGGTGTTCTGTTCCTGTCCGGAGCCAACGCCGCCGGCGACCAGTGGGACGGCAGTGGCACCGCCATCGTCAGGGCACCTTCCCTGGAAGCCGCGGTGGCCATCTCCGACACCGAGCCGTTCCACCGCGAAGGCCTCCGAACGAACACCGTGCACGGCTGGCAGCTGAACGAGGGAACCGTCCGGCTCAGCTTCAGCCTGCTCACCGACAGGTTCAGCCTCGGCTGAGCGGCGCGGCGTCCCCATCCATCCACACCGGACTCGAGGGTGATATGAACAGCATGGACGACGGCGTGGTCGATGTCGCCGTAATCGGTTGCGGGACAACAGGTCTGGCGCTCGCCCGGCTGCTGGAGGCCGAGGGCCTGCGGATCGCGGTCATCGACCGCGGCCGGATGCCGATGGCCCGTCCCCGCGCGACCCATGTCGACGACGAGACGATGAGAGCGTTCCAGACACTCGGTGTGCGGCACCTCGAGAAGGACTTCTCGCTGATGGGCATCTACCGCCACTACGACTCGAAGTGGCGCGTCGTGATGCAGATGGCGATGAACCGGGGACTCACCGAGCAGGGCTGGCAGTCGGACTACATGTTCCACCAGCCCGACTTCGAGGCCGTGTTGCGCGGCAAGATCCACAGCTACGCCGAGGCGAGCACGTACTTCGGCTGGGAGGTCACCGCGCTGGAGGACGCGGGCGACGGCGTACTGGTGCACGTCCGCGAGACCGCCACCGCCCACGACCGCCAGATCCGGGCGAAGTTCGTGGTGGGGTGCGACGGCGCCAATTCGAGCGTGCGCGGGTTCATGGGCTGCACGCAGATCGATCACCACGCGACCCACCGATCCCTGATCATCGACATCACTCCCTTTGTCACCAACGAAAAGCTCACCGGTCGCGATGCCTTCATCCAGGCAGCGATCCGCAATCCGCTGACGTTCACGCCGATCGCCGCGCCCCGCCTGCGGCTCGAGCTGATGCTTCGCCCGGATGACGACGCGGCGGCTTTCGAGCGGACCGAGAAGGCGTACGAACTGCTGTCGCCCTGGTTCAGCCCGGACCAGTACCGGCTGCTGCGCTGCGACGTCTACGAGTGGCGGTCGCTCACGGCCGGCCCGTGGTGCGCCGGCCGGGTCCTGCTCGCCGGGGATTCCGCCCACACCATGCCGCCCCACCTCGGCCAAGGGATGTGTTCCGGCATCAGGGACGCCACGAATCTCGCCTGGAAGCTCGGCCGGGTGATCCGGGGCAAGTCGCCGATCGAGTTGCTGGACACCTACGAGACCGAGCGCCGTCCGCATGTGGACGCGTACACGAAGCTGTCCGCGCAGCTGGCGAACAAGATCGAGGCCTTGGTGGCGGCGGAGGAGGACCCGCCCGTGTTCCGGGCCGAAGCGCTGCGCCCGCGGCTGGGCCCGGGTGTCCGCGACGATACGAACGAACTCGCCGGAACACTGAGCGCCCAGCCGAGAACCGCTGGTGGCCGGCTCCTCGACGACGTCGTGGGCTACCGCTTCGCCGTGGTGGGGGATCCCGCAGTCCTTTCCGGGACCAGTGATCGGACGAAGACGCTGCTGGACTCGCTCGGCGTCCATGTCCTCGAGGAGTTCTCCGGTGAAATCCGGGACTGGGTAACGAGTCTGGGCGTCACAGCCGTGATCATCAGGCCCGATCGATACCTTTTCGGCGCTGCCGCCGATTCGGCCGAATTGAACGCTTTGGCCGCCACGCTCGAGACCACGTTGCTGCCGTCCGCCGTACCGGCCTCGTAGAAGAAAGGATTGGCACGATGCTCAAGAAGGACGCACACCTGCTCGTCATCGGCGGAGCACGTGGCCTGGGGTTCGAACTGGCCCGGACCGCGGCGGAACAAGGCGCGCGAGTGACGGTCACCGGGCGGGACGCGGACGTCGCCGCCGCCCGCGCCGCCGAACTCGGCCCGTCGGCCCGCGGTCTGGCCTGCGACCTCCTGGACGCCGGCTCCGTCGGCCGGTTGTTCGGCGACCTCGACGTGGTCGACCACTTGGTGCTGACCGCCATCGAACGGGACCACAACACCGCGGCCGACTTCCGCGCGGACGCCGCCGCGCGCATGATGCTCATCAAGACGGTCGGCTACGCGAACGCCGTCGCGCACGCACTGCCCAAGCTCGATCCGGGCGGCTCGGTCGTGATGTTCAGCGGCCTGTCCATGTGGCGGCCCTCGCCGGGTTCCACGACCATGTCGATGGCCAACTCCGCCATTCCCGGCCTGGTGAACTCGCTCGCGGTCGAGATCGCCCCGGTGCGGGTGAACGCCATCACGCCCGGCACGGTCGCGGGAACGGAGGCAATCGACAACGCAGACCCGATCCGCGCCGAATTCTTCGAAGCGCAGCGCCTGCGCACGCCGGCGAAACGCCTGCCCACCCCGCAGGACATCGTCGC
Source organism: Amycolatopsis ultiminotia (assembly GCF_039536925.1). Classification (NCBI taxonomy): domain Bacteria; kingdom Bacillati; phylum Actinomycetota; class Actinomycetes; order Pseudonocardiales; family Pseudonocardiaceae; genus Amycolatopsis; species Amycolatopsis ultiminotia. The sequence goes on along the minus strand of NZ_BAAAZN010000021.1, from coordinate 45,116 downwards.
GGCGGTGCTGTTCCTGCTGACCTGTTCCAGCGTCAATGGCGAGAACCTCGTCGTGGACGCGGGAGCGCACCTGCTCTAGCGCAGCGGATATCCGAAAGTGCCCGGCAATGCGGATCAGCAGCTACCGGGGGTCCGACGGTGTCGGGCGAGTGGGGCGGTCAACGGCGTGTCCTGCAGCCGCGGCAACCTGGTCGACTTGTACTGGTCGTTCGGCGAGATGATCTGCTACGCCTCGCGCGGCACCCGCGCCGGCCGTCCCGTGATTTTTTCCGGCCGGCGCGGCAGTGCTAAGTTGGTTTTTCCGACTTCTGTCGTCAAGCTTGGGGCGAACCGGGCAAAAGGAGAGCGGAATGCTCGAACACGACAATGTCGTCGCCCCAAAGAGCAGCCGCCACGAGGGCCCGTTGCACGCCTACGAGCGGTACAGCACCAAAGACCCGGTGGAGGCGCTGGCCCTGTCGGCGGCGATTCTGTCGACGAACCAGCTGGTCGTCAGCGATCAGGACCAGCGATTCGAGGCCACCTGCCGCGCGGTCCGGGTCCACTCGGCCTGGCTGCTGTACATGAGCTACGGCACCGATGTCGTCGTGGACCGGCTCGGTACTTCGCGCGCCGACTACCTGGCGGTCGTGCTCCCGATCGAGGGCCACGTGCAGCTGCGCCACCAGGGCAGCGAGTTCGACCTCGTGGCCGGGGAAACGGCGGGGGTCACCAGCTCGCGCGACGCGATGCATGCGCGGTGGAGCGACCAGGCGTCAGTGCTCACGCTGCGCATCGACTCGCGCGCGGTCGAGCACGCGCTCGGGAACCTGCTGCTGGAACCGCCGCCCGCGGACCTGCGCTTCCGGTCCGGCCCGGTCACCGGACCGGCTCGCCTGTCGCTGGCGGGGACAGCCGAACTGCTGGCGGCCAGCTATGACGGGAAGGACCCGGATTCACCGCTGCCGGCCCTGCTCACCCGCCGCCTCGAGGAGCAGATCCTCTTCACGGTGCTGCTCGGCCTGGACCACAACTACCGGGCCAAGCTGCTGGGAGAGCGGGTGCGGCCGGGCCGGCGCAGCGTCCGCGAGGCGATCGACCTGGTTTCGGCCGAGGAACAAGCCACCTGGACGATCCCCGAGCTGGCCCGTGCGGCGGGCGTCACGGTCCGGGCACTCGAGCTGGGCTTCCGGAAGGAACTGGGTAAAACGCCGCGGGAGTTCATTCGTGATCAGCGGCTGATCCGTGCTCGTGACGAGCTGCAGCGGGCCAACCCCGGCGATGGGACCACCGTCACCGAGGTCGCGTGCCGCTGGGGTTTCTGGCATGCCGGCCGGTTCGCGACCAGCTACAGCGAGCGGTTCGGGATCCGTCCGGCCGTGACGCTGCGGTCCGGCCCCGCGGTTCGCTAACTGGCACCTCCGGCTTCGGGCAACGACTCGGCCGGATGCGACGCGGCGGATAACTTTGCCGTTGAAGGAATACCCGGGTCACCGCGTCTGCCGATTCAGTTTCATCTGTCCTTTCAGGACAGCAATTCCACCGTCACTCCGGCGTCCCGTTCGCTTCGCCGCCGAGGAGATTCGCCATGCCCTTGTTCCATGACCTGATCATCATCGGCTCCGGTCCGGCGGGATACACCGCGGCGGTGTACGCCGCCCGCGCCCGGCTCCGCCCGCTCGTGTTCGAGGGTACCCAGTTCGGTGGCGCCCTGATGACCACGACGGAGGTGGAGAACTTCCCGGGTTTCCCCGAGGGGGTCAGCGGTCCCGCGCTCATGGAGCAGTTGCGCAAGCAGGCCGCGCACTTCGGGGCCGAGCTGCGTGCCGAGGACGTCGAGTCCGTCGATCTCACCGGGCCGGTCAAGTCCGTCTCCGCGGGCGGCGTCACCCAGCACGCCCGCGCGGTGGTCCTCGCCATGGGAGCGGCGGCGCGGTATCTCGGTGTTCCCGGCGAGCAGGAACTTCTGGGCCGCGGCGTGTCGTCCTGCGCGACCTGTGACGGGTTCTTCTTCCGGGACCAGGACATCGCGGTGATCGGCGGTGGTGACTCCGCGATGGAGGAGGCCACCTTCCTCACCCGGTTCGCCCGCTCGGTCACGATCGTGCACCGCGGCGAGGAATTCCGGGCGTCGCGCATCATGCTCGCCCGCGCCCGCGCCGACGCCAAGATCCGTTGGCGCACCGGGGCCGCGGTCGCCGCCGTCAACGGCGAAACCGACGGCAAGGTCACGCACCTGACCTTGCGCGACACTGCGACCGGACGGGAATCCTCCCTAGCCGTCACCGGGATGTTCGTCGCGATCGGCCACGATCCGCGCAGCGAGCTGGTCCGCGGCGTCGTCGCGACCGACCCGGACGGCTACGTGACCGTCGCCTCTCCCACCACCCGCACCACAGCCGACGGCGTGTTCGCTTGCGGTGATCTGGTCGACCGCACCTACCGCCAGGCGATCACCGCGGCCGGTTCCGGCTGCTCCGCCGCGATCGACGCGGAGCGCTGGCTGGCAGCCACCCCCGCCGGCTGACCACCGCTGCGGCACAGCACAGCCGCGACACACCACAGCCTCCGCGCACCCGGCGGTCACCGACGGCCGGCAGAAGGGAATTCGCATGTCCGAGAGCCTCGAAACCAAGATCCGGCAGTCCGGCGGCCCGGTGCCGATGCTGCGTCACACGCCGGGCGGGGCCCACCCGTTCCCGATCAAGAGCGAGCACTCGAACTGGCGTGACGAACAGGCGTCGTGGAAAGAGACCGCGGTCCTGTTCGACCAGTCGCACCACATGCTCGACGTCACGTTCACCGGCCCCGACGCACACCGGCTGATGAGCGACTTCGGCGTCAACAGCTTCGCGACGTTCGGCACCGACCGGGCCAAGCAGTACGTCGCGGTTCGCGAGGACGGCTACTTCGTGGGCGACGCGATCCTCTTCGGCATGGAGGACGACAAGGTCAGCCTGGTCGGAGGTGGGTCGGTGCACGACTGGATCACGTTCCAAGCCGAACAGGGCGGCTACCGGGTCGAGGTGACCCGGGACGAGAGCACACCGCTGAACAAGGGACGGCGGCCGCTGTACCGCTACCAGTTGCAGGGACCGGCAGCGCTGAAGATCGCGGAAAAGGCCCACGGCGGGCCGATCGACCGCATCAGGTTCTTCCGCATGGGCCGGTTCACCGTCGCCGGGCACACGGTGCGCGCGCTGAACCACACCATGACCGGCGTCCCCGGCATGGAGATGACCGGCCTCGAGCTGTTCGGGCCTCTCGACGAGGGGCCCGCCGTCCTGGCGGCGCTGCTGCGCGCAGGAGAGGAGTTCGGCCTGCGCCAGGGTGGGGCCATCGCCTATTCCACGACGGCGCTGGAGTCGGGGTGGATCGGCCTGCCCGTCCCGGCGATCTACTCGGGCGAATCCACCCGGGCGTTCCGCGAATGGCTGACCGCGGACGCGTCGTTCGCCGGCCGGGCCTGTCTGGGCGGCAGCTTCGACTCCGCCGACATCGAGGACTACTACCCGACGCCCTGGGACCTCGGCTACGGCAACGTCGTCAAGTTCGACCACGACTTCCTCGGCCGGTCGGCGCTCGAGCGGATGGCCGGACAGCCGCACCGGCGCAAAGTCTGGCTGCGCTGGCACGATGAAGACGTCACCCGGCTGCTGGCCGGCGGGCTCTTCGGCGGCAAGGCACGGACGAAGTACCTGCAAGTGCCGTACGCCGTCTACGCGACCTTCCACTACGACACCGTCCGCGCCGGGGACCGTGTCGTCGGCATCTCCAACCGGACCGGTTACACCGTCAACGTCGGCGGCTGGTCGTCGCTGGCCATGATCGACGAAGCGGACGCGGTCGACGGTGCCGAGGTCACCGTCGTGTGGGGCGAATCGGACGGCGGCACGGCCAAGCCCGACGTCGAACACCACGTGCAGACCGAGATCCGCGCGACTGTCAGCACCAGTCCGCTCGCGTGATCGCCTTCTGGGAGCACCCATGTCCTTGACCCCCATACCCAGTCCCGTGCGAGCGCGGGCGGACGACGCGGCCCACCTCGTGCTGACGCTGTCGTGCGCCGACCGCGCGGGCATCATCCAGACCGTCTCGGCCTTCCTGTTCGACCACGGCGGCAACGTCGTGGAAAGCCAGCAATACGGCGATCGGCGCACCGGCCGCTTCTTCATGCGCGTGGAGTTCGAGGCCGTCGGCGACGCGTCGCTCGACCCGGAAGTCCTGCGCGGGGATTTCGCCCGCATCGCCGACCCGTTCGGCATGTCCTGGCGTCTCACCGATGCGCGGGCCCATCAGCGCGTGCTGATCATGGTCAGCAAGTTCGGGCACTGCCTCAACGACCTGCTGTACCGGGCGAGCACCGGAGCGCTCGGCATCGACATCGTCGCGATCGTGTCCAACCATCCCGACCTGAGGCTGCTCGCCGAGCACAACGACGTGCCCTTCCACCACGTCCCGGTCACGGCCGAGACCAAGCCGGCCGCCGAACGCCGGCTGCTGGAGCTCGTCGGGGACCTCGGCGTCGACCTGGTGGTGCTGGCCCGTTACATGCAGATCCTGTCCGAGGACCTGTGCAAGCAGCTCGAGGGCCGGGCGATCAACATCCACCACTCGATGCTGCCCAGCTTCAAGGGCGCCCGACCCTACCACCAGGCCCACGAGCGCGGCGTCAAGCTCGTCGGCGCCACCGCGCACTACGTCACGACCGACCTCGACGAGGGGCCGATCATCGAGCAGGAACTCGCCCGGATCGACCACTCGATGTCGGCCGACGAGGTCTCCGCGCGGGGCCGGGACACCGAATGTCTCGCCCTCGCCCGCGCCGTCCACTGGCACACCACGAACCGCGTGCTGCTCGACGGACACCGCACCGTCGTCTTCACCTGAACCCCGTTCTCCGCGAAGGAGGTACACCGTGCCCAGCGACGCCGTCGGCACGCTCGCCCGATCCACCCACATCGAAGTGATCCCCATGCGGGGAGCCGTCGAGAAAATGCTCGCCGCTCCCGAGGGCACCACGTTCACCCTCACCTGCTCGCCGAAGCTCGGCCTCGACCGGACGGTCGAAACCGCCGAGAAGGTCGCCGGACTCGGCTACCGGATCGTGCCGCACCTCGCCGCCCGCCAGGTCGGCAGTGCGGCCACGCTGCGCGAAATCGTCGGCAGGCTGGGTCAGGCCGGGGTCACAGACCTCTTTGTCATCGGCGGGGACGCCGAGGGCCCCGCCGGGCCCTACTCGTGCGCCGCCGACCTGCTCGAGGCGCTGGCGGCCATCGAGCACCCGATCACCCGGATCGGCGTCGGCTGCTATCCCGAAGGCCATCCGTCAATCGCCGAAGAGGTGCTTGACGCGGACCTGCACCGCAAGCAGCGTCACGCCGACTACATGGTGAGCCAGCTGTGTTTCGACGCTCTCGCGCTCCTGCGCTGGCTGACGCAACGGCGGGCCGACGGTCTCACCCTGCCACTGCGCGTCGGCGTCGCGGGCCCGGTCCAGATCCGGAAGCTGATCGAGCTCTCGATGCGGATCGGCGTCGGCTCGTCGGTCAGGTACCTGACCAAGCAGCACAGCATGGTCAGGAACCTGGTGCGCGGCAACGCATACCGGCCGGAGCAGCTGCTGTCCCCACTCGGCGACGAGGCACAGTGCCAGGCACTCGGCATCGAAGGGCTGCACCTGTTCAGCTTCAACCAGATCGACCTCGCCGCCGACTGGCAGCGCCAGGTCACCACTCCGTCGGGCCAGGCCGGCCTGGCCTGACTCGTTGCCCGGCAAGGAGAATCCGCCATGGCATAGTCCGGAAGGGATTGCCCGCCCGCGGCCGGGAACCGCGGTGCCGAACCAGTACCACGGCAGATGACCGGACTGCTCATTCGCAACCGCTGCCTGGTCATGGGCATCCTCAAGGTGACCCCGGATTCCTTCTCCGACGGCGGCCGGTACCTCGAACCCGCGCCGTCGAACACGGGCTCGTACCCGCCGGCCACGGCCGTCGACATCGGCGGTGAGACGACCCGGCCGGGGTGCGCGGGCGATGCCGGTTCGCAGAGTACGGCGACGCCGCCGCCGACGTGCGCACCGAGCTTCTCCGTCGCCTGGACGCAGTCGTGTCCGCGGGTGTCGCTCTCGACCGGTGTCGTCCTCGATCCGGCCCCGGTTTCGCGAAGACGCCTACCCACAGCTGGCAGCTGCTGGACGAGCTGCGCGTGCTTGGCAGGTCCTTGCTGATCGGGGCCGTCCCGCAAATCGTGCCGCCACCCGAGCACCGGGACGGTGCCACCGCCGCGGTCTCGATCCTGGCCGCTCTCGCCGACGCTGATTGCCTACGTGTCCACGACGTTCCCGGTACGATCGCCGCGATCCGGGTGGTCGCCGCGTGGGAAACCGCCGGTGTGTCACCGATGTTCCGCTCCGAGCACGCCCCGCCGCGACCGGACGACGCGGTCACCGGCCCGATCCTGCGGTGAACACCTGATGGCCCAGCTCGGCTGCTGCCGGGGAAACCCATCGCCGAAGCCGTCCCCGGCGAGGTCCGGACCAAGGTCACCACCCTTCGTGCGTGCCGATCCTGGTCGGTGACGACGACACGAGCGCGGGCTACATCCGGATCAAACAGCGGCAGGCTGTGGAGCTCGACAACCGCTCACCGCACACCCATATCGCGACGGCCGGAACCCCGGAACAGCTGTCGCAAGCGATCCTCGCCACCACGCGGACCCCGGCGTGCACGGGATCCTGATCCAGCACCCGGTGCCAGGACGCTTCGACTACGACGCCGCACTGTCGCTTGTGGACCCGGACAAAGACGCCGACGGGCAATCGCGCACCGTTCTCCCGTGGAGCCATCGCAGGAGAACGGCACGCGAATGCTGCGAGGTTATCCTCGATGAGAGATCCAGGTCAGCGTGAGCAAGCCCTACTGGCGAACAGCAAGATCCTCGTCCCACCTGCGGGATCAACGAACCGTCGCGACAGGGGTTGACTTCTCATGGCCAAACCAAGGAAGCGGCAACGCAAGCCCCCGGACCCACGTGTCGAAGGTCCGGATTCCAGGTGTACGACACGATCCCCCGACGCGCACAAGATCGCCAAGATCCTTGTCGAGATGGCAGGGAGACTGAATGACGAGCCAGCTCAAGATCCAGACAGCCCGACCGAAGTTCCAGGAAGCGACCCAACGTACCCCGGCCAAACCTTCGACACAGACAACCCCTACAAGCACCTGACCTGGGTCTTCCGGGCACTCTAGGGGTTCATCTGCAACTTCGTATGTGGAGCTGAGGGGAATCGAACCCCTGACCTTCTCGATGCGAACGAGACGCGCTACCAACTGCGCTACAGCCCCCAAGGAGCAAAGCCCCTTGTTCAGTGCTCGTAGAGAGTATCAGCGTCTCCGCGAGCACTGAACACCGGGGTCATTCCCCGACTGCGCGGCGGTAAGGGCCGCCCATGCCGGGTTCGTCGAGTTCTTCGAACGCCGGGTCCTCGTCGTCCAGGTCGACCACCACGGCCTGGCGGCGGACGCGGGACATCGGCGAGGGCTTGCGTTCCACGATCTCGCGCGGTGGCGGAGCGACGACCTCGACGTCGTCGTCCTCCTCGTCCTCGTGGGAGTCGCGGGGCGCCGGCCGGGCGGCCGGCGGCTCGGCCGGGGCGGGGCGACGCGGGGCGCTCGTGGTTGAGTAGCGGGCCATCCGGCGCTGGCGGATCTCGTCCTCGATGCGGACCTGGCGACGCAGGTAGACGAGATAGCCGACCAGTGCCAGGTCGACCGCGCCCTGCACCCACCAGGCCAGCGAAAGCACGAATCCGGCGAACACCGCAGTGGCAACCGCCAGGATCAGCAGGATTACGACGACCCTCTGGCGGAACGCGTATTTGGCACGCGCGGCGATCTCGGCCGCCTCCGGGTCGAAGCCGCCTCGGCCGGGCCGGTAGCCACGCTGTTCGCGGGGGGATTCGGCTCGCTCCGCGCGCGAAGGCTGCGGGAGCGGCTCGGGTTCCGGTTCTTCCTCGAGGTCGCCGTCGAGTTCCGACTCGAGTTCGGCGAGGTCGTCCTCGACCGACGGCTGCGCATTGTCGGACACGGCGTACTCCTCCTGTCCCTCGTTGCGAGCACTCCCGCTGCGCACGACCCGTGCGGCCAGCGCGGAGGTAGGCGTCCGCGCGACCTGCTGTCGTTTGCGAGCCACCATGGGCACGAGAACGACGAGCCATGCCGCGGCGAGCGCGACGATGATCAGCGAGCTGGGCATCTCCCGTCACCTCCCCCGATCCTCTGCTGTAGTCACGCTAGCCACAACAGTCACACAGGAGCCGCAGACTCGCCGGATTCGATCACGAAAATGCATCACCGCATTAGGTGAATCTCACAGGATGTGGTAACGCGTGTTCGAAAGCCGACGCGGAGTCACCGTCAGGCCAGGTCCGCGCGCCCCGAAGCGAGCAGCCGGGACACCAGCCCGTCGCCGGTTTCCTCTTTCGTCACGGCGAAGCACAAATGGTCCCGCCAGCTGCCCGCCACGTCGAGGTACCGCTCGAACAGGCCCTCCTGCCGGTAACCGGCCTTGGTGAGCACCCGCAGGCTGGCGTTGTTCTCCGGCCGCACGGTCGCCTCCAGCCGGTGCAGCCCGGCCGATTGGAAGGCGTGATCCGTCACGAGCGCCACGGCCGCGGTCGCCACGCCACCACGCACGATTTCCGACGAAACCCAGTACCCGATCCAGGCCGAGCGCAACGCGGCCCGGATTACGTTACCCACCGTGATCTGACCAGCAAACTTTCCGTCGACCGTGATCGTGAACGGCAGGCACTGCCCGCGCCTCGCCAGCCCGCGCAGAGCGGCCCACTGCGACGGCCACGACCAGAACGCGTTGCGATCAGACCAGGGTCCGAGGCCGGTCGGCTCCCATTGTTCGAGGTGTTCCCGGTCGCGCAGCCGGACGCGGCTCCACTCGCCGGCGTCGCGCAGCAGCACCGGGCGCACACCGACGACCCCGGCAGGGACCCGCAACGGACCGAGCCGGGCAGGCCAGCCCGGATGACGGCTCTCCACCGGGTACGCGAGAGTGGCCACGGACCGGGCCCGTCACGCCCGCTGCGCGAGGAAAGTGACCTTGACCTGTTCACCGGCAGCCACCTCGACGAGGTCCTCGTCCACCGTGATCAGGCAGTTGGCCTCGGCAAGCGACGCGAGCAGATGGGCACCGGACGTGCCGAGCGGCTGCACGAGGTACTCGCCGTTCGATTCGTCGCGCAGCAGCTGCCCACGCAGATAGCCGCGGCGCCCCTTGGTCGATGTGATCGGCGACAGCAACCGCGCCCCGACGATGCGCCGGTGCGGGTTGCGCGTGCCGCGGGCCGCCCGGATCAGCGGCCGCACCAGCACCTCGAACACCACGAGCGCGCTCATCGGGTTGCCGGGGATCAGGAACGTCGGCACCGAGTCCGGTCCGAGCCTGCCGAAACCCTGCACCGAACCCGGGTGCATGGCCACCCGCGTCAGATCGATGTGCCCGAGATCGGACAGCGCCGCGTGCACCTCGTCGCCGGACGAGCCGCCGGCGCCACCCGCGACCACCACGATCTCCGACATCAGCAGCCGGCCCTCGACGATCTCACGCAGCCGTTTGGGGTCGCCCGGCACGATCCCGACCCGGCTCACCTCGGCTCCGGCGTCCCGTGCGGCTGCGGCCAGCGCGTAGGAGTTGACGTCGTAGACCTGGCCGACCGACGGCGTGCGGTCGACGTCCACCAGCTCGTCACCGACGGACACGATCGACACCCGTGGCCGCGGATAGACCAGCACCTTCGCCCGGCCGACCGCGGCGAGCAAACCCACCTGGGCGGAACCGATCGTGTCTCCCTTGCGCACTGCGACGTCGCCGATCTGCACGTCCTCACCGGCGCGGCGCACGTAGCCGGCGGAAGGCACCGAGCGGTGCACGGTGACCTTGGCCTGGTGCCCGTCGGTGTAGGCGGTGGGCACCACCGCGTCGGCGAGAGTGGGCAGTGGTGCGCCGGTGTCCACGCGTACCGCCTGCCCCGGCTGCAACCGCCTCGGCTGCCGTGAACCCGCGGGGATCTCCCCGACCACCGGCAGCTGGACCGCTTCCGCACCTTCCTCACCGGCAGCGCGCACGTCGACGCTCCGGACTGCGTAGCCATCCACCGCGGCCTGGTCGAATCCGGGCAGCGCGTGCTCGGCAACCACCTCCTCCGCACACAGCAGACCTTGTGCCTCGGAGATCGCCACGCGGACCGGCCTCGGCCGCACGGCGGCGTCCAAGGTCAGCGCGATCTGCGCCTCGACGGAGCGGAGCTCCACCGTCGGCTCGTCGGGCTCGTCGGTCGGGGTGGCGTCGAGCGAATCCGTCATGGGCGATCGTTCCCGATCCGTTCGGTCAGCCAGGTCCGCAGCGACGGCCCGTAGGTCGGGTCCTCGAGGGCGAAGTCGACGGCGGCCCGCAGGAAACCGCCGGGGTTGCCCAGGTCGTGCCTGCCCCCGTGGTGCACCACGACGTGCACCGGATGGCCCTCGCGGATCAGCAGTGCGACGGCGTCGGTGAGCTGCAGTTCGCCGCCGGCACCCGGTTCGATGCGGCGCAGTGCGTCGAAGATCGCCCGGTCGAGCAGGTAACGGCCGGCCGCGGCGAAGGTCGAAGGAGCGTCCTCCGGCTTGGGCTTCTCGACCATGCCGTGCACCTGTTTGACGTCCGGGTCGTCGGTGTCGGTGACGTCGAAGACGCCGTAGGGCGAGATCTGCTCCTTCGGGATGTCGAACGCGCACAGCACGCTGCCCCCGTACTGGGCCCGGACCGCCGACATCCGTTCCAGCACCCCGGACGGCAGGACCAGGTCGTCGGGCAGCAGCACAGCGACCGCGGTGTCCTCGTCGGTGAGGTTCGGTTCGGCCTGCGCGACAGCGTGGCCGAGCCCGAGAGCCTGTTCCTGGATGGCGGTCTCGACGTCGAGCAGGCCAGGCCCGCGGCGCACCTTCTCCAGCAGGTCGGTCTTGCCCTTGTCCTCGAGAGTCTTCTCCAGGTCGGGCTGCGATTCGAAGTACCGGACCACCGCTTCCTTCCCCGGTGAGGTCACGATCACCAGCCGTTTCGCGCCCGCCGCGGCGGCCTCGGTGGCGACGATCTCGATCCCGGGTGTGTCCACCACGGGAAGGAGCTCCTTCGGCACTGCCTTGGTGGTCGGCAGGAAGCGCGTGCCGAGGCCGGCGGCAGGCACGATGGCGGTTCTGAACGTCTGGGTGGATGCGGCGCCCGTCATGGGCGCAAAGCCTAACCTGGTCCCATGCACGTGCCGGGCAATGAGCACCTGAGCAAGGCGGAGTGGCGGACACGAATTCTTCACGCCCGTGCCGAGGTGCCCCCCGAACAGCACGCCAGGGAAGCCGCCGACCTCGCGTCCGCGGCTCGTGCGGTGCAGGCCGAGACGGTGTGCGCGTACCTGCCGTTCGGCACTGAACCCGGCCGGATTTCCCTGGTCGAGGCCCTGGCCGGCACCGGAGCCCGGGTGCTGCTGCCGGTGATCCAGGACACGTCCGGCCCGCTCGACTGGGCCGTCTACACCGGACCGGACGAACTCGCGCCGGGCAGGTTGCGCGGCATCCTCGAACCTTCCGGGCCACGGCTGGGGGTGACCGCGGTCGGCGCGGCGGAGGTGATCCTGGTGCCGGCACTCGCGGTCGATCGCCGCGGAGTCCGGCTGGGCCGGGGCGCGGGTCACTACGATCGTTCTCTGGTCTCCGCCACTGCGGACCTCCTTGCTGTCGTTCGGGCCGAGGAACTTGTGGACCGGCTGCCCGGGGAACCCCACGACGTGCCGATGAGTGCCGCGCTGACCCCGGATGGTCTGGTCCGGCTGCCTGCCGCGGTGGTGTGAGCAAGGGGCGATTGCGCTGGGGGAATGCCATCCAGCACAATTGGGTTAGCACTCCTGTCGGTCGAGTGCCAGCACATGAAGGAGCTTCGGTGCCCACGTACCAGTACGCCTGCAAGGAATGCGACCACCGCTTCGAGGCCGTGCAGTCCTTCTCCGACCCCAGCCTGACGGTCTGCCCGCAGTGCTCGGGCTCGCTGCGCAAGGTCTTCAGTTCGGTCGGCGTGGTCTTCAAGGGGAGCGGCTTCTACCGCACGGACTCGCGCGACTCGGCCAAGCCGAACACCTCCGCGACCCCGGCGAAGAGCGAGAGCGGCAAGTCCGAATCCTCCTCGGACGCGTCCTCGTCATCGAGCACCTCCTCGTCGTCGTCCTCTTCGTCGTCGTCTTCGGATTCATCGTCCTCCTCGAGCACGACCAGCACCGCTTCCTCGTCGTCCTGAGCCCCTGGTTGTCCACAAGGGGGTAGTTGTCCACAGGCGCGCGATTCGGCCCTTTCCGCCGGTCCACGACGTCCCTAACGTCGGTTTCGTGCGGTGCCTCGCCGCGCCGGAACCCTCGAGGAGACGACCGTGGACACCTTGCTCAGCCGCCTTCCCGCGCTGCCCGACCTGCGCAGGCTGCGCGGTCCCCGAGCCCGGCTGATCCGCCGGTGCCTGGCCGCGGCGCTGCTGCTGTCCGGACTGCTCCTTCTCCTCCTGCCACCCGCCGCACGTGGTGCGCCGGCGACCACCACCGTGGTCTCGGCCCGAGACCTCCCGGCCGGTTCGGTCCTGCGTGCCGCCGACGTGCGGCTCCTCACCGTGCCCGACGACGTCCGGCCTGCCGGTGCGCTCACCGCACCGGAAGCCGCGGTGGGCCGGTTGCTGTCGGGCCCGGCCAGAGCCGGGGAACCGATCACCGATGTCCGGCTCGTCGGGGCCGGCCTCCCCGTAATGGGTGAACCCGGTTCGGTCACGGTGGCCGTCCGGCTCGCCGACGCGGCGGTCGCGGAGCTGCTGCGGCCAGGGCAGCGCGTCGACGTGATAGCCCGTGGTACCGCGGCGAATTCCGCGTCTGTGCTGGCCAGTGGGGTCACGGTGGTGACCGTGCACCGTCCCGAAAACACTGGCAGTCACGCGTTGGAGCCTTCCGAGCGTGATCCACTCGTGCTGCTCGCCCTGCCGATGCCGGTCGCCACGCAGGTCGCCGCCTCTTCGCTGGACCAGCAGGTAACGGTTACTCTCCGCTAACCCGTCCCTGTTGCGATGGGCGATGGCCGGGCAGAACCGGACCACGTACCCATCCCCGAATACCCAGGAGTGGCAGTGCTGAAAGGCTTCAAAGACTTCCTGATGCGCGGCAACGTCGTCGACCTCGCGGTCGCGGTCGTCATCGGCGCGGCGTTCACCTCGATCGTCACCGCGTTCACCAACGGCCTGATCAAACCGTTGATCAACGCCATCGGCGGTTCCGACGCAGCGCAGGGTCTTGGCTTCCGGATTCTCGGCCCCAACGGGTCCACGTTCATGGACTTCGGTGGCGTGATCAACGCGGCGATCAACTTCGTGATCGTCGCCGCGGTGGTCTACTTCCTGATCGTGCTGCCGGTGAAGCACCTGCAGGAGCGGCGCAAGCGCGGCCAGGAAACCGGTCCGTCGGAGCCCACGGACACCGAACTGCTCACCGAGATCCGGGATCTGCTGCGCGCGCAGGCCAATGGCTCGTCGCGCTCCGGAGACTGAGCGTCACCGATCGTGGTGCGGCGGCCGGTTCTCGAGATACCAGGAATCCGGGGTGTCTCGGTCCCGGCCCCGCTCATCGGAGGTCGTCTCGGGCAGCACATCGCCGAAGACGTCGTCCATCCGCCGGCGCTGCGCCTCGTTCGCCGGGGGGCGTGGTTCCTCGTGCGGCATGTCCCCAATGGTCCCACCAGCTGTTTGACAACTAATGAGTGGATCGAAGAGCGGCGGCTCGCGGCGACGCGGCGCGCACCGTCGTCGGCTGAGCACGGCTCATCAGGTACGCCACGGGCACCGCGGGTGTGTGTGGAGCGTCTGGACGAGCAACGGCGCCTCGGCCCGAGCACGTCGCCCCGGATCAGACCTCTTCGAGCCCGGACAACTCGTCGATCACGTGTGGCACGAGCGACGACAGGGTGGCCATTCCGTCGCGCACCGCGGCGCGCGAGCCGGCCAGGTTGACCACCAGCGTGCTGCCCGAAACCCCGGCAAGGCCACGGGAGATCCCGGCGTCCACCGCCCCTGCGGCGAGACCGGACGCACGCAGCGCCTCACCGATGCCGGGAATCGGCCGGTCCAGCACGCCGGCCGTGGCGTCGGGGGTGCGGTCGCGTGGCGACACTCCGGTGCCGCCGACCGTGATGACCAGGTCGGCACCGCCGATCACCGCGGTGTTGAGCGCATTGCGGATCGCCGCGGTCTCGGCCTCGACCACCACGACGCCGTCGACGATGAATCCGGCCTCTTCGAGCAGCTCGGTGACGAGGGGCCCGGACGAGTCGTCGTGCTCGCCGTGGGCGACCCGGTCGTCCACGATCACCACGAGTGCCCGGCCCAGCCGCTGTGCGCTCCGTTCCATGCCGACACCGTATCCGGTGCCGGGCCTGCTCCGCCGCCGCGGGCCCGGCGATTCTGACGATTCGGTGACGTGGTCCGCGCAGGCCGGGCGGGAGCAACCGGGGACGCCTACCGTCGGGCGGGTGCGAGTGCTCATCACCGGCGGAGCCGGGTTCATCGGGTCCCGGATCGCCGACCGGCTGGCCGACGACGGCGACGAGGTCGTCGTCCTGGACAACCTGCTGCCCACCGCGCACGGCTCCGCGACGCCGCCCGAGTACACCCGCCGGCACCGGTTCCTGCGTGGCGACGTCACCGACACCGAACTGGTCGCCGAGCTGCTCGACCAGGTCGATGCCGTCTGCCACCAGGCCGCGGTGGTCGGGCACGGAGTGGATCCCTCCGATGCCCCGTCGTACGCGCTGAACAACGACTACGGAACCGCGGTGCTGCTCGCCGCGATGCATGCGGCGAAGGTGCGCAAACTCGTGCTTGCCTCGTCGATGGTCGTCTACGGCGAGGGTCGCTATTCCTGTCCGCAGCATGGCGTCGTGCTGCCGGCACCCCGTCGCCAGTCCGATGTGGACGAAGGGCGGTTCGAGCCGAGGTGCAGGCAGTGCGGTAGCGAGCTGAGCTGGCAGCTGGTCCCCGAAGACGCTCCGCTTCTGCCCCGGAGTACTTACGCAGCAACCAAACTGGCGCAGGAGCACCTGGCGGGCGCATGGGCGCGGCAAACCGGCGGCACGGTCTGGGCGATGCGGTACCACAACGTCT
Organism: Amycolatopsis ultiminotia; assembly: GCF_039536925.1. Taxonomy (NCBI): domain Bacteria; kingdom Bacillati; phylum Actinomycetota; class Actinomycetes; order Pseudonocardiales; family Pseudonocardiaceae; genus Amycolatopsis; species Amycolatopsis ultiminotia. The sequence continues at coordinate 29,909 of NZ_BAAAZN010000021.1, read as the reverse complement.
ACGGCCCGAGGATGCCGCAGAACACGCCGTATGCCGGGGTGGCGTCGCTGTTCCGCTCGGCGCTGGAACGTGGTGAGGCGCCGACCGTGCTGGAAGACGGGCAGCAGCAGCGCGACTTTGTGCACGTCGACGATGTGGCCAGGGCCAACGTCCTCGCACTCCGTACCGAGGGGCCGGCCGCGGATCTCACCCCGCTCAACGTCTGTTCCGGACAGCCGCACAGCGTCGGTGATCTGGCGCGCGAGCTGGCGCGCGCCTGCGGCGGGCCGGAGCCGCGGATCGTCGGCGGTGCACGACCGGCCGACGTGCGGCACGTGGTCGCCGACCCGTCACGGGCCCGTGAGCTGGTGGGGTTCAGCGCGGAAACGTCGTTCGAGGAGGGCATCGCCTCGTTCGCTACCGCGCAGCTGCGCGCGCCGGTCGACACGATGAGGTGAAGATCACTTCCCGGAATTATTCGGCGGCGCCGGATCTTGGTGGTGGACATGCGTTCCATCCAGATCGGGGACATCGAAGTCCAGGCATTGACGGACGGCAGGCTGCGGTGGCCTGCGTCGCACTTCCCGGGCCTCGAATCGGACACCCACCCGGAAGCGGTGGCCACGGACGGCAGCGTTTCCGTGACCACCGGCGCTTTTCTGGTCCGCGGGCACGGTCGGACGATTCTCGTCGACGCCGGGTTCGGTCCGCGGGCGGTCGGCTCACCGCAAGAACTTCCGTACACCGAGGGAACGGGCGCGCTGCCCGACGCACTCGCCGCGGCGGGCTGCGCTCCCGGTGACGTCGACACGCTGCTGCTGACCGGCCTGAACCCCGATCACGTCGGCTGGGTCGCACCGAATGGCAAACCGTTCTTCCCGAACGCCGAGGTGCTGCACGGTGAATCCGACTGGGACGCGCTGATCAAGCCGGCCGGACGGCACGAATGGGCACGCGTGACGTTGGAAGCCGCTCGCGCCGAGGGGCAGCTTCGCGGCCTGCGCGGAGTCGAGGAAATCGCACCCGGTATCACCGCGCGGCCCGCGCCCGGACACACCCCGGGACAGTACGTGCTGGAGATCGCGGACCAGGACCGTCGAGCTGTCCTGCTCGGCGGCGTGTTCCAGATTCCGGCCCAGCTGGCCGATCCCGGCATCGGCTTCTCCTTCGACCGCGACCCGGTACAGGCTGAGCAGACACGCCGGTACTGGCTGGACGAACTCGCAGGCACCGACACGATCGCCGCTGCCGGTCACTTCCCGGGCGACCAGTTCTTCCGGATCACCACACACCACACGGCGGAACCGGTCTCCGCGATCCGGGCCGCCTGAACCACGCCGGGTCACACCGCCCCACTGCTGCCCGGCACACGCCGCCACCACGACCACCCGACGCGCGCCGCTCGACTACACCCAGGCACACACCGCCACCACCGTCGACACACGCCGCCCACTGCCCTGCACACGCCTCCTCCACCGTCGACACACGCCGCCCCACCACTGCCCCTGTGCAGGCCGCTCCACCGGTGGCTCATGTTTCCCCGCCACTGCCTGGTGCACGCCGTCTCGCCATCGCCCGACGTACGCTTCGAACCGCAACCAACATGGGTCGCCGCGCCGCTGCCTAACGTATGTCGAGCCACCGCCGTTGGCGCACGCTGCCTCACCGGTGTCCGGCACACGCCGCCCCGTCGTTCTCAGCGAACCTCGTCCGACGCAGACCGGCGCGCGATGGCCCCGCGGTCGCTCGGAGTGTGCCGCTCGGTCACTGCCAATGCACGTTGCCCGCGGCTACCCAGCGCACCGGGCCTTGCGGCTCCCCAGGTTCCCCAGGCTCGCCGTACCGCACCGGCCCGGCTCACGCTGCCGACCCGGCCGGGCCTACCCGCCTTCGCACATCGACCCTGGATTCGCGTCGCCGCCCCGGACCCCGGTCCGCCTTCCCGCTTCAGATCCCCGGCTCGCCTTCGCGCATCGGCCCCGGGGTCGCCTTGCCGCCCCGGATGCCCGGCGCACCTCCCCGCGCCGCCCCCGAGAGCACCCTCCTGCCCCGAATCCCCAGCACACCTCACCACGCCGGTCCCGGAATCACCTTCCCACCTCGAATCCCCAGCACACCTCACCACGCCGGTCCCGGAATCACCTTCCCACCTCGAATCCCCAGCACACCTCACCACGCCGGTCCCGGAATCACCTTCCCACCTCGAATCCCCAGCGCGCCTCACCACGCCGGTCCCGGGATTGCCTTACCGCCTCGGATCCCGGTTCACCTTCGAGTGTCGGTGCCGGTTTGCCTTGTCTGCCGGATTTCCCCGCGCACGCTGCGCGCAAAACGATCCACTGTGGACAATAGAGACGGTCAGGGTGCGGCCAGTGGCAGCCGGACTTCGAAGCGGCAGCCGGGGCCGTGGTTCTGTACCCCGATGTTGCCGCGGTGGGCCTCCACCAGGCCCTTCGCGATGGCCAGGCCGAGTCCGCCGCCGCTGGTGGTTCCGGTGCGGTCCGGGGTGCGGGCCTGCGTACCGCGGAAGGCGATGTCGAAGACCCGGCCGATCTCGTCGTCCGGGATGCCGCCGCACGAGTCGTCGACGGCCAGCAGGGCCTGGTCGCCGTCGATGCCCAGCTGGACGGCGACCGTCCCGTCCGGCGGAGTGTGCCGGATGGCGTTGGACACGAGGTTGCGCACGATCCGCGCCAGCTCCGGGTCGCTGCCGGACACGACCGGCCATGCCGAGGCGTTCTCCAGCACCCGCACCTGTTTGCGTTCGGCGACCGGGGACTGCGCGGCGACCGCGTCGCTCACCACGTCGCGCAGCGGTACGGCGGACATGGTCAGTTCGAGCGCTCCCGCGGTGATCCGGGAGAGCTCGAACAGGTCGCCGACCATCCCGGACAGCCGGGTCGTCTCGCCGCTGATGCGCCGGGCGTAACCGGCGACCTCGGACCGTTCGGCGACCACACCGTCGGCCACTGCCTCCGCCATCGCCTGGATCCCCGCCAGGGGACTGCGGAGGTCGTGGCTGATCCAGGCGACCAGTTCCCGCCGCGACGCCTCGGCCGCGCGTTCGCGCTCGCGCGCCTCGCGTTCCCACACGCTGCGTCGCGCGATGACCCGGCCGAGCACCATCGCCGCGGGCACCGTCACGAATGCCACCAACAGGCACACCAGCAGTTCGGTGGTCAGCGCTTCGGTGAACATGAACCCGCTCACGCCGAGGATCCCGACCAGCAACGCGGCAACCGGGGTCAGCACGAGCGTCGTCATCGTGGTGGCCAGCGAGCGGTGCCGCACCAGGTAGAGCGTGAGCCCGCCGAGTGCCGCCACCGGCAGTGCGAACAGCAGCGCGAACGGCAGGATGTGCAGGACGTGGACGAACATCGCCCACCCGGACTCGCCGGTGGTGATCATCGCGGCGTCCCGTCGTAGCGGTAGCCGACGCCCCACACCGTCGCGACGCGGGCGGGCTTGGCCGGGTCACGTTCGATCTTCTCGCGCAACCGTCGCACATGGACGGTCACTGTGGACTGATCGCCGAAGTCCCAGCCCCACACCTTCTCCAGCAGGTCCGCCCGGCTGAATGCGACTCCGGGATGGGAGAGGAAGAACGCGAGCAGATCGAACTCGCGGGTGGTCAGCGGCAGCACGGCGCCGCCGAGGACGGCCTGGCGAGCCGTCATCTGCAGCCGCAGGTCACCGTCCACCAGTTCGGCCGAGGGCGGTTCGGGCAGCGGCATCCGGGCCCGCCGCAGCACCGAAGCGACCCGCAGCGACAGCTCCTTCGGGCTGAACGGCTTGGTCACGTAGTCGTCCGCACCCAGCTGCAGCCCGGCGATGCGGTTCTCCTCCTCGCCGAGCGCAGTGAGCATCACGATCGGCACCTGGCTGACCTGACGGAGCCGTCGGCACACCTCGAGACCGCCCAGCCCCGGCATCATCACGTCGAGCACCACCAGGTCCGGCCTGCGCGCGGCGAACCGGGAGAGCGCGGCGGTGCCGTCGCCCGCCAGGTCCACGGTGAACCCGGCGACCTCGAGGTAACGGCGGACGACGTCGCGCACCGTCTCGTCGTCGTCGACCACGAGCACGCGACCGGCCTGTTCCTCCATGCCTCACCTCACCAGTTCGTCAGCACCAGGTGGTTGACCGCCAGCGCGACCACTGCCTGCCCGGCCAGCCACCCGCGGCGGTGGCCGGTGGGCAGCAGCGCGGTGGCCGGGACCAGCCACGCGGAGAACGGCAACCAGATCCGTTCTACCTCAGCCTTCGACAGACCGGACGAATCGGCGAACAGAATCGCGAGCACCGCGGCCACGGCGATCAGCAGCACCGGGTCCCGCAGCAGGCTACGCCGGGTGGGCGGCAGGAAGGCGGCGGTCACGCCGCGCCGGGCGGCGGCGACCACAGCCGGGCCACAGGCGACCGCGACGGCGGCGAGGTCGGCCCACACCCAGTACGAGTAGGGCCGGACCAGCGCGACGCCCTGGTAGTAGCGCTCGACCACGAGGTGGTAGCCGTCCAGCCACCAGAAACCGGCGGCCGCGAACGCCCCGACCACTGCGAGCGCGCCGAGCACGGCGAATGCGGCGGCCCGCCACTGCCTGCCGAGGATCACCACGGCGACCGCGACCACGCCGAGCAGGACGAGGCCGTACGAGAGGAAGATCCCGTAACCCAGCAGCACGCCCGCGGCCAGCGCGGTGGGCCAGGCGTGCCCGCGGCGCGCACGGAACGCGGCCGTTGACAGGGCGAGGAGCGCGATGCCGGTGGCCGTCACGCCGGCGAAGAGACCGTCGCCGGAGACACCGAGCCAGACCGCACCCGGGCTGAGCACGGCGAACGGCAACGCTGCACGAGCTGCCTCGGGCCGGCCCAGCGCTGCCAGCGTCACCGGCACTGCGACCGCGATCAGGGCGGCCACCAGCACGACCACGGTCGAGGCCCAGGCACCGCCGTGCAGGCCGAGACGGTCGAGCCAGACGAACACCAGCGTCGCGCCCGGCGGATGGCCGGAGACGTGCGTGGTCCAGGAGTTCGGCTGGAAGTCGAGGATCCGGGAGGAGAACTCCCGCAGGAACCGCGGGATGTCGGTGATGCCGGGGACCTCGTGCAGGTACTCCTGCGGCGTGGTGAGGCGGCCGGCGAATCCGCGGGACCAGCCGTCGACCATGGCGAGCGAAAAGATCCACGCCAACGACGCCAGGTAGCCGGCCGCCAGCGCCCGCCGCCACGGCAGGCGTGCCGCGAGCGCCGGCCCCTGCAGGACCACCGCGGCGGCGATCAGCACGGCAAACACCGAACCGGGACCCACGTGCGGCAGCCAGTTCCCGAACAGCGGAGGGACGAAGGCGTAGATCACCACACCGGAGTCCGGCCGGTTGTAATAGAGGCCCACGCCGGCGGCAGCCGCGATCACCAGCAGAGCGACACCGACCGTCACGAGGTCGGCGCGCACGCCGGTGCGGCGGGAAACGGGCGGCGCCGGCTCGGCGAGCCGGTCAGCCGTGGTCGACTCGCTCATCGCCGCTCACGATAGCGCTGCCGAGGGCCGTCCGCCCCGCTCCGGCGAAGATCCGTGAGAACTCGGTAAGATTCCGCTACACGTCAGGATTCGGTAAGCACCACAAGGGTTCTGGACAGTCCTTTACGGACTTAGGGTACGCCGGGTGAACGATCTCGGAGTAGATGTCGTGCTGCCCTGCCTCGATGAGGCCGCTGCCCTGCCGGGGGTGCTCGCCGCGCTGCCACCCGGATACCGCGCGCTCGTGGTGGACAACGGATCCGGTGACGGATCGCCCGAGGTGGCTGCCGAACTCGGCGCGAAGGTGGTGCACGAGCCGCGCCGTGGCTACGGCGCCGCCGTGCACACCGGGCTCGAGGCGGCGACCGCCGATGTGGTGTGTTTCGCGGACGCGGACGGATCACTCGATCTGGGCGACCTGCCACCGCTGGTGGCCGCGGTCGGTGAAGGTGCCGACCTCGCCGTCGGCAAGCGGGTACCGGTGCGGCGCGAGGTGTGGCCATGGCATGCGCGGGCCGGTAACGCCGTGCTGTCCCTGCTGCTGCGGTCACGCGGGCTGCCGGTGCGGGACATCGCGCCGTTGCGCGCGGTGCGTCGCGAAGACCTGCTGGCTCTCGACGTGACCGACCGGGCTTTCGGTTACCCGCTCGAGCTGCTGGTGAAGGCTCAGCGCGCCGGATGGCAGGTCCGGGAGTTCGACGTCACCTACCGGGAGCGGGCGAAAGGCACCAAATCGAAGGTGTCCGGTTCGGCGCGGGGCACGCTGCGGGCGGTGCGCGACTTCGGGCGGGTGCTGGCCCGATGACGCGGACGTTCTGCCTGCTGGTGATCGCGAAGGCGCCGGTGCCGGGGTTCGCGAAAACCCGGCTGTGTCCGCCGGCCACCGCCGAGCAGGCCGGGGAGATCGCGGCCGCGGCGCTGCTGGACACCCTTGACGCGGTCAACGCCACCGCCGGGGCGCTGCCGGTGGTCGCGATGACCGGCGACCTGACCGCGGCCGCCAGAGGCACCGAGATCCGGCAGGCGTTGCAGCGGGTGACCGTGCTCGCCCAGCGAGGCGAGGATTTCGCCACCCGGCTCGCCAATGCGCACGCCGACACCGCGGCCGCGCACGCCGGGCTGCCCGTGTTCCAGATCGGCATGGACACGCCGCAGGTCACGTCCGAGTTGCTGGCCGCGTGCATCGAACCGGTGCTGGCAGGCGCTCGTTCCGCGGTGCTGGGCGCGGCCGAGGACGGCGGCTGGTGGGGGCTGGGGCTCGCCGATCCCCGGCATGCTGACGTGCTTGCCCGGGTCCCGATGTCACAGCAGGACACCGGTGCCCGGACTCGCGAAGCGTTGTCCACCAACGGTATCCGGACAGGCGAACTGCCAATTCTGTCCGATGTGGACACCATGGTGGACGCACGGCGAGTCGCTGCCCTCCGGCCGGAGGGCCGGTTCGCGGCCGCGGTGGACGCGGTGGGGGTGCGCGCGTGAAGCTGGCGTCGGGAAGGGAATTCGACCACGGACTGCTCGGCAGGCACTGCTGGCTGGAACTCGCGAGTGGCGAGCGCGTCGAACTGCCGGTCGACCGGTGGACCGACGGCTGCGGGCAGGGCGACGCCGTGCTACTCGACGCATGTGAGGGACCGACTCTCGACGTCGGTTGCGGCCCGGGGCGGCTCACCGCCGCGTTGACCCGTCGCGGTGTGGTGGCACTCGGCGTGGACAGTTCGCCCATCGCCGTGCAGCTGACCCGGCAACGGGGCGCGAGTGCGTTGCAGCGCAACGTCTTCGACCGGCTGCCCGGTGAAGGGCGGTGGAATCACGTGTTGCTTGCCGACGGGAACATCGGCATCGGCGGTGATCCGGGCGTACTGCTGCGGCGGGTGCGCGAACTGCTCACCGGTGACGGGGACGTGCTCGTGGAGCTCGAAGCGCCGGGCCACGGACTGCGCCGCGACCACGTGCGGTTGCGGCCGAGGTCCGCCGGCGGGCGGTGGTTCACCTGGGCCTGGGTAGGGGTGGACGCGGTCGCCGAAGTCGCCGCGCGGACCGGATTCCGGGTCGACTGGACGACCAGCCACGGACATCGCTGGTTCGCGAAACTGGACCGGGCATGACGGAACAATCCCCGCTGGACGACGAGGAACCACCGGAGCCGGACGGAGAGGCCCAGGCTTCGCGTCCAGGCAGGCTGGTCGCCGCGTGGCGGGGATTCGACGCATGGGTCGACGAGGCACAGACCAGGTTCGGCGCGCGGGCCGCGCAAGCCAGAGCCAGCGCGACGCAGGCAAAAACCATTGCGAGACAAGCGAAAAGTCGAGTCGACGAGCGGATCGAGCGGCTGCCCATCCCGAAGGAGGAGCAGTTCAAGGGCGGTGCGCACGGGGAACGCGTGACCGCGCGGATCGGCAGCCTGCTCGGCATCGCGTTCCTGATCTGCTTCATCACCGGTCTGCTGAGCCACCTCATCCAGCACCCGCCGGAGTGGTTCTTCTGGCCAAGCCGGCCGATCTGGCTCTACCGCATCACCCAAGGCGCACACGTGATCTCCGGGATCGCGGCGATTCCACTGCTGCTGGCGAAGCTCTGGAGCGTGTACCCGAAGCTGTTCGAACGCCCGCTGGTGCGTTCGCTGCCGCACGCGCTGGAACGACTGTCCATTCTGGTGCTGTCCGGGGCGGCGTTCTTCGAGCTGAGCTCGGGTTTGCTGAACGTCGCGCAGAACTACCCGTGGAACTTCTATTTCCCGCAGGTGCACTACGCGGTGGCGTGGGTGGCGATCGGGTCGGTGTTCGTACACGTCGCGGTGAAACTGCCGGTGCTGCGGCGGGCGCTCACCCGCGGGGCCGAACCGGAAAAACCGGCTGCGACAGGACTGTCGCGACGCGGATTCTTGCGCACCACGTGGATTGCGACCGGAGTGGCGGTGGTGGCCACCGCGGGGGCGACCGTGCCCGCGCTGCGGAACGTGTCCGGCCTGTCCTGGCGGACCGACAAGGGCACGCAGAAGCTGCCGGTCAACCGCACGGCCGTGGCGGCCCAGGTCACCCGGACCGCGCGTGATCCGGGCTGGCGCCTCGCGGTGGTGACCCGGGCCGGGACGAAGCACCTCACGCTCGCCGAACTGCGCGCGTTGCCGCAGACCACCGCGGAGCTGCCGATCGCGTGCGTCGAGGGCTGGAGCCAGATCGCGACGTGGCGCGGCATCTCGTTCCCCGACCTGCTGCGTGCCGTCGGTGGCGAACCGGGCGCCGACGTGCGGGTGTCGTCGATGGAGAAGGCCGGACTGTACGGCAGCAGCATGCTGCCCGGCGAGCACACGGCCGACCCGCTCACGTTGCTGGCGCTGGAATTGAACGGCGAAGTGCTGAACCTCGACCACGGCTACCCGTGTCGGGTGATCGCGCCCAGCCGGCCGGGCGTACTGCAGACGAAGTGGGTCGAGAAGCTGGAGGTGCTGTGAAGACCGCGCGTTTCCTCTTGGCGCTGCCCGGACTCGCCGCGCTCGCGTTCGGCGTGGTGCTGTTCGCCGACTACGCCGCGCCGGCGTGGCCGGACAGCTTCACCACGGTGCTGTGGATCGGTGGCGGACCGATCGTCAACGACGCGGTATTCGCGCCGGTAGCGGCGATCCTCGGGCTGCTGCTCGGCCGGGTGCTGCCGCGGCCGTGGCGGGCGCCGGTGCAGGTGGGCGCAGTGCTGACCGCAGTGCTCGGGTTCCTGGCGTTGCCGCTGCTGTGGCGGACCTACGGCGTGGCCCCGAAACCCGGGCTGCGCGACGGCAACACCTTGGCCGGGCTGCTGCTGACGCTGGCCGTGGTCTGGACGGTCGTGGTGGGCGTCGGAGTCGTGCGCACCGTGGCGACGCACCGGGCGCGGCGACGGCCACGGGCGCCGGTGCGGAAGAAATCTCGGCCGGTGACGGGCCGTTGACCAGGCTCTTCGGCCGGAACGGAATTTTTCCGCGAAATCGGTGTTTGAGAGAACGAGCGGCTGGGCATCTCACCGCCGGCGGAGAGGCTCTCCGTGCCGAGTCGGAGGCGGCACGGAGAGCCTCTTCGTGTTTTCCGGCACCGGTTTGTGCGTTCCGGCACCGACCACCGGTCGTCGCCATGGAGCGGCTTCCTACCGTCGCAGGCACCGGCCTCCAGTCGCCTGACGCATTTGCTGTCGGTCGTCCCCATGGACCGGATTCCGGACCCCTCACGCACCGCCGCCGGTCGCGCTCCTGGACCGGCTTGCGACACCTCGAACACCCGTCGCCGGTCGTCCCCATCGATCGGTTTCCGGTCGCCTCACACACTTGCTGCCGGTTGCGCCGCCAGCAGTGGGTCATCGGGAAAAGCCACGCGCGACCGGCTTTGGTTCGCTCGGTCGCGCGTGGCCTTGAAGGGTCCGGCCCCTGCCCAAGGGGGTCGAGCCGTGGTTGGTCTCGGCCGCGCCGGGCGGCCGAGCGATCAGTTCGCCGGGACCGGCTGGCCGCCGAGGGTCACCTGCACGGTCCGTCCGTCGCCGAGGGTGAAGGTCGCCTTCTCGTCCGGGGCACGGGTGCGGATCGCGGCGACGAGCGTGTCGGCGCTGTCGATGACGCGGTCGTCGATCTTGGTCACCACGTCGCCCGCCTTGAGGCCTGCCTTCTCCGCCGGGCTGCCCGGGGTGATGTCGCCGAGCTGGGCCCCGCCCTGCTGCGCGTCCCGCACCTGGGCGCCGATGTAGGTCTGGTTGGCGTGCCCGGTCTTGATGATGTCGTCGGCAGTGCGACGTGCCTGGTCGATCGGGATGGCGAAGCCGATGCCGACGTTGCCGCCCTCGGTGCCGCTGCCCTGCCCCTGTCCGGAATTGGGGCTGTAGATGGCCGAGTTGATGCCGATGACCTGACCGCTCATGTTCGCCAGCGGGCCGCCCGAGTTGCCCGGGTTGATCGCGGCGTCGGTCTGGATCGCGTCCATCACGGTGGCCTGGTCACCCTGGTCGCCGCCGGCCTGCACCGGACGGTGCAGCGAGCTGACAATGCCCGAGGTGACCGTGCCTGCCAGTTCGAACGGCGAGCCGATGGCCACCACCTGCTGGCCGACCCGCAGATCGTCGGAACGGCCCAGCTGCACCGGGGTCAGATTGCCGACGCCGGAAACCTTGACCACCGCGATATCGGTCGTCGGGTCCCTGCCGACCACGCTCGCGGTCGTCTTCTTGCCGTCCGGGAACACCGCCTGGATCTTGCCGCCGTTCGAGGCGACCTCGACCACGTGGTTGTTGGTCAGGATGTAGCCGTCGTTGCTCAGTACGAAGCCGGAGCCCTCACCCGCGCCGCTGCTGCCGGACACCTGCAGCTCGACCACGCTCGGCGACAGCTTCTGCGACACCGACTCCATCGACCCGGCCGGCGCGTTCCCCGTCTGCTGCGCGGGTTTCGGCTGGTCGAGCGCGTTCACCGACGGACCGGACGAGCCACCGGTCAGGTACCCGACGGTCCCCCCGGCAACACCACCGATCACGAGCGCGATCGCCGCGACGCTCGCGAGAAGCTTGCCCGCACCGGATTTCTTCGACGGCTGCGACGGCACGCCGTACACCGAAGTGCTGGCGGCGCCGTACGGGTTGGTCTGCTGTCCGCTCGGCGGATACGACTGGTACTGCTGCCCGTAACCCTGACCGGCAGCGCCGCTTGCCGACGCCGATCCGGCGCCCGGATACGCACCCGTGCCGGGAATCGTCGCGCCCGGCGCGGAACCAGCGGGGAGCGTGACGCCCTGCGGCGGAGTGCCCGCCGAGCTGTCCGGAACCGCGGCGCCGTAAGTCGAACCACCCGGCACCGCGCCGGCGGGAGTGGAACCACCCGGAACCGCACCATCAGCGGGCGAACCACCCGGCACCGCACCACCAGCCGCGGAACCAGCGGGTGAACCACCACCCGGCACCGCGCCACCCGGCGCGGAACCGGCCGGACCGCCGGGAACCGCCGTGCCCTGCGGGGAACCGGCAGCCGCCGAGCCCTGGGCCGACCACGGGCTCGGTGCGCCGTACCCCTCCGCGGGCCGGTAGGCGCCACCCGACTGGCCGGGCTGTCCGGCAGGGGGCGGTGCGGCCGGATCACCGGATACCGGCTGGCTCGAGGACTGGCTCCAGGCCGCCGTTGCCTCGGAGCCCGGCTGGGCACCCGGGTTCTGGTGACCCGCCGCGGAGTCGGGCGCGTTGGGGTCGTTCTCGGTCATGTCTTCACCTAAGCGGCCGGGCCTGAGAGGTTGCTGAGTCGAACCTGTGTTTCGCAGATGAGTATGCCGCCGGTACCGCTCACTCCGCCGCGCGAAGCCGCTCCGCGATCTGTTCCGGGGTGGCGTCGTTGATCCACACCGCCATGCCCGATTCGGAGCCGGCCAGGTACTTGAGCTTGTCCTTCGACCGCAACACCGAGAACAGCTCCAGATGCAGCCAGGCCAGCTCGCGGTCGCGGTGCACCGGCGCCTGGTGCCAGCCCGCGATGTAGGGCAGCGGACGGTCGTAGAGCGCGTCGCAGCGGCGCAGCACGTCGAGGTACACCCGGGCGAAGTCGTCGCGCTCGGCGCCGGTCAGTGACGGGATGTCGGGCACCTGCCGGTGCGGCACGACCTGGACGTGCACCGGCCAGCGCGCAGCCGGTGGCACGAAGGCGGTCCAGTGCTCGCCTGCCACGATCACCCGTGCGCCGGATTCCCGTTCGGCAGCAAGCACGTCGCCGAGCACCGGACGGCCGTGCTCGGCAACGTAAGCCCGCGCGACCTCGAGCATCCGCTCCGTTTTCGGGCTGACGAACGGGTATCCGTAGATCTGGCCGTGCGGATGCGACAGCGTGACGCCGATTTCCTCACCGCGGTTCTCGAACGGAAAGACCTGTTCCACACCCGGGGTCCGCGCGAGTTCCGCGGTGCGGTCCGCCCAGGCTTCGACGACCAGCCGCACCTGCTCCCGGCTCAGCCGGGAGAACGCGCCGTCGTGGTCGCTGGTGAAACACACCACCTCGCACCGGGCCCGCCCCGGTGCGGTCGGCACCAGGCCAAGGTCGTCCACAGTGGACGGTTCGCCCGGCACGTTCTGCGCGAACGACGGGAACCGGTTCTCGAACACCACCACGTCGTAACCGGACTCGGGAATCTCGCTCGGTTTTCCGGGCCTGCTCGGACACAACGGGCACAGATCGGCAGGCGGCTTGTAGGTGCGGGTCTGCCGGTGCGCGGCCATCGCCACCCATTCCCCGGTCAACGGGTCACGGCGGATCTCCGAGGCCGCCGCGACCGGCGGCAGGTCCCGCGTGTCCTCGGCGAGACGCTCGTGCGCGGCGATGTGGTCGAAATAGATGATGTCGCGGCCGTCGGCCAGGTGTCGCAAGGTGCGTTTCACGCTTCGTCTGCCTCGAGGTTCTCCGCCGTCTCGGCGATCATGAGTTCACCCACCCGGTCGGCGAGGGTTTCCCGCGCCGAATCGGGCAGCCCGTCGTCGGTCACCACCACGTGCGCTTCTTCGAGCTCCGCGATGGTGGAAATGCCGACCGTGGCCCACTTCGTGTGGTCCGCCAGCACCACGAGCCTGCGGCCCGCTTCCACCAGCGCACGGTCGGTTTCGCTCTCGGTGAGGTTCGGCGTGGTGAACCCGGGACCGTCGGCCATCCCGTGCACGCCGAGGAAAACCAGGTCCAGGTGCAGCGACCGGAGGCTGTGCACGGCGACCGGGCCGACCAGCGCGTCGGACGGCGTGCGCACCCCGCCGGAGAGCACCACCGTGCGGTCCGGCTGGGGCGCGGCCCGCAGTACGTCGGCGACCTGGATCGAATTGGTCACGATGGTGAGCCCCGCAACGCCGTCGAGCGCACGGGCGAGCGTCCACGTGGTGGTGCCTGCGGACAGGCCGATCGCGGTACCCGGCTTCACGAGTGTGGCCGCCAGCTCGGCGATGGCTTCCTTCTGCGCGCGCTGGCGCACCGACTTCGCCTCGAACCCCGGCTCGTCGGTGCTCTTGCCGACCACCGAAGTGGCGCCGCCGTAGACCTTCTCCACCAGGCCGCGGCCCGCGAGCACGTCAAGATCACGGCGCACCGTCATATCGGACACGCCGAGCCTCGTGACGAGGTCACTGACCCGGACCGCACCGGTCCGGCGTGCCTCCTCGAGGATCACTGCCTGTCGCTGCCGCGCGAGCACCGCCCACTCCCCAACCACGAACTGTCAACCACACAAAATCCTACACGATCAAACATGTCGGCGCGGGACGTGCCGGTCGGCCTCCCCCGGCCGGGCGAGGTGTGCTCAGCCCGGCGCACCGGGCAGCCGGATGGTCAACAGCGCGCCGCCCTCTGCCGCGCGGTTGGCATACACCGCACCGCCGTGGCGTTCCGCGGCGTGCTTGACGATGGCCAGCCCGAGGCCGGATCCCGGCAGCGTGCGGGCCTCCGACGAACGGTAGAAGCGGTCGAACACCTTGGGCAGGTCCTCCTCGGCGATACCAGGACCGGAGTCGGCGACCTCGACCACGGCGGTGCCGTCGCCGAGCGGGCGCAAGCTCACCCGCACCCGCGCATCCCGCGGCGAGAACTTGACCGCGTTGTCCAGCAGGTTCAGCACCGCACGTTCCAGCGCGCTGTTGTCGCCGGTGAGCACCCACGGCTGCATGGTCACGTCGAACTCGATTTCGCCTGCCCTGCGGCGGGCTCGGTCCAGCGCGCGCTCCACCACGTCGACCAGCTCGACCCGTTCGGTCAGCTCGCGTGGTTCGTCCTGGCGCGCCAGTTCCACGAGGTCGCCGATCAGCTGGGTGAGCTCGTCGATCTGGCCGCGGATATCGGCTTCGATCTCGGCGCGGTCCTCGTCCGGCAGCGCACGCGCGCCCGGCCTGCTTGCCGAGAGCAACAGCTCCAGGTTGGTACGCAAGGACGTCAGCGGGGTCCGCAGTTCGTGCCCCGCATCCGCGACAAGCTGGCGCTGGCGTTCCTGCGAATCGGCGACCGTGCCGAGCATGGTGTTGAAGCTGTGCGTGAGCCTGGCGAGCTCGTCGTCCCCGCTGACCGGGATCGGCCGCAGGTCCCCGGTTTGGGCGACCCGTTCGGCGGCCGAGGTCAACCGGTCCACCGGCCGGAGCCCGGCGCGGGCCACCGCGGTGCCCGCGCCCGCGGCCACCACGATCCCCGCGCCACCGACGAGGAACAGCACCACGGCCAGCTCGTTGAGCGCGCGCTTCGTGGGTGCCATCGACTGCGCGAGCACCATCGCCTCGCCGTGGTCCGCGGGCAGCGCGACCACCCGGGTTCCGGTGGCCTGGTCGGTGCGCAGCGACTGCGGCAATCCGCCGGTGGCGACGCGCAGCTCGGACGGGCCCACCGGCGGCGGTGAGCCCGCCTGCGGGTAGATCAGCTCACCGGTCAGGCCGTTGAGCTGGCCGATCTGCAGGTCGGCACTGGCGAGGAAGGCACCCGGCACCTGCTTGAGCTGGGTCTGCACCTGCGGTGACTGCACCGCGGACTCGGCGCGTGCCAGCAGGTTGTCGTCGAGCTGCTGGTAGAGATTGCTCTGCACGATCAGGTAAGCGCACAGCGACACCAGCGCCACCGCACCGGCGACGCAGGCCGCGGCCAGCAGCGTGACCCGGCCGCGCAAGGAGAACCGGCGGGCGCCCCACCGGTCGCCACGGGGATCGGTGACGTTCACCGTCGGCACCGCGGCTTCGTCGGTCACGGCGGAGTTTCGCGCAGCACGTACCCCACGCCCCGCACCGTGTGGATCAGCCTGGGCTCCCCGCCCGCTTCGGTCTTGCGGCGCAAATAGCCGACGTAGACCTCCAGTGCGTTGCCCGACGTCGGGAAGTCGTAACCCCATACTTCCTCCAGGATCCTTCCGCGGGTCAGCACGTGCTTGGGGTACGAGAGGAACAACTCGAGCAGCGCGAACTCGGTGCGGGTGAGACTGATCTCGCGGTCACCGCGGCGGACCTCGCGAGTGCCGGGGTCCAGCGTGAGGTCGGCGAACGACAGCGCTTCGCTCGTCTCGCCCTGCTGGCTGTCCGGCACGGCACGGCGCAGCAGTGCGCGCAGCCGGGCGAGCAGTTCCTCCAGTGCGAACGGCTTGGGCAGGTAGTCGTCGGCGCCGGCATCGAGGCCGGAGACCCGGTCGGAAACGGTGTCGCGTGCGGTCAGCACGAGAATGGGCAGGTCGTCGCCGGTACTGCGCAGCCGGCGGGCCACCTCGAGCCCGTCGAGGCGGGGCATCATCACATCGAGCACCATCGCGTCCGGCCGGTTGGCGATGATCGCCTCCAATGCCTGCGCACCGTCGCCGGCCAGCTCCACGGTGTAGCCGTTGAACTCCAGTGACCGCCTGAGTGACTCACGGACGGCACGGTCGTCGTCCACCACGAGGATGCGCATGCGGTCAGTCTTACGCAGAGTGCTGAGACCCGCCTAAGAACACCCGCGAAACTCACGAAGTCCCCTCCTCGGGCGGCCGCGCGACCGGCGCGTTCCACTGCCGCCACAGCGAGACGACCCGAATCGTGACCACCGCCGCCGCGGCCACCACGGTGACCGGACCCGCCGGAAGTCGCAGAGCGTGACCGACGCCGACGCACACCGCCCCGGTGAGCGCGGCCACCGCGTAGATCTCCTTGCGCAACACGAGCGGGATCTCGCGGAGCAGCAGATCGCGGACCGCGCCGCCGCCGATGCCGCTGGTCATGCCGATCAGGCAGGCCGCGTAGACGGTCGCGCCCTCGTTGAGCGCCACGGTGGTCCCCGCGGTGGCGAACACGCCGAGCCCGAGCGCGTCGGCGAGCAGCACCGCGCGGCGCAACCGGGCGACCTGCGGGTGGAAGGCGAACACGATCAGTGCGGTGGCCGCGCAAACCGCCAGGTAAGGCCAGTTGCGCAGGGAGGTCGGCGGGGTGATGCCGAGCAGCACGTCACGGATGATGCCGCCGCCGAGCGCCGTGGTGAGACCGAGCACGATCACACCGAACACGTCCAGCCGAGCCCGCACCGCGGCGAGCGCACCGGACGCCGCGAACGCCACCAGCCCGAGGAACTCGAGCGCGATCAGGAGCATGTACCGGTCTTACTGGTCGAGCAACCCACCGCGATAGGCCAGCAGCGCCGCCTGCACCCGGTTGGCGGCGCCGATCTTCGACAGCACTGCCGAGACGTACCCCTTCACGGTGGCCTCGGACAGGTGCAGCCGGCCGCCGATCTCCGCGTTGGACATGCCCTGCCCGATCAGCGCGACGACCTCGCGTTCCCGTTCGGACAGCGATGCCAGCAGCTTGCGTGCCGGCTGCGCGGCCCGTTGCTCGTCGCGGTGGCTCTGCACCATGCGCGCCGCGACCCCGGGGTCGAGCACCGCACCGCCCTTGGCGAGGTCCCGGATGGCACGCAGCAACGCCGCGGGGTCGATGTCCTTGAGGAGGAAACCGTTTGCCCCCAGCCGCAGCGCCAGGCTGACGTACTCGTCGATGTCGAAGGTGGTCAGCATCGCGACGCGAGGCGGATCCGGCAGCGCCAGGATGGCCCGGAGCGCCCGGATCCCGTCGTCCGGTGCGCGCATCTTGATGTCCAGCAGAGCCACGTCCGGGTGGTACCGGCGGGCGACCTCCACCGCGGATCTGCCGTCACTCGCCTCGCCGACGATCTCGATGTCCGAGGCCCCCGACATCATGGCGCGCAGCCCCGACCGAACCAGTTCCTCGTCGTCGGCGAACATGAGCTTGATCAACGAAGCCCTCCGGCAGCCCTGGGTTGGAGGCGGCTCCCCGCACCCGTTACGGAAGATTACCTACTGTTGTTCAGGCTTTCGAAACCAGACACGACCAGGTGAGCCCACTGGTCCGGTTGAACGGGCCGGACCGCTGGTCGACCCCGTCGACTATCCCCCACATGGGCTACCCGAGTCTCGACATCCCTGCGCCATGCGCACGGCACTGACCGGGACACCGTCCACCGTGGCCAAGCGTCCGCGCAGTGGCGGCGCCGCCGAGCACAGCCGGGCGCTGGCCGGCGCCGTCGGGCACAGTCGGGCACTGGCCGGCACCGTCGGGCACAGCCGGGCAACAGGCCCGCACCGTCGGGTGCGGGCGGGCGCAACCGGGTGCGGGCGGGCGTGAGGGTCCATCGATCGTCCGGGCAGTGGCTCCGCGGGGAATCCGGTCGATGGGCGCACGCCGCTGTCCTTCGAAAGTCGAAGCCGCGGCCGGGGTTGCCCGTGGACCGGTGTGCGGCTTGCGGGAGCGGGCTCGTCGCCCATCCCTTCCTTCTGCCTGGTAGTGCCGCCGCCACGCGCGCCCAGGCGGTCCCACCGGAGCGTACGGCGCGGGTCATTCTTCGGTGGCGAGTGCCTCGATCCGCTCGGTGTGGAAGCGGATGGCCCGCGAGTGGTACCGGATGAGCTCATCCCGGGTGCGAGCCGCCGGGCCCTCGACCGGCTCATCGTCTCGCGAGGCCAGGCCGAACAGCACAAGGTCGGTGAATCTGTCGGCGATCTCCTCGGCACTCAGTGCCCCGGACGACCGGTACCATTTCCACAACCAGTTGCACATTCCGTCGATCGCGAAGACGGTGACGTTCTCGTCACTGCTGACGAATTCGCCGCTGCGCATGCCTTCGCCGATGATCTCCTGAACCACGAGGTCGCTTTTCCGCTTGAACTTGCGGAATTCCGCACGTACCTCGGCGGCTTCGCAGGCCACTGACCGATACCGACGGAGAGAGTCCGGCCGCCAGGAGCGGCGGAAGAAGCTCCCCTTCCTTTCCCGCGTCGTGCCTGCTTTGCTCCGCCGACCACTGCTACATGTTGTGCTCCCAGCTGCCGCGCGTGTCGACGTCTGCAGCATCCGCCAGCGCCTCCAGCTCCGCGATTTCCTCGGCGGTGAGCTCGATGCCGTGCGCTCGGACCAACCCGTCGATGTAGTCCGCCTTCGTGACCCCGATGATCGGGGTGGTTCCCTTGGCGATGGCCCAGGCGGTGGCGATGTCGGCGGCGGACGCGCCTCGCTCCTCGCCGATCGCCGCCATCCTGTCCGTCAGCCTCTGCAGCTGGGGCAGGATGCCGTTGTACACGACCGCCCGGCTGCTGCCCTCCGGCAACGGATGGGCCGGGCTGTACCTGCCGGTCAACGCCCCTTGTTCGAGGACCATGTAGGAGAAGAACCGCACGTCGTGCTCGCGGCAGTGATCAAGAATGCCCGCGCGTGCAGAGCTGCGGTACAGGAGACTGTAGTGGTTCTGGACCGCCTCCACACGAAACCCGGCCTCGCCGAGGATCTGATCGGCAATAGCGATCTGCGTCATGTTGTGGTTCGAGACGCCGACATGCTTGATCCTGCCGCTCTGCAGCAGCGGAATCAGCAGCGGCGTCCAACGGGCCACGTCGGCGGGGTTGTGGATCCAGTACAGATCCACATAGTCCGTGCCCATCCGGCCGAGGCTCTGCTCCAGCATGTCCGCGACCGGATCGTCGCCGTCGCCCGCGACCTGCGGGGTGAACTTCGTCGACAGCTGGTACTCGCTGCGGGCGTAGCCCTTCAACGCCTGAGCGAGAACCGTCTCCGAGCGGCCCATGCCGTACACCACCGCGGTGTCCCACAGGGTGAACCCGTTCGATTGCGCCTTCTCGACGACCTCTCGCAGGCCGGGCTCGGTCAGCTGACTGCCGAAATAGCCGTCGCCCACCTCGCCGCTGTCCCCCCAGGCCCACGTGCCCAGCGCCACCGCCGGCGCGGTCAGCGTCTTGCTCGTCATGTCCGCTACCTCCGTTGCTTGTTCTCCGGCCGTGGCGGCTTGTGGTGAACGCCCCGGCCGCCAGTGTCACGACATGTCCGGCCGCAACGTCCGATGCCCAGGAGACCGCGATCCCCGCCGCCGGAGAAGGTTGCGTTTATAGGGGGTACCACCTCAACCCCCCTCGCGCTGTGCTCAGCGGCTACCGTGGACGATATGGACCAGCAGCCCGGAAACCGCGGCGAAATCCGGCATTTCCTCGCCAGTCGGCGCGCCAGGATCACCCCGGTGCAGGCCGGACTGCCGACCAGCACCCGTCGCCGGGTCGCCGGGCTGCGACGCGAGGAGGTCGCCGTCCTGGCCGGCGTGAGCACGGAGTGGTACACGCGGCTGGAGAAGGGGCACATCGGCGGCGTGTCCGAAGAGGTCCTCGACGCGGTCGCTCGCGCCCTGCGACTGGACGACGACGAACGCACCTACCTGTTCGACCTGGCCCGGTCATCGCGGCCGGAGAACCGCACGCCACCGCGTCGCGGGGACGTCGAAGTCGCGCCACAGGTCCAGTGGCTGCTCGACTCCGTGACGATGTCCTCGGCGTTCGTACGCAACGGCCGCACGGACGTCGTCGCCGGTAACCCCCTGGCCCGAGCATTGTTTGCACCGATGTTCGACAGCGCCACCGTCGACCGGCGCGGCCGCCCCAACATCGCCCGCTACATCTTCCTCGACGCCGGCGCACGCGACTTCTTCGTCGACTGGGACGCGGCCGGCGATGCCACCGCCGCCCTGCTGCGCGCCGAGGCCGCGCGCGAGCCCCGGGACCGGGCACTGCGCGAACTCGTCGACGAGCTGTCCACTCTCAGCCCCGCGTTCCACGGCCGATGGGCCGCGCACGACGTCCTGATCCGCCACGACGGCATCAAACGGCTCCAGCACCCCGACGTCGGCCACCTGGAACTGACCTTCCAGTCCCTCGACCTGCCCCTGTCCGGCCAGGCCGTACACAACCTGATCACCTACACCGCCGAACCCGGCACCGCATCCGAAGACCGGCTCAAACTCCTGGCCAGCTGGGCAGCTACGCAATCCCGGGCGGCGGGACCCACCCGCCAGTCCCCTCAGCCCGGACCGCTCTGAGGTCGAACGGGATTGCCACCGCGTCCGGGCCGATCAGGGTCGCGTCGAGTCCGTCTGCTCGCGGCCGATGAGTCCTTCCGACTGGCCACAGTGGACGGTCGTAAGCCGAAGGTCGCTACGTCGTTGCTGACCCGCCGGGTCGAGCAGAGCATTTCCGGGTTCTAGGTCGTCGACATACTGGAGACCACTGGCGCATCACCGAACGCCTCGGCTACCAGGCCATCGCAGACCGGCTCAATCTCGATCCCGCGACCTGCGATCGTCGACAAGCTCAACTTCGTCCGCGACATCAACAACGAACGCACAGAACTTCACCAGCGCAAACACAACAAAGAGGGTGCCATGGCCGGCGCCTCTGCCATTCCCACCTTTGGAGTGCCCCCGGCAGGACTTGAACCTGCGACACCGGTTTTAGGAGAACCGTGCTCTATCCCCTGAGCTACGAGGGCGATCGGCGCCACACTATCACTCACCAGCAGATCCATCACCCAAGGCGGGTTGAAGGGCAGGTGCGGCGGCCCTGAGCTGGCGGTCTGCTCGGGGCGCCGCGAGCAAAGGTTGAGGTCCGGCATCTTGTCCCAGCCGGGCTCGGGGAAGGTGTCGAACGGTGCACCCCTGCCGCGCCGGCGTTCTTGGCGGGGATGCCCGAGGGCGATTCATGCCGACGTGGACGCAGCCCTCGGCGATCATCCTTACGAAACCGCGGGAGCCGCCGGTGATCGGCGCCGTGCGGGCGCCAAGGGCAACGAGCGTGGACGTATCCACCGGTTGCCATTTTCCTTGCAGAGCAACAGATCTTGTTCCCGGTTCTGCCGGTCCAACGTCACCGCCCACTCCGTGACGCACACTCCCGGGATCAGCCGTGCGGTCCAACTCGATGACACTGTCTCACCGAATTCGACATATTGAGATAATATCGATATTATCCTCGATGGAGTCGATTGCACCAGATGTCGACATCGTGGACTAGGGTTGCTGCATGGCCCGATCCAGCGTTGCCACCGCCACGCGGTCGAGCGTGGTGCTTCACCAGTTGCGTTCGGATGTCCTCAACGGTCGGCTGGCGCCGGGTTCGAAGCTGGGTTTCGCCGAGCTCAGGGAGCGGTACGACGTCAGCAGCGGGGTACTGCGCGAGGTGCTGCCCCGGCTCGTCGAGCAGGGGCTGGCGACTTCCGAGGCGCAGCTGGGGTTCCGCGTCGTCGATGTCTCGATCGACAACCTCACCCAACTCACCGAGGCACGGGTCGCGATCGAGACCTTCGTGCTCGGTGAGGCGATCGCTCACGGCGACATCGCGTGGGAATCCGACGTCGTCGCCAAGCACCACCGGCTTGAGCGGATCGGCCGCACTGTCGTCGGGCCGGAGATCAGTGAGGAGTGGCTCACCGCGCACGAGGAGTTCCACCTCGCCATCCTCGCCGGCTGCGGCAACAGCTATCTCTACCAGGCGGCCGCCCGCCTCCGCTCGATCTCGGAGGTCTACCGCTGCTGGTCGACGTCGGAGAACCGCCGGACGCATCGCGATATCGAAGCAGAGCACCGCGAAATCATGGAGGCCGCCATCGGCCGCGACGCCGAGGCCGCCGCCACCCGCAGTGAGCGACACATCCGACTCACCACCGAACTGCTGATCGCGAGCCGCCAGACGACGACTTCCGGCTGAGCCGGCCCGACGCGCGACTCGCGGTGCGGATCGTGACCAGGTTGGCCACCCGGGCCAAGCACAGATCGGGCAAGGGAGTCCGGCGCGAACGCCAGCAGCGCAACGCCGATGCCAGGCCCGTCGAAGGGGATCCGGTCTCCCACGCGGTATTGACCGCCGTCGCGTCCGTGGCCGAGAGCCGCTCGACCGGCACCCCCTCGCACAGCCAGCAGGATGTGCTGGCGGGTGATGTGGTGCAGGTCCTCCACTCGCTCGTTCCCCGCGGCCGCGGGAGCGAGCGAAGCAATCTCGAACAGCTGCAGACCGACCACGAACTCCCCGTCGTCGCGGAGTTCCAACGCCCCCAAGCGCAGAAGCTGGTTGACGATCCGGAGTGCCGTGCTCTGGTGAACGACCGCAACACCCGATCCAGGGTCAGCTCCCCGCAGCGGGTCGGCCGGACGCACGCCCGGGACCTTCAGTCGGGATGCGGACCGAGCCCAGTGGCCTCTTCACCGAAGGCGAGCAACAGGTTCCGCAGCCGACCGTCGAGGAGGTGCTCCGCGTTCACCTGCCGTCGACCGGGCTCGTGGAACTTCGCCTCGGAGAACGTGTCACGACGCTGACGGAGTCCCGCGATTCCGTCACCGGCGAGACCACACGCGACGACGGATCGATTTACGAGGCCACCACGGCATATGTTGCCTGCTGCGATGGCGCGCGGGGCGTCACCTGTGAGGCCATCGGCTCGACTTTCTCCGGAGCGTCATCCCCGTACCAGAACCTCAACATCAGTTCCCCGTGGCCGCTGGCCCGAGGATCCCCTCTCCCGCGGGCCTCGGTGGCAGGAGCGATCGCGACGCTCAGTGCTGCAGGGTCATCGCGTAGATCCCGAGCCCGCTGTTGCGTTGCCAATCGAGCCCTCCGGATCCGGGTGCCACCCAGGCCGGCACGGACGGGGTGGCCAGGGACAGCGAACGGACCTGCTTCCCGGATTCCAGCGGGACTGTCGTCTCGTAGAGCGAGGCCTTGCTGTCGATCTTCCCGGTTCCGGCCTTGAGCTGGTACGCAGTCGTCAGCGCCACGGCGTTGCCGAAGTCCGGGGTTTCGTTCGCCCAGCCCGTGAGTTCCAGCGGAACCGTCGCCGTGCTGCCGTCGGTGTAGGTGACTACCGCGGTGGCCGACGCGGCACCGGTGCTGCCGTTGTCGGACGCACCCACGATGTGGAGGCTGCGGTAGTGCCCGGACGGGAGGGCGAGCGCCTGCCCGGTGGACTTGACGAAGTTCCGGCTGGTGCCGGAGGTCGGAGGGGCTTGGTAGGTGACGCCGTCGAGGGTCACCGGTCCCGGCGCGGGCAGCTGGTCGGCAGCGTAGCTCGTACCGGTGCCGTCGAAGTTGCCCTCGCCGGGGGCAGCGAGGGTCGCGACGCCGTCGTTGTTGTAGGCAGCGTTCAAATCGACGGCGCACGAGGTGTTCGTCTGGATCGCGCAGCTCCCGGCCTGCTGGACCACGACGGTGACGGTCTTCTCGACCGCAGCGGCGCCGGGGAGCTGGGCGGTGACCGACACCGGATAGGTACCTGCCTTGGTCCCGGCCGGCGCCGTGATCCGCAGCTTGTCGTTCACCTGGGCCGGGAGCCCGTTCGAGTCGGCTGTGCGCACTGCGGAGGACGGGGAGACCGACCACCCCTTCGGCCCCGTCGTGGTCACGGTGATGCGTGCGGTGCGCGGCGCCGTGGCGAGCAGCGTCAGATCGGCTTCCTGTTGCGAAGCTTGACCCGCCGCGGGCGCCATGACGACCTGACCGGGTGCGACCTCAACGTTCAGCTGATGCTGCGGGTTCGGCGTCGGGTCGATCGACGGCGGAGCGTCCTTCGCGGCCGTTGCCCATGCGGTTGGCTTGGTGCTCAGTGCGTAATCGATGCGACCCCCGTTGGCGATATCGGCCTGGTCGACCCAAGCCTTGCCCCACGGTTTGCCGTTCACCGTCGCCGAAGCGATGTAGCGGTTGCTCATGCTGGTGCCCGGCGCGGAGATCGTCAGCGTCCCGCCCGATGTCCTCCCGTAGCCGCCGATCTGCACCTGCGCGGCCGGGAACTGCGGAGTGGTGAGGACCTCGAAGTTGGCACCGCTTGTCGTGGGGTAGAGCCCCAGCGACGACAGCACGTACCAGGAGGACATCTCACCCATGTCGTCGTTGCCGGGGATCCCGCCGGGGGTGTTCGTGAACAGGGTCTCCTGCGCCTTGACCACGGTCGCGGTGTTGCCGGGCCGCCCGGTCCACGCGTACAGGTACGGCGCGATGAGGTTCGGTTCGTTGTTCGGGTTGTACTTGGTGGAGTCGTAGTAGTCGTACGGGTCGCTCACCCACGCCTTGCGCGCGGTCCCCGCCGGATCGGTGACGAGATCTTCGTAGGCGAAGAAGTCGTTCAGCCGGGCGGTCGCCGGGTCGCTGCCACCCAGCATGCCGACAAGTCCGGCCGGATCCTGCGGCACCATCCACTGGTACTGGCTCGCGTTCTGCTCGTGGAACGCGTGGTTGCTCGTGACCGGGTCGTACGGGGTCAGCCAGGTACCGTCGGCCGCGGTGCGGGGCCGGAACTGCTTGGTCTGCGTGTCGAAGACGTTCTTGTACGCCTGTCCGCGCTTGGCGAACATCGTGGCGTCGGACGCGTGGCCCAGACCCTTCGCCATCAGCGCCAGTGACGCGTCGGCTGCCGCGTACTCCAACGTGGCCGACGTGCCGTAGTAGCAGTCGTTGTCGTTGCCCTTGGTCGGACAGCAGTTGCCGCCGGTTCCGCCCGTCGCGCAGTCGCCGTTCGACGTGATGTTGAGGCCGTACGGGACATACCCGCGTTCCGCGTAATACGCGACACCGGCGCGCCCGTTCTCGCGGACGTCGGCGGACGGCACCTCGGTCGCGTTCGCCCGGAGGTACTTGTAGGCCTCCTCGGCGTCCGCTCCGGTGAGCAACCCCTTCGACCAGCCCTCGACCAGGAACGGGGTGACCGGATCACCGGTCATGATGTTGCCCTCCTGGTCTTCCAGGTACCAGCGCGGCAACGCTCCCCCCTCTCGGGCAATCGCGAGAACCGACATGTCGATGTCGTGCGCGACCTTCGGCACGAGCATCTCGAGCAGCTGGTTCTGCGACCGGAAGGTGTCCCACAGCGAGAAATTGCTGTAGGGCGTGTAATCGCGGGCCGTGTGGATCCTCTTGTCGGCTCCGACGTAGCGGCCGTCGACGTCCCCGATGAGGTTCGGATCGAGCATCGAGTGGTACAGCGCCGTGTAGTACGCGACCTGCTGATCGTGCGACCCGCCCGCGATCGCGGCCTTGTGCAGCATCGTGTTCCACTGATCGTGCAACGTCTTGTGCGCGGCGTCGAAGTCGAATCCGAGCTTCCCCGTCTCCGTGGCCAGGTTCTTCCCGGCGCCGGCAAGGCCGGTGAAGGAAAGCCCCACCTTCGCAACAACGGGCGCGTCGTTCTTCGTCGTGTCGAACGTGACCCATGCCCCGTTGGCCCCCTTGGCCGCCGAATCCCGGGAGGCGGGCGTCCGCTCGGATCCCTGCCAGGTGCCGTACGACGCGAACGGCCTGCTGAGCTCCGCGACGAAGTAGGTCTTCTTGGAGTCCTCGACCCAGCCCTCCACGGTTCGGTCGCCGACCACGTGGATCTCGGAAGCGGTCACGCCGGCACCGGCGTTGAACAGCACGTTCGCCTGGCTCGTCCGCGGGAAGGTGTACTGCTGCCATCCGGTCCGCGCGGTCGCCGTCAGCCCGACGCGCACGCCGTACTTGTCGAGTTCTGTCCGGTAGTAGTCCGGACTTGTCGTTTCGTTGGCATGGCTGAAGGTCGACGCGTACTGTGCCGGGTCGGTCGAGCTCACCGCCCCGGTGGTGGGCATCATCGGCAGGTAGTTGAACCGGCACCCGTTGATCGTCGTCTGGCTGAACCCGGTGACCGTGTCGGCGGACTGCGTGGCACACCCCGTGCCACCGGCGGTCTTCATCAGCGGACTCTCCTGCACCAGACCGAACGGCGCGCCCGCGGCAGGGAAGTCCAGCCCCTCGTTTTCCGTCCCGATGAACGGATTCACCAGCTTCGTCGGATCGGCCGGCACCCCCGGCGCCGAGGCAGACGCCAACGGCCGCGCGGCTGCGTTCGCACTTGCCGCCGCACCGGCGACGGATCCCGCGACCGCGAGGGCGACGCTGAGTACAACTGCCCCCCATCGAGCTCTGATGCTGTGCCGGGCTACTGCGTATCGCGCTGACCGCATGTCATCCTCGTCGTGTTCACGTCCATGACACCGTTGTCATGAGCCCGCAGATGACGTTAGCCCGCTTCTTCCGGCTCCCACAAGAGGCGCACGCCAGGTCCGACGTCCGCACAAGCGGCGACCTGCGCGGCGCAGTTCGGGCTCATCGCGACGGCGGAGGCCCGCTCGACGTCGATCCCCCGGTCATCGGCAAGCAGCAAGACCGGCCTGCTGTCCACATTGGCCAGTCGCGGATAGTTGTTTCGCCGGTCGCCCGAGCCGAGGCAGAAGATCACCGCTGCCACGGTCGCGGATCAGCAGACCGGTCGAGCGGCGAAAGCGCGTCCAGCTCCCGGACCGACCCCGGGGCAGCGTGCACGGCGGTGGTCTTCGTGCTGACCGGTGGGTGCGCAGGACGGTGCCGACCGCGCACCGGACGTTCACCGAGTGGACCGAGGCCGGCCCGTGGCACCGGCCCAATCATGCGGTCCCCGACGGAGCATCCGTCCGGGTCAGGAAAGGGGCACACACCGTCAGTTGCTCGGGGCGGTCTTCCAGACCGACACGTGTTTGGTGCTTTCCGCGGTGAATTCCGAACGGTCCCAGTCCGACCAGCGGGATTTCAGGCTCATCCCGGCGATGCGAGCCATGAGGTCCATCTCGGCAGGCCATGCGTACCGGAACGGAATTCGGCGGAACCGTCCGCTTCCGTCCGGTGACACGGTGACGTGGTTCGACGTGAACTGCTGCGTGACGACGTCGTACTGATCGAACCCGACATAGCCGCCGGCGGCACCGGGCGCCACCGTGAACGCGGCGGTGTCCTGCCCGGGTGGCAGGCGACGCAGGTCCGGCAGGCCCACCTCGACGAGGAACAGCCCGCCCGGCCGCAGATGCGCGGCCGCATTGCGAAAGACCTCGACCTGCCCGTCCTGCGTGGTCACGTTGCTGATGGTGTTGAACACCAGATAGACCATCGAGAACTGACCGGCCACCCGCGTCGTCGTCATGTCGCCGATCACGACTTCGACCGCGGCACCGCCCGGCTTGTCCGCGATCCGCGCCGCCATCGCCCGGCTCAGCTCGATGCCGCTCACCGGCACCCCGCGAGCGGCCAGCGGCACGGCGATCCGCCCGGTCCCGACGGCGAACTCGAGCACCGGGCCGTCGGCCAAGTCTTCGAGGACAGCTACCGCGGGCGTCACCACTTCGGGCAGGTTCGCACCACCCGGGGAGTCGTAGTCCGCAGCCACGCTCTCCGGGAACCAGCCGTCCGCCGGATCATCTCCCGGGGTGGCCGAACTGATCACGGTCGCCGACGCTACTCCCGCGGCCGTGCGCTCCACACCCCATTTTCGCCGCCCGGTCGCTCATCATCGCCCGAGCACGCGGTCGCAACCACATCCGGACACCACCTCGCAGGCGGATCGAGTGCTGCGCCGGGAACGCGGTGCGCTGCACCGGGTCGTGGCGCTCGGCGCGGTCGTGCCACAAGTCTGCCCTTTGTGGTCAGGCCGCTTCCGGTGCCGATCATAGTCGCTGGACGGTCCCCGGACGTCGTGCTACTACTCGAAAGACCGCTCGTGCAGGAGGTTTCCCGATGACGACCGTGGCTTGCCCCTATCCGTTCCAGGAGGCCGGCAGGCTGAACCTCGCGCCGGAGTACGGCCGGTTCCGCCGGGAAGACGGGCTGGGCCGGGTCGAGATGCCCTACGGTGGAAGCGCGTGGCTGGCGACCAAGCTGGCCGATGTCAAGCTCGTGCTCGCCGACCTCCGGTTCAGCCGCGCGGCGGCACTGCACAACGACATGCCGCGCACGGTTCCGATGGTGGAGAGCACGCCCGGACTGCTGAACCTGGACCCGCCGGAGCACACTCGGGTGCGCCGGGTGGTCGCGCGGACGTTCACCGTGCGCCGCATCGAGGTGCTGCGGCCCAGGATCCAGCGGGTGGTGGACGATCTGCTGGACCGGATGCTCGAGCTGGGCCCGCCTGCCGACCTGGTCGCCGATTTCACGCTGCCGCTGGCGGTCACCACGATCAGCGAGCTGCTCGGCGTCCCGCAACACCGCCGTTCCCAGTTCCACGAGTGGTCGGACAAGGGCGCGGCCATCTCCGACGTACCGGTCGAGGAGATCGTCGAGGCCCGTCGTCAGCTGGAGTTGTTCTTCGCCGAACTTGCCGCCGAACGCCGCGCGGAACCGACCGACGACCTGATCGGACAGCTCGTCTCGGCGCGCGAAGCCGAGGACCGGCTGACCGACGACGAGCTGGTGCAGCTGGGCGTCACCCTGCTCGCGGCGGGGCACGAGACCACCGCCAACCAGCTCTCCGGCTACGTGTACACGCTGCTGACCCGGCCCGAGCTGTGGCAGCGGCTGCGCGCAGACCCGGCGCTGGTACCCAAGGCGGTCGAGGAACTGGCGCGGATCACCCCGCTGGGGGTGGTCACCTTCGGCCGGATCGCCAGGGAGGACATCGAGGTAGGCGGCACCCTGGTACGCGAGGGCGAGACCGTGGTCTGCCAGATCGCCGCCGCCAACCGCGACGAACTGGCCTTCGCGCAGGCCGACGAGGTGGACTTCGACCGCGAGAACAATCCGCACATCTCGTTCGGGCACGGGATCCACCACTGCCTCGGCGCGCCGCTCGCCCGGGTGGAACTGCAAGCAGGCCTCGGCACGGTGCTCCGCCGGCTGCCGGAACTGCGCCTGGCAGTACCGGCGGACGAGGTCCCGTTCAAGACCGGCCGCCTGCTCCGCGGACCCCGGTCACTGCCGATCAGCTGGTAGCGGGGCCGCTGGTGCGATGCGGGCTCGACGTCGGTGACGGTGCGGGCGATGCCTGCTGCCGTTGGGTCTGGGTGTCTCGGGGCCTTGCTGCACCAGGGCGTCATCACAGTCCTGACCGCGGACATCGACCCGAGGACGGCCACCTGTAAGACATCCATGTCGCAGCCGTGATCACCAGGCTTGGGGTGTTACTGGGCACCGAGACGTTCCCGACCACGTCGGCGGGCTGTCTGCGACTAGCTGGCTTGGGCGCACGAATTCGGGACGGTTCGGCGAGCCGGTATCGAATGCACCGGTTCCTACCGTGCTGCGCCGGCCCGTCACCTCGCCCCGCCAGCGGTCCCGGTCATCGAGGTCAACCGCACAGACCGTGGTGAACGACGCCGACGCGGCAAGCCCGACCCCCTCGATGCCGAGGCCGCAGCACGAGCGGCGTTGTCCGGCCGTGCTGCCCGAGCTCCCTCAACCAGCTTGACTTCCCTAGTTGTACTGCCCGGGGAGGTTGGAGATGCGGCTGGCGGGTGGGTGCCCGGCGAGCGTGGTGTGGCTGCGGTGGTGATTGTAGGTGTGCAGCCATCGCGGGAATGTTTCGCGGCGTTGGGTTTCGGACTGGTAGGGCTGGGCGTAGGCCCACTCGTCGAGCAGGGTGCGGTTGAACCGTTCCGCTTTCCCGTTGGTGAATGATCCCAGCCGTGATGAGAGCTTCGTGCCAGAGGCGGGACTTGTAGCATGGTCCGTTGTCGGTGAGTGTCCGCTGAACGGTGATTGCGCTGGCAGCAAAGAAGATCTGGGAGCGCTGCCAGAACGCGACCGCGGTTTCCTTCTTCTCGTCGGGCAGGATTTCGCTGTAGGCGGGTCGGGAATGATCG